>JAEUMT010000058.1 GCA_016791365.1 Hyphomonadaceae bacterium | reverse complement strand
GAGGCCATCGGCAACACCGCGCTCCAGTTGGAACGCGATGGTCCGCGCAAGATTTCGCCGTTCTTCATTCCGAGCGCGCTGATCAATCTGGCCTCCGGCCAAGTTTCGATCCGTCACGGTTTTCGCGGCCCGAACCACGCCGTTGTCACCGCTTGCGCCACTGGCGCGCACGCGATCGGCGATGCCTCGCGTTTGATCATGTACGGCGACGCTGACGTGATGGTGGCGGGCGGCGCTGAAGCCACTGTTGGCCGTCTGGCCATGGCGGGCTTTTGCGCCTTGCGCGCGATGTCGACCGGCTACAACGACACGCCGGAAAAAGCCTCGCGCCCGTACGACAAAGACCGCGACGGTTTTGTCATGGGCGAAGGCGCGGGCTGCGTCATTCTGGAAGAGTACGAGCACGCCAAGGCGCGCGGCGCAAAGATCTACGCCGAGGTCAAAGGCTACGGCCTCTCCGGCGACGCCTATCACATCACCGCGCCGGCCGATGATGGCGACGGCGGCTTCCGCGCCATGACAGCGGCGCTGAAGAACGCAGGCATGACGCCCGCGGACATCGATTATCTCAACACCCACGGCACTTCGACGCCGCTCGGCGATGAGATCGAACTCAAAGCCATCGAACGGCTGTTCGGCAATTCGGCGGCCGGGCTTTCGGTCTCGTCGACGAAGTCCGCCATCGGTCATCTGCTCGGCGCCGCAGGCGCGGTGGAAGCGATTTTCTGCGCGCTGGCGATCCGCGATGGCGTTATTCCGCCGACATTAAATCTGGAAAATCCATCGGTTGAGACCGCCATAGATTTGACGCCCAACACCGCCAAGAAAAAGACGGTGAAGGCAGCGATGTCGAATTCGTTCGGATTCGGCGGCACGAACGCCGCTGTGATCCTGACAGCGGTGGATTGATGGCAAGAGCAGCGGCGCGCCGTTCCAGCGGCGGCGGATTATTCTCCTTCCTGTTCTGGATCGCGGTGCTTGCGGGCGCAGCCGCGCTGTTTGCGTTCTTCTATTTCACCAGCGCGATTGCGCGGCCTGGCCCGTTCGCTGAACCGCGCGCGTTCGTCGTTGACCGCGGCGCCTCCGGCGCCGGCATTGCCGAAAAACTCGAAGCCGAAGGCTTCATAAGCGACGCGCTGCTCTTCCGCATCGCTGCGCGTCTCGAAGGCGGCGCGGCGCTGCAGGCCGGCGAGTATGAAATTCCCGCCAACGCCTCGACCCGGCAAATTGTTGAGTTGATGACCAGCGGCGACGCGCTCTTGCATGCGATCACGTTCCCGGAGGGCATCACCATCGCGGCCGTGATGCGCACCCTTGAAGAGAGCGACGTTTTAACCGGCGACATGCCCGCCGCGCCGCCGGAAGGCTCAATTCTGCCGGACACGTATCACGTAGCCCGCGGCATGACGCGGACGGCGTTGCTGCAGCAAATGCGCGATGCGCGCGATGAAGCCCTCAACGAGATTTGGGCTGGCCGTGCGCCCAACCTGCCGCTCGCAACGCCGGACGATCTGGTCAATCTCGCGGCGATCGTTGAACGCGAAACGGGCGTTGCATCGGAGCGGCCGCTCGTGGCCGCGGTGTTCATCAATCGCCTGCGCCGGCCGATGCGCCTGGAGACTGATCCCACGATCATCTACGGCGTTTGCTTGCGCCACCCCGACCGTTGCCGCGATGGACGCCTGGTCGATGCGCAAGGCAATCGGCGCACCATTCGCCAGAGCGAGATCGAGATGAACACCGGGTACAATACCTATCGTATTGACGGCTTGCCGCCGACGCCGATCGCGAACCCCGGTCGTGCCGCGCTCGAAGCGACGGCGCACCCGGCGGAGTCGAACGCGCTCTTCTTCGTTGCCGACGGCACCGGCGGACACGTCTTCGCGTCAACCTTGGCCGAGCACAACGCCAACGTCGCCCGCTGGCGTGAGATCGAAGCGCAGCGGCTCGCGGCGGAGCGCGCGGGGCGCTGAGCATATTCCGATGGAGCGCCAGCGCCCTCGCCGGCACGGCGTTTGACCGCGCATGCGGGCGAGGACGCCCGCGCTCCATAATTGCGCGCCGATTTTCCGAGCGTGCTTTTGGCGCACAAATACGCGAAAAGGGCCCATGACCATTTCCGGGATGACAGGGTTCGCGCGGGCCGAAGGCGAATATGCCGGGCAGCGCTGGATCTGGGAGTTGAAGAGCGTCAACGGCCGCGGGCTTGATCTCAAGCTTCGCACACCGCCTGGGTACGATGCCGTTGAACCCGCCGTCCGCGCCGCCGCCAACGCAAAGTTCAAACGCGGCTCGCTGCAGGCCTCGCTTTCGCTAGCGCGTGAGGCCAGCGCCGTGACCGCGCTTAGGATCGATCTTGAACTGGCGGAGCGTTTGATCGCGGCGGGAGAACAATTCAAGGATCGCGTCGCCAAGCCGCGTTGGGACGGCATCCTCGCTGCGCGCGGCGTCGTTCAGAGCGAGGACAATGCAGAGCTTTCCGATGAGGAGCGCGCCGCGTTCGAGCGTAAGCTCGTCGATAGCTTCAACACCGCGCTCGAGCTTCTCGCGCAAGCACGACAGGCCGAAGGCCGGGCGCTGGCCGGCATCTTCAGCGATGCCGCCGCTCGGCTCGATGGGCTGATCGGCGCCGCGCGCGCGACCGCGGCCGCCGCGCCGGCCGCCGCGCTGGAGCGCATTCGTCAGCGCCTGGAATCGCTGGCGCCGGACTTTAAGCTCGACCCGCAACGGCTAGCGCAGGAAGCCGCGATCGCGGCAACGCGCGCCGATGTGCAAGAGGAGCTGGAGCGTTTGAGCGCGCACGCCGCGGAGCTCCGCAGCTTGATCACGAAGCCGGAGCCTGCTGGGCGCCGGCTGGATTTTCTCAGTCAAGAACTCACGCGCGAGGCCAACACGCTATGCTCGAAGTCTTCGGACTTGGAGCTGACGCGCATCGGGCTCGATCTCAAGACCGTGGTCGATCAGATCAAGGAGCAGGCCGCCAATGTTGAATGAACACGTCGCGCGGCGCGGCCTCATGTTTGCGCTGTCGAGCCCTTCGGGCGCCGGCAAATCAACGCTCGCGCGCAAGCTGCTCGAAGCCGACGACAACATGTCGCTCTCGGTGTCGGCGACCACGCGCGCGCCGCGCCCGAGCGAGGTCGATGGGCGTGAGTACAAGTTTCTCGGCAAACAGCAATTCGAGGAGATGGCCGACGCCGGCGAGTTTCTCGAGCACGCGATGGTGTTCGGCAACCATTACGGCACCCCGCGCGCGCCGGTTGAGGCGATGCTCATTCAAGGCCGCGATGTGCTGTTCGACGTCGATTGGCAGGGTGCGCGCGCGTTACGCGCCGCCGAACCGCAAGACGTGGTCGGCATTTTCATCTTGCCGCCGTCGATGGCTGAACTTGAGCGGCGTTTGCGGGCGCGGGCGGAAGATAGCGAAGATGTCATCAATTCGCGCATGGCGCGCTCGCTGAACGAGATCAGCCATTGGGAAGAGTACGATTACGTGCTGGTCAATACGCTGCTTGAGCAGACGCTGGGCCAAATCCGGCAAATCCTCGCGGCGGAGCGGCTAAAGCGCCATCGTCAGATGTGGCTGCAGCTGCATGTGGAACGGTTGAAGCAGGGCATCTGAGCTTAGTCCTTTGACCTAAGCCACGCGTCCGTCAGGCGACGGAAGCCGTTCTGATCAATCTCCTCGGCGCGCGCGGTTGGCGCCAGATCAGCGGCGCGCAGCAGGGGCTCTGCGTCTGGCGTCAAAGCACGCAGCGCCGAGCGCAGCATTTTGCGGCGCTGGCCGAAAGCGGCGGCGGTGACGCGTTCGAGAGCGTCAAGATGCGGGTAGGGATCGGCGCGATCGGTGAGTCGCACGATGGCGGAGGCGATCTTAGGCGGCGGCGTGAAGGCGCGTGCTGGCACGGTGAATTCGAGACGCGCGTTGCAGCGCGCCTGCGCCAGAACCGCGAGGCGCCCATAGGCGTCGCTGCCTGGCTTGGCGACGATGCGTTGTGCGACTTCCTTCTGGAACATGAGCGTCATGTCCCCGCGCCACGCTCCGGCCTTGAGCCATTTCACGAGCAGCGGCGTGCCGACATTATAGGGCAGGTTCGAGACAATATGGACCGCCGGCGTCCCGCCGGCCGTCTCCGGCGCATGCCGGCGGGACGCCGGCGGCCCATGTTGCAGCAGCGCTTCTTCATCCACCTCCAGCGCGTCGCCTTGAACGATGCGCAGACGTCCTTCGCTCCATTCAATCAGCGGCTCCAGCAGCGGTAGAAAGCGCGAGTCTTTCTCGATGGCGATGACGTGGGCGCCGGTTTCGAGCAGCGCGCGGGTGAGGCCGCCGGGGCCGGGGCCGACTTCGATGACTGTCTTGCCAGCAAGCTCACCCGCGGTGCGGGCGATGCGGCGCGTGATGTTGAGATCGAGCAGGAAGTGTTGGCCAAGGGCTTTGTTGGCCCAGAGACCGTGCGCTTCCAGTTCCTCACGCAGCGTCGGCAGTTCGTCCGCGTTCATGCGCGGGCGCGCTGTTCGGCCATCGACCACGCCAAGGCGAGCGCGGCGCGAAAGCTGTCGTCGCGGGCTTTGCCTTCGCCGGCAATGTCGAAGCCGGTGCCATGATCGGGCGAGGTGCGGATGACCGGCAGGCCCAGCGTGACGTTCACCGCGTCCCAAAAGTGCAGCGTCTTGATCGGGATGAGGCCCTGATCGTGATAGAGCGCGATCACGGCGTCGTAGGTTGTGCGGGCCGCGTCGTGGAAGAGCGCGTCGGCAGATTTGGCGTTGGCGACGTTAAAGCCTTCGGCCCGGAGAGCGGCGGCGGCCGGATTGATGATCTCAATCTCTTCGCGACCGATGTGGCCATCTTCGCCGGCGTGCGGGTTGAGGCCGCAAATGGCAATGCGCGGCGCGGCGATGCCGAAGTCGCGCGTCAGCGCCTGGCTGACGACGCGAGCCGTATCGAGGATGCGTTGGCGCGTCAGTTCGGCGGGCACCTTTGCGAGCGGCGTGTGGATCGTCGCGAGCGCCACTTTGAGCGACGGGCCCGCGAGCATCATGACGGGGCCGCGCGCCTGGGGCCATGGATCGTTCCCGGTGAGGTGCGCGATAAATTCGGTGTGACCCGGGAAGCCAAAATCGGCGGTGTGCAGAACCGCCTTGGCGATTGGCAGCGTGACGAGCGCACTCGCGGCGCCCGACTGAACAGCGGCGACGCCGCGCGCGATGGCTTCAATCGTAGCGTCCGCGTTGACGGGATCAGGTTCGCCAGGGGTTTCCTGGATCGCGAGCGGGACGCGCAAAACGTCCAGCACGCCATCGGCGCACGTGAACTTCGAGGCGTCTTCCGCGACGTTGAGTTTTGGCGCGGGCAAGCCGAGCCGTGCGCTGGCGCGCTCGAGGGCATGTGGATCGCCGACAAAGAAGAAGGGCGGCGCGCCTTGGCGCTCCGCCCATACGCGCGCCGCGAGTTCGAGGCCGATCCCGGCGGGATCGCCCATCGAAACGGCGAGCGGTTTCATGTCATTTACTGACGGGTGATGATGGTGGCTTCGCGCCGCAGATTGCGAATGTAGCGCTCGGCCAGCATCGACAGTTCGGCTTCGCGCAGGCGGTCCTCGATCTGCTGACGATCCGGCACCGCGGCGCCGCCGGCTTCCCGCGCGCAGAGCACGATGATGTTGGCCTGTTCGCCGTTCACGACCACGGTTGAGGAGCCGCCGACCGGCACGTTCTGCAAACGGCTGCGAATGTCCGGCGAGAGTTCTGCTTCAACGGTTTGACCGAGATCGAGCATCGAGCCGCCCTCAATGCTGTTCACCGTGCTCTCCAGTCCGCCACAGCCTTCGGCACGGCGGCGGATGCGATCAAGCGCGTTCGAACGGCCGGCCGGCGCCGTGATCTGACGGAGCGACACGATTGAAGCGGCGCCTTCGGCGACGCCTTCGCGGCGGTTACGCATGGCGATGATGTAAACGCCGTTTTGCGTACGGATCGGCAGCGAGACTTGGCCCGGCTGCAGACGTTCGGCGACCGGACGGAGTTCGGGCGCAAGTTCGTTGGCGCTGATCCAGCCAAGGTCGCCGCCGGCCGCTGAGGATGGCGATTGCGAGAATTGGCGCGCCACCATCGGAAACGGCGCACGCGCCTGCATCTGCTCGAGCAGGCGCATCGCGCCTTGCTCCATTTGGTTGAACTCTTCCGGTGTGTCGGCGGGCAGGAAGATTTCCGACATTTCGTATTGCGGACGGCGCGCGTTGGTCGCGATGCGCTGCTGCGTTTCGGTGATGTCGTTCTGCGAGATGCGGATGCGCGTTCCGTACATGCCTTGGATCAAACGTTGCCAAGCCACTTCCGCGCGGATCTGATTGCGGAGCGTCGTCACCGAAACGCCGCTTTGGGCGAGCGTGTTGGTGAGGCCCGCGACGTTGGTCTGGTTGCCCTCGGCCATGTCATTGATGCGCCGGTCGATGGTGTCGCCGGTGACATCGATCTCGTACTTGGCCGCTTCCTCCAATTGGAGTTGCTCATCGACCAGATCGCGGAGCGCCTGGGCGCGGGCGCGTTCCAGCAATTCCGGAGATGATTGCAGGCCGGCGAACAGCAGCAGCATGGTTGCGCGCTGACGCACGTCGAAGGTGGAGATCACCTTGTCGTTGACGATGGCGGCGACGCCTTCGGCGTTTTGCGCGCTCACCGGCGCGGCGAGGCCCAACGTAGCCACGGCGAGCGCAGCGGCGGCGGTTACATATTTCAAGTTCATGGTGCGTCCTGTTCCGCCTCAGCTCCCGCCCAACACCCCGAGCGAACGCAGACCGATACGGATCTGCAAGCCTTCATCTGGGCCGATGGTGCCCCGCTGCGTTTCCGAGCGGGTGTAGGCGATTTCGAGGAACGTGCAGTCGTCCTCATAAATCGCGCGGATGTCCTGGCGTAGGTTTATGTCTGAATCTAGGTCGCGAGTCAGGCCGAACTGCATGCGCCAGCCGCGCGCCAGCTCCACCCCGACATTGGCGCTGATTTCCTCGGTCGGATCAGTTGGATCGAGGGCGAAGGCTTCGTCCAGATTAAGGTAGCGGCCGACCGCGCTAAAGCGGCCGACCTGAGCGCGGACGCCCATGTCGATGCGCTGTACTTTGAGGCTCTGATCGTCGAGCCGCATGCGCGCTTCGGCGCCAAAGCCGCTGCCCAGGTCGATCTGGCCGGAGGCGACCCAATCGGAAGCTTCGCCGGCGAGGTTGTTTCTATCGGTGAAGCCGGGCGCCTGCTCTTCGCGCCAGCGCCGGCCGAACATTACGGTGGCGCTTTCGCCGGTGCGCGCGCGCGCCGTCGCGCGGACGCCAGCGCTGACGCGGCCGCCTGGCTCCCAGAGGTCGTAGTTCGGGGCCGCGTTCGGGCGGAAGAGGTTTGAATCGTCCAGTTCGAACGAGAGGCTGTCTTCGTTGACGATGCGCGGGTCGTCGGCGTCGTCGCTCGCCCACGCGCCCATGATGACCGGCTCGACGATCAGATCGAAGTTTTCGCCTGGCCGCATGAACGGCCAACTGATCTCGGCGCCCGCAAGGCCCAGCGTCCGGCCGAACGTCTCGTATTCGTCGTCCGCGGTTTCGACATGGAAGACATCGCCGCGCACTTGCGCGAACGGGCTGAGCACCATGCCTGGTCCGAAGACCGTGTCGCGCCGCCATGTCGCCGAGACCGAGAGGCGCGCATCGTTGCCGGTGTAGGGGCCAACACCATCGTCCTGGCGTGAGAGCGCGGCGGTGTTGGCCTGCAACCGCACTTGGCCGCCGAGCACCGGCTCCTGCAGCACGCGGTCGAACTCCGCGTACGGCAAAATGAGCGGCAGCAATTCCGAGGTGTCGGTTTCGCGCAGACCCTGGAAGCCGACGAACGCGATCGAGCTGTAAGAATCGATTCCCTGGCCGATCGCGTAGAGCTGATTGATCAGGCGCGTATCTTGGCCGATGTACGGACCGCGCCGTTCGCCGGCGCCATCGAGATCGTAGCGGCGAAGATATTCGTCATCGTAGATGGTCTCGATGCCGAAGCCCCAGTCCCAGTAATTGTTGATCTGGAAGGCGCCGCGGCCGAATACGCTGTAGCGGAAGCGGTCTTCACCCAGGATATCGCCGTCTGAATCGAACTCGGCCTCTTGAGTGAATGACGTGTTGAGTTCGAGATCGCCGGAGAAGAAGCGCTTGCGATACTGCAGGCCGGCAAGCGGATTGACGTTGCCGTGCAGACGCAGCGAGGCGGTCAAATCCTGTGACGGCGAGATCGCCCAATAATAGGGCTGATCGTAGAAGGTGCCGAGGCGCCGGTTGCGGCCGATGTTCGGCGGCAGAAAACCGGACGCGCGTTCGACGCTTGGGTCCGGGTGGGCGATGAACGGCAGATAGAGAACCGGCACGCCGGCAAGTTCGAGCACGGCGCCCTGATACGAGATCGTGCGCGTATCGCGGTTCTGCACCGCGCGGCGTGCGCGCAAGCTCCAGGTCGGCGGACGGTCGCCGGTCGTGCAGATCGGGCAGCTTGTGTAGATGACGTTGCGCAGTTCGCTCTGGCCTTCGCCCCGGCGCACCGCGGCGCGCGCGGCCAATGTGCCGTTGCCGCCGATACGCGCGCGCAACTCACGTGCGGCGCCGACATTCATCGCTTCGTCAGCTTCGATTTCTTCGGCGTAGGTGACCGAGCCGTCTTCGAGCGCGATCTGCACATCGCCGATGGCGTGGATCTCGCCGCTGTTCAAATCATAGACGAGGCGGTCCGCGCGCAGCGTTCGGCCCTGGTAACGGACTTGCACATCGCCTTGCGCGGTGATCGTCCGTGCTTCCTGGTCGTCGATGAGTTCGTCCGCTTCGAGCAGGACATTTTCGTTTTGCGCGGCGGGCGGCGCGGGGGCGGGAGTTTGCGCTTGTGCGATAGCGGTCGTGCTGACCGTCATGGCCAGCGCAGCAGCTACGGCGGCCCAGCCGAACGGCGTCCGTTCGGCCGACCTGCCGGCCATCTCCCCCGCACGGCTCATTCGCATCCCTTCGGCGACTCCCCAGAATTTACCTAAACGTCTGCGGTGTCAGGCGTCTAGCGCCGGAAGCCGTGCGGGGAATCGTTTCGCTCAGGCTGTTGCTGCTCAGCCGTCTTCAATGAAGGCCACCATGGCGAGGGCGATGAACATCCCGGCCAGGGGCGCGCTCCAGGCGGCCACCGCCGCCGGCACCGATTGTGTCATCGCGAACGCCCCGGCGAGCTGGCTGTAAAAGAACAGGAAGAGGCCGATCCCGACGCCGGCTGCGCCCCACTGCGCTAAATTACCCAATCTTTGCAACTGCAAGGAGAATGCAGCCCCCAGACCCGCCATGGTTGCAAGGAGAAGCGGGTAGGCCAGAAGCGACTGCCACTTGAGCTCGTAGCGCGTGGGGGCGAACCCCGCCTCCCTGGCCTCCCGGATAAAGCCGGGAAGGACCCAGAATGAGAGGGTCGCCGGATTGACGAACCTGTTGATGAGTTCGGTCGCATCCAGAGTTGTGGGGATAGCGAGGTGGGTCTGGCGGACAGGGCGGCCGCCAGGGGTGGCTTCGGTGAGGTCGGTGAGTTGCCAGAAGCCCGGTTTCAGTTCCGCGGTCGCGGCGTGGATTCTGCGCGTGAAGCGCAGGGCGTCTTGCTGGACCTCAAAGAACATGAAGGTCGCGCCCTGCAGGCGGGTGCCGCTGGGATCGACGCCGTCGGCGTGGATGACAACCTGACCCTCCTCGTCGCCCTGCCTGATCCAAACGCCGTTTGCGCCGGCGCCTGAAAGCTCCGCGAGCGCGTCCTGCTTTTCGGTCTCGAATTCCTGGTAGAGATAGGCGCCAAGAGGGTTGAGCGTCGTTACAGCGATCACGCCGAGCACGATCCCGACGAAGGCGGACGGCGTCAGAAAGCGCCATGCCGAAACGCCCGCGGCGCGCATCGCGACAAGTTCGCTGGCGCGGTTTAAGCCAATCACCGCCATCATTGAGCCGGCCAGCACGATGAACGGCAAGGTCTGCTCCACCAGCATTGGCGTTTTCAGGAGCGTGAGACGCAGAGCTTCGAGCAATGAAATGTCGGTGCGCGAGCCAACCGTCCGCATCTGCTCGACGAGGTCGATCAGCAGGATGCACGCAAGCACGGCGATGAGCGCGATCAACACGCCGCTCGTGACGCGCGCGATGATGTAGCGGCCGATGCGGGATAGGAGAAAGCTCATGCTTGCGCCCTCGCCAGCACGGACGGCCCGATTTCGCGTCGCTTCTTGCGTGAGGCCTTGCCGCCGAGCATCAGTGCCGTGACGACAATGACGCCAAGCGGCAATGCGTATTGCAGCGGATTGAGTTCAGGCTGATCGGCGGCGGCGGCTTGCGTCATCAGCGCGGCGAGACGGATTACAAGCGCGATCACCGCCGCCCACATGATCCGTCGTCCGTAGCCTCTACGGCTGAATTCGCCGGTTAAAACGCCCACCAGGGCAACCAGGGCGAGCGCGATGTTGAGCAACGGCGCGGCGAGGCGACCATGCGCTTCCGACAGGAATTCGTTGACGTTCTGCTGGTCGTAGTGCGCGGTCCGGTCGGGGAAAAAGAGGTCGAAAAGCGTGCGGTCGGAAGCCTTGAGGAAGAAGAGTTCCGGCTCCTCGAAGACGCCGTCAAACTTCAAGACATAGCGGTCAAAGTCGAGAACATCGACCGAGCCTTCTTCTGTTTCGCGCTGAACCTGCCCGTCACGCATCACGATCGCCGGCGCGCCTTCGACGGTGACGATGGCGCCCGCGCGGGCGGTGTAGGTGATGCTGGGTTGGGTGCGGCCGTCATTGATCAGGAGATCGCGCAGTTCGCCGCCGCTCCCGCGTGAGCGCGCGTAGAGCGTGAGGCCTTCGGCGGGATAGGTGAACGAGCCTTCTTCGATCAGACTTGAAGCGATGTCGGTGCGTAGATCGTAGAAGACCTTGCGCCGTTCCTCGAACGCCCAGGGTTGGATGAGCACGTTGATCGTGAGGTGGACGATCGTCGCCAGTACGGCGAGCTGCAGGATCGGCCGCGCCAAGCGCTGGCGCGACACGCCCGCGCTGTAGAGCACGGCGATCTCGCTTTCGCTGTGCATCCGGTTCAGCGCATAGATGACGGCGATAAACACAGCCATCGGCAGGATCAGCGAGATAAGCTGAGGCAGAGCCAGCACCGTCACCCATGCGAATGCCAAGCCGGCGCGGCGGTTGGTGACGATGATGTCGAGCTGGTTCAGGCCCTGGGTCAGGATCGCGATCGCGGCCAGCGCCCCGAGGATCGCCAGAAGCGGACCCAGCGCCTGCCGGAACACATAAACGGAAATCGTGTTCATCGCGTCCTTTAGGCGTTCCCTGAGAGTTGTGCGCCGGCGCCCGTTCTCTGACTAACCGCCGCACTCAGCTTTTCAATTGCTTCCGGCATGGCTACCACAGCGCCGGACCAAGGTTGAAGCGGGCTCATGCCCGTCCTCGCTTTCCCAACCGACGACATGGGGAATTCATGGACATCCGATTTGTGACTGCTGGCGGCGGCGACGTTGTGGCGGTGATGGCCGCTGACGGCGGTGAGTTATTTGCTGCCGGCAAGGCGCTCGACAGCGCCGCCAACGGTCGTATCGCTAAGGCAATAAAAGCTGCCAATTTCAAGGGCGGGGCCGGGCAGATCGTGGATGTCCTGGCGCCGGACGGCGTGGAGTTTGGCCGCATCCTTGTGATCGGCGTCGGCAAGGCGGACGCGACCGATGGATTGGCTGTGGAACGTTGGGCCGGTCATGCGGTGAAGCGGGTGCTCACCTCGGGCGCCGAAAAGCTCGTTCTCCAGCCCGACGCGCTGCCGAGTGTGTCGAAGGCCGAGGCGGGTTCTCACGCCGCCATGGGCGCGCGTCTTGCCGCCTATCGCTTCGACACCTATCGCACCAAGTTGAAGCCGGATCAGAAGCCGTCGCTCACTGTCGTCGAGATTGCGATGGAAGGCCCCGCCGCCGCCAAGGCGCGTGCGGAGAAGGACGCGGCGATTGTCGAAGGCGTCTTCTTCGCGCGCGATCTGGTCAGCGAGCCGCCGAACGTTCTCTATCCGGAGAGCTTTGCTGAGCGCCTGCGCGATCTCGAAACCATCGGCGTCGAAGTCGACATTCTCGAACCCGCGGCGATGGAACGCCTGGGCATGGGCGCGTTGCTCGGCGTTGCGCAAGGCTCGTCACGTCCGGCGCGGCTCGTTGCGATGAAGTGGAACGGCGGTTCGAAGGGGGCAAAGCCTGTCGCGCTCGTCGGCAAGGGCGTCACCTTCGATACCGGCGGCATTTCGTTGAAGCCGGGCGCGGGCATGGATGAAATGAAGGGCGACATGGGCGGCGCGGCCGCTGTCGCCGGCGCGATGAAGGCGATCGCGCTGCGCAAGGCGAAAGCGAATGTCGTCGGCGTCGTGGCGCTGGTTGAAAACATGCCAGGCTCGAACGCGCAGCGTCCGGGCGACATCGTCAACACCATGTCGGGGCAAACCATCGAAGTGCTCAACACCGACGCCGAAGGCCGGCTGATCCTCGCCGACGCCGTCTGGTACACGCAGGATAAGTACGAACCGTCAGCTTTGATCGACCTGGCGACGCTCACCGGCGCCGTCATTATTGCGCTGGGTCACGAGAACGCGGGCATGTGCTCCAATGACGAAGATCTGGCGCACGCGATCACCGTCGCGGGCCAAGCTGAAGGCGAACCTGTGTGGCGTCTGCCGCTGAGCGCTGCATACGACAAGCTGATCGACACGCCGAACGCCGACATGAAGAACATCGCCGGCAAGCCGGTCGCGGGTTCGATCGTCGGCGCGCAATTCGTCAAGCGCTTTATCAAGGACGGCTTGCCGTGGGCGCACCTCGATATCGCAGGCACGGCGTGGAAGCCTGGCCCTTACGATGATCCGCTCTCGCCTGCTTGGGCCACGGGCTATGGCGTGCGCTTGCTCAATCGTCTCGTGCAAAATCGTTACGAAGAATAGGCAGTTGGCAGTAGGCAGTGGGCAATAGGAGAACCGCGGGAGGCGCGTCGCAGAAGGCATTGCCTACTGCCCACTGCCGACTGCCCATCCAATGGCTGAACTCTGGTTCTATCATCTGGAGAAGAGCGACTTGGAGCGTGCGCTGCCGCCGCTTTTAGAGAAATGTCTGCAACGCGGCTGGCGTGCGCTCGTGCGCGCGACATCGCCGGAGCGTCTGGATCAACTCGACAACGCGATCTGGACGTTTCGCGAGGATAGCTTTGTGCCGCACGCGCGCGATGGCGATCCGGCCAGGCAGCCGGTGTGGCTGACGGTTGACGCCGGCAACCCGAACGGCGCGCAGGCGCTCTTCATCGTGGATGACGCTGAACCCGGCGACGTCGCCGCTTTTGAGCGCGCGTGTCTCATCTTCGATGGACGGGATCCCGCCGCCTTGGAATCGGCCCGTTCGCGCTGGAAACAGGCCAAAGAGAGCGGCATTACCGCGTCGTACTGGAAAGAGAGCGCCGCCGGGCGCTGGGAGAAGCAGCCATGATGCGCTTGGTTTTGGCAGGGATCGTTGTCATCGGCCTCGCGGCTTGCAGCGGTCAGGGGCGCGAACTCACCTACCGCGAACTCGATCAAATCGCGCGCCAGTCGCAAGAAGAGCAGATCAATCGCCCGCCGCCGGATACCTGCCAAATGGCGGCGCATCAGAACCTGTTCGGCCAGGTTGGCGCCGACATCGACCGCTCTGCGTTGCCTGCCGGTGCGCGGGTCATTTGCCACGATTGCGTTGTAACCATGGATTACCGCGCTGATCGTTTGAACGTCGATCTCGGCGCCGATGGCAAAGTGACACGGCTGCACTGCGGCTAACTGGCAATGAGGAGAAACATATGCGCAAGTTTTTGATGGCGGCCGCGTGCCTGGCAGCGCTCGCTGCGTGCGGCCAAACGACGGCGCCGACGACGGAAACGCCAACCACTACCGAGACGCCGGTCGCGGCGGCGCCAACCACCGCCGCCGAGGCGACGGCGCAAGACACCTGCGGCGCCTCGCAATATCGCGCGATGATCGGCGCCAACATCGCCGCCGCGACGTTCCCGGCGGACAGCGGCATCCGCATCATCCGGCCGGACACCGCGGTGACACAGGATTTCTCGGCGCAGCGCCTCAACGTCATCACCGACGCCAATGGCGTGATCACGTCGCTTGAGTGCTACTGACGCAAAAACTTAACGTGGGTTCGCGGCGCGGGGCTAGCGCCTCGCGCCGCAAGCTTTTTGCGTGTGTTCAACGCCTCGTTGGCGAAACCCCCATGCGATCAATGAAGGCAGGGGTGCTTCTGACGCACTTGGCGGCTTGCTGCGGTGCAGCTATAGACCCGGCTCTCAATTTCAGATCTCGGAGCCCCGCAAATCATGGCCGTCGAACGCACACTGTCCATCGTCAAACCGGACGCCACCAAGCGTAACCTGACGGGCGCGGTCAACGCGGTCATCGAGAAGGCCGGCCTGCGCATCGTCGCGCAAAAGCGCATCTGGTTGTCGGAAGGCCAAGCCGAGGGCTTCTACTCCGTTCACAAAGAGCGTCCGTTCTTCAAGGACCTCGTCGGCTTCATGATTTCCGGCCCTGTCGTCGTGCAAGTGCTCGAAGCCGATAACGCCGTCGCCAAGTATCGCGACGTGATGGGCGCGACCAATCCGGCGAACGCCGCCGAAGGCACGATCCGCAAGCAATTCGCTGAATCGATCGAAGCCAACTCGGTCCACGGTTCGGACAGCCTCGAGAACGCCGCGCGCGAAATCGAGTTCTTCTTTACCGACCAAGAGATCGTCGGCTGAGCTCTCGCGAGGCAGTGGGCAGTAGGGAGTTGGCAGTAGGGTCAGAGCCCTTCTGACAACTTCCGAATAAGGCCACGCAGAATTTTTCCGACTGTCTCGGCCTGTGTGAGCAAAGCTCGCGGCTCAAAATCAAAGCGCGGCGCCGATGAAGCGCCGCGCTTTTCTATTTCTACTTCTTATTTTTGCCCGTGGCGTTCGGATTGAGCGGGCGGCCTGCTTGGCCGACTTGCCCTGGAGGCGGCGCCGTGCCGCCGAGCTTCTTGCCGCCAGGCGCCGGCTTTGCGGGGCCGCTGGTTTTCTTGTCCGCCATGTGTGCACGCTCCTTAGTTTGCGCCTCCTAGAGCTAGGACGGCGTTTCGCAATCCGCCAGCTACTTGCGCGCAATAATTTCGAGCACAAGCGGGGTGGCCATCAACGTACCAGGCTGGGCGCTGACACGCTCGAATTCGTCGCGCATGTCCTTGGCGATTTGCGGCGTGATGCGGTCGAGTTCGAGCAGACGGTCGATGTGGATTTCGAAGAAGCCGATTGGCCAGCGCCACGTGTTGTCGTCCTTCGAGACAACGTCCACGTAAGGCTTCAAGCTTTCGATCCTCAGGCCCATTTCCGTGAGCCAGGATGGCAGGAAGCGGGCAATATCCGGCTCGCCGCCGGAGGCGCGCCAGTTTGACGAGACCTCGTTGACGAATTTCTCAAAGTTCGGCGCGGGCGGCGCAAGTTTCCAAGTCTCGTAATCGAGGTATTCGTGGAAGACGAGCGCACCGCCCGGCTTCACCGCGTCGACCAACTTCTTCAGCGCCTCTTTGGGGCGCGGCAAGAAGGCGAAAATCCACCGCGCCCAAGCCGCATCCGCGCCGCTGACCGGGATGGGATCGGTCACAACGTCGATCTCGTGGGTCTTCACCTGCGTGAAGCCGCGCGCTTTCGCCTGCGCGTTCAGCGTGTCGAGAAAGCGATGTGAGCGCTCGAGCGCGTGAACCTGGCCTGTCGGTCCGACCATCTCGGCCAAATCCATCGTCGCGAAGCCCGGGCCGGCGCCGAAGTCGATGACTTTGCAGCCGTCGCCGATGCGCGCCCGCGCCCAGGCGTCGAGCGCACGCGGACGCCAGACGCGATGCTGAAACCCAAGGCGGTAAATTTCGTCGTCATGCGTGCCGAGGACGTAATCGCGTTCAGCCATCTGCATCTCCTGCGCCAATATAGGTGCGAGAGATGCGTGCGTCCCGCCGATTCAGGACTTACCTTGGGCGGAACATCTGGGAGCCACGCATGACGGATCATTCGCGCGCCTATTCGGAAGCCGCTTTCAAGAGCAAGCTCACGACGCTGAGCGGTCTCGACAAGCTCATTGACGCCGCCAGGCAGGTGCACACGCTGCTGCGCGATCCGGCGACGCCGATTTGGGTGAAGGGGCTTTGCATTGCGGTGCTGGGCTATCTCATCGTGCCGACTGACGCGGTAGCCGATTTCGTGCCCGTGCTCGGTTACGGCGATGATCTCGCCGCGCTCACCGCGGCGATCGCCGCTATCGCGGCGCACATGCCCAAGAACGATGAAGCTGTGGACTAAGCCAGATGCGCCGCCAGTTTTGCCAGGCAGCGCGGATAGAGCGCGTGTTCCACCGCGAGCAGGCGCTCCGCCAAAGTCTCGGGCGTGTCGCCAGGAAGGATCGGCATCGACGCCTGGCCGATGATCTCGCCGGCGTCCACTTCTTCGACAACGAGATGCACCGTCGCCCCGTGCTCGGTCTCCCCCGCCGCAAGCGCACGTTCGTGTGTCTTGGTGCCGGGGAATTTCGGCAGCAAGGACGGGTGGATATTGATCAACCTGCCTGCCCACGCTCGCACGAAATAGGGCGTTAACACCCGCATGAAGCCGGCGAGGGCGACGATCTCGATCCTGCGTTCGATGAGCAGCGCGTCGAGATCGCGTTCGAAGGCCGCGCGATCCTTGCCATACGGCTTGTGATCGAGGGCGATCGCTTCGACGCCGCGTTCGCGCGCGCGATCGAGTCCAGCAGCATCCGGCACGTTCGACACCACGAGCGCGATTTCGTAGGCGTCCTGCTCTGCATCAAGCAGCGCTTGCAGATTTGAGCCTCTGCCGGAGATGAGGACGGCGACGCGCTTTTTCGTCATGCGCTCTTGAGCACGCCGATCTTGAAGGCGCTTTCGCCGCCGGCTTGCAGCTTCGCGATCACGTCCTCGGCCTTCGCGGGCTCGACCACCAGGATCATGCCGATGCCAAGGTTGAAGGTGCGGCGCATATCGGTTTCCGGCACGCCGCCGGTCGCTTGCAGCCATTCGAACACGGCAGGGCGCTCCCACGCGGTCCAGTCGAAGTCGGCTTCAAGATGATCGGGCAATGCGCGCGGCGTGTTTTCGACCAGGCCGCCGCCGGTGATGTGCGCGGCGCCCTTCGCGAGCTTCGCATCGTAAATCGGTTTCAGCGCTTTTGCGTAAATCCGCGTCGGCACGAGCAGCGCTTCCGCCAAACTCTTGCCCGGAGCGAACGGCGCGGGCGCATCCCATGCGAGGCCCGAGCGTTCGACAACCTTGCGCACCAACGAATAGCCGTTCGAGTGCGGCCCGCTTGAGGCGATGCCGACGATCACATCGCCGGCTTGCATTTCATCGACGCGCGGCAGCAGCGCTCCGCGTTCAGCCGCGCCAACAGAGAAGCCGGCGAGGTCGTAGTCGCCCTTGGCGTACATCCCCGGCATCTCAGCCGTTTCGCCGCCCGCTAAAGCCGCGCCTGCTTGGCGGCAGCCTTCGGCGATGCCGAGCACGACTTTGGCGGCTTCCTCGGCGTTGAGTTTTCCGGTGGCGTAATAGTCCAGGAACATCAGCGGCTCGGCGCCTTGAGCCGAAAGATCGTTGACGCACATGGCGACGAGATCGATGCCGACCGTCTCGTGGCGGCCGCTTTCGATGGCGATCTTGAGCTTGGTGCCGACACCATCGGTGGTTGCAAGGAAGATAGGATCCTTGAACCCGGCCGCTTTCGGGTCGAATGCGGCGGCGAATCCGCCCAAAGCGGCCTCCGCGCCTGGCCGGGCTGTGGATTTCGCAGCCGGCTTGATGAGATCGACCAGGCGTTCGCCTTCGTCGATATCGACTCCAGCGTCTCTATAGGTCAGGCCGTTAGTTCCCGGGGTTTTCGTCACGTGATGAGTCCAGATGCCGCCACATTGATAGGCGATTCCGCGCCGGGTAGGGTCTTCCGACACCGAGGTTTGGGTATGAAAGCGACGCCTTTTGCAGCGATTGCCGCTGTTTTTCTAGCGGCCTTGTGCGCGTTCGCGCCGGGCGCGGCAAGCGCGCAGGGGCGCGACAATGTTTACGTGGTGGCTGGCGTCCGTGTGGATGAAACCGCCGCCAACGCTGCGGCAGCGCAACAAGCCGGTCTGGCGGCGGCGCAGCGGGTCGGCTTTGAGCGCCTCGTCCGGCGCCTCACTATTCCGGATGAACTCGCGACCGGGGGCGTCCCGCAGGTTGAGCCGGCGACGCTTGATCGCCTGGTGTCCAGCGTTGACGTCGAAGAGGAGCGCCGTTCCGGCACCCGTTACATCGGCCGCCTTACTGTGCGTTTCGATCCTTCAGGCGTTCGCACCCTGCTGCGCCAGTTCAATCTCACCGTCGTCGATACGCGCACCGCGCCGATCCTGGTTGCGCCGCTGGTTGCAGACGGCACCGCCGAAGAGACGGCGACGGCCTGGCGCGAAGCTTGGATCAATGGCGGCTTCGGCGACGAACTCGTGCCGTTAGCGACCGCGCCGGCTGCCTTGCAGGGCGCCCCGGCCTGGCAATCGGCGCAATCGTTCGCGCAAGCCGCCGCTGCGTCGTCAGTGCTGTACGCAACCTTGCGCGTGCAAGGCGGAACGGTGACGGCGACGTTGGTCGAAGTCGATTCAAACGCGCGCCGCGAACGCGGCGAGGTCACGGCGCGCATCGCCAGTGACGATCCAAACGCCCTCCGCGCCGCGCTGTCCTCGCTTGCCGATCAAGCCAGCCTGCGCATTCAGAATGATTGGAAAGCGCGCGTCGCGACCGGCGGCGGTCAGCGTGGCCGCATCTCCGCTTCGGCGCTGTACACCAGCCAGGCGCAGTGGGAGCAGATCAAGGACGCTCTCGGAGGCGCGGCGCAAACACTGATCTCGGAAATCCGCATCGAAGCGGTTGGACGCCAAGGCGCGCTCGTGTCGTTTTCGTTCGTTGGTGACCGCAACCAGCTTGCCTCCGAACTGCAGCGGCGCGGCGTGACGCTTGCCGACACGGCGCAAGGCGCCACGCTTCGCGTGGCGGCGAGGTAGCGCCAGCGGCGATGGACCAGCCCCGCCTGTTCGAGTTTCGCATGGGCGATCGCTCGCCCGACAAGTTGGTGGTGGCCGAAGCAAACCGCGATGCAGCCAAGCTGCTGACGGATTGGCGAAGCTGGCCGGGCGGCGCTCTGGCGCTCGTGGGGCCCTCTGGCGCTGGCAAGACTCATTTGGCGCTCGCCTGGGCGGTGGAGGCCAAGGCCCGCCAGGTGTCCGCGCGCGCCGCCGCCGAAGACGCAGCCGCCATTTTCAGGGAGGCCGCTGGCCGGCTCCTCATCGACGATGCCGACAGCGAGCGCGACGAGGCCATGTTCTGGCGCGTGCTCGATTTGGCCCGCACTCAACATGGCGCGGTGCTGATCGTAGGGGCCAGCGTCCCCTCAACCTGGCCGGTCGCGATCCCGGACTTACGCTCCAGGCTCGCGTCTTTACCGGTTGCTAAGCTTGGCGAGCCCGATGAGGCGCTGATGGACGTGGTTTTACGTCGAATTTGTCGCGAGAAATTCATTCAATTGAGTGATGATGCCGCCAAGTACCTCGTGCGGCGGCTCCCACGAACCTTCGCTGCGGCCCAAGCCTGGGTCTCGGCTTTGGACGAGGAGTTGGTGCGCGGGGCAAAGCCTGTGACCACGGTGATCGCCAAGCGAGCGCTGGAGAGAATGCAGGCGCGCTGGGTTGGTGGAGACGGTTAACAGATGGCGAAGCCGCGTAAGAAAACGCGTGCCGCGGCGCAGAAGAAGGCGCCGGCGCTGCTCAATGATCCCAAACGGTTCATCAACCGCGAGCTTGCCTGGCTTGCGTTCAACACCCGCGTTTTGGAAGAGGCCGAGAACGACAAGCACCCGGTGCTGGAGCGCTTGCGGTTTCTCTCGATCTCCGCGTCCAACCTCGATGAATTCTACATGGTCCGCGTCGCGGGCCTGCATGAACAGGTGAAGGCCGGCATCGCTTCGCTCAGCAATGACGGCCTGACGCCGGCCGAACAGCTCGCGCGCGTTCACGCCGCCGCCATCAATTTGATCAACCGCCAGCAAGAGCGCTGGCGCACGCTGCGCGTTGAACTCCGCGCCGCCGGCATCTCCGTGCTTGACGCCGATGAACTCAGCGACGACGAGCGCCGCTTCCTCAAGCCGCTTTTCATGGCGGAAGTCTTCCCGCTGCTGACCCCGCTCGCGGTCGATCCCGCCCACCCGTTTCCGTTCATTCCGAACCTCGGGTTTGCGATCGCGCTAAAGCTGAAGCGTAAGGGCGATGGCCGCGCGCTGAACGCGCTCATCCCCGTGCCGAGCCAAGTCGCCCGCTTCATTGATGTTACCCTCGCGAACCCGCAGACGGACCTTGAGCCAGGCGAGCGTCCGCAACGGCGTTTTCTCACGCTAGAACACACGATCCCGCTTTTCCTTGATGAGCTGTTTCCAGGCTACATCGTCGAAGCGCAGGGCGCCTTCCGCGTCGTCCGCGACAGCGATATCGAAATCCAGGAAGAAGCCGAAGATCTCGTGCGCGAGTTCGAAGCGCGTCTGAAAGAGCGACGCCTTGGCGATATTGTCCGCCTCAAGGTCGACGCTTCGATGCCGGAGGATTTGCGCGCCTTCATCACGCGTGAACTCGAAGCCGACGCGCGCGACACCATCCGCGTCGATGGTTTGCTCGGCCTGGCGGCGCTTTCGGCGCTGGTCAATGAAGACCGCCCGGAGCTTAAATTTCCGCGCTTTGAGCCGCGTTTCCCTGAGCGGATCAAGGACTTCGGCGGCGACAGCTTCGCGGCAATTCGCGCCAAGGACATTCTGGTCCACCATCCGTTTGAGTCGTTTGACTCGGTCGTAGAGTTCGTCCGCCAAGCCGCAGCCGATCCGGCCGTCGTCGCCATCAAGCAAACGCTCTATCGGACGTCGCGCGATTCACCGATCGTCGCGGCGTTGGTGGCCGCCGCCGAGGCGGGTAAGAACGTCACCGCGCTGATCGAACTCAAAGCGCGCTTTGATGAAGAAACCAATCTTCACGTCGCGCGCAAGCTGGAAGCCGCCGGCGCTTCGGTGGTGTACGGGTTCATCGACTTCAAGACCCACGCCAAGGTGAGCCTCATCGTGCGCCGCGAGCCGGAAGGTTTGCGCACTTACACGCACTTCGGCACCGGCAATTATCACCCGATCACGGCGCGCATTTACACGGACCTGTCGCTGTTCACCTGCGATCCGGCCTTTGGCCGCGACGCCAATCGTCTCTTCAATTTCGTCACCGGCTACGCGCGTCCCGCGCAGCTTGAGAAGATCGCGATGTCGCCGATCAACTCGAAGGCGACGTTGCTGCAACTCATCGAAGATGAGATCGAGCATGCGCGCGCCGGGCGTGGCGGTTCGATCTGGGCCAAGCTCAACGCGCTTGTGCACCCCGAGATCATCGATGCGCTCTATCGGGCCTCGAATGAGGGCGTGAAAATCGAACTCGTTGTGCGCGGCATTTGCTGCCTGCGCCCCGGCGTGCTTGGGATGAGCGAAAACATCCGCGTCAAATCGATCGTCGGACGCTTTCTCGAACATGCCCGCATCGTCTGTTTCGGCAATGGAGCGAAATTGCCGAATCCACAGGCCAAGGTGTTCATTTCCTCGGCCGACTGGATGCCGCGGAACCTCGAACGGCGTGTCGAGGTCCTTTGTCCGGTTGAAAATCCTACCGTACATCAGCAAATTCTCGACCAGATCATGGTCGCGAACCTCAACGATGAGGCGCAATCCTGGTACATGGACCAGGATGGGGTATTCACTCGGGTTGATGTTTCGAAGCTGCCAGACGAGCCGTTCAGTGCGCACAATTACTTCATGCGCAACCCGAGCCTCTCGGGCCGCGGTCGTGCGGGCAAAGGCGATGCGCCGGCCGCGTTCGACCACATCGGCGCGCGACGAACGAGCTAAGGCTAGCCACCACCCATTCCCGGATGCGAGCGCAGCGAGCAGTCCGGGACCCATAAACACGCCTGAATTGGATTCGCGCGCTGCGCGTCGAACAGATGTGTTTATGGGTCCCGGGCTCGATGCTTCGCATCGCCCCGGGAATGGGTGTGTGAGCGTGTCTTCGCGAACATGAGCACAAAGTTTCTCCGCGACGGTCAGGAGGCCGCCGTCATTGACGTCGGCTCGAACTCCGTGCGTCTTGTGGTCTATCGCATCGACGGGCGCGCGATGACGCCGATCCTCAACGAAAAGGTCATGGCCGGCCTTGGTCGCGGCGGCGCCAAGACGGGCGCCTTGTCGAAGGACGGCGTGGAGCAAGCGATCCGGGCACTTCGCCGCTTCGCGACTCTGATTGATGCGTTGCGCATAGATGATGTGTTCGCGGTCGGCACAGCCGCCGTGCGCGAAGCGAAGGATGGCCGCGAGTTCGCCGCGCGCATGGAAGCCGAGAGCGGGATCAACTTGCGCATCCTCAGCGGCGAAGATGAGGCGCGGCTTTCGGCGCTTGGCGTTAGCGCGGGCGCGCCGGACGCGAAGGGGCTCGTCGGCGATCTTGGCGGCGCCAGCCTTGAACTGATCGAAATCAGTCCGAAAGGCGTCGGCCGGGGTGAGACCTTTCCATTGGGCCCGCTGACGCTGATGGACAGCGGCGAGTTCGACTACGCCAAGGTCAACAAGCAGGTCGAGACAGTGCTTGAGCGCACCAAGCTTCTCGGCAAGCGCGGCGGCGACTTTTACGCCGTTGGCGGAGCGTGGCGTGCGCTTGGCCGTATCGACATTGCGCTTACCAATCATCCGCTGGGCGTGTTGCATCACCACCAGATGAGCCGCAGTGAAGTGCTGAAGGTCGTCGACGCGGTCCGCAAGCAAAGCCGCCGGTCGTTGGAGCGGTTGGAAGAGGCCACGGCAAAGCGCGCTGAAACACTGCCCTATGCCGCCGTCGTCTTGGAAAACGTCATGCAGGCGGGCCAGTTTGATCGCGTGGTCCTTTCCGCGTTTGGCTTGCGCGAGGGCGTGTTGCTGGAGCGCATGAGCGAAGCGGCGCTCGCCGTGCATCCGCTCATCGCGGCCGCGGAGGCTCTCGCGGGGCGCTGGTCCCGGACGCGCGCGTTCGGGCAAGCGCTTGAGGAATGGCTAACGCCAATGTTCGCCGGTCAGCCCAATGTTTTTCCGAAGAAGCGTGAAGAGGTGTTGCGCGGCGCCGCGGCGCGTCTGGCCGATGTTGGCGGTCCGCTTCATCCCGATCAGCGCGTCGAGGTGATTTTCGATCTCATTTTGCGCGCGCCATTGGCGGCGATCAGCCACGAAGAGCGCGCTTTTCTCGCGGCCGCTATTCACCACCGTTATACCAAAGCGCCGCCGCGCCATGCCGATGCCTACATGCGTCTGCTGAATGACGAGCGCCAAGCCGCCGCCGCCGCCCTGGGCGCGGCACTCCGCCTCGGCGCCGATCTTTCGGGACGTTCCGAGCCGCTTTTGGCCGCAGTGGAGGTCGAGGCGGTTGACGGAAGGCTGGTGCTTCGGGTCAAGAAGAAGGTAGCTCACCTTATTACCGAGACGGTGCAGCGGCGCTTGGATTTCGTCGCCGCCGTCTTGGGCCTTAGTCCGGAGACCAAAATTCTATGAGCGATAGCCCGCCTGACCGCCTTTCGGTCGATCCTGACAGTCCGTTTTACGACGAAGCTCTGCTCGCGCGGGGCATCGGCATGCGCTTCAACGGCAACGAGAAAACCAATTGCGAGGAATACTGCGTCAGTGAGGGCTGGGTGCGCTTGGCGGTAGGCAAGACGCTCGACCGCAAGGGCAAGCAGCTCACCATCAAATATAGCGGCAAGGTCGAGCCTTATTTTCAGGATCTCCCCAAGGAGGGCTGAGCCGCTCTGGCGTAATTAGGCCGCGCCGGCGGACTTCCGTGCTATGGGCTGCTCCGCCATGGCGGAACTTCCATGACCGAGGAACTGGGCCCCCGAAAGCTCGCGGCGATCATGTCGATCGACGTCGCCGGCTATTCGGCAATGTCCGAAGTTGACGAAGCTGAAGCGCTTGCGCTGGTGACGCGCGTGCGCGCTGTCATCGACACGATCATTGAGGGGCATGGCGGGCGCATCTTCAATACGGCGGGCGACGGCTTCATGCTCGAATTTGCCTCCGCCGCTGGCGCCCTCTCCGCCGCGGAAGTGATCTGGACCGGCGTTGAGCGTCAGCGCGTGCGTGTGGGCGTCCATGTCGGCGACGTGCTGATGGCGCCCAATGGCGATCTGCTTGGCCATAGCGTCAATGTAGCGGCGCGTCTGCAACAGCTCGCCCGCCCAGGCGCCGTCGTCGTGTCGACGGATGTACGTCGCGCGGTGCGCGGCAAACTTGCGCAGCGTCTCCATCCAGCGGGCGCGGTCCATCTCGATAAGATGAGCGAGACGATTGATATCTTCACACTCGAAGTCATCGCCGCCCAACGCTCGAAATTGCGCAAGCCCGAACCCGTTCTGGCGGTGCTGCCGTTCGACAACGAGAGCTACGCCGCGGAGATGACCTATTTTTCCGATGGCGTGGCGGATGAAATCATTTCGACGCTGCTGCGCCAGTCGAAGATCAAGGTCATCGGCCGCATCTCGGCGTTCCAATTTCGCGGCGACCTGAAACGCGAGGCGGCTGCGGTCCTTAAGGCCAGCCACGTTCTCGATGGTTCGGTTCGCCTCAACGGTGATTGCATGCGCGTCAGCGTCCAGTTGATCGACGCCGCTACCAATGTCGCGCTTTGGAGCGAACGCTACGAAGGCAATCGCAACGAGGCCTTTACGCTGGAAGATGAAATCGCCGCGAAGGTGGCGGGCTCGCTGCGGCGTTCACTGGCCCAATCTGATCGCGCCTCCAGTCCAATTGATCCGGCCGCGTACGACCTTTATCTCCGCGCGCGCCAGATTTGGCTGATGATGAGCGATATCGAGGAGGACCAGGCCGCTGTTTTGCTGGAACGGTGCGTGGAGATTGAGCCTGACTTCGCCGATGCCTGGGCGGTCTTAGCCAGCGTTCGTGCGCTTCTGCTGCCGCGCGACCGCGATCTCATCGGCACGCCACAGCATGACGCCGCATTGGCCGCCGCCAGGCGCGCTCTCGAACTCGATCCTGATTGTGCGCAAGGGTTCGCGGCGCTCTCGCTCTTGAAGCCGGCTTTTGGCGCGTACGCAGAAAAGCTGCAACTCGTGAATGAGGCGCTCAAGCGCACGCCCAACGATCCGTCGCTTCACGTTGCGCGCGCCGCATGGCTCTACAGTGTCGGGCGATTGAAAGAGGCTGCACGCGCGCTGGAAATTGCCAGCCTGCTCGATCCGCTGGGTCCAGCCGTCGAAGGGTTGCGCGCAAGTTTGTTGACGGCCCGAGGCGATACTGAAACCGCGCGTGAAATCGTCAGTGCGGCGTGGGCGCGTTGGCCGGATTCGCCGTTCACCTGGTACCTCATGTGGGCGTTGCATTGCGCGGCCAACCGTCCGGATGAAGCGGAAAAGCTCGCCGCGCCCGGCGTGCCGCCGCGCCGCGCCGTGACCGAGCGGGATGTCGATGTGTTGCGCAATTATGTGCGCCTGCTGCGCTTGGAGGCCAATGATCGCGGCAAAGCCTGCGAGCAGTTGTTGGATGGGATCGAGGCTAGTGACGGGCCGCTGCCGATCTCCACGTGGATGTTCTGCGCCAGTCACGGCTGCGCCGAGCGCGCGTTTGATGTGATGGACGCGGCGCTCGACAAGGCGCGCGATTTGAAGGCGGACAATCACGATTCATTCGGGATGGCGCGCGCGCAATCGCCCTTGCAACTCTTTGTCAGCGCCGGCGGGAGGCCGGCATGGCATCATCCGCGCTTTGCAAAACTCTGCGCGCGATTGGGGCTTGCGCAATATTGGCTTGAAACCAGGAAGTGGCCTGATTGCGCGGAAGAGACGCCATACGATTTCAAGGCTGCGTGCGCCGCCGCGGTTGAGAGCGTCTAGACGTCATCGACGCTGACTTTGCCGTCCCTCAGTTTCAGCGCGAGCTTGCCGTGCTTGAGCGCCAAAGCGCGCTCCCCGAACACTTCACGCCGCCAGCCCTTCAAGGCCGGCACATCGGCATTGTCGTCAGCGGCGATGGATTCGACTTCCGGGGCGGAGGCGATGAGCCGCGGCGCGACGTTGGCTCGTTCGGCTTCAAACCGCAGGAGCACTTTCAGAAGTTCGACCGTTGGTCCGAGCCCGGATGGCAGCGGCGCGGGCCGCTCATATTTGAATACGGGCCTGTTTGGATCGTTGAAGGCGCGATCCAGCGCCTGAATGAGTTCGCCGGCCGCGCGTGAGTTGCCGAAGCCGCGCGGCACAGCGCGCATGCGATCGAAATCGGCTGCGGTCTTCGGGCGATGCTCGGCGATTTCGTAGAGTGCTTCGTCCTTCACGATGCGGCCGCGCGGCACATCACGCTGCTGCGCCTGGCGTTCGCGCCATGCAGCCGCGATCTGCAGACCGAGCACGTAGTCGGCTGTGGTCTTGCGCAGCTTCAACCGGTTCCAGGAATTTTCGGGCGTCGTGTCGTAGATCGCCGGATCGAGCAGATAGGCGTGCTCTTCATCCAGCCAGGAGAGACGGCCTTCGCCCTCGAGCTTGGCGTGCATCCTTGGATAGATGTCGCGAAGGTGCGTCACGTCGGCGAGCGCGTAGGAGAGCTGCGCTTCCGAAAGTGGGCGCCGGCTCCAATCGGTGAAGCGCGAGGATTTGTCCAAACGCCGCTTTAGGATTTGCTGCACGAGCGCGTCGTACGCGACCGTATCGCCATAGCCGCAGGCCATCGCCGCGATCTGCGTGTCGAATACGGGGTGCGGAAGTTTGCCGGCGATCTTGAGGAAGATTTCGAGATCCTGGCGCGAAGCGTGAAAGACCTTGAGCACCTGCTCGTTGGCCATCAGTTCCATGAATGGCGCGAGCGCGAGGCCCTCGGCGAGCGGGTCGATCACGGCCTCGACGCCAGGTGCGGCCGCCTGAATCAGGCACAGCTTCGGCCAATAGGTGGTCTCGCGCATGAACTCGGTGTCGACCGCGACGAAGGGCTGCTGCGCCATTTCCTGGCACAGCGCCTCCAGGTCCGAGGTCGTGGTGATCACGCGCATAGGGGCTGGTTGGTCCGCGCCGCGCCTCGGGTCAAGCGCGGAGCGGTTCCCAGACGGTATTATTCCGGTATCGGCGCGGTAGCGGCCGGCCGTGTGAATCCTTCGCTCAGGGCGCCGGCCGCAACGAGGTCGCGCAGGTGAGCGTCATCGTGCGCCGGAAGCAGAACGAGCTCCGGGTTCGCTTCCGCCACATCGTGAAGCGCGCGCAATTGGCGAAGCACCTCCGGGCGGCCGGGATCGACGCCTGGCATCAGCCACGTGACGAAGCGCGGACGCCCGCGCAAGTGTTCGACACTGCCCATCACCCAAGCGATATCGCCGATGAACAGGTACTCGCGCGTTGTGGTCCTGGCGTAGATCAACACCGTCCCCGGCGAGTGACCGGGCATCGCCACCGCCACCACGCCAGGCGCAAGGCGTTGCGGCCGCGTGAGATCGACGGTGGCGATATTCGCGATCTCGGGCGCGAGTTGGCCGTTGGGCGCATGCACCGGCAAGCCGTTGAGCTGCGCGCTCGTAAGTTCAAGGCGCGGCGCGATCGCCGCGGGTTCAGGGTGGCGCGCGATCGCCATGACGTGATCCAGGTGTTCGTGAGTGATCATCACGCGTTGCGCGCGCGTCATCGCGGCAAGCACGTCGTCATATGTCTGCTCGTTGAAGCTGCCCTTGCCTTGCGACATCTGATCGAGCGTTGCGCGATCGACCGCGCCGTCGATGATCGTGTCGCCGCCTGGCGCGACGATCTGGAACGAGTTGTAGGAAAGTGTGCGTTGACCATCGAAGGCGCCGGATTCAACCGCAAAGCTTGGCGCATTGCTTTCACCGACGAATTCGACATTCACCGCCGTCGGCAGAGTCTCCGGCGCATCGTTGGCGACCAGTTCGCGATAGGCGGCGATGTCGACAATGCCGTTAGCCTCTGGCGGCGCGCCCGCGTCGAGCGCGGCCCACCAAAAAAACGCGCCCAATGCCGCGAGCACGATCGCGATCCCAACCAGCCATTTCATAGCGTTTCCCCCGCCACGTCTTCGCGCGGCCCCGATAGTACGATCTTCATTCTGTCTGCCGGAAACGGTTTGGCTAGCGCCAAAGCGTCCTTGGCTTCGCCTTCAAGCCAGACATCGATCTCATCGCCTGTGAGCATGACAGGCATTGCCTCCGCGTGAATGGGTTTGGTGAGCTCATTCGGCTCGGTGGTGAGGATCGCATAGAGCAGGTGCGTGGCGTCCTCCTTGCCGCGAACGCCGCTCCACGGGCGCCAAATACCGGCAAAGCAAAACAACGGCCGATCATCGCCAAGCGCAAACCAGTGCGCCACCTTTGGCGTGGTGTCTGTGTATTCCACGAAGCTTGTCACCGGCACGACGCAGCGGAAGCGCGGCGTATCGAGCCAGCCTTTCCAATAGTTCGACTTCAAGTTCCGCACATTGGTGACCGGCCGCTTGCCGCCCCCCGCAGGCGGAAAGCCCCAGCGCATCATCGCCATTTCGCGCTGGCCTTCTTTCGAATTGCCAACGACCGGCGCCAATTGGTCAGGGAAAATCGCAGGCAACGGTGGTTGGTTGCTGGTGCGATCCCGCATTGCGCGCGTGTAGGCGACGGCCGCCTCACGCGATTTGGTCATGGAGTAGAGGTTGCACATCTAGCGCGGCAACGTTCCCTGATTTTCGCACTCCCACGCCGTGCGGCGCAGCACTGAATCGCGGCCGCGCGAGCAGGTGCGCAGGCTCCCATCGTCGCGCTGGAGCAGGATGTATTGCGAATGGGCGTAGACGGAATACCCCACAATCCGCTCGCCGGGCGCGGGCTGCGCGCTGGCGCCGAGGCCATAAGCGGCGACGCCAATGCCCAAAACGGCTGCGGCTGCGATGAGGGCTAAGCGGGCTCGTTTCATTGATGGCTCCTTAAGCGGTGCGGAATAGGGGTTGCAGGTGCGCAGCGCTGTTTTGCCGGGGTGTCCCGCGCCTTGACAAGACGCGGCGCAACATGCGCTTTCCGCCGCGAAATGCGCCCCTTTCCCTGACTCGGGGCCTGGAGTTTCCAATGCACGCTTACCGTTCCCACACTTGCGGCGCTCTCCGTCCGGCTGATGCCGGCAAGGATGTGCGTTTGGGCGGCTGGGTGCATCGCAAGCGCGATCTGGGCGGGCTTCTGTTCGTCGATTTGCGCGACCATTACGGCATCACGCAGCTGGTGATTAATCCGGGCTCGCCGGCGTTTGCGTTGTTCGAGCGCCTGCGCGCCGAGACTGTCGTGCGGATCGACGGCAAGGTCGTCGAGCGCGCGAAGGATACGGTGAACGCCGAACTCGCGACCGGTGAGATCGAAGTGCGTGTTGAGGACGCTGAGGTGTTGGGCACGGCCGAAGAGCTGCCGCTGCCTGTGTTCGGCGCGCCGGACTATCCGGAGGAGATCCGCCTCAAGTATCGCTTCCTCGATTTGCGCCGCGACAAGCTGCACAAGTCGATCCTGCTGCGTAGCCAGGTGATCGCGTCGCTCCGCCGCCGCATGATCGATCAGGGCTTCACTGAGTTTCAAACGCCGATCCTGACGGCGTCGTCGCCGGAAGGCGCGCGCGACTTCCTGGTGCCGTCGCGTCTGCATCCGGGCAAGTTCTACGCGCTCCCGCAAGCGCCGCAGCAATTCAAGCAGCTGCTGATGGTGGCGGGCTTCGACAAGTACTTCCAAATCGCGCCGTGCTTCCGCGATGAAGATGCGCGCGCCGACCGTTCGCCGGGCGAATTCTACCAACTCGATTTCGAGATGAGCTTCGTCACGCAAGAGGACGTGTTCAACGCGATCGGCCCAGTGCTCGCCGGCGTGTTCGAGGAATTCGGCAACGGCAAGCGCGTGACGCCCGCCAACGAGTTCCCGCGCATCCCGTATGCCGAAGCGATCTCGAAGTACGGCTCGGACAAGCCGGATTTGCGCAACCCGCTGGTGCTGCAAGACGTGAGCGAACACTTCCGCGGCGGCGGCTTCGGCTTGTTTGCGCGCTTCCTTGAGAAGCCTGGCCAAGCCGTGTGGGCTGTGCCTGCGCCGAACGGCGGTTCGCGCGCGTTCTGCGATAAGATGAATTCGTGGGCGCAAGGCGAAGGCCAGCCGGGCCTTGGCTACATCTTCTGGCGCGAAGGCGAGGAAGGCGGCGCTGGCCCGATCGCGAAAAACATCGGCCCTGAGAAGGCCAACGCTATTCGTGAGCAACTCGGCTTGAAGGTTGGCGATGCGGCGTTCTTCGTCGCCGGCGATCCGAGTGTCTTCTACAAGTTCGCTGGCCAAGCCCGTAACAAGGTCGCCGACGAACTGAACCTCGCCGACAAGGATCAGTTCAAGTTCTGCTGGATCGTCGATTTCCCGATGTACGAGTGGAGCGAGGAAGAGAAGAAGATCGACTTCTCCCACAACCCGTTCTCGATGCCGAACTTCGATCACGAGAAGTTCTTGAAGCTCGACGTCAGCGACCGCGCGACGATCGAGAAGATCACCGCGTTCCAGTACGACATCGTCTGCAACGGCGTTGAGCTTTCTTCCGGGGCGATCCGGAATCACAAGCCTGAGATCATGATCAAGGCGTTCGAACTTGCAGGCTATCCGCAGAGCGTGGTCGAAGAAAAGTTCGGCGGCATGCTGAACGCATTCCGCTATGGCGCGCCACCGCACGGTGGTTCGGCGCCGGGCGTGGATCGCATCGTCATGCTGCTCGCGGGCGTCGATAACATCCGCGAAGTCATCGTCTTCCCGTTCAATCAACAGGCGCAGGACCTGATGATGAACGCGCCGGGTGAGGTGACGCCGAAGCAGCTGAAGGAGCTGCACATCCGCATCGCGGAAGCGCCGAAGAGCTGATCCTCCCCGCGAGCGGGGAGCGTTGCTAGCCGCAGCTGCCGACGCGTAGGCCGTGGGGGAGGCGGGTTCTCCGATCGCCGCAGGCTTGGTCGAGTTGGGCTTGGGTGAGGCCGCGGGCGCGGCGGAGATCGGCGCCGGAGAGGTCGGCGTCTTCCAGATTCATGCGCGTGACGTCGGCGTTGGCGAAGGTGGCGCGGGTGAAATCGGCGCCGCGCGCGTCGGCTTGCTGGAGGCGGGCGCGTTCGAAGCGGGCGTGCGGGCAGGAGGCGTCGATGAGGCGAGCGCGCGAGAGATCGGCTTGGGTAAAATCGGCGCCGCCGAAATCGGAGTGCGAGGCGTCGGCGCGCGTGAGTACGGCGTTCGAAAAATCGCTGCGGCTGAAATTCGAGTGCGTCATGCGCGCGCCGGTGAGGATGCGGCCGGAGAGATCGCACTCTTCGCAGACGCCGCCGTATGCGGGCGCCATGTCGACACGGGCGTCGGCGCCGAACGGCCAGAAGGCCGAAGCCTGACCAGCCGAAACCGCCCCGAGGGCGGCTGCCGCGAAGACGGCGAAGCGCAATTGTGTCAGCACGGCGCCGAGTTAGGCGCCGTCAAGAATGACCGCCAGTGAATATGCAGTAAGCGAGAATTGTTACTGGTTGTTACCGCACACAGGGATAGTCATCCCGGCCGGCAGCGTCGTCGATGCATCGCCGCACGCAGTATTGAGCTGGCTTTGCTCGAGGCCGATGGCGGACGCCATTTCCGCGCCCGAGAAGTTGGCTCCGCTGAGCACCGCGCCGTTCATGCGTGCCCCACCCAGATACGCGCCGACAAAGGTCGCGCCTTCGAGATTGGTTTCGCTGAGATCGGCGCTGGACAGACGCGCGCCGAAGAAATTGGTGAGCGACATGTTGGCGCCGTGAAAGCGCGCGCGATCGGCGGTGACGAGCGAGAAGTCGGCCTGGCGAATGCGCGCGCCGCCAAAATTGCGGCCGGCGACGGATTGGTAGGCGAGGCTGATCTGGAAGAGATCGCAGTTGGCGCACGACGCGCCGCCGCGCACGCGCCCGGCAATGACGTCGCGCTCGGCCTGATTGGTGATCGGACCGCCCGTTGCGATCGGCGCCTGTGCGAAAGCAGGCGTCGTTAACGCAAAAAGGCAAGCAAACAACGCGGCGCGTTTCATATTGGCGCAACTCCTGGATCTGTCAGCTCGCCTATCGCACGAGCCAGGCCATCGCATTCCGCGCCGTACATTAACGCATAGGCGGCCGACACAGCGGCTTCGGTCTCGGCATGTTGGGCTTGGCGGGCGCGTAGTTCGTGGTCGCAGAGATCGAGCAGGTGTTCCCGCTGGAGGCAGACGCGCTCGCGCCGGGCGAGGTCGCGTTGCGCGGCGTCGAAGTCCTGACGCGTGCGCGCCTGCCATGCGCGCTGACTGCGCAGGCGCGAATCGAGCTCGTTCAGAGTCTCGGCGGCGCGGATGAGACGCGTGGCTTCCAGCCCATTGCCTTCGAGCAGCGCCGCGCTGGCGCGCGCGAGCATGATGTCGGTGTGTTTGGCGAGTGAACGCGCATCGCTTTCGGCGCGGCGGTTCTTGGTCTTTCCCATGCGAACTCCCATGCGTCATCGCCGTGCGCCCGCGCGCGATGCGCGGCGCAAAAATGCGGAGCGGGGACGCGAAGGCTCGCGCCGGTGGTGCGGAGCGAACTCCGCGAAATAATTGCGCGAAAGCGCGAAGCGGCTTCGCATCCCCGGCGATCGTTTATCGCTAGCCTTTGCGCCGGCGGAGCTGTTCGCTCCGTGAGGCATCAGCCAACGGCGAGCGGGCTTCCCAATTTGAAGTCCCGGACCCGACGGTTTCATCCCCGCCGGCATGGCGCTCGCTCAATCGCATCGCCGCCCGGGCCGGGATTGGCGCCAACCCCTCCGCATGAACCGCGACGGGCAAAGCCTACGCGCGGGCGGGCGCTGTTGGATTGATTTTCGGCGGGGCGTTGCGATTCAAGGGTTTGCGGGTGAAAGGGCGTGGATTGAGGTTTGAGGCCGTCACCAAGTTAGGGGATGACACGCCCGCGCAAAGGTCGGATGAATTGAAATTGGCCCGTTGCCGGGGAGGCTCGAAATGGGATCGCGACCTGAACAGCCCACGTGGCGCATGCTCGTTGCCGTCGCCGGCATTGCGGCGCTTGCTTCGATGCTCGGACCCCAGCCAATCGGTCCCGGCCCCGCTTATGCGGACGAGTGTAGCGAGCTCCGGGCAGCGATAGCGCAACTCGATCGTGACATCGCCAACATGGGCAGCGGCGGCGCAAGCGGCGGCGGCTCGGGCGGCCAGGTCGGCGCATTGCGGGACGCGCGCAACAATTATGCGAACGCCTACAATTCCATGAATTGCGCCAATGGCGGCCTCTCCAGCGGTGGCGGTACTTATGGCGGCGGCGGTCCTTCCGATCTCGAACGCGGATTGGCCGCCGTTCAGTTGGGCGCTCTCGTCGTTGACATGTTTTCATCGAACAACGCCGAAGCCGAGCGCGCGCGCCAGCAGGAAGCCGCGCGCCGCGAAGCCGAGCGCCAACGCCTCGAAGCGGATCGCCGACGCGCGGAGCTTGAGCGCCTCGCCGCCGAGCAGCGCGCGGCGGACAGGCGCACACGCACGGCGACGGCTGACCCATTTGCGTCTGGCGGCGGGCAGACGAGCGCCAACCCGTTCGCAACGCCGTTCACGGAGGCGCCGGGCGGAACGCTGGTTGCGCCGAATGAAGGCGGTGTGATGAGCGCGCTGGCGCGGCCGGTGATGCAGGATTTGCAGGCGCGTGGAGTCACGGGTTGCCCGACCGGCGAGCCGTTGGCGAATTATTGCTCGATCAGGCCCGATTGGTGGGGCCGCGAGCAGGCGGGGCGCGCCTATTCGCCGTCCGCCTGCGTGACCTATGTGCAAGCCGTCACCAACGAAACGCCGCAGTGCACGGCGCGCTACAGGTCAACGCTCGCGCGCAGCCAGGCGCAAGTGCGCGGTGAAGCCGCGGAGATACGCGCCGAGCAACGTTGCGCGGCAAATCCGTTCCTGGAGGAATGCCAGGACTAACGCACAGTGTGGGGAGGCGTTCGGCAATGCGCGGAGTTTGGATCGGCCTCGGCGCGGCCATCGCGCTGTTCAGCGCGGGCGCGACGGCGTCGGCGCAACAGACGTCAGCGCCGACGTCAGCTGTCTATGCGCCGCCGCAGCTGCCGCCGCGCAACGAAACACCGGAAGCACGGCGTGCGCGCTGGGAAGCGTGGCGCGCGGCGAACGCTGATATTGATGCGCGGATTGCGACGTTTCTTCGTGATACCGAGGCGCGGATTGCGGAATATCGAAACGGTCCGTCAGAGGACCGTTTCTCCGCGCTGCGCGAAGGGGTGACGGCGGCGCGGCGGCGGGAGGCGCTGACGTATTTTTCCAACGCTTTCCTCGTGTGGCAGGCGGAGGATTTTGCGGCGGCGGAGATCGGGTTTCGGCGCGGCTTGGAGATCGATCCTACAAACGGCTCCGCCAACTTCTACCTGGGCGATCTGCTGCGTCGGCGTGGTGATAACGCAGGCGCACGCGACTATTTTGAGCGCTCGGTCGCGTTTGGCGCCGGTTCCACGGAGGCGTTGCGTGCGGAAGCCGCGCTGGCGCGATTGCCGGCTGGCGGTGATCCGGCGATCAATGAGCCGCCCGTGATCTGGGATGCGGCATCTCGCCCGGCTTTGATTTGGGACGCTGCAGAAGCGCCCGAGATGGTTGTCATTCCCGCCGGCGGATACGCTATGGGCTCCCCCAGTTCAGAGGCCGGCCGCGACAGTGATGAGGGCCCTCAGCATCGTGTGACACTGGCACGCCCATTTGCAGTGAGCCGGTTTGAGGTGACACGCGGACAATATGCGGCGTTCGCGGCAGCCACGAGAAGAACCGCAGGGAATTATTGCCGCACGGACCGCGGGCACCCAGAGCGTTGGGAACGCGATCGCAACGGCACATGGCGCGATCCTGGCTTCCGACAGACAAATGATGAGCCGGTCGTTTGCGTGGTTTGGGAGGACGCTCGCGACTACGTTGCATGGCTCAGTCAAACGACCGGTAGAGCCTACCGTTTGTTGAGCGAGGCTGAATGGGAATATGTCGCGCGTGCGAGGACCACGAGCGACTACCCTTGGAGCGCGTCCGCAAGTCGCGAAAACGCAAATTATGGTGCTGGCTCGGGCGCTCAGGGTTCTGATCAATGGGAAAGAACCGCCCCAGTGGGTTCGTTTCAGGCCAACGCCTTCGGCGTTTACGACATGCATGGAAACGTCTTCGAATGGACGCAGGACTGCTATTTGAATTCATACTCGGGAGCACCCAATGATGGTAGGGCGAGAGAAACCGGCGGTTGTGCAATCCGTGTGAACCGAGGCGGCTCTTGGCACGACCGCCTATCGGCGCTCCGTACAGCGAACCGAGAAGGCGGCACTCCAGAGTACCGATTCATGAATCACGGTTTCCGTGTCGCCAGAACGCTCTAGCGATCCGCGTGGACTACGTTCGGGAAGTAGATTGCGGGGGTGATCGCAGCGCGGCGCGTCGGCAGAGCAGCGAAATGAGCTTTCGGGTGGCGCGCACGTTTGAATGATCTTCGCCAGAGGAATGCCAGGACCGAGCCAGCAGAAAATGTGGGGAAGCGCGTCAATGCTTAGGATGTGGATCGTCGCGAACGCTGCACTTGCGTTGCTGGGCGTGTGTGCAACAGCGTCCGCGCAACAGTCGACGGCGCTAGCTACGGTCTATGCGCCGCCGCAGCTGCCGCCGCGCAATGAAACACCGGAAGCACGGCGTGCGCGCTGGGAAGCTTGGCGCGCGGTGAATGCTGATATTGATGCGCGGATCGCGATGTTTCTTCGCGATACCGAGGCGCGGATTGCGGAATATCGAAACCGCCCTGTCGTTGATCGGTTTGCGGCGTTGCGCGAAGGGGTGACGGCGGCGCGGCGGCGGGAGGCGCTCACGTATTTTTCCAACGCCTTCCTTGTGTGGCAGGCGGAGGATTTTGCGGCGGCGGAGATTGGGTTCCGACGCGGCTTGGAGATCGATCCCACGAACGGCTCTGCGAACTTCTACATGGGCGATCTGCTGCGTCGGCGCGGTGATAACGCCGGTGCGCGGGATTATTTTGAGCGCTCGGTCGCCTTCGGCGCGGGCTCCACTGAGGCGTTGCGCGCGGAAGCGGCGCTGGCGCAATTGCCGGCTGGCGGCGATCCGGAGATCAATGAGCCGCCCGTGATTTGGGATGCAGTGTCGCGCCCGAGTTTACTGTGGGACTGCGCTGATTGCCCGGAGCTGCTGATCATTCCGGCTGGCGCCTTTACGATGGGATCTTCAATCCCCGCAATTCCGTCTTGGGCGCCGCCGGGACCCGAGCATCGCGTGACGCTTGACACTCCCTTTGCTGTCGGTCGCTTTGAAGTGACTCGAGCCCAATACACTCTCTTCGTGCGTGCAACAGAACGACCGTTGGTGCGTGATTGCGCGGCGAATGCATTTCATAACGTCACATGGCGCAATCCGGGCTTCTCGCAGACTGAAGCCGACCCGGTGATATGCATTACTTGGATCGATGCTCAAGCTTACCTACAGTGGCTGAGTGAGCAGACTGGTCGGACATATCGACTATTGACTGAAGAAGAGTGGGAGTACGCCGCTCGCGCCGGCACCAGCAGTGATTACTACTGGGGGTCAGATACGTCACAGATATGCTCCAACGAGAACGTTGCTGATGAATCCTGGATGCCTAGCCATCCGGAGAGAATGACGACGGGCAATTTTGAGGGCTTCTCGTGCAACGACGGATTCGTCGCAACGGCGCCGATTGCGTCATACAGGTCCAATGGCTTTGGACTGTACGACATGCTCGGCAACGCTAGTGAGTGGGTCAACGATTGCTCAAGGCGCTATAATTCCGCGCAAACGGATTGCACGGCGCGAACGATCAGAGGGGGATCGTTCGATGGGGCCTGGAATTATCGCGCGGTGCATCGCTCGGCTGGGCGCACGGACGATATGAAACCCTCGTGGGGATTTCGAGTGGCCAGAACACTCTAGCAAAATGGACGCAAGGAGGAACGGGCATGCCAGTCTTCGATTTGGTCCAACGTGGAGGCCGAGGGAAAGGAGAATTGTTCACGTTCGAAACGCGCGCGACGCGGGAGATAGATTTAGCCGCGGCGTATCATGAGGTGGAGGCGGACGTGCCGCCGGACGTAACCATTAAAGATGGCGCCTTTGTCGCGGTGACTTGCAAAGGCAGCGATGAATCGGACAAGGACGTCGTCGCGGTGACATTTCGGCATTTGATCCCAGGGCCCCCAGGTCGGCCACGTCAGCAAATTGCCCTGATGGTTGGGCCGGTGACTCCGCGCGCAGGCAACAATCACAAGCTGAAGTTTCAGGTGCTCGTGCTCCAAGCTTAGGCTAGGCGGCGCTTCCTCTGTCGCGACGATCCATCGCGCGGTTTCGCGCATCCGCTAGCGCCGGCTCGCTCCCGCCATCGCCAAGCAACGAACACCGCAGCCTACTTTGCATCCGGCAGCGCAGTGGCGTGCATCTGTGCTGGGTGGCCGCTCGGAAGGCCGGAGGACGGGGATGGCGTCGCTTGAGTTGAAGGGCGTGGGCAAGGCCTATGGCCGCAAACGCGTGCTGCAGGATATTTCGCTCACGTTCGAGACGGGGCTGACGCTGCTGGTGGGGCCGAGCGGCGCGGGCAAATCAACATTGCTGCGCTTGATCGCGACGGCGGAGCGGCCGAATGGCGGATCGATTTTGTGGAATGGCGCGAGCGGGCGCGGCGCGTTGCGCCGAACGCTTGGCTATGCGCCGCAAGCGGTGGATTTGCCCGAGGATCTAACGGCGCGTGAGTTCGCGATGCATATCGCGGCGCTCAAAGGCTTGGACCTTGGGCAAGCGGACAGGCAGTTCGGGGCGATTACCGATGCGATCGGCTTGCACGCCGACATCAATAACCGGATCGCGAGTTTTTCCGGCGGCATGCGCCGGCGTTTGATTTTCGCGCAGGCTCTGTTGGGCGCGCCGCTTCTGTTGGCGTTGGATGAACCGACGGCGGAGCTGGATGGCGAGACGGCGCGGAAGCTCGGCGCGCTGATCATGGAGCGCGCGCGCGCCGGTGCGATCGTGGTGATGACGACGCACCTGGCCGATGAACTGGCGCCGGGGGCGCGGGCGGTGTTGCGCGTGGAGGCGGGCAAGGTGGCGCCGGCGCCCGCGGCGCGCGTGGCGGAGAGCGCGGTTTGAACGCGGCCGTCATTTCCGCGTCCTCGCTGACAACCTCGTTGCTGCGCTATGGGCGCAGCCGGGCGCTTTGGCTGATGTTGCTGGTGGCGCCGCTGGGCGCGCGCTACATGCTGCCGTTTGAGGATGGCGGCGGGATCAGGATTGCCGTTGGCGATGCGCTGCCGGTGATGACGTCTTCGTTCCTGGGCGTGTCGCTGGGGATCATTGTCTCGACCCTGGTGCTGCCGGTGGCGTGGCTTTATCTGCGGTCGAACACGACGCGGCGCCAGCCTTGGCAGGTTGAGGAAGTGACGATCGGGTCGCGCGTTGCGATCGCGCTGGGACGTTTCGTTGCGGACGCGCTGGTGTTGTTGGGCGTGCTCGCCACGCTGAACCTTGCCGGGATTTATCTGGCGACGTTCATGCTCGACGGCGATGCGCTCAATGTCGCGGAATTGAGTTTCGCGTTGTGGGTGGTCGCGGGACCGGCTGTGATCGGCATCGCGGCGTTGCGGATTTTGTTCGATGCGCGGCCGCTGTTGCGCTCAGGCTTTGGCGACTTTGGCTATTTCTGCGTGTGGATGGGGTCGCTCATCTCGCCGATCGTGACGTCGAAATCGGCGCCGAGTTTCGCCGCCAACATGCATGATTTCGCGGGTTTCGTGACGCCGCTCACCTACGCCGCGCCGGGAGCGGCGGATGATTTTTCGATCGGCGGCGGCTTTGCGGTGACGGGGACGGTGAGCCTCGATGTGATGGCGGGGCTGATGTCGCCCGGCTATCTGGAGTCACGGCTGGCTTGGATCGCGATCGCGGTCGCTGTCGCCGTGCTGGCGGGGCTGATCTATGCGCCGCACAAAGCGCGGAAGAAGGCCGTGTTGGCGGGGCGTTTAGGGGCGTTGCTGAATGCAGGCGCGCCGCCGCGCGTTGTGGCGCATGCGCCGGCGGCGAAGCGGGCGGCGGCGGATGCGTTGGGCCTGGTGGCGTCCGAGTTTCGCCTGATCGGTTCGGGGCGGGTGTTTCTGCTGTTGGCGGCGGCGGTTGCGGTGATCTCGGCGTTGGCGGATTTCCGTCACGTGGGCAGTCCGGCGGCGTTGCTGTTGTTGCTGTTTGCGCTGAGCGCGCATGCCGGACGCAGTGAGGCGCGCGGGCTGCTGGCGCTGACGAAAGTGGCGCCGTTCGCGCCCATGGCGCGGCGCGCGGCGTTCGTGATCGCTGGCGCGCTTTGGACGACGTTGCTGGCGTTGCCGGCCGCGGCGCCCGCGGTGGCGCTGGAGGTGTTGGCGCTCGCGGCGGCGTCCGGCGCTGTCGCGGCGGCGGTGGCGATCGCGCTTTCGACGCTGACGGGCTCGGCGTTCGCGGCGCGGCTGGTGTTGTTGGTGCTCTGGTACGGTTACGCGTCGATGTGACGTTGTGGCGGTGCGTTAGCTTGCGCGCGGACGCGTTAGAGCGTGGCGTCGTGCTTCGACAAGCTCAGCATGACGCCATTTCAAGCGCCTGTGTTCAAGGTAGCGTCACCCTGAGCCTGTCGAAGGGCGACGCTACGCACGGACCGGTCATGCCGGCGGTCCATAGTTTGAGTTAGCCGCCGCTGGCTTCGCCGGTGGCGCCGCAGGCGGCGCATTTGCCGGTTTGTTCGACCGTGAAATGGCCGCAGGCGCCGCATGGGTCGTTGCGATAACCGGTGGCGATGGGCTTTTGCGGGGCCGGCGTTTCCTTGCGGTCGCGGCCAGCGCTTTCGACGACAGAGCGCGGACGCAGCATGACCAGATTGTCCGGGGAAGCGCCGCGCGCGAAGCCGCGCGAGATAAGACGCGCCGCGCTCTCTGCATCGGTGGCGTGCTTGCTCAAGCCGTCGCCGCGAGCGTCGAACGGATCGACGTGCGCGAGATCGGTGCGGCCGAGATAGGACACGGCAAGTTCGCGGAAGATGTAGTCGAGGATCGAGGTGGCGTGGCGGATGGTTTCGTTGCCTTTGACTTCGCCGGCCGGTTCGAAGCGGGTGAAGAGGAAGGCGTCGCAATATTCCTCGAGCGGCACGCCGTATTGCAGGCCGATCGAGATCGAGATGGCGAAATTGTTCATCAGCGAACGGAAGGCGGCGCCTTCCTTGTGCAGGTCGATGAAGATTTCGCCGAGCTCGCCGTCGTCGTATTCGCCGGTGTGCAAATAGACTTTGTGACCGCCGACGGTGGATTTCTGGATGTAGCCCTTGCGGCGCTCGGGCAGGCGGCGGCGGCCCCCCTCCGTCGCGGGCTGCGCCCGCGCAACCTCCCCCGCAAGCGGGGGAGGATTTGCCGGCGGGGACGCCGGCGCTCCAAGAGGCGCCTCGTCGGCGTCGGACAATGTCAGAGTGATCGGCGGCGCCTGGGCGGTGATGGTGAGGAGCGCGACGCCGGCGGCCTGCGCGGCCTCCAAGAGTTCGGCGCGGCGCGGCGTGTTGGCGAGATCGAGTGTGATGTCGAGCGCGGTGTTGGCGAACGGCGCGACCGCCGCGGCCATGGCGATCCGCGCGCTGGCGTCGACATCGCGCGCGAAGATGGCGGCATGTGCGGGCTTGAGGGCCGGCGCGTCGGTGATGTCGCTGGCGCCAAGGCAATAGGCTTCGGCGGCGATGATGTCGGCTTCGGTGAAACCCAGAGTCATCAGCAGATCGCCGCGCTTGCCGGCGGCGACATCGGGCGGAAGCTTGAGAATGTCCTGGCAGAGTTCGGCGCCGATCACGAGCGGATGAACGACGGCGCGAATGTTGAAGGCGTCGGCGCAGGCGTCTTCGATGGCGTCGAGCGCAGGTTCGGTGAGGCCGAGCTTTTCGAGGCGCTCAAGGCTGACGCCCGGTGCGCCGCGCAAGGTGCGGCGCCCTTCGATGTGCTGCGCAATCGCGGCAATCTCGTCGCCTTCGTAGCTGAGCGCTGAAAGCGCGCCGCGGACATCGTCGCTCAGCAGGCGCCCGAAGCCGCCGTCGTCGCGCTGGCCGTAGATGGCGATGGCGTGCGCCGGCGCGAGGCCAGGCGCGGCAGCGCCGATGGCGCGGGCCGTGGCGGCGTCATTGGCAAAAGCAATCGACACAGCGCAGCGTAGGCCCGCGTTCTTCGGACCGGGAAGCGCGCCGTAGATCGTTTGCGCGCGCGTGGCGATATCGCCCTTTATGGCGTCGGCGGCCTCGCGCGCGCTTTTGACAGCCGCTTCCTCCTGGCGCTTCGCGCGCGGCCATTCAGGGTAGGCGCTCTTTGCGGCCGCGAGCGCGGCGCTTTCGGAAATCGCGGCGGCGTGCGCAAGTGCGGCGGCGCCGGCGGCGAGTTGGCGGCCCTGATCGCTGTCATAGGCGACGCCCGCGCGCATCAGCAGCGCGGCCAAGCCCTCCAGACGGATCAGAATTGAGCGATGTGGCGAACCGGCGCCGCCGTGCGCGGCGTCGAGCGCGCGCACGAGCGTGCGGATCGCGGTTTCAAAGGCCGTGATGTCGAAGGCGCGTTCGCCCATGAAACGTGGCAGCGCGATGCTGGCGCCGATGACGCTGCATTCGGTGTCGGCGCGGACGGCGCCGGTGGGATCGATGGCGCCGTCGGCGAAGGCGGTCAGCGTGTGGCCGCTTGCTTCGGGTGAAGCGATGGCGATGCGGCGGTGCGCGGGATCGGCGCCGGCGTCAAGCGCGGCGGTGTAGGCGCCGCGGGCGACGGCGCCGGAGAGCGCGGCGATGATGTCGTTGTCGGGCGCGCCTGCAAGACGCGCGCTCGCGGCCTTGATTTGGACGCTGCCGTGTTCGGCGTTGAGGCCGTTGCGCACGGCCTCGATGGCAAGATCAGCCAGGGCGGCGTCAAGCGCGCGCGCGCCGGCTGCGAGCGCCGCGCTTGCGCGGGTGCGCGCGGCGGCGGCGGCGATGATGTCGTTCGCGGCTTGGCCTGACGGACGGATCAAAATGGATGCGCCGTCGCGGCCGATCGGGTCGGCGATGCGCGCGGCGGCGTCGAGCGCATCGAGCGCGCACGCGGATGGGGCGCCGGCGATGCCGAGTTTTGCGCCGGCGGCGAGAAGGGTCTGCGCGCGTGCGATCGCCGCGAGTTCGTCACTGCGTTGCGTCGGCCATTGAATGAGCGCCGCGGAGACCGCGAGTTCCGCGCCCGGCGAGAGCGTGGCGCGCATCAAAGGTGCGTCGAGAACGATGCGGCCGCGTTCAAGCAGCTTGAGGATGTCGGCGCCGAGCGCGGGGTCATCGGCCCAGGCGCCAATGCGCTCGGCCGCGCGCTTCAGGGCTTTGGTGATGCTCGGACCAGCTGGCGTCTCGATCGCGACGCCGGCCTCGAGTGCGGTTTGCACCATGGAATCGGTCCATGCCTCCGGGGCTTCCGCTGCGGAGCGGATATCGTCGTCGTGGTCCTGAACCATGGCCGGCCTCCCTAAGCCAGCGTCGACTCTACCTTTGATCCGGGCTCGCAATCAACATCTAGTATGTAGCGGCTCGGGATAACCACATCATATTGTTTCGGGGGCGTACTGGACGGGAAGGGCGGCGCTCGTCATATTCCCGGCCGCCTGCGCGCCGAGAGTCGCAATCCCGGCCAGGCGGAGACAAACAAAAGCCCATGCTGAAAGCGATTTTTTCCTGGTGGAACGGCGCCACCCTGGGTGCGCGGTTCGATATCGGTCGGCGTGGGGTTTTTGTGGGCCAGGACGAACAGGGCAACAAATACTACGAGGAGCGGCGTCCTTCGATCGAAGGGCGCAAGCGCCGCTATGTAATTTACAACGGCCTCGCGGAAGCATCGCGTGTCTCGCCCGATTGGCACGGCTGGATGCATCACACGATCGCCGAGCCGCCGACGGTGGCGCCGTTGAAGCGGCAAACTTGGGAAAAGCCGCACCAGCCGAACCTGACCGGCACGGTGAAGGCGTATCGCCCGAAGGGCTCGCTGGCGCGCGGCGGCGTTAGGCAAGCGTCAACCGCGGACTACGAGGCTTGGTCGCCGGATTCGGGAGAGACCAAGTGAAAGTGAACTTCGAACGCTGGGGCGAAACCATTCTGGGCGCGATCGTCGCGGTCGTTGCGGTTGGGTTCTTTGCGTTCGCGGCCGCGCAGGCGGGTCAGAACACGACAGGCGGCGGGTATGATTTGCGCGCGAGCTTTCAGCGCGTCGATGGTGTCGGCGTTGGCTCGGATGTCCGCATTTCCGGCGTGAAGGTTGGCGTGGTGCGTTCGGTGACGCTGGATCCCGCAACCTACAACGCCGTGCTGACGCTGGGCGTGAACGACGGTGTCGAGGTGCTGGACGATTCAACGGCGCGTATCGCGACCGATGGTTTGCTCGGCGGCGGTTATGTTTCGATTGAACCGGCAGGCATGGATGTCTTGCCGGCGGGCGGTGAGATTCCCAACACGCAGGGATCAATCGATCTGCTCACATTGTTCGCCAGTTTTGCTCAGGGCTCGGGGAATTCCGGGAATTCAGAGGAAGCAACTCCATGATGCGTATCCTTGCCGCTGCTGCGGTGATGTTCACGTTGAGTGTTGGTCCTGCGTTCGCGCAGCGCGCGGTGGTGCGTGGGCTCGACAAGATCACCGGCCATGCGCGCGACTACACTCTTACGGTAGGACGTCCGGCGCGCGTTGGGCCGCTCGAAGTCGTTGCCGGCGCGTGTGACTATAGCTCTCTGTCTCCGGGATCGCCGCTACAACCGCGGATATGGGTTGAAGTGTATGACAATCCGCAAGTGAGCGAAGGGCAACAGTCCGAGCGCCAGCTTATTTTTTTAGGTTGGCTATGGGGAGCGATCTCAGGAGACTCAGCGCTCGATCACCCGACCTTCGAAATCTGGGCCATGGACTGCCGCTCGTAGCGGGGGTCAGTACTTGGCGAGTGAGGACATTAAATGATCCGTGTTTTCGTTGCCGCTGCTGTGATGTTCTGCGCCGCCGTCGGCCCTGCTTTCGCGCAGCGCGCGGTGGTACGCGGGCTTGATAAGATCACTGGTCATGCGCGCGACTACACGCTGACGCTTGGCCGTCCGGCGCGCGTCGGCTCGCTTGAAGTGATTGCCCGGGCTTGCTCCAAGGCAGCGCCGGAAGAAACACCGGAAGTGCGGATCTTCCTGCAGATTTACGATCACCCCGCCGCGCGCGAGGGCGAAGAGAGCGAACGGCGCAGCGTGTTCCGGGGCTGGATGTTTGCATCGAGCCCGGGGCTCAATGGCTTGGAGCATCCGACATACGACATTTGGGCGATCGACTGCCGTTAAGATGAGGCAGTCGGCAGTCGGCAGTCGGCAGTCGGCAATGGGCAGTCGCAACGATGCGCCAACCAAACGAACTTCTTGAGAAACCGACTGCCGCTTGCCTGTTGCCGACCGCCGGGCGGCGACTCGGCTAAGCTCCCACGCGGGAGGAATTTGCCATGCGCTTCAACGGGCACAATCTGCTCGCGATTCTCGTCGCGGCGATCGCGATCTGGGCGATCGGATTTCTGCTTTATGTCGTCTTGTTCGCGGATCCGTGGATGACGTGGATGGGCATCAGCGAAGCCGACGCCAACAAAGACAATGGCCGCATGCCGTTCATGGTGATCATGCCGTTCCTGCAGGCGATAGGTTTGTCGCTCGCCGTGAAATGGCGCAATGCGCCGGGGCTGATGGGCGGGCTGATGACAGGCGTGTTCATGGCGGTGTTCTTGACCATCGCCGGGCGCATGTATGGCTGGGTCTATTCGTTTGAGCCGACCGAACTCTTCGGGCTCGACAGCGTGCATTTCTTGCTCACGCACGCGGTGGCTGGGGCGATTTTGGGTGCGTGGAAGTAAAGTGAGGCAGTAGGCAATGGGCAGTCGGCAGTAGGGGGCTGCGCTTTACTATTGCCTACTGCCTACTCACTATTGCCTCATCATGCGTATTCTCTGCACCAATGACGACGGCATTCACGCAACGGGCCTGGCCGTTCTGGAAAAGATCGCGCGTACGTTCAGCGATGATGTCTGGGTGATCGCGCCCGAGAGCGAGCAATCGGGCGCCTCGCGCGCGCTGACGCTTACGGCGCCAATTCGCGTGCGGGAGGTCGATACCAAGCGCTTCGCGGTGAGCGGCACGCCGACCGATTGCGTGTTGTTGGGCATCGAACATCTGATGGATACGCCGCCTGATCTTGTGCTCTCGGGTGTTAATCGCGGTCAGAACATGGCCGAGGATGTGACGTTCTCCGGCACGATCGCGGGCGCGATGCAGGGGATGCAGCTTGGCATTCCGGCGATTGCGCTCAGTCAGGCGCGCGGCTTTCGCGGCGAAGAGGCGAAAATTCCGTGGGAGACGGCCGAGCGCTATGGGCCGGGCATTGTTGGTCAATTGTTGAAGCACGGTTGGCCCAAAGACGTGCTGATGAACGTCAACTTTCCGGACGTGGCGCCCGATGATGTGACCGCGGTTGAGGTCACCCATCAAGGGCGCCGCGACCATCACATCGTCTATGCCGACAAGCGCACCGATCCGCGCGGCGGCACGTATTATTGGCTGGGGTTTCGCGGCAAATTGTCGAACCCGCCGGAGGGCACGGATATTCGCGCCGTCTATGATGGCCGCATTTCAGTGACGCCGTTGCATGTCGATCTCACGCATGGCGAAACCGTGCATAAGCTGAAAGGCGTGCTTGGCGGGGCGCCGCCTAAGAGCGGCAGTGGGCAGTAGGCAATGGGCGATAGGGTATCGGCAGTCGGCAGTCGGCAATCGGCAGTCGGGAATGAGAATGGGCAGCGACACGTGTACCGTTGCTTCCTATTGCCTACTGCCGATTGTCGACTGCCGAGCAACCGTGCATGACGGATCCCGCGCGCCTCATGCGCTTCGTGCTGGAGATGCGCCAGGCCGGCGTGACGGACGCGCGCGCCTTGTCGGCGTTGGAGCGCACGCCGCGCACGCATTATGCGCCCGATCATCTTGAGGGCTTGGCGCTCGATGATGTTGGGTTGCCGCTGGCGCATGCGCAGACGATGACGAAGCCGTCGATCATCGGGCGCATGATCACGGCGTTGGCGCCGGAGTCCGGTGATGTGGTGCTGGAGGTCGGCGCTGGATCTGGCTTTCAGGCTGCCGCGATCTCGGTGATTGCGAACAAGGTCGTGACGCTGGACCGCTGGAACGATCTTGTGGTCGCGGCGCGCGGCCGTTTCGGTACGGCGCGCTTGATGAAAACCTACGCGCACACGGCGGACGGGTTTGACGGCTGGGCCGATGAGGCGCCGTACGACCGGATCATCATCAACGCCGCGCTCGAAGATTTTCCACGGCCGCTGCTCGAACAATTGAAGCCGGGCGGGGTGATCGTCGCGCCATTGGGCGACGCCCAGAACCAGCGTCTGATCCGCCTGCGCAATGATGTGCGCGAGGATTTGGGAACAATTCGGCTGCAGCCGCTGGAGCGCGGGCTGGGCGAGGCGCCGCCAGCGGCTTGAGCGCCGGTCTGATTCTGAATGAAGCTGCGGCCATGACGCGCACCGCACTTTTGCTTGCGCTCCTGACCGGGGCTTGCGCGTCCTCAGCGCCGGCGCCGATTTCCTATGGCGATGGCGGCGCCGTGCGCGCGGAGGCGCCGCCTCCGCAACGCACTGAGCGCCGCGCAGAGATCGAGCAGCGCGGAACGCGGCAAACATCGCAGCCGGCGAGGACGCCGGCGGTCCAAGAGCCGCCGCCGGAGCGCGCGCCGGCGCCGCAAGCGCAACCAAACTGGGCTGATGGCGAGGGCACGCCTCTATCGACGTATGCGATGCAGCCCCGCGATGCGCAGCCTTTTGATCCGGCGCATTTGCCGACGTCGCATCGGGTGAGCGGCGATGAATCTCTCTATGACATCGCGACACGCTACCAAATCCCGCTGCGTGCGCTCATCGATCAGAACCAGCTTGAACCGCCCTATGCGCTTGAGAATGGGCGCGTGCTCGAGTTGCCGCCGCCGCGATTTCACTTGGTCGCGCGTGGCGAGACGCTCGAAGAGATCGCGCGGCGGTATAATGTCGATCTGCGCTCGCTGGCTTTGCTGAACCGCATCGACGCCGACGCAAATGTGCGCTCTGGCGAGCGCATCTATTTGCCGGCCATGGCGCGCGAGCTGGCGCAGGCGCCGGCAGCGGCGCCGCCGGTGCAGCAAGCCGCGGCGCCGCTGCCGGCCGGTTCGGGGCGCTTTGCCTGGCCGCTCCGAGGCGAGGTGGTCACACGCTTCGGCGCGCAGCCGGGCGGCACCCGCGTTGATGGCGTTGAGATCGCCGGACGCGAAGGCGCCCAGGTCGCGGCGGCGGCCGATGGCGATGTGATCTATGCCGGCGCCGATATCGCCGGTTTGGGTACGCTGGTGCTCATCCGGCATGCCGACAATTACGTGACCGCCTATGCGTACAATCGCCAAGCGCTGGTCCGAGAAGGCCAGCATGTCCGCGCGGGCGAGGCGGTTTCCGAACTCGGCGTGCGTCCGGACGGGCGGGCGCGGCTCCTGTTTCAAGTGCGCCGGGGCAACGAAGTGCTGGATCCGGCGCCGTTAATGGCCGCGCAGCGCTAAGCCTGCGGCGAAACGGCGCGTGAAGGGCGCTACGCCTGATTGAAAAGGCGGCGCCTCCCGATATAGTCCCGGCCTTCTTCAAAGGGGCTTCGTCCCCACCCGTTCCCCAAACGTCCGAGGATCAATGTTCATCTCTTCCGCATACGCGCAAACCGCCGCCGGGGCCGACCCGACGTCCGGCCTTCTGATGCAGATCGCGCCGCTCGTTCTGATCTTCGTGGTGTTCTATTTCCTGCTGATCCGTCCGCAGCAGCAGGCACGCAAGCGGCACATGGATATGGTCGCGGCGCTCAAGAAGAACGACATCGTCGTGACGTCGGGCGGCATGATCGGCAAGGTGAAGTCGGTCGCGGACGATGAAGTCCGGGTCGAACTGGCGCCGAACGTCGATGTTCGCGTGCTGCGCCATACGATCGCCGAAGTGCGCTCCAAGACCGACCCGGCGCCGGCCAACGATTCCAAAGCAACATCGGAATAATACCCAATGCTCAAGTTGCCGCGTTGGCGTGTGGTCCTTGTGATCATTTTCAGTGTGTTGGGCATCGTGTTCGCGATGCCCAACTTGCTTCCGGCGAACGTGCGTGAGCAGGTCCCGTCCTGGCTGCCGCATCAGGTGCTCAATCTCGGTCTCGACTTGCAGGGCGGTTCGCACCTTCTGCTCGAAGTCGACACCGCGACGCTGCGGCGCAACCAGCTCGACAACATCGCCGATCAGATGGCCGCGGCGTTGCGCGAGGCCGAGCCTGCGATCCGCTATACCGGCCGCGGCGTGACCGGGGACGCCGCGCGCATTCGCCTGATCGATCCGGCCGACATGCAGCGCGCGTTGGCGGCGCTGCGCCCGATCGCTCGTTCGACGACCAGCGGCAACGAGGTGACGCGCTTCACCGAGGGCCCCGAGGGTACGATCGAAGGCCGCATGACAGATACCGCGTTGCGCGAACTCAGCCGTCAGGCGGCGCAGCAATCGATCGAAGTCATCCGCCGCCGTGTCGACCCGACCGGCGCCAACGAAATCAACCCGGTGCGTCAGGGCGAAAACCGTATCGTCGTGCAGGCGCCTGGCGTTTCCGATCCTGAAATGTTGAAAGATCGCATCGGCACCACCGCGCTAATGACCTTCCATATGGTGCGCGAAGTCGATCCCGGCGGGGCGCTGCCGCCAGGCACGATGTTGGTGCAACCTGATCCGGAAATGGGGGCGCAGGCCGAAGTGGTCGAGCGCCGGCCGCGTTTCACCGGTGAGCGCCTTGTCAGCGCGACGCCGTCGACGGATCCGCAAACCGGCGAGTTCGTGCTGTCGTTCCGTTTGGATACGCAGGGCACGCGGCTCTTCTGCCGCATCACCCGCGACAACACCGGCCAGCGTTTCGCCATTCTGCTCGACAACCAGGTGCTGACCGCGCCGCGCATCAACGAACCGATTTGCGGCGGCTCAGGCCAGATCAGCGGCAATTTCACGGCTGAGAGCGCCAACGAACTGGCTGTGATGTTGCGCGCCGGCGCGCTGCCGGCGCCGCTCACCGTGATCGAACAGCGCACCGTGACCGCCGAACTCGGTCAGGACGCGGTGAACGCCGGCTCGCAAGCGACGCTTTACGGCGCCATCGGCGTCGTCGCGTTCATGGTGCTGGCGTACGGCTTGTTCGGCGTGCTCGCGTGTTTGGCGCTGGTCATCAACATTGCGATGATCATTGGCGTTATGTCGATCACTGGCGCGACGTTGAGCTTGCCGGGTATCGCGGGCTTGGTGCTGACGATGGGCATGGCGGTCGATGCGAACGTCTTGATCTACGAACGGATGCGCGAGGAACAGGCGAACGGGCGGGGGCCGGCCTTGGCCATTGATGCGGGCTTCGCGCGCGCGTTGGTGACCATCATCGACAGCCACGTGACGCAGATCGGGGTGGCGCTCATCCTGTTCTGGTTCGGTCACGGGCCGGTGCGCGGCTTCGCCTGGACGTTGTCGATCGGGGTTGTGACCTCGGTGATCACGGCAACGCTCGTCACACAATTCTTTATCGCTATTTGGTTCCGCCTCGTGCGGCCCCAAAAGCTGCCGATTTGACGGAGAAACTCTAAGTGGCCTGGCCCCTCGTCAAACTCATTCCAAAGAAGACGCACTTCGGCTTCGTGCGTTTTGCGTTCTTCGCATCGTTCGCTTCGATTCTGCTCGTGCTCCTGTCATTCGGTTCGATGATCTCGGCCGGCTTCCGCGAAAGCCCGATCACGCTTTACCAGAATGCGACGGGCTCGCCGCTCGATCGCGCCGGGGCCGTGCTGACGCGCGGCTTCAATCTCGGGATCGACTTCACCGGCGGAACGGTGATGGAAATTCACGCGCCTGCGCCGATCGACGCCGAAAATCTCCGGCACGCGCTGGAAGAACTCGATCTCGGTGAAATCCAGGTGCAAGGCTATTCGGATCCGCACAATGCGATGGTGCGTCTGCCGCCGGCGCAGGCAGAGGGCGACGCCAATCTGCAAGCGGCGCGCCGCACCATCCAGGCGGCGGTGCCGGGCGTGACCTTTGGCGCCACGGAAGCGGTGGGACCGAAGGTCTCCGGCGAGCTGTTCGTGAACAGCCTCGTATCGCTCGGCCTGGCGATGATTTTGGTCATGGCCTACATCTGGATGCGTTTTGATTTTCAGTTCGGCGTCGGCGCGGTGCTTTCGCTGTTTCACGACGCCATTCTGACGCTCGGCGTTTTCTCGTTCTTCCGGATCGAGTTCACGCTGCCGGTCATCGCCGCGCTGCTGACCGTCATCGGCTATTCCATGAACGATACGGTCGTCGTGTTTGACCGGATGCGCGAGAACTTCCGCAAGTACAAACAGATGCCGCCGCCGGACGTGATCGATCTTTCGATCAACGAAACGTTGTCACGCACGCTGATGACAATCGGCACCGTGCTTATCGCATCGGGCGCGCTCTATATCTGGGGCGGCCCGACGATGCGGGCGTTTGCGATTTGTATGTTGTTCGGGACGGTGGTCGCGACGTATTCATCGATCTACATCGCGGCGCCAGCGCTGCCGTTGTTTGGCGACCGGCCGGGGCGACCTGGCAAGCGTCCAACCGGGATGATGGCGAGAGGCGAGCCGGCGCCGGAATAGGGCTCGACGAAGGGGAAGTTGATGGCTTGGTTTCTGGGCAATCTGCGTTACGTGGCGTGGACATCGGTCGCAATCGCGTCGTTGTTCCTGATCTTTTTTGCGATGGGCGTCGGGAGCTGGGGTTTTGATACCCAGGCGTTCTGGGAAGCCGCGCTGCGTTGGCTGCACGTGCTCACGGCGATCATGTGGATCGGGCATCTCTACTATTTCAATTTCACCCAAATTCCGAACATGCCGAAGATTCCCGATGAGCAGAAACCGGCGGTGACCAAGGTCATCGCACCTGCAGCGCTCTTCTGGTTTCGTTGGGGCGCGATGGCGACGCTCGTGACTGGCGTCTCGCTTGCCTTCAATCAAGGCTACCTGTTGCAGGCCTACACGCTCGGCGCCGTGCCGTTTGATGGCGGCGTGCCGTTCACCGACAACAAGGTCATCCTGATCGGGATCGGCATGTGGCTGGCGACGATCATGTGGTTCAACGTCTGGTTCATCATCTGGCCGAACCAGCAAAAGGCGCTGAACATCGACAACAAGTATCCGACGCTTGAGGCCTCCGCGAAGGCGGCGGCGGGCAAGACGGCGATGCTGTTCTCGCGCACGAACACGTTCCTCTCGGCGCCCATGCTGGTGGCGATGACGGGCGCGAGCACGTTGTTTTGACGGCAGTCGGCAATCGGCAGTAGGCAGTCGGGATTGATCCACGACTGCGGATTGCCGGATTCCGATTGCCGACCGAAGATCTCGACACTCTGGTGCGCCGCGTCGATGAGGATCGATGGCTGGCGACGCGGTTTGCGCCGCCGCCGGTGCGAGCACGGCTGATCGCGATGTACGCCGTGAATTATGAGATCGCGCGCTTGCCGGAAACCGTGCGCGAGGCGCCATTGGGCGCTATCCGTTTGGAGTGGTGGCGTTCGGCGTTGAGCGAGGGCGCTCTACAGGCTCATCCCGCGCTGGAGGCTTTGCGCGCGAGCGGAGGCGGCGCGGTTGCGGGCATGTTGGCAGGCATCGCCGAAGCGCGGGGCGCCGACTTTGAAATTGCGCCGTTCGCGACGTGGACCGCGCTCGAGAACTATGTCGCCGGCACGGCGCGGACGTTGATCGCGGCGGCGGTTGAAGCGTGTGATGTTGGCGCATTGGGCGCCGAACAAGAGCAATTTGTGGATCGCGCGGCGCTGGCTTGGGCGTATGCCGGCCTGTTGCGCGCCGCGCCCTATTGGGCGGCGCGTGGGCGCAGATTTCTGCCGAACGGCGCTACGGAAGCAGAGATGCTCCAGCGTGCGCGGGGCGCCTATGCGGAAGCAAAGACGCTCGCGCCAAAAATGCCCGCGGCCGCGTTTCCGGCCTTTGGCTATGTTGCGCTGGCGCCGGGGTACATGCGCGCGCTGCAGAGAGGCCGCCGTGAGCAGGCTTTACTTTGGCGCCAGGCTTCACTCGTGGCCGCTTCGGCGACCGGACGAATTTAACGTGAGGCGCGGCGTTCGCGCGACTCGCGCGCGGCTTCGCGCAGGCGCGCTTCCAGCACCGGCCGGTTGAAGCCGGGAATGAGTTCGCCGTTGATGACGAAGCCCGGCGTGCCGGTGATGTTGTAGTCGATGGCGTGAGCGCGGTTTTGCTCGAGTGTTCGCGTGATCGCGGGATCCTCCATGTCGCGGCGCATGCGGGCGACGTCGATGCCTACGCGGCGCGCGATGGCGTCGATGGCGGCGCTGTCCATTTCGCGATCGAGCGGATGGCTCATCAGGCCCTGGTGAAATTGAAGATAGCGCCCTTGCGGGCGTGCGGCGAGGGCGGCGCGCGCGGCTTCCATGGACGCTTCGCTGAGGATCGGCAGTTCTTTGAAGACGATGCGGATGTCGCGGCGCGTGCGCGCGAGGTCGAGCACCCATTGCATGGCGCCGTGGCAGTAGGCGCAGCGATAATCGTAGAATTCGACGATGGTGACGGGGGCGTCGGCTGGGCCGATGGCGAAGTCGCGCGGATCAGCTTTGATCTCGTTCCAGCGTTCGGCGTTGTTGCGTTCGGCCAGCGCATCCAGCGCCTCGCGCAGGACATCCGGATTGCGCACCAGGTACTCACGCACGACGGCGCGGATTTCGGCTTGTTCCTGCGCGTTGAAGCTCTGCGCCGACGCCGCCGACGCGCAAAGCAGGGCAAGGGACACAAGAACGAAAAAACGCGCGATCACGGCAGGCTCCAGCTTGGCTGCGCTGACATTGCCGCTTTCACGTGGGCGGGCAAGCTCAGCTGCGACGGCGCTCGGCGCGCTCGCGGACTTCGTTGCCGGCGAAGTTCACGATGTCGTCGGCGCGGCGATAGTCCACCGTGTTGCGCGGCAGCGAGCGTCTCGCCCGTTCGGCGAAACTCAAGGCGCTCGAATAGTCGCCGACCGTGAAGCTGGCTTCCGCTGATGCGAGTTCCGCAAGCGATTCTTCGCCGCGCTCGTAACGCGTCGCCGCCATTTCGCGCCAGGCAAAGCCGTTGTCGGGCTCCTTGGCCACTGCTTCCGAGAGGAGTCGCAGCGCCTCGTCGCTGCCGGCGCGTCCCTGGGCGGCGACGAGCGCGCGCGCGAGGTTCACTTGCAGCAGCGGTTGGCGGGGCGCCAGCTCAAGCGAGCGGCGGTGATAGGGGATCGACTCGGCGGGGCGGCCGTTCTCGAACAAGATCTGACCCATCAATTCCTGGAAGTACGGATTTTGCGGATCTTCGGCGATCAGAATGTCGAGTTCAGCGCGCGCCTGGGGAAGCTTGGCGTTGCGATAATAGACGATCGCGCGCGCATAGCGCGCCGGTTGCGAGGTGTCGCGTAGCGGATAGCGGCCGAGAACTTGGCCTTCCGAGCGGATGAAGCCGATCAATTTGGCCTGCATGAATTGGAAGCGGCGGATGTTTTCGGGCGTGTCGACGGCGTCGCGATTGGATGCCGCGTTCACGCGTTGGCGCAGCGATTCAACGCGGTCCGACGAGAACGGGTGCGTCATCATCCATGGCGGCGCGCGGCGTGTCTGCCACTCATACGGACGGATTTCGCTGTCGAAGAACGAGATGAGGCCGCGTCCGGATTGGCCTGAACGCTCAAGGAAGTTCGCGCCGGCCTGGTCGGCGGCGCTCTCCTGCGTTTGCGTGAAGCGCACAAAGCTCGCCATCGCAAAACCTTGCGAGCCGGCGATGAGCGCGGCGCCCGCGTCCGGCGCGCCCGCGGCCATGGCGAGCACGCCAAGGCCGATTGAGATCAGCATCGGGCCCATGGCCTGGCTCATGGCTTGATGCGAGCGCGAGAGGTGGCCGCCGGCGATGTGGCCGGTTTCGTGCGCGAGCACGCCGATGATCTCGTTGGGGCGCTCAGCGCGCATGATGAGACCGGTGTTGACGAAGATGTTCTGACCGCCGGCGACGAACGCGTTCACACTGTCTTCGTTGACGACGAGAATCTTCACGTCCTCACTGCGCAGGCCGGCCGCTTCGAGCAGCGGGTTTGTATAGACGCGCAACGTATCTTCGATTTCCGCATCGCGGATGAGCGATTGCGCCGACGCGGTTTGCTGCGCCATCACGGCGAATGCGCTGATTGCCGCGACGGCGCTGACGGCGCCGCGGCCAAGCGATGACAGAAGAGTCGCGGCCATGCCCGCTCCTTGAGATTCCGCTTCCCCGCCCCAGACCGGTTGAAACGCCGGTTTGGGGCGGGAACAAGGCCATACGCCTTAGCAGTTCTTCAGTTCTTCTTCGACCAGCGCGAGAGCCGTGAGAAGAATTTGTCGCGACGTTCCTGGTCGGGCTCGTAAGCGGGGGAGTCCGCGGCCAACGCAGGCGCAGGCGCTTCAACCTCGGTCACCGCGCTGATCGCTTCGCTGTAGGTTTCCGTTACCGGCTCCGGCACGGGATGCACGATAATTTCTGCCTCCCGCTCTTCCGGCGCAGGCGACGATGACGCCGTTTCGTGATCGGCCTCTTCGGCCGCTGGCGCGTGGCGGCGCGCGTCGCCGTTGCGGGCGGGGCGTTCGGGGCGCGGCGTCAGGTGCTTGAGATCGGCGCTGACGAAATCCAGCCATTCGCCGCCGTCAACCTCGTACACGCGCCGGCCGCGGCCACGGCCGCGGCGGCGACGGCGTCCACGACCGTTGCGGTCTTCACGCTCGGCGGCGGCGGGTTTCTTTGGCGCCTCGCTTTGCTCTTCGCCGGAGCGCGCTTCAACGTCGCCGCGCTCGGTGCGTTCGCGATTTTTTCCGCCGCGACGGCCACGGCGGCGACGGCGCTTGCGGTCGTCGCTGTCGGCGTCGCCGGCGGCAGCAGAGATCGCTGACGGGGATGCTTCAGCATCGTCTTCATCGAGGTCGACGTCAGCCTCTTCGACGTCGCCGCCTTCGGCGGCGGCGCGGGCGTCCGCTTCTTCCGCTTCAATTTCGACATCGCGTCGCGACTGCTTGCTACGGCCTCGCGTCGGCGCAACCTCGACCTGCTCTTCTGCTTCGTCATTGAAGCCGCCATCGGCGATGTTGATCTCGAAATCACCAGAATGCATGCCGTTGCCTGCGCCAATGCGCACGCGGACATGGTGGTTTTCCTCGATCGTCGTCAGGGCGTCGCGCTTTTCGTTGAGCAGATAGATCGCAACGTCGGATGCGGTCCGCGCCTCGATAAGGCGGTTCTTCTGCTTGGCGGACGCTTCATCCAGCGCGCGAAGCAAAGCGAGCGAGGCGCTTTCGACGGAGCGAATGCGGCCCGAGCCTTCGCAATGCTCACAGATGTGGCTTGTGCCCTCCAGAACGCCGGTGCGGCGGCGCTGGCGGGAAAGTTCGAGCAGGCCAAAGCCGCTGATCTTGCCCATTTGAACGCGCGCGCGATCGAAGCGGAGATTGTCCTTCATCCGCTTTTCGACGGCGCGGTCATTCTTCGACTCTTCCATGTCGATGAAGTCGATCACGACGAGCCCGGCGAGATCGCGCAGACGCATTTGGCGCGCCGCTTCGTCGGCCGCTTCCATGTTGGTCTTGAACGCGGTTTGTTCGATGTTGCGTTCGCGGGTGGCGCGGCCGGAGTTCACGTCGATGGCAACGAGCGCTTCGGCCTGGTTGATCACGATGTAGCCGCCGGACTTCAACGTCACGACCGGCGAATAGATTGAATCGAGTTGTTTTTCGACGCCGTGCTTGGCGAAGATTGGCGTGGCGTCCTTCCAAAGATGCACGCGCTTGGCGTGCGACGGCATAAGCATGCGCACGAAGTCCTTGGCTTCCTTGTACGCATTGTCGCCGTCGACATGAATTTCATCGACGTCTTTGTCGTAGAGATCGCGGATCGCGCGCTTCACGAGTGAGGATTCTTCGTAGATCAAAGCCGGCGCGACGCTCTTTAGCGTTTCGTCGCGGATCGTTTCCCACGCGCGTGAGAGATATTCGTAGTCGCGCTTGATTTCGGTCTTGGTGCGCTTGGCGCCCGCGGTGCGGATGATCAGGCCCTGGCCTTGCGGCACTTCGAGGTCCTGCGCGATTTTTTTCAGGCGCTTGCGGTCGGTCGCTTGCGTGATCTTGCGCGAAATGCCGCCGCCACGGCCGGTGTTCGGCATCAAGACGCAATAGCGGCCGGCGAGTGAGAGATAAGTGGTGAGCGCGGCGCCTTTGTTGCCGCGCTCTTCCTTCACCACCTGCACCAGCATGATCTGGCGGCGGCGGATGACTTCCTGGATCTTGTAGCGGCGCGTCAGGATGCGACGGCGGCGCTCGTCGAGCGCGTCATCGTCTTCGTCGGCCTTCTCGGCTTCGGCTTCGGCCTCGGCGAGCTCGGCCTTGATCGATTCCTGATCGGCGTGCGGGATCGCGTAATAGTCGGGGTGGATTTCCGAGAAGGCGAGGAAGCCGTGACGGTTACCGCCATACTCGACGAAGGCAGCCTGCAGCGACGGCTCAACGCGCGTCACCTTGGCGAGATAGATATTGCCTCTGAGTTGTTTGCGGTTCTGGGTCTCGAAGTCGAAGTCTTCAACGATTTTTCCGTCGAGCACCGCAACCCGGGTTTCTTCCGGGTGGGCGGCGTCGATCAACATTGTCTTGGCCATTAAAATGGGCTCCGTGGGCGTCACGCGCACAGGCTCCCGAGCGTCCGGAACGAACCGGGGCGGAAGCGGCGAGGCGACGCAAAGTCATGTGAGATGATCCTGCGCGATCGCGGCCCGGGCCTTGTCGGCCTCCGGCGCATAGATCGATCGCTGTGCGGATCATAAGTGGGCTCCGATTGACGGCGTCTAAATAGGCGCCGTTTTCGCTCCAGCCTTGGAATACGGGGTCTCAAGGTCCAAACGCGGGCGCTTTAGCAGCGCGCCACAGGGCCTGATCTCGCCGATCCGCAGGGCGGGAGCGCGCCGGATGCTCCGGGGATAACTCCCTTACGGCACGCGCGGCGTTGGCTGACACATATGCATGATTTGTCAGGAAGGGAAAGCGCCGCAGGCTGGGTGGTCAGTTGTCCGGCGCCGGCGCTGGCGGCGAGGGGGCGAACTCTGGCCGGACCACGCCAGTCGGGTCCGGAGCGCTTATGCGGTATCCTGATGCCAGCGTCAGCCGCCAGCCGGGACCGGACAGGCCGGCTTGGTCAGGCTGAGCGGCGGTGAGCTTTGTGAAATCGGGCGAAATAAGTGCGCCGTCATTGGCCCGAAACTCACCCCAGGCGTCGCGGAGCGTGATGATTTGATAGACGTCGCCCAGGCCCTCAACCGGTGTGATCCGGTTGGGGTCGAACTCGATTTGCGTTTGCCGGAGCGGCAGCTCCAGGCGCGGTCCGCTGAACCGGGCATGCAGGCCGGCGATGAGCTGGCGCCGGGCCTCGGCGCGAGCTTGCTCCTCCGCCGCAATCTGTGGGCCGCCATAGCGTTCGGCGCGGCGTCGGAGATTGCGGTTGGAAAGCGGGCGGACGCGAAGCGGTGAAACCAGCAGATCCGCCGGCGCCCATGCCGCCAGCGAACTGCGCCAATCCGCAACGTACTCGTCCAGGAGCAGGCCGTAGGCCGGCCCGCTCGCATAGGCATAAGCGCGGGCGAACGCCTGGTGGCGATCGGCGTCGGTTAGCGTGCGGGCTGCGAAGAGGTGACCTTGATCGCCGGCGCCCAGGCGAACTCCTGTGTATGCAGCGAGCCCTTCGTTGCGGTCGAGACCGGATTCAGAGCTGGCCGCATCGGGGAACGCTTCAAGGCGCGCCATCCGGAACGCGACCGCGTCCTTTGCGGCGTCGCGTTGGGCGCGGCCGTTTGAAAGCATGGCCGTGGCGAGGGCGCGCAGTTCCAGACGCAGCAAATAGCGTCCGCGTTCGGTTTCCAGGTGCGGCGCGTTTGCGCTCTGCATTGGCAGGCCGATGGAGTCCTGAATGCGATGCCAAGCCTCGTGCATTACCAAAGCGCGCCTTTGGTTTGCGTCTTCCGGTAACGGTCCGAGAACCATGATCCAGCGCACACCCGCCCATTCAACGGTGCTGTTCGCGACCGGGACGCCGTCCGGCAAAATGCCGACCCAGCCGCCGTCAGGTGTGAGCGCCAGCAGGTTCTGATCGTCGCGCTGCGTCGCCCAAACCTGCCGCGTGCCCAGATCAACGACGATGAGCGGGCCGCAAAGACTGGTGCGCCAAAGCTGACCGGCGTCGGCGGTGCAGATTTGTTGAAGCTCCGCGGCCGCGTTCGTTTGCAGGTGATAATCCTGCGCTAGCGTCGGCGAAGCGAACGCGGCGAGGCAGCAGGCGATGAGAAGTGCGCGCATGACGCAGAGTGACCACGCCGTTCATATTTCAACAAGAGTTGCGCGACAGTCGGCGCTCGACGGCCTGCGCGGCGCCACTGTAGTTACCGTTCTATTCACCTAAGTTTTCAACTTGATAGCAAGCCGCTTGAGGTATTTTCCCGATCTTCATGGACGTTACCCGCCGATCCTTCGCCTTCTTTGGCGCGACTGCTCTGGGCAGTGTCGCGATGGGCGGCCGCGCATTCGCGGACGCGCCGTCGTCGATCCAGGGCGTGCTCGTGCAGGACGCGGGCGCGGCCTGCCGCGTGACGCTGGCGCTTGATCGCCCGGCTCAGGCGCGGACCTTCTTCCTGGCTGAGCCATCGCGCTTTGTGATCGATGTCGCCAATGCCCATCTGGCGATGCCTGGCGGAGCGAGCGGACAAGGCCCGGGCGCCGGCGTCGTGCGCCGCTTCCGCTATGCGCCGCAAGCTGATGGCGTGTCGCGGATTGTGTTGGATTTGAACGGTCCCGCGAGCCTGGTGCGCCAGGAGGTTGGCGGACGCCGCAATGCGGCGCTTACATTTGATATTGCAGCGAGCGGTCCGTTCACGGCTGAGCCGGCGCCCGTGCCGATGCAACGCCCCGGCCGTCAGCAGACACGGCGCACCATCGTTGTGGACGCCGGACACGGCGGACGCGATCCGGGCGCGATCGGTGTGAATGGCACGCGCGAGAAAGATGTGGTGCTGCACTGCGCGCTTGAGTTGCGCGATGCGCTTGAGCAGCGCGGTTATCATGTGGCGCTGACGCGCGATGCCGACAATTTCGTCGAGTTGGAAGATCGGGTGCGGTTCGCGCGCGGCCAGCACGCGGATCTTTTTATCTCGGTGCACGCGGACGCCAGTCCGAATGCGGCCACCACCGGCGCTTCGGTTTATACGCTGTCGGACCGGGGTGAGGCGCGCGCCCAGAACATGATCTCGTCGCAGAACTGGGATCTCGACCTGGGCAACGCCCGCGAAAGCACGACCCGCGATATCCTCGTCGATCTCACGCAACGCGAAACGACCAACCGGTCGGCCCAGTTTGCGCAGGTGGTTATCCCGAAGCTCGGGGAAGTCGCGCCGCTGGTGCGCAATACGCACCGGAACGCGGGGCTATTCGTGCTGCTGGCGCCGGACGTTCCGGCGGTGTTGATCGAAACCGGCTTTTTGAGCAATGCGACGGACGAGCGGCGCCTGGCCGATCCCCGCGCCCGGGAACGCATGGCAGGCGCCATGGCCCGGGCCGTGGACGAGTATTTCACGCCCCCCGGCCTCTATGCGGCCGCGGACTAATTTTGGCGCGAATCTTAAGCTAAATCCGCTATGTCACGAACGCTGCCCTGGCCTTAATCGCGCCTCATTACGAGGCGAGGCCGGGCGGCTCATTCACTAGGCGCGCAGAAGCGGGGCGCAATGTCGCGAACAAGTTCATACGATCGCGGGTGGGACGACGAAGAGTACGATCACGACGATTATGATCGCCGTGATTACCGCGAACCCCGTGGCGGTGGAGGCGGCGGCGGCATCCCGTGGCGCAAAATCCTGATCGGCTTCGGCATCGCGATCGCCGCCGGCGTGCTCGCGGTGATCATCTTCTTAATCGCGGCGCTGCAAGGGCTGCCGAGCCTCGAAGATTTGCAGGACTATCAGCCGCCGGTCACGAGCCGCGTTCACGCCGGCGACGGCGCGCTGGTGGCGGAGTTCGCGCGCGAGCAGCGCGTGTTCGTGCCGATCGAGCAGATTCCAGATCACGTCAAGAACGCCTTCGTCGCGGTTGAAGACGCGCGCTTCTTTGAGCACTCGGGCATCGACTATCAGGGCTTGGCGCGCGCGGTGTTGCGCATTCCGCTCGATGTCGTGCAGGGGCGGCGCATTCAGGGCGCCTCGACGATCACGCAGCAAGTGGCCGGCAATATGCTGACCGGGCGCGCGGCGGCATGCTCCGGCGGCGTCGGCGGCATGTTCTGCGCGATTTGGACGAAGCTGCGTGAAGGCCTGGTCGCGCAACGTATCGAGCGCGTGCTCGATAAGGACCGCGTGCTCGAGCTCTATTTGAACCAGATTTATCTCGGTAACCGCGCGTACGGCGTCGCCGCCGCTGCGCTCAACTATTTCGACAAGCCGCTCTCGGACCTCACGGTCAGCGAAGCTGCCTATCTCGCCATTTTGCCCAAGGGTCCGGCTAACTATCAGCTGCCGCGCAATCGCGAGCGCGCCATTGACCGGCGCAACTATGCGATCGGCCGTATGCTGGAGCGTGGCTACATAACCGAGGCGCAAGCCGAAGAAGCGCGTGCGTCCGATCTCGAAGTTCACAACCGTCTGGCGGGCGACCAATACGTTGCGGCTTCGCATTTCGTCGAGGAAGTGCGCCGTCAGGTGCAGGATCAGTACGGTGAGCGCGCGCTCTACGATGGCGGGCTCTCGATCCGTTCGACCATAGACACGCGTCTGCAGCTGGCTGCCGCGCAATCGCTGCGCCGTGGGCTGGAAGAATATGACCGGCGCCATGAATGGCGTGGGCCGATTGCTACGGGCGATCCCGCTGGCGATGTGCAAGCGCAATTGCGCGCCGCCGACGCCGCGCCGCAGCTTTCGGGCTGGCTGCGCGCCATGGTCACCGCGACCGGCAATGGCGCCGTCACGCTGACGGACGAGAACGGCCAAACCGGCCGCGTCGGCGACAATGATGCGCAGTGGGCCGCACAAGGCGCACGCCGCGAACAAGCGCGGGCGCTGCGTCGTGGCGCGATCGTCTATGCGACGCGCGCTTCGAACGGCCGCTATAATTTGAAGCAGGTGCCGCAGGTGCAGGGCGCGCTGGTGGCGATGGACCCGCACACGGGCCGCGTGCTGGCGATGGTTGGCGGCTATTCGTTCAATGATGCGAACGGCTTGAACCGCGCCACCCAGGCGCAGCGTCAGCCGGGTTCGTCGTTCAAGCCGATCGTCTATGCCGCAGCTTTGGATTATGGCCTGACGCCCGCGACGCTTGTCGATGATGCGCCGCTCGCGATCGAAGCGGGCGACGGCTCGAACTGGTCGCCGGAAAACTACACGCGCGAATTCTACGGGCCGACGACGTTGCGTCGCGGTTTGGAAATGTCGCGTAACGCGATGACGGCGCGTGTGGCTTACGAAATGGGCCCGGAGCGCATTCTCGATTATGGCCGCCGTCTCGGTATTTACGGCGATCGCACGCAAGCTGTGTTCGCGCTGGCGCTGGGCGCCGGCGAGACCACGTTGCTGCGCATGACCACCGCCTATGGGATGTTCGTCAATGGCGGGCGTCAGATTTCGCCGATCTTCATCGATCGTATTCAGGATCGCACCGGCGCTTCGGTGTTCCGCCGCGATCAGCGCGAGTGCGCGCAGTGCAACGCCGAATGGTCGGGCCAACGCGCGCCGAACCTGGCTGATGGGCGTGCGCAAGTTCTCGATGCGGTGACCGCCTATCAAATCGTCTCGATGGCGGAAGGCGTCGTGCAGCGCGGTACGGCGACGACCGTGAATTCGCTCGGCTTCCCGCTCGGCGGCAAGACCGGCACCACCAACGATTATAAGGACGCCTGGTTCATCGGCTTTTCGCCGGACCTCGTCGTCGGCGTATGGGCTGGCTTCGATACGCCGCGCGACATGGGCGAAGGCGAAACCGGCGGCCGTATCTCGGCGCCGATCTTCCGCGACTTCATGCGCGAAGCGTTGCGCAACTCGTCGCCGACGCCGTTCCGTATCCCGGCTGGCGCGCGTCTCGTGCGGATCGACTACCAAACCGGTGGTTTGCCGAGTGCGACGACGACGCAAACGATCCTGGAAGCGTTCCGTCCTGGCACCGAGCCGACGCGCGATGTGACCTCGTCGCCGTTTGTCTTTGGCGGTAGCGAGCCGATCGATCCGCGTGTGCTCTCGGGGCTCTCGGGCACCGACACGCCAAATGAGGCGCGGCCGGCTCAAACCCAGCAACAACAGCAGCAGGATGAGGATTTAGGCGGACTCTATTAGGGAATAGGGAGTGGGGAATTGGGAGTAGGAAGCCTTGAGTTTCTTTGTCCGCATCCCTATTCCCAACTGCCTATTCCCAACTCCCGAGAAAAAAATGCGCGCCGAAATCGCTACCCTCGCTGAACAGATCGAGTCTGCTGTCGCTCTGCTGCGGAGGCGTCTTTGACTGGGATCACGCCCAAGTCAGATTTGACGAACTGACCGCGCTCTCGGAGCGCCCCGATTTTTGGAATGATCCGGCCAAAGCGCAAAAGCTGATGCGTGAACGCACCAAGCTGGAGAGCGGCATGAACGCCATTCTCTCGCTTGAGCGTGATCTGCGCGATGGCGTCGAGCTTGCCGAGATGGCCGAAGCCGAAGGCGATGAAGGCCTGATTGCCGAGGCGCAAGAGAGCCTGAAAGCCGCGCAAGCGCGCGCGGCGCAGGCCGAGCTCGAAGCGCTGCTCTCTGGCGAAGCGGACTCAAACGACGCGTACATCGAATTCAATTCCGGCGCCGGCGGCACCGAGAGTCAGGATTGGACTGAAATGCTCATGCGCATGTATTTGCGCTGGGCCAATGCACGCGGTTTCAAGGCCGATCTGTTGGAAGAGCAAGGCGGCGACACCGCCGGGATCAAATCGGCGACCGTGCTGGTCAATGGCGAGAATGCGTACGGCTGGTTGAAAACCGAAGCAGGCGTGCATCGCCTGGTGCGCATCAGCCCTTACGATTCCAATGCGCGCCGTCACACATCATTCGCCAGCGTGTGGGTCTATCCGAAGATCGATGATTCCATCGAGGTGGAGATTCTCGACAAGGATGTGCGCACCGACACCTATCGCGCGTCTGGCGCCGGCGGTCAGCACGTCAACAAGACGGATTCGGCGGTGCGCCTGACGCACATGCCGACGGGCATCGTCGTCGCGTGTCAGGCCGAGCGGTCGCAGCACAAGAACCGGGCCGCGGCCTGGGACATGCTGCGCGCGCGTTTGTACGAGGCCGAGCTCCAAAAGCGCGAAGCGGCGGCCCAGCAGCTTGAGGACACCAAGACCGAGATCGGCTGGGGTAGGCAGATCCGGTCGTACGTCCTGCAGCCGTATCAGATGGTCAAAGACCTCAGGACGGGTGTTGAAACCTCTGATACCCAAGGTGTGCTGAACGGCGACCTCGATCAGTTCATGGCCGCCTCATTGGCGGCGCGGGTGAGCGGAGCGGCAGACAAGCAGGTCCAGGACATCGATTAAGGTTGGGCGGGGGCCCTGATGAGTATCGAGATTGCGGAAGAGCCGGCGGTCGAGCCGATAGAACAGCCCACACCATGGATCGTGCAATATCAGCGCGAGCATTGTTCGGGCGTGTCGGCGATGACAACGTTTCAGGGCATGCTCTGCGATGAGATCGTGCTGCCGCAAAGCGCCGCTGATCACGCTGATCCCGCACATCTGGTTCTGGCTGCTGACGCATGGGTCGATGCGCTCATGAACCAGGCGCAATTCCTGCCGGGTGAGTTCGCGCAGGAAGCGCTGTGGAGCTATTACACGCGCGATTACTTTGCGCAGGTCAGCGCTGGCGGCCACGCGCGGTATTTTGCCAATCGCGGCGCTGATGAAGTCGCCTTGCGCTGCGCCGGCGCCGGCCTGAAAAGCATGCTGGCCGATCCGCATTTGCAGCTCTTCGAATTATTGGTGCGCTTGAAGCGCGCGAAGCCTGCGGCGGCGCGCAAGATCGCGGCGGCGCACAATTATCGATCAGCCAAGGCGGCGCTGAAGGATTTGGATCGGCGCTTCGCGGACGTCGAAAGCAAGGAGCCGCTCACGGCGCGTCACAAGACCTGGCTGAAGTCGCTGCGCAAAGTGAAGATCGCGCCGGACGCGGAGATGACGACGCATCTGCAGCGCGTCGCGCACGCCAACGCATTGTTGCCGCGGCGCAGGGCGGAGGTGGAGCATGCGCGCGCCGAGGCGATGCGTGCGTCGGCGCCATTCCGCGCGGCGAAAGCGCTCTGCGATATGGCCGGACTGACGATCACGAATTTCCGTGTTCTGGGCTTCGGGCCGATGCGCGATGCGTGGCCCGATGGACCGGATGCGCAGGCATTCGTTTGTCGGGTTGAGACCGATAAGGGCGCGCGCACGGCGCTGTTCTATCGCCAGGGCCGGGTGTTCAAGAGATTTCTCAGCGTGCTGGTCGGGCAGGGCAACGCGCTGCCCGCGGCGTCGCTAGCGTTGAGCGAGGCCGACTTCGCGGCCATCGTACCGAAAGATAGCTAAGGTTCGCGGGTGATGCGCGCATTGTTTCTCGCTGTGCTGTTGGCCGGATGCGCGACGAGCGCGCGCGCCGATGATGCGATGGCCCCGTTCGCGCCGTTGATCGGGTGTTGGCATGGCGCGTTTGAAGGCAATGCCGAGATCCGTGACGACCGCTGTTTCGAACCGATGTTGGGTGGGCGCTACGTGCGCGATACGCACGCGGTGCAGCCGACGAGCTATCGCGGTGAGACGATCTATTTCACCGATGTGGCGCGGAGTGCGCTGGCGTTCACATATTATTCCTCCGACGGCGGCATGAGCGCCGGCGTCTGGCATGCGGAAGAAGGCGCGCTGGTGTTTGAGCCGCACACTTATGTCGGCGCTGACGGCGCAACGCTGCGCATGCGGTCGCGCTGGACGATTGAGAGCGCCGATCGCTTTGTAACGACGAGCGAGGTTGAGCGTGACGGCGCCTGGCAGCCGTGGGGTCGGATCACGTACACGCGCGCCAACGCTCCATAGCGCAAAGCAAAAGGCCCGGCTTTCGCCGGGCCTTCGTTTGTCCGTTTGGACTAAAGCTTAGTTCGAGCCGGTGACGATCACGCCCGAGACCATGCGGTCGTCGTTCGAGGGTTCGCCGAACACCGAATTGCCGCCGCCGAAGGCTTGCGAGCGATCTTGCGGCTGAACAACTTGCGGCTGCGACGGCGCGCCCGGGCCCGACTGCGAGAGCGGGTCTTGCAGATAGCGGCACTGACCTTCGAACACGGCGCCCATTTCAACCGAAAGCGATTGGTGGACGATGTCGCCGAGGACGTGGGCGTTGCGGGCCAGCATGACCTTGCGCGCGCGCACCGAACCTTCAACGCGGCCGTGAACGGTGACGCTTTCGGAGACGACATCGCCGCGCACCATGCCGGTGTCGCCGACAGTCAGCGAACCGCCGACCACGTTGCCTTCGATTTCGCCGTCAACCTGCAGCTCAGCGCCATTGGCGTCGATCGTGCCGGTGATTTTCACACCATTGGCGATGATCGAGGCGATGCCGGCTCGGCCGACGGGTTGGCGACGTTGTTGAGTAGGTTCTGGCAAAGCTGGCAAGTTCGAGTCCGTACGAGAGTTACCCTTGTTCGTGAACATGCCGTCCTGCCCTCAAGAAGTTGACCGGATCAACCGCCCGGCCGCGGAACCACACCTCATAATGCAAGTGTGTGGCAGTGCTGCGACCGGTCGAGCCCATTGAGCCGATACGCTGGCCGATTGCGACTTGAGCGCCGCGTTCAACCTGGATGTCGCGCAAGTGGGCGTAACGGGTTTTGAAGCCGTGACCGTGATCGATTTCGACGGTGTAGCCGTATCCTGAGCGGGTGCCAGCATAAACCACAGTGCCCGGCGAGGTTGCGACAACCGGCGCGCGCTCGAAGGCGGCCATGTCGAGGCCGGAGTGGAACGCGGCGCGGCCCGTGAACGGATCGATGCGTTGGCCGTAACCGGACGTTTCGCGGTAATCGACGGCGACCGGGGCCGCGAGCGGGGTGGAGTCGGCGATGCCTTCAAGGCGGCGCGATTCCGTGACGCGGGCGGCGACTTGCGCAACACGCTCAGAGAAAGCCGGATTGAGGCCGCTGTCGCGCAGGTACGCGACGAAGTCCTGCGGTACGAGCGGACCGCCAACTTGGGGGTCAGCTTCCGGACCGGTGAGCGACGCCATCGACACGCCCGTGAGGCGCAGGACGCCGCGAACCTGTTCGCTGCGCTCGACGACGTTGTCTTCAAGCTCCGAGAGCGTTTGCTCCTGATCGGTCTCGAGCGCTTCGTTGCGCGCGCGGAAGCCGACGGTCGTGACCTGGTAGGGCTCGGAAGCGACCGCACGCGACTGGCGCGGCTCGGCTTCGTCGATCGACGCGGCCATGATGATGCGGGCGCCGTCACGCTCGATCGGGCGGTTGGCCGCGACCTGGAGGCTGGCGCCGCCGGCGTATTCGAGCAGCGAGCGGAGAACTTCGTGGCGTGACTCGAACTCAGAGGTCGCGCGGTCGAACTGGCGGGTGCGCTCTTCAAGAAGCGCCTGGCTGGCGGCGGCTTGCGCGCGGCTTTCGTTCAGCCAGCGGTCGTACTTGGCGCGGTCGCGCTCGACGGCTGCGTTCGAGGCCGTCGCTTGCGGGCCTTCGAGCAGCGTGTTCGCGGTCGCGTAAACGCACCAACCGGCCAGACCAACCGCGCTAAGCGCGAGCAGGGCCTGTTTGCCAGGAGAAAGAGAGACGTAGCGGACAGTGCCGCCGCTACGATGATAAATCTGCCGTTCTGGGAACATACGATCGAACAACGATCGTGCCCGTGATCCGAACTGGCTCATGGTCCGCCACCGCCCATTTACCTAATGCAAACTGCCGTTTGCCCCGCCAGAGTTCATCTACACCTGAAACCCTCCCGAAATGCAACACAGCACCGCTGTCGTTTACAGGAATTTCAGCTTGTTTAACGCTCATCTGCCAGAAGCACGCCAAAACTGTGTAATCACAGTAAAAGCGCCCGCTATTTCGCGTCTAGCGCGTTAACCACTTTCAGTACGTCTTCCACATGTCCTGGCACGCGCACCTTCCGCCAGACGTGCGCGATCGTACCCTTCTGATCGATGAGGAAAGTGGCCCGTTCTATCCCCATGAATTTGCGTCCGTAGAGGGTTTTCTCGCCCCAGACGCCATAGGCCTCTGTGACTACACCTTCGTCATCGGCCCCTAATTGCACCTTGAGCCCATGTTTCGCCGCGAATTTATCGTGCTTAACGACGCTATCGCGCGAGACGCCGAGAATAACGGCGTTAGCGGCTGCAAAAGCCTTCGCCTTTTCAGTGAAGTTTAGTGCTTCCAGGGTACAACCGGGTGTGTCGTCCTTTGGGTAAAAGTAAAGGATGACGCGTTTGCCCTTGAGGCCAGCCAAGCTCACGCGCCCGCCCCCGGCCGTCGGCAGATCAAAGGGGGGTGCGGGGTCGCCAATTTTGAGCGTCTTAGCCATCGGGAGCTTCCAGGCTCGCGGCCCTAAGGCCATGTCGCCCCGCAGCAGCTGCGGCTGGGCTGGACCTTTGCTTTGCGCTGAAAATCGGAAGTACGCTAGGTACTTGCGAGGGGCCCTGGAGACGGGCCGATGATACGGCGCTCGACGCTCATTGCTGTCGAGATACTGCTTGGACTGGTCGCGGCGCTCGTGATCGGCCTCGGAGTCGCGTGGTGGCGGTTCAGCCAAGGCCCGATCGAACTCAATTCCATGCGCGAGCAGATCGAGGTTCAGCTGAGCCAGGCGCGCTCGGGCCGGCCGGTCGGCATCGAAACCGTTGAGCTGGCGTGGAGCCCGAAGAACGCGCTCGAACTGCGCGCGGTCGGGGTGACCGTTGAAGACGGACGCGGCGGGGTGCTCTCGCGCTCGGACGAAGCGCGGATTTCGCTGAGCGTCTTGCCGCTGCTGATTGGCCGCATATCCGTCTCACGCGCGGAATTCGTCGGCGGCGCGCTGACGTTCACACGCCGCCCGAACGGGGCGATGCATATTGCGTTCGGCCCGGAAGGCGCCCCGCCTGACATCATCATTCCTCCGCCCGCGGGCGATGAAAATCTCGATCAGCGCGTCGCGCGCGTGCTCGACAGCATGGAGGATGCGTTCAAGCCGGTGGGCGCCGGGGCAAGCCTGCGCGAGCTTTCGGTGCGCAACACGCGGCTCACCTTGATTGACGAAGCTGGCGGCGGGCGTTGGACCGCCGATGATGCGAATTTTGAACTGGCGCGCCGTGGGCGCGGTTTGGCGCTTGCGGCGAACGCCGCGCTCGAAGGCGCGGAAGGCGTCGCGCCGGCGTCGCTGCGCATTACAACCGACACGCGCTTCCAAAGCGCGATCATTGAATTCGGCACGCAGAACGCGCGGCCGCGCGCGCTGTTCTCGACGGCGGCGCTTGGGCCCTTCGCTGGTTTGGATGCGCCGGTGACGATGAACGTCTCGGTCGGTCTGGACCGCGAAGCGGGCGTGAACCGCTTTGAAGGCGAAGTGATGGTCGGTGAAGGTTCGGCGAATGTCGCCGGCGACCGGCTTTCGCTGAGCGGCGGGCGTCTGCATGGCCGCTACGATATCGATAGCGATCAACTCATCATCGATGAGATCGCGCTGGCGGGAGATCGCACGCGGGTCGATGGCGAGATTCGCGTCAGCGACGTTTCGACGATCATGCGCGCTCAGCCAGGCCAGGCGGCGGCGTTCAATATTTCACTGCCGTCGATGCGTATGGACGTGCCCGGCACGCTGGCCGAGCCGATGGCTATTTCGAATGTTCAGATCGTCGGGGCGATCACATCGTCGGACCGTTCGATCCGCATGACGCGCATGACCGCGCGCATGGGTGAAGGCACGTTCAACGGTACGGGCCGGCTCTATTGGGGCGAAGTGAATGACCGCACCCACATCGGCATCGAATTGGATGGCGCTGTGCAGGGCGCGCTCGAGGCGCGCGACATTTTGCACATGTGGCCGATGGGGCTCGGCGAAAGCGCGCGCGAGTATCTCGCGCGCACAATCACCGGCGGGCGCGTCACCGATGCGACGGTGAAGCTCAACATAACGCCGGACGATATTGCCGATGGCGCGCTGATGGATGAGGCGGTGGACGTCCGTTTCAATGTCGCCAACGGTTCGATGCAGTTCATCGAGACGATGTCGCCGGTGACCAACGCGCGCGCCTCCGGCGTGCTGCGCGGCAATCGTTTTGACATGATTGTCCCGGAAGCGCGCTTCCACGGGATGACCATCACCAATGGCCGCATCGAGGCGCCGCAGTTCAAGCCGCGGGGCGCGCTGATGAGCGTGTCGGCGCGCGCCGACGGCGATGCGCGTCAAATCCTCGAAGTCCTGGCGATGGAGCCGATCGCGCTCGGCGAGCGTCTGCCTATCGAAGCAACCACAGCGACGGGCCGCGGCAGCGTGAACCTTCGCATTCAGCGCCCGATGGTGCGCCAGGCGCCGTTCGAGGCGTGGCGGTTCACCGTCGACGGCACGGTGCGTGATTTTGCCGGCAACATGACGACGCGCCGCGTGGCGTTGGCGCAAGGCCAACTCACCATACGCGGCGACCAGCGCGCGGTGACGGTCAGCGGGCCAATCCGGGCAGGCCAATCGGCGATCCAGAATGTGCGCTGGACCGAGCATATCGGCCGGAGAGGCGCTGACGCCGCGTCGTCCTCCGAATACCAAATCTCCGGCGACTTCACCGCCGACGACCTCGACCGCCTGGGCTATCCGATCGCGCGTTACGCGCAGGGCCGAATTGGCGTGACGGTGACCGGGCAAGGCCGCGGGTTCGACGTCGACAACGCGCGCATTGATCTTGATTTGCGCAACGCCGCGGTCGAATTGCCGCGCGGCTTCTGGAGCAAACGCGCGGGCCAGCCGGCGACGGCGCGGTTTGTGGTGCAGCGCCAGAGCGATGGCGGCCTTGCCTTCAATGACATCGATGCGCGCGGTTCGGGCCTGGTTGCGCAAGGCCGCGCCCGGATGGCGCGCGACAACACGCTGATGCAAGTGGATCTGTCGCGCCTCGTGGTTGACGGAAGCACCGACGCACGCCTCACCGCCGCGCGCGCGGCGGATGGCGCCTTGGATGTCAACGTACGTGGCGCGCTGTTTAACGCCGCGCCCTTCATGGGTTCAGAACGGCCTCCAAATGAAGCGGCGACGGCGACGCCGATCTCCGCCCAATCGCCGGCGCCGGCGGCGACCAACAATTCGGGCGCGATGCGCGCAACCGTGATCGTGGATCGTCTCAAGATGCGCGGCGGCGCCGTTATGTCGGATGCGAACGTTACGGTGGCGACGGTGCGCGACGGCTTGTCGACATTGTCGGCGGAAGGCCGCTCGCCCGGCGGCGAGCCGCTGTCATTGACGCTCGGCCCGCGCGCGGGCGATGCGCGCAGTCGCGTCCGCTTCCGTGCAGGTGACGCCGGCTTTGCCGTGCGGGCGCTGACAGGCGCCGAGAATGTCGTCGGCGGCACCGCCTCGGCGGATGGCGATTGGCGCGGCGGCGCGCAAAGCCAAGCGCGATTCAATGTTCAGCTGCGCGATTTCCAGGTTGTCCGCCTGCCGGCAATGGCGCGGTTGTTGTCGTCGGCGGGATCGCTGACGGGCCTCGTCGAAATGCTCAATGGCGATGGCATCGGCTTTAGCGCGCTCGATGCGCAGATGACCTATGTGAACGACCGCCTGCAGTTCACCGAAGGGCGCATGGCCGGTCCCTCGCTGGGACTCACGGGCGCGGGCAATTACGATATTCGCGGTGACAACCTCGACATCGATGGCGTCGTTGCGCCGTCGCCGATGCTGAATTTGTCGATGCTCGGCAGCATCCCGGTGATTGGCGACCTGCTTGTCTCGCGTCGCGGCGAAGGCGTGTTCGGGATGACGTACTCCATCAATGGGCACGCGGGGGAACCACGCGTTGGCGTGAACCCTGTGTCCGCGCTGACCCCCGGCATTTTGCGTCGCATCTTCGAACCGGCGCCGCAGCGCGAGCCGGGCGCAACCGCGCAACGCGGATCGGGTGGTGCGCACAGTTTCAACCCGTCGGGATCGACGCCAATGGCGCCGGATCAAAGCACGCCGGCGGGTGAGGCCGCGTCGGCGTTGGCGGACGCAACGCCGTAAGCGCTTATCCGAGACGCAAGAGCGCGTGTTTTTTCTTGCCGAGCGAGAGTTTGATCACGCCGTCAACGAGATGGGCGCCGGTCAGCGTGGCTGTTTCGTCCGCCACGGCGACATCGTTGATCCGCAGAGCGCCAGCGGCGATGTGGCGTTTGGCTTCGCCGTTGGAGGCAACCAGCTCGGCGCGCTGGAACGCGGCGCCGACCCGCATGCCGGCGCTGAGTTCTTCGCTGGTGATGTTGAAGGTCGGCAGGTTTTCCGAGGTTACGCCTTTGACGAACGTGTCGTGCGCGGCCTGCGCGGCCTTGTTGGCTTCATCGCGACCATGCAGGAGCGCTGTCGCTTCGGTGGCGAGCGTCTTCTTCGCGTCGTTGATTTCGGCGCCTTGCAGCGCTTCCAGACGCGCGATCTCTTCGAGGGAGAGGTCGGTGAAGATTTTGAGGAAGCGGCCGACGTCGGCGTCTTCGGTGTTGCGCCAGTATTGCCAGTATTCGTAGGGGCTCTTCATGTCGGCGTTGAGCCAGACAGCGCCATCGGCGGTCTTGCCCATCTTGGCGCCGGATGAGGTGGTGATGAGCGGCTGGGTGAGGCCGAACAGCGTGTAGCTCTCCATGCGGCGGCCGAGTTCGACACCGTTGATGATGTTGCCCCACTGATCGGAGCCGCCCATTTGCAGATCGCAATTGTAGCGCTTCTTTAGCTCAACGAAGTCGTAGGCCTGCAGGATCATGTAGTTGAATTCGATGAAGCTCATCGGCTGCTCGCGCTCGAGGCGGAGCTTTACGCTGTCCATCGAGAGCATGCGGTTGACGCTCATGTGGCGCCCGACGGTGCGCAGGAAGTCGAGATAGTTGAGCTTTAAGAGCCATTCGGAATTGTCGACGAGAATGGCGTCGCTCGGGCCATCGCCGAATTTCAGGAATTTTTCGAACGTGCCGCGAATGGAGTTCGTGTTTTTGACGATCTGCTCTTCGCTCAGGAGCTGACGCATCTCTTCCTTGCCGGACGGATCGCCGACGCGCGTGGTGCCGCCGCCGAGCAGCACGATGGGTTTGCCGCCGGCCTGCTGGAGGCGGCGCAGGTACATGATCTGGGTGAGGTTGCCGACGTGGAGCGACGGCGCCGTCATATCGAAGCCGATATAGCCGGTGACGCCCGCGAGCGCGGCTTTGTCCAAGCCTTCGAGATCAGTGCACTGGTGGAATTGCCCGCGCGCAATCGCGTCGCGCAGGAATTGGGATTGGACGTTGGCTTCGGTGGTCACGGGGTAAACTCCTGGCGGACTTTTGGGGCCGGAGCCGTGTCTTTGTCGAGCGCACATCCCGGCCTACGAGGCGGGCGTGCTGTCGCGGCCCGCTAGTTGAGCGGGCGGTAATAGCCTTGGACGAGGGCGGGTGAGCGCGACATTGGTTTGCGCTACGCTTTTGTGCGGGTTCGGGTCAAGCCGGCGCCGCCGATTGCGCGAGCGTTTGCAGTCGGCGTGCAATCCGCTGATGCTGGGCGCGGCGCAACGGGAGACGGGTATGCCTTGGGGACGAGCAATCCTGGCGGTGTTGGCGACAGTTTTCGTCGTTGGCGGCATGGCCGGCGTCGTGGCGATGGGTTCAGGTTCGATGCGTCCGGATTTTTCCGGAACGATCAGCGCCGAAGATGCGGCGGCCCTGACAGCGCCGTTTGACGATGTCCGCCAAGGACGTGACGCGGCAATCATCGCGCGGCTCGCGGGATCAGGTGAGAATGCTCAAGCGGAGATAGACCGCATTCAAGGTTTGTTGCCGCCTGGCGCACCGACATCATCGCGGCTGACGACGTGGCGCGTAACGACGTGGCGTGACACGTCCGGGACCGGGGGCGCCAATCTGTATGGCGTACATGAATATCAGTATCCGGATCATGTCGTCCGGGTTGAAACGGTGTTGTTTCGCGCCGCGTCGAGCGATGCGTGGGGAATACAAGCGTTCAATGTGAACGTGGCGACGCACGCGCAACTGGCCGGACGCGGACTGAATTTCGCAACTGAGCCGCAACCTGTGCAGGCCGTGATTGCGGCGTCGGTGGTGTTGCCGATCGTGATCTTGATGACGTTTCTTGTCGCGCTGTTTCAGCCTGGCTTGAAGCCGCGTTGGCTATGGCTGATCGCGATCGCGCTTGGCGTGGGAACGGTCACGGCGGACACCGGCGCCGATGCGCTTTCGTTCTCTCCGCTGTCGGTCCAGTTGTTCGGCGCGGGCGCACTCTGGAGCGGATCTTCGTTTGACGGATGGATTTTCAGCGTTGCGACGCCGTTTGGGGCGCTGGCGTATTGGCTTATGCGGGCGTTTTCCAAGCCGAAGCGCGATGCCCGGGCCGCCGCCGAGGCCTAGTTTCGGTTCGGGGCCGATACGGACGACGGTTGGCCACGCTCTGTTAAGCGCGAAGCTGTTTAGAGTCGCGCGCACGTTCTCAGGTGCTTGTTCCGCTAGGTCGTCGTCGTGCTTCACGAGCTTGTTTGTCATCCGGATACCCCAAGCGCGGCCGTCGACCGAATCGATGTCGCCGTTGCGCGTCCGCAGCCTGGCATGCTGGCGCTGCGTTACACGGTGAGTGGGCGGATTGCAGAGGTGCGGATTGCGCCGCCAGCCGATCCGGTGCGCACGGACGAGCTCTGGCAGACGACGTGTTTTGAAGCGTTCGTCGAGACCACGCCAGGCGCTGGCTATTACGAGTTCAATCTGTCGCCTTCATCGAAATGGGCGGCGTATTATTTCACGGAGTATCGCGAAGGCATGGCGCTGGCCGAGGTGTCGCCGCCCGCCATCATCACCGGCGCCAACGCGACACATATCGATGTCGACGCGCTGATCTATTTGCCGCCGAGCGCCGAGCCCCGGCAGTTGGCGCTGACGGCGGTGATTGAAGAGGTGGGAGGTGCAAAGTCGTACTGGGCGCTGAAGCACGCGCCAGGTAAGCCCGACTTTCACCATGCCGACGGTTTTGTGTTGGAGCTCGCATGAAGTTTGGCATCGATCGCTTGTTGGAAGACGCGAGCTTGCGCGCGCCGTTGCATGGAAGACGCGTGGCGCTGGTGGCGCATCCGGCGTCCGTAACCCGTGATCTGACGCACTCGCTCGACGCGCTGATGCTGCTGGATGATGTGCGGATCACCGCCGCGTTTGGTCCACAGCACGGCATGCGCGGCGACAAGCAGGACAACATGGTGGAGTCGCGCGACTACACCGATCCCGTACATGGCGTGCCGGTGTTCAGTCTCTACGGCGATCAGCGCAAGCCGACCGGACAGATGATGTCGACATTCGATGTCGTGCTGATCGATCTGCAGGACCTTGGCTGTCGCATCTACACGTTCATCACGACGCTGCTTTACATGATCGAAGCGTGCGCGGCGAACGGCAAGGAAGTGTGGGTGCTGGATCGGCCCAACCCCGCCGGTCGGCCGGTCGAGGGCCTGACGCTGCGGCGCGGCTGGGAGAGTTTTGTAGGCGCGGGGCCGATCCCGATGCGCCATGGGCTGACGCTCGGCGAACTCGGTCATTGGTTCATTGATCACTATAAACTGAATGTCGCCTATCGCGTGATCGAGATGGAAGGCTATCGGCCTGATGAGGCGCCTGGCTATGGTTGGCCCATTGGCGAACGCACGTGGGTCAATCCCTCGCCGAACGCGCCCAATCTTTGGATGGCGCGCGCCGATGCCGGCACGGTGAAGGTGGAAGGCGCGACGCTTTCGGAAGGGCGTGGCACCACCAGGCCGCTGGAGATTTTCGGCGCCGCGGACATCAATGCGCGCGACGTGTTGAGCGAAATGGAGCGGCTTGCGCCGCATTGGCTTACGGGATGCAAGCTGCGCGAAATCTGGTTCGAGCCGACGTTCCATAAATGGGAAGGCGAGCTCTGCCACGGCCTGCAGATTCATTGCGAAGATCCCGCGCACTACAATCACGAGGCGTTCAAGCCGTGGCGCGTGCAGGCGTTGGCGTTCAAAGCCATTCGCCGGCTCTATCCGGATTATGATTTGTGGCGTCAATTTTCGTACGAATATGTGTTCGACAAGCTGGCGATCGACGTGATCAACGGTTCGCCATTGTTGCGCGAATGGGTCGATGATCCGAACGCGACGCCGGCGGATTTGGATGCGATCACGGCGCCGGACGAAGCGGCGTGGATCGCGGAGCGTGCAAAGTACCTGATCTATTGAGCGAAGCGAAATCGCCTCCGTCCGCCGCCGGCCGCGACCAAGGCCTCGATGTGGCGCGTGGGCTGTTGATGGCGTGGATCATCATCGTGATCCACGGAACATTCTGGCTCGGCATTCTGCCGCGCGGGCCGGGATCGCTGCTTCTGTTCGAGATGCCGCCGATCTTCTTGATCACGGGCGCTGCGTATTTTCTCGGCGAGGGCGCAAGGCACGGCCGGTTGCAGGCGGGAAATTACGCTGATTTCCTGATGCGACGCGGGGTGCGAATTTATCTGCCCTACGCGGTCTATGTGATCGCGGCGGCGATCTTGGTCACGATCGTGAAATGGGACGGCGCGCTCAGTGCTGAACAAGGCGTTGCGCGGCTTTGGGCGTGGCTCAATCCCGTAACGCGCGGCGCCGGTCACACCTGGAAGATGCTGAGCTGGCACCTGTGGTTCGTCGCGCCGTTCTTGATCGTGACGGCGCTAATGCCGCTGATAACGACCAAGCGCATGCCGGCGTTTGTGCGGCCATGGATGCTGGCGGCCGCGGCCCTCGCTGTTGTGCTGGCGATTGGGCAGGTGACGTTCACCGCGCCGCTCGATGATCAGTTGATCAAGAACACGATCTTCTACGCCTTCTGGGCGGCGTTTGGGTTCATGCTGGCGGCGGCGCCGAAACGCTGGCGCATTGGCGATTACGCATTGGTGTTGGCGCTTTCGCTGGCCGGGATGTTCGCGGCGGCGTGGTTGCAGCCGGCGGCGGTCACACTCGACATGCAGCACAACAAGTTTCCGCCGAACGCGATGTTCTTCTTGTTCTCGTGTGTTTGGGTGGCGGTGCTGCTGATCGGGTCGCGGCTTTTCAGTGCGAAAGCCATCGACGCACTGGCGGCCTCGCCGCTGCTCAAGCCGTTCATGAGCGCGGGATATTCAATTTATCTCTGGCAGGGCATTGGCTATTCGCTCGCCGCTTATGCCGGCGGCGCGCTTGGGCTTAACGTCTATGTGATCTGGATTGCCGCGATCGCGCTGACGATCGGTCTCGGGCTGGTTTTCGCGCCGCTTGAGCGGATCAGATTGCCGAAGCGCAGGACCGGTTAGAACCAGCCCTTTTTCTTTTTCGGCGGCTCCGGCGGCGGGGGTTGGGGCGCGGGCGGCGCTTTCGGCACCGGCTGCTGTGCGGCGGCTTGCGGACGCGGCGGCTCCGAAGGGCGGGCCGCCGGCGCGGGGGCCGCGGCTTTCGGCGGAAGGACCTGCGGGGCTTGGCGTTGTTGCGGTGTGCCGGTCAGCGATTGTTGCGCGGCGCGACGCGGGTCCGGACCCAACTTATCTGCAAACCAGTTCGACATTTCCCTCACCGTTGTTCCGCGCCTTGCGCTGTCCCGTCGTTATCGCATCGAAACGATGTCGCCAACGGGCGAGCGCAAGGCTTGCTGAGCATTCATGTTGCGGTTGTGGATAACTCAACCACGATCGATCATGTCGCGCACCTTTTGGCCGAAGGCGGCGATCTCGAATGGCTTGGTGAGAATTTCCATGCCCGGCGAGAGATGGCCGTTCCCGACAACCGCGTTCTCGGCGTAGCCCGTTATGAACATCACCTTGAGATCTGGGCGCGTACGCCGCGCCGCGTCGGCGACTTGGCGGCCGTTGACGCCGCCCGGCAGGCCGACGTCGGTGATCAACAGATCGATGCGCGCATCCGACTCCAATATTTTGAGCGCGCTCGGTCCATCGACAGCTTCAAGCGCGCGATAGCCGTTGTCCTGCAAGACGTCGACCATCAGCATGCGCAGCAGAACTTCGTCGTCAACGACCAGGACGATCTCGCCTTCGCCGCGCTCGACGGCGGCCGCGTCTTGCGCCGTGTCGCGCTCATCGGCTTCGCCAAAGTGGCGTGGGAAGTAGAGACACATCGTCGTACCGACGCCGACTTCCGAATAGATGCGCACTTGCCCTCCCGATTGGCGCGCGAAGCCATAGACCATGGACAGGCCAAGGCCGGTGCCTTGGCCGAGCGGCTTGGTGGTGAAGAACGGATCGAAGGCGCGATCGATCGTCTCTTGCGCCATGCCGCTGCCGGTGTCGGTGACGCAAAGCGAGACGTACTGGCCGGGCGGCAGGTCGCGTTCCCGCGCTGCGCGTTCATCGAGCCATTTGTTGGCGGTCTCGATCGTGAGGCGCCCGCCCTTGGGCGCCATCGCATCGCGCGCGTTTATGCAGAGATTGAGCAACGCGTTCTCAAGCTGCGGGCCATCGATGCGCGTCGTCCAAAGGCCGCCCGCATGCACAACTTCGAGTTCAATAGTCGGACCGACCGAGCGGCGCACGAGATCAGCCATGCCCGAGACGAGTTTGTTGATGTCGAGCGGGCGCGGATCGAGCGTCTGGCGGCGTGAGAAGGCGAGCAGGCGTTGGGTGAGCGAGGCGGCGCGGCGCGCGGATTCTTGGGCGCCGGAAAGATAGCGCTCGAGCCCTGCTGTGCGGCCCTCCGCCATGCGCTTGGCCAAGAGCTCGAGGCTGCCGGAGATGCCAGCGAGAAGATTGTTGAAATCGTGAGCCAGCCCGCCAGTGAGCTGGCCGACGGCTTCCATTTTCTGCGCTTGGCGCAACGCTTCTTCGGCTTGCATCAATTGACGCGTGCGCTCTTCGACGCGGTGTTCGAGAGTTTCGTTGATTGTCTTTTGGTCGTGCACGTCCGTGTTGGTGCCGATCCAGCGGAGGACGCGGCCAGTGTCGTCCTTGATCGGCACGGCGCGCGCAATGTGCCAACGATACTCGCCGTCGGCGCGGCGCAGGCGAAACTCGGTTTCGTAAAGGTCGCCGCTCTTGAGCGCAGCAACCCAGCGCGCGCTTGAAGACGCAATGTCATCGGGATGCACGATCGTGCCCCATTGGGTACCGTCAAGTGCGCCAACCGCCGTGCCTGAATAATCGTAAACGCGATCGTTGAACCAATCGAGATCGCCGTTGGGGGCCGCGGTCCAGGCCTGGTTCGGCATGACGCGCGTCAGCACGCGGAAGCGCTCTTCGCTGTGACGCATTGCAATTTCGCTGGTTTTGCGCGCGGTTAGATCCTGGAAAAGGACCGCGACTTGGTTGCGCTCTTTAGGCTCGATGCGAAACGCCGCGAGTTCAAGCCAGCGGCCGGTGGCCTCAAGCTCTCGCTCGAAGCGGATCGCTTTGCCGGTATCGAGGACGCCTTTGTATAATCGCACCCATTCTTCGGCCTCGGCGCCGACCATCTCACGCACTTTTTGGCCGACAACGTTCGGAATGCCGGCGTGGGTTGCGTAGGCCTCATTCGCTTCGATGTGAATGTAATCGTTCAGCGGCCCATGTGGACCGTCGATGAACTCGATGATGCAGAAGCCTTCGTCGATGGCGTCGAAGAGCGCACGATAGCGTTGCTCGCTGTTGCGCAGATCTGCTTCGGCGCGGACGCGTTCGACATGCGCCCACGAGCGTTCGGTGACTTCGCTGATCAGTTGTAGCTCGTCATCCGTCCAATTGTGCGGTTCTTTGTGATGGACCGCCATCAGCGCCGTCAGGCGCCCATTCTTGACGAGCGGCATGCAGATCGTGGCGCTAATGCCAATGGCCTGGAAGGTTGCGGCTTCTTCGGGTGCGATCTCTTTCAGGTTATCGTTGATGATGAGCGGTTGGCCGGCGCTGAGATTTTTGACCGCGAGTTTGCCGAAATCGGCGAGGCTGTAATGGCCGCGAATGCCGGTTGAGCCGGACGCCGCCCAATCGCCGCGAATAGTGAAGCCGTCTTGGTCTTCATCCATGTCGGCGTAGGCGCAGACAGAGACGCCCATGTGCTTGCCGACGAGTTCGGTTGTCGTCGCCAGGATCGTGTCGGCGTCTTCCAGCTTCTGGGTTTCCCGCGCAAGGTGATCCAAGAAGGCAAGGTGGCGTTCGCGCTGGTGGAGGAGCGCAAGCGCGCGCCTTGCCTCAGTGACATCATAACCAGCGACAAAAATGCCGGTGACTGCGCCGTCCGTGTTCCGGATCGGTTGGTAGAGAAGATCGATAAATCGTTCCTCGCCTTCGCCGGTCAGCTGCACGGGTATCGAACGCGCGAAGAAGGCCTCGCCCTCGAGGTAAACGTCATCGAGCAAGCCGTAGAAGGGTTGGCCCTCAAGTTCTGGAAACACCTCGCGTACGCCTCGGCCGATGTAGTCGCGCGGGCCGGCGATCGTGATGTAAGCGTCGTTCACGTATTGGAAAACGTGGGTGGGGCCATCAAGAATGGCGACAAAGCCCGGCATCTGGCGCAATTGCTCACGCTGGCGCGCGATCTCTTCGCCTCGGGTGCGATCCGCGAGTACGATGGCCGTTGTGTCCGTGCAGACGCCGAACAGACCGCCGATTTCGCCGTCGTCGCCGCGCACGGGCGTGTAGGAGAACGCGAAGTGCGCTTCTTCCGGCCGGCCGTGCCGATCCAGTTCAAGTGCGATGTCGTCCATGCGCACGGGCGTGCCAGCGAACACCGTGGCGAACAAAGGCGCGAGCGCTTCCCGCGCTTCGCTCCACACCTTGTCCAAGGCGTGTTGCCCTAACGACCGCGGATGCTTGGTTCCCATCAAGGGGATCATGGCGTCGTTGTTGAGCCAGACGCGATCAGGCCCCCAAATGATAAACATCGGCTGCGAGGCGCCGAGCATCAGGCTGACGAGAGTCTTCAGCGATTGCGGCCATGTCGTTGGCGCGCCAAGAGGCGATTTCTTCCAGGCGTGGTCGCGGATCATGGCGCCCATCGCGCCGCCTCCAGCGAGAAAAGCCAAGTCGCCACGTCCGGGCATATCTCGCTTGGAAGTCATTCCGCCCCTAATGGCGAAGAAACGCCGGCTGAGTTTGCCGGTTCCCGGACGGCTTAGCGCGGCGCGCGTTTGGCCAGAATGCGCTGGAGCGTGCGCCGGTGCATGTTGAGGCGCCGCGCGGTCTCGCTGACGTTGTGACCGCACAGCTCATAGACGCGCTGAATATGTTCCCAACGGATGCGGTCGGCGCTCATTGGATTGTCAGGCGGCTCCGGCTTCTCGTCGGGCGACGCGAGTAGGGCTTTGACGATGTCCTCGGGGTCGGCGGGCTTGGCGAGATAGTCGAGGGCGCCGGCCTTCACCGCGGCGACGGCGGTGGCGATGGCGCCGTATCCGGTGAGCATCACCACGCGGCAGTCCGGCCGGCTTTTGTTGAGCGCTTCGACAACCGAGAGGCCTGAGCCGTCTTCGAGGCGCAGGTCGAGCACCGCATATGATGGCGGGGTCTTGTTCGCGATGTCGTTGGCCTCGGCCACGCTGGACACGGCGGTCACGTCAAAGCCGCGCAGTTCCATCGCACGCGCCAACCGCGTGCGAAAGGCGGCGTCGTCATCAAGAATAAGGAGAGTTTTTTCGCCTTCGAGGGGCGTTGCCATCGTCATCAGCCTGCGTGCTCCAGATGCGTTGTATCTAGCGACTTTCGCGCAATTTTAAAGCGCTGGCGCTTCGATTGCCGATCTCGGCCAAACCGCCTTCACGAGTGCGCCGCGTTGGGGAGGTCGCCGGTTGCGGACCTCAAGCTTTGCGCCGGTTCGTTCAAGCAATGTCTTCGAAATGAAGAAGCCGAGGCCAAGGCCGCCGGCGATTCCCTCTTCGTCGCGCTCGGTGAGATAGGGCTCGCCGAGGCGGTTCAGCACCCCGTGCGCGAAACCGGGGCCATCGTCGCGAATAGCTATTTCGATGATTTCGGCGGTCCAGCGGGCCTCGATATCGACCCGTGTCCGCGCGAAGCCGACGGCGTTTTCGACGATGCCGCCGAGGGCGTGCACGATTTCGGGCATCCGCTTCACTTCAAGCGGGCCATCGCCTCGCGCGTCGATGACGATCTCCGTGCCGAGGCCTTCATGCGGAGAGATGACTTCCTCAAGCATCGACCGGATTGGCGCGCGCGCGATCATGACGTCGCCACGCTCGCGATTGGCCGAGAGCTGACCAAGGATGGCGCGGCAGCGTTCGCTTTGGGTCACGAGCAATTGCAGATCTTCGGCGCGCGGATCATCAGGCGCGAGATCGCGCGCCATTTCTTTTGCCACCAGATGAATGGTGGCGAGCGGCGTCCCGAGTTCATGCGCCGCGGCCGCGGCGAGGCCACCGAGCGCCGAAAGCGTTTGTTCGCGCGCGAGAACGGCCTGGACCGCGGCGAGCGCGATACTCAGTCGTTCTTCTTCGGCGGCGACGCGCCAAGCATAGACGCTGGTGAAACCGAGGCCGACAAGAACCGCCGCCGCCAGACCCATTTGATAGAGCGGGGGCATCACGAACATCGCCCCGTCCGGCCATGGCAGCGGCAAGCGCCAGACAGAGATGACGCCCACGCAGGCGAACGTCAGCGCCGCCAGCATTGCGGTGACCGCGGGCCGGAGCACCGTCGCGCTCACAGCGACCGGGGCCACGAACAAAAACACGAACGGATTTTGGATGCCGCCGGTGAGGGCGAGCAGCACCGCGAGTTGGACGGCGTCGTAGCCAAGCTGGGCGGCGGCCTCCCATTCGCGCGCCAGTTCCTGGCTGCGCCGCGTGAGCACGAGGTTCACCGCAACTGAAATGCCGACCGCCGCGAGCGCCCACTCGAGGGGAAATTCCACATCGAGAACGTAGCGAACAAAGAGGACGGCGACTGTCTGCCCGACGATCGCCAGCCACCGCAGCAAGACGAGCGTGCGGACCCGCACACGGCTGGTCGCGCTCCAGAAGCTCGGAATAGGGGCCAGAGGGCGGGTTTCGATGTCGGCCATGGCTCTCTCTTCGCTGTGGCGGCGATGTCACTCAAGAGCACGTGCGACAAGGAGGACCCAAAACCCTCCTCAATTTGATATTGATCCTGCGAAGCGTTCGCAATAAGCCGGTCTCAAGTTTGAAGCGGGGAATAATAGATGCGGGGACTTTGGGGGATTTCGGCGCTGGCTCTGAGTTTGGGCCTGGCGGGCGTGGCGTCGGCTCAAGAGGCCGACACGCCGCCGGCTGAAGGCGACATCACCGTCACCGCGACGCGTGTTGCGCAAGATTCCTTCGATGTGCCGAGCGCGGTCAGCGTCATCACGGCCCAAGAAATCGAGGAAAACCTCTACACCGACATCAAAGACCTGGTGCGTTTCGAGCCGGGTGTTTCGGTGACCAGTAGTCCGGCCCGCTTCAACACGGCGCTCTCGTCGACCGGCCGCGACGGCAATGCCGGGTTCACGATCCGCGGCCTGGGCGGCAACCGCGTCCTCTTCCAAGTCGATGGCGTGCGCGTGCCGGACGGTTTTGACTTCGGTCCAATCGTTTTCGGCCGCGGCGATTATGTCGATCTCGACTTGCTGCACTCCGTTGAAATCTTGCGGGGGCCGGGCTCAGCGCTTTACGGCAGCGACGGCCTTGCCGGCGTGGTGAGCTTCACGACCAAATCTCCGTCCGAATTCCTGGGCGAAGGCGAACAGTTCGGCGGACGGGCGCGGATCGGCTACGCCAGCGCCGACGACAGTCTGGCGACGGGCCTTTCGCTGGCCGGCCGTTGGGGCGATTGGTCAGCGCTCGCGAGCTACACCCATCGCGAGGCCCACGAGCAAGACTCGCAAGGCGAGAACGACGTGATCGGCGCGCTGCGCACCACGCCGAACCCGCAGGACATCACATCGGATTCCGCGATGGCGCGCCTGGTTTTCGAACCCAGCGCCATGCACCGTTTCCGTTTGACTGGCGAATATGGCCAACGTGAAGCGTTCACGGATGCGCTGAGTTCGCGCAGCACGCCGCCGGCGACCGCCACGCTGCTGCTTACCGGCGACGACACAAACGAGCGTGAGCGCGTGGCGCTGGACTACACGTATTCCGGTGACGGTTCGGGCTTCATCGACGATGGCTTTGCGGCCATTTATTATCAAACCTCGACGACGCGGCAGTTCACCTTCGAAGACCGCAATCCGGCCGCCGACCGCTCGCGCGACAACACTTTCGACAACGAAGTGTGGGGCGTTTCGGGCCAGGCCACGAGCCATTTCGCGACCGGCGCGGCGACGCACACGCTGACCTATGGCGGCGACTATTCGTCGACGCACCAGGAAGGCATCCGCACCGGCACCACGCCGCCGTTCGGCGAGACCTTCCCCTCGCGTCCGTTCCCGAACACAGACTTCACCCTCGCCGGCGTGTTCTTGCAGGACGAGATCAGCTTCATGGACGGACGGGTCTCGTTTTTCCCGGCTGTTCGCTATGATGCGTTTGAAATTGAAGGCGAGCGCGACCCGCTGTATCCCGCGTCGATCGCGATCGCTGATCAAAGCGACTCGCGCGTGACGCCGCGTTTCGGCGTTGTCGCCTGGCCGACCGAGACGGTGGGTGTGTTCTTCAACTACGCCCAAGGTTTCAAAGCGCCGGCGCCGAGCCAGGTCAACAACGCCTTCACCAACATCGACTCTGGCTACACGTCGATCCCGAACCCGAACCTGCAGCCTGAAACCAGCGAGTCCGTTGAACTCGGCGTGCGCTTGCGCGACACGACCGTTCTCGGCGCCGATCTGCGGGCTCAGGCCAGCACCTTCATGGCGCAGTACGATGACTTCATCGAACAGGTGCAGTTCGGCAATTTCGGCGACCCGGCCATTTTCCAGTACGTCAACTTGAGCCAAGTTGAAATTTGGGGCCTGGAAGGGCGCGCCGACCTCACCTGGGCCAACGGCTTTGGGCTGACGCTCTCGGCCGCGTTCGCCGAAGGTGAAGAGGTCGATCCGATCACGGGCCGCACGCCGCTGGCGAGCATCGACCCGTTCAAGCTGGTGACAGGTCTCACCTATAACGATCCGGACGGGCGCTTCGGCGGCCAGGCGATCGTCACGTATTCGAGCGCCAAGGAGCGTAGCGACGTTGCATCGGCGACGACGTTCCGCCCCGACAGTTTCGCGATCCTGGATCTGACGGCGTATTGGAATATTACCGACGCGGCGACGTTGCGCGCTGGCGTGTTCAACGCTACCGACGAAACCTATTGGTGGTGGAGCGATGCGCGGGGTCTGTCCTCGACGTCGGCGGTGCTGGATGCGTTCACGCAACCGGGCCGCAACGTTTCGGTTTCTGTCGCCTACCGGTTCTGAGGAGAGACTGATGACTTTGCCGATTACCCGTCGCGCTTCGATGCTGGCTTTGGCTGGCGCGGGCCTGGCCGCGGCGACTCCGGCGTTGGCGCAAAGCGGCCGCGTCTCAGCGATCGAACGCGATCGCCAGTCCATTCTAGCGATGGCGGGCGATTATCGCGTGCGCTTCGATTTCAACGAAACCACGGCTTTTGTGAGCGATTACACGCCGCTCGAACCGAAGACGAGCGGCGGCTTTGAGAGCGTGCGCGTGATCGGCGATACCGGCGAGTTCATCATGCTGCAGCATTTGCTGGTGGCGGAGGCGGAAGGCCAAACCTTCGTGATCAAGCATTGGCGTCAGGATTGGAAATATCAGCCGCGCACGGTGCTCGTGTATGACCGCCGCAATTATTGGTCGGTCGCGAACGTCTCGAGCGCGGATCGTCGCGGCGCCTGGTCGCAAACGGTTTGGCAAACCGATGACTCGCCGCGTTATGGCGGCGTTGGCCGCTGGGATTATGCGAACGGCCGCGCGATGTGGACGAGCGGCGAGACCTCGCGCCCGCTCGCGCGCCGCGATGCGATCCGCAATCCTCCGTATGATCGTTACCGTTCGATCAACCGTCATGCGCTGACGCCCGCGGGCTGGGTGCATGAGCAGGACAATGAAAAGGTCGGCACGCGCGACGGCCAGGCGGTTGCGATCGTGCACGAGGATGTCGTCAATACATACGACCGCTTCAACGAATACCAGGTATCGGCGGCTGACTCCTATTGGGCTGACACAGCCGAATATTGGGGCGGCGTCCGTAATGCGTGGGACGAAGCGATTGCGCGCAGCCGCGGCGTGTGGGTCGAAGAAGAAGCATCCGCTGGCGCCGTCACCGGCCCGGCGCTGATGGGCCTCGCTGATCGCATTCATTCGGACGAAATCCAGACTGCGCCTGCATTGGCCGAAGCACGCACGACGATCCTGCAGGCGACAAGTCAGAACGCCTAACGGCGCTCCATGACGACGACCATGGGCCCAAGCTCGTGGTTGTCGTCATAGCGTCCGACCGAGGGCGCCCATAGACTTGAGACCGTGCCGTCAAGAAAGAGCGCGTCGCGGCAGTGAAGCTCGTCGCGAAAGAAGCGCGCAAAGCGTCCGAAGGAAACAAAGCCTGAGCTGATGACGAAGTAGGCCGTGTGCTGGTCACGCAGGCCGACGCCGTTGCGGATGAAGCGTGAGACGCCGTCGTTGGCGATGCGCGGGTGCAGGTCGCCGTTGATCAGCAGCATCGGCCCCGACTGCGTCGCCCAACGCGGTTCATGTGCGGCGACGGCGTAGTCCTCGGACACCTCAATGTGGAGCGTGTTGTCCTGGCCCTGCCAGAAGACGCCGTTCGGTTTCAGGTGAAAATTGCCAGGTCCGTCCGTGAGTGAAATCGATTTCTGTTCGTCGCCATTTTCGACGTAGAGCCCGATCGGCGCGCCGGCTTCATTGAACATGCCGGCGTTCATGGCGAAGCGCACACGCGCCGCCTCAGCGCCAAGTTCGCGCTGCATGCCCTCGAAGCTGCGCAAATAGCCGCCCGCGGGCGCGCGCGAATAGAGGCGCATGTCCTGGCGCCGCGCGTCATAGGTGCAGACGATGAAGCGGGAGTTTTCAAACTCGTGCACGGCGCACGGTGCGTCGTGACTTTGCATGCGGGGCAGCAAAAACAGCGCCGTCGCGGCGAAAAGGCCGATGATGGTCGCGACCGCGATGAGAGGCGTGCGCTGCAATTTCATGCAAACGCCACATGCGCAAATTCGTTGAAATGCTCAAGCATTGCCTGCGGCATTGCGCCCCCTGTGCGATCGCGCCGCGTTGCTAAGGCGCCGGACCGGCCTTCTAGCTTGGGCCATGCCAGAGCCCGTCGAAACGCCGCGCCGAAATCTGACTGGCGCAGTCGTACCCGCGATTGCGGTGGCCGGTCTTGCCGCCCTGGGCGCCATGTTGCTTGTGGGCACCAATGGCCTCGGCCGCCAAGCGACGGCCGTGCCGCGCGATTGCATCATTGAAAACGCCGACGGCGTCGGCGGGCCGATCGATCTTGTCGACGCCAATGGCGCCCGCATCACGCAAGCCGATTTCGCGGGGGCGCCGGCGGTCATGTATTTCGGCTTCACCCACTGCCCGGATATTTGCCCGACCAGCATGTACACCCTCGCCGAGGCGTTGGCCGAACCAAACGGCTATGACGTGCAGCCAATCCTCGTGACCGTCGATCCTGAGCGCGATACGCCGCAACGTATGGGCGAGTACGCGCACACGGAGGGCTTTCCGCGCGGGCTGGTGGGGCTGAGCGGCTCGCGCGAGCAAATCGATGCGGCGGCGCGCGCTTTCCAGGTGCATCACTCTAAGGCGCCGATCCCGGGCGCGCCGGCGGATCAATACAACGTCGATCACTCGTCGCTGCTCTACGTATTGGACCGCAATTGGCGGACGGTTTCGATCATCCAGACGATGAATAGGGCCGATCCGCTGAACCCGCAGAGCCCGCTCGTTCCTGTGTCGCCGCAGAATATCGCGGCTTGCATCGCGGCAGGGCTGGAGCGGAGCTGAGGTTCCACGATTATGTGAAGCGCGGCCGTATTGCGCGGCGGGCTGCTCCCATTACAGTTGTGACACGGAAGCGGTCAGGCGCTGAGCCTGGCCTTGGGGGAACCGGTTAAGACTTTAGGCGTAGTCGCCAGTCTGGCGCTGCAGTGCGAAACGCTCGCCTGCTGAGTTGTCTTAGCTTGTTGGAAACAGAGCGACGCGCATCATCCCGCCGGGTTGCTGCGCCGCAGCAGAAGGGCTCGCATGCTCTATTCGCTTTATGAACTCGGCCACATGTCGGTCGCGCCGCTGCGCATCGCCGCCCTGATGCAATCGTCGATGCTGCGATCGCCGCTCAATCCAATGGGTGACACCGAAGCGGGCCGTACGGCGGCCGCCGCGGCAGACCTCTTCGAGTCAATGACGCGCCGCTACCGCAAACCGGTTTGGAATTTGCCGACGACGACAATCAACGATGTCGAGATCGGCGTGACGCCGAAGAGCGTCTGGTCGACGCCGTGGTGCGGCATGCTGCATTTTGAACGCGACCCTGCCGCGCTGAAAGCCGCGCGCGGCGAGCGCGTCGATCCGACGGTGCTGATCGTGGCGCCGATGTCCGGCCACTACGCGACGCTGTTGCGTGACACCGTGAATTCGTTTTTGCCGGACCACGAAGTTTATGTCACCGACTGGGCCGATGCGCGCATGGTGCCGGTGATCGCCGGGCGCTTCGACCTCAACGATTACATCGATCATATCATGGGCATGCTGCGTTCGCTCGGACCGCAAACGCATGTCGTCGCGGTTTGTCAGCCCGGACCTGCTGTGCTTGCGGCTGTCGCGCTGATGGCTGACGAGGACGATCCGTGCACGCCGGCGACGATGACGATCATGGGCTCGCCGATTGACGCGCGAAAATCACCGACGGCGCCGAACCTGCTCGCGGAAAAGCGCGACATCGATTGGTTCAAGACCAACATGATCCACACAGTGCCGGGGCTATATCCCGGCGCATTCCGCCGTGTGTATCCGGGCTTCCTTCAACTCGCGAGCTTCATGGGTATGAATCTGTCGCGGCACGTCGATGCGCACAATTCGTACTTCCAGAATCTCGTGAAGGGCGACGGCGACAGCGCCGACAAGCACCGCGAATTCTACGATGAATATCTCGCGGTGATGGATCTCTCGGAAGAGTTTTACATCCAGACGCTGGTCGAGGTGTTCCAGGAATACACGCTCGCCAACGGCACGATGAAGCACCGGGGCCGCAATGTGGATCCCGCGAGGATCACCAAGACGGCGTTGCTGACGGTCGAAGGCGAGAACGACGACATTTCCGGCATCGGCCAAACCCAGGCCGCGCACGATATTTGCGTGAACATTCCAGAGCAGATGCGCCGCGACTACATCCAACCGGGTGTGGGGCACTACGGCGTTTTCTCGGGCCGTCGCTTCCGCACGGAAATCTACCCGCGCGTGCGTGAGTTCATGCGGAGCTTCCACTCGAACGCCTCGCGCGGCGTGCGGAAATTGCGCGTCGTGGGGCAGGATTAGACTTTCACCCATTCCCGGATGAACGCGTAGCGTTCAGTCCGGGACCCATAAACACGCATGGACGCGAGTGCGGGCTGCTGTTTCGGCCTGCCTACAAGCAAACGTGTTTATGGGTCCCTGGCTCTCCGCGTTCCGCGAAGCCCCGGGAATGGGTGGACGTTAGGGTTTTGGGCCTGACCAGCCGGCGGCGTCATTCTCTTCAACCAACGTCATCGTCTTCCCTTCCGCGCGGCGAACGGGGATGGCGTCGGCGTCGAAGTCGGCCAGACAGCGCACGTTGACGCCGTAGTGATCGGGCATCGAGCGTTTGCGGTGAAACGGATAGATGCCGCAGACGCCGCAGAAATAGTGGCGCGCGATTTTTGTGTTCCACTGATAGAGCGTGAGCTTGTCCTCGCCCGCGTTGAGTGTGAACCTGTCATCAGCCACGGTTGTCATCAGCGCGTTTTTCTTGGCGCAGAGCGAGCAATCGCACGTATAAATATCAGTGATTTCGGCATCGATTTGGAATTGGACGCCGCCGCAGTGACACGATCCACGATAGAGGGGCATGTTCTCACCTTCCTGCGCAGCTTAAGCGAAGCGGCGGGTCGCGTGAATCGGTCCGACGTGAGATTCTTCCGTATGCGCTCCGATTCGCGACAGAAGGTCGAACCGGGTCAAACCGAGATCGAAACGATCGATGGCCGCCGCGTCCCGGTGAAGCTGATCGTAAATCCGCGCGCGCGTCATATTTCTGTGCGCATCGATCCGACGCGGCGTGAAGCGATCGCGACGGCGCCGTCGAAGCGGCACTTGAAGCATGCGGCGCAATTCGCAAGTGAGCGCGCCGGCTGGATCGCGCAGGAATTGTCGCGCCTGCCGCGGGGGATTTCGCTGGCGCCAGGCTCGTTTGTGCCGCTGCGCGGCGTCGAGCACGAACTGGTTTACAAGCATGGCCGCAAGCCGGCGTGGATCGAGGAAGATCTGCTGCCGCGCTTGGTGGTGCAGGCGCCCGACGTCGCGCTCTTTGAAGGGCGCGTGCTGCGTTATCTGAAAGACCAGGCGCGGACCGATTTGATCGACCGTGTGGCGACGCATTCCATTACGCTCGGCGTCAAGCCTGAGCGTATTCAGGTCAAGGAACTGCGCTCGCGGTGGGGCTCGTGCTCCGTCGATGGCGTGTTGTCATTCTCCTGGCGCGTGGTCATGGCGCCGCCATTCGTGCTCGACTATCTCGCCGCGCACGAAGTGGCGCATCTGAAAGAGATGAATCACTCGCGCCGGTTCTGGGCGTGCGTCGCCAAGTGCATCCCGGACTATTCGGCCGGCCGCGATTGGCTGCATGAGAACGGCTGCAAACTGCACGCCGTGGGTATGGCGCGCTAGTAAACGACTTGAGGCGCTTGGCTCAGCGCGATGAAACCAAGCCACGCAAAGCAAACGATCTGCGTGAATTGCAGTACGGCGCGCACCGTGACGGCGGCGTTGCTGCGGGAAGCGATGTGCATCACCGATTGAAGGACGCGCGCCGCCAGGACGACCATGCCCAAAATCGGGATCGCCGGATCGTCGGTCAGATACGCGGCGCTGAGGTGAACCACGGCGAAGATCGGCAGGTTTTCGACCGTGTTCATATGCGCGCGGGAGAACGCGTCAAGCGTCTCGGTGTCTCCGGTTGGCTTGAAGGTGTTGAACGTGCGTTTGTGCTTGATGGCCGCCCACATGCGCGCCATTGCAAGCAGCAACACCAGCACGACCGCCCACAGCGTGAACAGCAGAACAGGGCCAACGTCATCGGGCCCAAGCGAATAGTGCGCACGCCAGTCGGCCGGCAGCGCCGCGAACATGAGCATATCCACGCGCTACCCTTTCGCGGGGCGTATCATGCGCATCAACACGCCGTCGCGATCAATGAGCGCGTGTTTCAAGGCGCCGAGAACGTGCAGGCCGAGCGCGCCGACGATCGTCCAACGGCCGATGGCGTGCATGAGCTCGGCGAATTCGTGAACGCCCTCATTGCGCTCGGCGAATGGGCTCGGGATCGCGAAGATGTCAAACACGTTGACCGCACGCCCGCCTGACCAGACAGCAAGCGGGCCGGAGATTACTTGGACGAGGATCGCGAGCAGCAGCGCCTGGTGCGTGGCGGCTGAAAGGAATTTGAGCGCCGGCGCTTGTTCAGGCGCGGTTGGTCTGGGTTGCGCATAGCTGGCGAAGACGCGGGCGAGAAGGATCAGCGCGAAGGTGGCGCCGAGGCCGACGTGCCAGCCCATCAGCGCCGAGCGCGCGGCGCGGTCGCCAGCTTCGCCGGCAAAGTCCGCCCGGAAACCCGTGGTGAGCAGCAGGATGATTCCGATGGCGGCGAGCCAGTGCAGTGTGATCGAGAGCCAGCCGTATCCGTCTTTTGTATTGATCCATTGCATCGGCGCGCTCCGTCGTTTCGCGCGATCATGGCCGTACGCGCGCCGATACGGAAGCCGGATTGGGTGAGGTTTAGCCTTCGGGGCCGAAATCCAGTGAGCGATCTTCGGTGTCCGGCGGCGTCACGGGCGGCACGCCAATGACGGCGCCGATGGGCGCGCCGACGGCTGTGATCTCGGGCGCCTCAGGATCGGAAACGCCGGTGTCGTAATCTTCTTCGCGAGGCAGTTCGAGCTCGCGCGTTGGCGTGTTGCGCAGCGCCGTAGGCATAAAGCGCGCCCAGATTTCGGTCGGAAGCGAACCGCCGGTGACGCGGCCGGTTTCCGTGAAGTTGTCGTTGCCGGTCCAGACGCCTGCGACCAGGCCAGGCACAAAGCCGATGAACCATGCGTCGCGATAATCGTTGCCGGTGCCGGTTTTGCCGCCGACCTGGCGGCCGCTGATGCGCGCGGCGGTGCCGGTGCCGGCGTCGACGACGCGGCGCATCATGTAGTTCATGTAGCGAAGGTGACGTTCTTCGATGACACGTTCGCGGTTTTCCTGCCGGAACGCCCAAACCGTTTCGTTGCTGCTGGCGCGGCGGATGCGCGTGATGCCGTGCGCCTGCACGTTGTAGCCTTCGGACGCCATGGCCGCGTACGCCTGGGTCATCTCAAGCAACGTGATTTCCTGCGCGCCGAGTGCGAGGGAATGATAATTGGAGAGCGGTGAGCGCACGCCCAAGCGACGCGCAACGTCGATCACACTCTGACCGCCGATCTCATTCGCCACGCGGATCGCGACCATGTTGTAGGAGAGCGCGAATGCGCGCGTGAGCTCAGTCGCGCCATGATATTCGTTCGTGTAATTTCCTGGCGTCCACGATGGTTGGCCTGGAATGTTGATCGTGATCGGCGCGTCTTCGCGCACGCTCCACGGCGTCAAACCGTTTTCCATGGCCGCGAGGTAGATGAAGAACTTGAACGATGAGCCCGGCTGGCGGCGCGCTTGCGTGGCGCGGTTGAACTGGCTCTGGTCGTAGTCGCGCCCGCCAACGATGGCGCGCACGCCGCCTTCGTCGTCCATTGCAATAAGAGCAGCTTGGCTGACGCGGCGCGCTTCGCCTTGCTCGGACAATACGGCGTTCACCGCCTCGTCTCCGGCGCGCTGTGCGGCGATGTCGAGCGTGGTTTCGACAACGAAGTCGTCGCGCTGCTGGCCGATCACATCGTTGAGCAGCGGATCGATCCAATCGCGATAATAGGAGAGCACGCCCGCCGGGTTGCGGCGACTGATCACGAGTTCTTCTTGCAGCGCCGCATCGCGCTCGGCCGCGCTGATGAACTGCATATTGACCATCTCATCGAGCACAGTGCGCGCTCGATCGCGCGCCGCAGCGATATCTTGGCGAGCTGGATTGAGACGAGATGGCGCTTTGACAAGTCCAGCGATCATCGCGGCCTGCAGCAGGGTAAGTTCGCGGGCAGGGCGGTCGAAATAGCGCTCCGCGGCCGCTTCGATGCCGTATGCGCCAGCGCCAAAGTAAACCCGACTGAGATAGAGCGCGAGAATTTCGCGCTTTTCGAAGCGACCCTCCAGCCAAATCGCCATGGCGATTTCCTGGAATTTGCGCCGCCACGTGCGGTCATTGGTGAGGAAGAGGTTCTTCGCCAATTGCTGCGTGATGGTCGAGCCGCCCTGAACGACGCGACCCGCGCGCAGGTTCTCGGCCCCGGCGCGCATCATGCCGCCGACATCGACGCCGAAGTGATCGTAGAAGCGTCTGTCTTCAATCGCGACGAAGGCTTGCGCCACATAGGGCGGCAGCGAAGCAAGATCGACAGGGGGGGCGTTCTGCGCGCCTTCGCGCAGGATCACGTGGCCGTTGCGATCCAGGAAAGTAACGGACTGACCTTGGCGCGCTTCCCAGAGATCGTCCGTCGACGGCAAATCCCATGTGATGGCGACGAAGAATGCGACGATGACGGCGACCGTGCCGGCGGCGAGCCAACCGCTCCAGACGGCTGCTTCACGCACATTGCGCGGGCGCTTGATGCCGAGAATGCGGCGCCACATCTCGCCGCCGAAAGCGCGCGCGGCGCCGGCGAACGCGACCCATTTGGGTTCGACGACGCGGCGGATGTCCTGCGCGGTGCTGAGGACGCGTTCGCGCAAGCGGCCGATCAAAGTCGCGGGCGGTTCTTCTTGTGCTTCTTCCGGATCGCCCGCGGCGCGGAAATAATTGGCCGGCAGCTCGGGTTCGGAAGAACCGGCCGCAACCGGCGCGGGCGGTGGCTCGGGGAGTTCGTCATGGGCCTCGGCGGCCGCGATCGGCAGATCGTCCGGGACCGGCGGGAGTATTTCCGGAGGCGGTGGGGCCGGTTCAGCGGTGGCTTCCGCTTCCGGTTCAACTTCCGGCTCTAGCTCTGCCTCCGCCACAATTTCCCGCTCGGGCTCGGGCTCGGGCTCGGGCGCGGCCTCTTCGAACAGCGTTTCGCGCACCATTTCTTCGGGCGCGGGTTCGGGCGCGAACGCCTCCGGCGGAAGGCTCGCCTCATCGTCGCCTTGCGGCGGACCTGGCGGAGCATCGTCCTCCGGCCGGTCTGGATCGTTTTCGTCAGCCACCCCGGCTCATCCTCCGCGCTTGCTGGTAGCGCGATTCGAGGGCGGCGCCGCTGAACCGCGACAGCCGCTGCCTCCAGACGTGAAACGCTTAACGGTCGGGAAAAAGTTCCCTGGCCACTTTCCGGCCCCATTTTGGGCTGCCGCGCGGCGCTTCGCAACGATCCGTGGCGCCTGCTTTTTCTTGCCGCAGAGGAACAGCGTCTCCATATTCAGCGCCAGGAGCCGCGGGATTCTTCCGCGGCCAGGAGGAAGTTTAATGTCCGACTACCACGCTGGGGCACGATCGGTACCGACCGGCCGGGCGGATATGGCAGTTGATGCTGGCCTTCGGGCCTTCATGCTCGGCATCTACAACAAAATGGCGCTTGGCCTTGCGTTGACGGCAGGCCTCGCATGGGTCGTGGGCACGACGCCCGAGCTCATGGCGGCTATCTTCTCGGGGCCGCAAGCGTATCTGGTTATGTTCGGCCCGCTCGCGATCCTGCTGATCGCAAGCTTCGCCATGCGCAATCCGTCACCGACGGGCGCAAACCTCGTCTATTGGAGCGTCGTGGCTCTGATCGGCGTCGGCATGGGCGCGCTTGTCTATGCATACGCGCGCATTCCTGACGGCATGCTGCTCGTTGCAAAGGCGTTCCTGACGACTTCGGCGGCGTTCGGCGGTCTTAGCCTGTGGGGCTATACGACGAAGAAGGATCTGACGGGCTTCGGCACGTTCCTGATCATGGGCGTGATCGGCCTCATCATCGCTTCGGTCGTGAACCTCTTCATCCAAAGCAGCATGCTCAGCTTTGTGATTTCGGCGATCGGCGTGCTGGTCTTCGCGGGCCTGGTGGCGTTCGACACGCAGCGCTTGAAAAACATGTACTACCAACTCGGCGGCAATGAGCGGGCGATGTCAGTTGCGACGACGTACGGGGCGCTCAGCCTCTACATCAACTTCATCAACCTGTTCCAATTCATCCTGAGCCTGATGTCGCCGCGCAACTAAGCGGCGGCGTATCTCGGATTACGCATCAACGCCCCGGCTTCGGCCGGGGCGTTTTTGTTCAGTCACCGACAACACGCATGCGCTTTGGCTCGAGCACACTCAGCACACGCTCCAAGTCGTGGCCGCGGCGCAGAATTCGTCCGTCCACCGCGCGCACGCTGTACGCGCCGTGTTTGCGGGCTTCGTCAGGGCGCTTTTCGATTTGGTAGAGCGGGGCTTCGCTTGTGCGGCGATAGACGCTGAACAACGCCCGATCGGGCAAGGCGTCGAGCGCGTAGTCGCGCCACTCGCCCGCAGCCACCATGCGGCCGTAAAATCTGAATAACCGATCAAGTTCAGGACGCTCGAAAAAGATTACGCGTCCAGTCATCCGCGATGCCTCATGTTATTCACAACGCTTTGGTTTTCAGCAAAGCGCAGAGTGAAATCGATTACAAATGAACCACGTCGGGTTTTGGACAGATTTTGTGCTTGCCCTCGCCGCATTGGGGCGCAAACCTGTATTCGTGGTCGGTCGGAGAAAGGCTCGTACTCCGGTATCCATCAGCCCCCCCAGCCCCCCGGGGTGCGCGCTTCGACCGACCACACAGTTTCTCACAAAGCCCGCGATCGTCGCGGGCTTTGTTGCATCTGAGCCCCCGAAATCCCTTTGAAATAGCGGTTGCGCGAGCGACGCCGCGCAATCATGCGCGCAGCTTTGGTTGTCCGACAGGCCGCTTGTCGCATCGGTCGCGCAGCTGGTCGCCGGCGTTTAACTTGGCCGCAAGAACCGCGCGGAATCGCCTCGCTTGATTCGGTCCATCTGTGGATAAGACAGGTGGTCTTTTGCCGGAATCCCACCTAAGAGCGGGCGCTCGAATTTCGGACGGGGATCCTATCCACATGCTGTTGCAGGTCGATGGTCTGCGCAAAACCTTTGGCCGCCGCGTCGCAGTGGATGGCATCGGCTTCGCGCTCGACGTCGGAGAGATTGTCGGATTCCTGGGCCCCAACGGGGCCGGAAAAACGACCACGATGCGCATGATCGCGGGCTATCTTGAGCCCGACGAAGGCGTCGCGAAGGTTTTCAATATCGATGTGGCGCAGGATCGGCGCCGCGCCCAGGAGCGCGTGGGATATTTGCCCGAAGGCGCGCCGCTCTACGGTGAAATGACGCCGTGGAGCTTCTTGCGCTTCGTGGCTGAAACGCGCGGCATGAGCCGCGAAGCCGCGCGCCACGCCGTGCGCCGCGCCGCCCAGGATGCGCGCTTGGGCGACACCATCGATCGGCCGATCGAGACGCTGTCAAAAGGCTACCGCCGCCGCGTCGGCCTGGCCGCCGCGCTGCTGCACGATCCCATGCTGCTCATTCTCGACGAACCAACCGACGGCCTCGACCCGAACCAGCGCCATGCGGTGCGCGACCTGATCAAACGCTTGGGCGAAGAGCGGGGGCTCATCATTTCGACGCATAGTCTCGAAGAAGTCGAAGCCGTCTGCACGCGCGCGATCGTCATCGATCAAGGCCGCATCGTCGCCGACAAAACGCCGGCGGCGCTTAAAGAAGAACACGGCAGTCTCGAACGCGCCTTCGCCGCGCTTACGCGTGGGGAGGAGCGGGTATGAAGAAGCGTCCCGGCCTCGCCAGTCTCGGCGCCGTCTATCGGCGCGAGTTGCTGGCTTATGTCACGACGCCGACGGCATATGTGTTCGTCGCGGTTTTCCTGTTCTCGATCGGGCTCTTCACGTTTCAGATCGGCGGGTTTTTTGAGACCCGCCGCGCGGATTTGACGCCGTTCTTCGCGTTTCACCCATGGATTTTCATGGTCTTCCTGCCGGCCGTTTCGATGCGGCTATGGGCCGAGGAAAGCCGCTCGGGCGCGATCGAATTGCTGATGACGCTGCCGGCGCCGACATGGTCGCTCGTGCTCGGCAAATTCCTGGCCGCCTGGACGATTGCCGGCGCCGCATTGGTGATGACTGTGCCGCTCTGGGCGACAGTGAATGCGCTGGGCTCGCCTGACAACGCCGCGATCTTCACGGCGTATCTCGCGAGCTTGCTGATGGCGGGCGCTTACATCGCGATCGGTTCGGTGATGTCGTCGATTACGCAGGCGCAGATCGTGGCCTTTGTGCTGGCGGTGCTGGTGTCGTTCCTGCTGACGGCGCTGGGTTTGCCGCTGGTGCTCGATTTCTTCTCGGGCTTCGTGAGCGGCGGTATTGGCGAAGGCATCGCGCGCTTTTCAATCCTGCACCATTTCGACGCGGCCCAACGCGGCGTCGTGGAGTTTCGCTCGGTGTTCTATTTCGTGTCGCTGATCGCGCTCTGTTTGGGCTTCACCGCGCTTGCGGTGGACGCACGGCGGGGAGGCTGAGATGAGCGCACGCCGCTACGCCCTTTTCGCCGCCCTGGCGCTGTTCATCGCGTTCGTCGCGTCGAACGTAATCGCCAATTCCTGGTTTCGGTCCTGGCGCCTGGATCTGACCGAGAACCACCTCTACTCGATAAGCGAAGGCACGCAGCAGACGCTGAATGAACTGACTGAGCCGGTTCAACTGACGCTCTATTATTCGCGCGACGCGGCGCAGCCCGTGCCGCAATTGCAAACCTACGCCGCGCGCGTGCGCGAAATGTTGCAAACGTTCCAGGCGCGCTCGAACGGCCGTGTTCGCTTCACCGAAGTGAACGTCGAGCCTTTCACCGAAGCCGAGGACAACGCCACCGAAGCCGGCATTCAGGCCGTGCGCCCGTATGAGGGCGCGGATCCGATCTATTTCGGCCTCGTCGGCGCCAACGCCATCGATGACACGCGCTCGATCCCGTTGTTTGACCCGCAACGCGAAGCGTTTCTGGAATACGAGCTGACGCGCCTCATTTATGAACTCGAGAATCCCGAGCGCACGCACGTTGCGCTGATCACGTCGCTGCCGCTCGATCCCGCCGCGGCTGTCGACACAAGCGTCGGCGCGCCTGCTGCGCAGTCCGTGTTTGCGACCGAAATGGGCCGTTTGCTCGATGTAACGAAGCTGCAGGCCGATTTTACGACCATCCCGCTCAACACTGACGTGCTGGCGATCATCCATCCGGGCGCGCTCTCGCCAGCGCAGTTGTTTGCGATCGATCAGTTCATTTTGCGCAAAGGCCGTGCGTTCATCGCGCTCGATCCCGCCTCGATGCAGGCTGCTCAAAGCGCGACCGGCTTTGACCCGTTCAATCCGGTGATGCCGGCGCCGACCTCGTCGACGCTTGAGCCGCTGCTCGGTGCGTGGGGCATCACGCTTTCGCCGACAGTCGTGCTCGATTTGGAAGGCGCATTGCCGGTGTCGGTGCAGGACCCAACCACGGGCCAGACCGGCCAGGCGCCGCAGCCTCTCTTCTTCCAGGTGCCCGCCGAGCGTCTCGACCGTGAGGACTTGATGACGGCGTGGCTGCGCCGCGGGATCAACTTTGGCCTCTCGGGCTCCGTGAGCCGCAGCGAGCGCGAAGGCATTGCAATTGTGCCGCTCGTCCGCACCAGTGGCCGCACCATGCGGATGCCACCGGAGCAGGCGCTGATGCGACCGTCGCCGATGGACATTCTGAACATGTGGCCGCCGAGCGGCGGGCGCGTTGAGAACGTCGCGGTGCGGCTCTCGGGCAATCTGACGACGGCATATCCCGATGGCGCGCCGCCCGTTGAAGCGGCGCCTGCGCCGGAGGGCGAAACACCGGCCCTGGAGCAACCACCGGCAGCGCCCGCGCCGGCGCCAGCGGCGCCTGGTGCGCCGCTCCGCCAGTCGGCCACGCCGGCGCAGATCGTCATCGTCGCCGATACCGACTTCCTCGCCGATGACTTCTACGTCGATCCGCAAAGCGGCGGAACCGCGGCGGACAATGCTTCGTTCGCGCTGAACGCCATTGACGTGCTCGGCGGCTCCGAAGCGCTCGTGTCGCTGCGCTCACGCGCGCCGGCGGAGCGCTCGATGAAGCTGTTGGCGGATATGGAGCGCGACGCGCAGCGCCGCATCGAAAGCCGTCAGCGCGAATTGGAGGCCGATCTGCAGGAGACGCAGTCGCGCCTCGAGCAATTGCAGGCGCGAGGACGTGGGTCAGGCTTCTTCGCTGGCGATCTTGGCGCCGAGCTGACGCCGGAAGAGCAGGCGGAGGTCGATCAGTTCCGCGCGCGTGAAGGCGAAATCCGCACCGAACTGCGCGGACTGGTTCGCGATCTGCGCGGCGACATCGATCGCCTGCAGGCGCTGGTGATTTTCATCAATGTTTGGCTCGCGCCGCTGCTTGTGGCGGCCGCGGGGCTGTTCTTGTTCTGGCGGCGCCAACGGCGCGGGGGTGCGGGGCGATGACGACGGGCCTTGCTGAACGCCGCAAGGCGCGTTCGCTTACGCTGTTCTTGCTGGCCGGCGCGCTTGTGGCGGTGGCGGCGATCACGATCGCGATTGAATCGCGAAGCTTGAACCCGTCCACCAATGCGGGGCCGGTGCTGCCCGGCATTGAAGAGCAGATCGGCGGCGCCCAGCGCATCACCGTGACGAGCGCTGACGCGACCTATCGGATCGAACGCACGCAGCAGGGCTGGGCGATGCGCGACCGCGATGATTATCCCGTGCTCTCGTCGCGCCTGGCCCAGCTCACCGAGGGCCTTGAAACTTTGCGTTACGTGCGCCGCATGACCAGCGACGCGGCGCGGCACGAACGCCTCGGCGTCACGGATCCGCGTGAGGGCGGGCGGGGCGTGTTGCTGCAGATCGAGGACGGCCGCGGCGCGCTGCTGGTCAACCTCATTCTCGGCGTCGAGACCGGCGGCACCTATGTGCGCCGCCCGGACGAAGCGCAGACCTGGGCTGTGCAAGGCGAGCTGCCGCCGCTGCGCGATGCGGCCTCATGGCTCGATCTTCAACCCATGCAATTGACCGCCGACCGTATTGGCCGTGTCGAAATCATGCCGCCGGAAGGCCGTGCGTATATTCTGGAGCGCGACGCGGCCGATCAGCCGTGGCGTCTTGCGTCGCCGGCGCTGTCTGCTTTGGTGCAATCGACGCTGGCGGCCACGGCCGAACACATCACCCGACTGACGCCGACGGACGTCCGCACCGCGCCGGCCATCCAAGGCACGCCGCGCGCCCGCATCCGCGCGACGACGTTCGACGGCATCGTCATCGATGCGGAATTGATCGCGAGCGACAACCGCACTTGGATCAAGCTTGTGGCGCGCGCGAGCACGCCGGAGCAGGAGGCCGCGGCCGTTGCTCTGAACACGCCCGCGTCAGATTGGGCTTATGCGCTGAGCGATATGGAAGTGGGTGAGCTTGCGCCGCCGCTGAGCCGTCTGGTTCCTGGCGCGGAGTGAGGTCTTAGCGCTCGGGGCGGCTGGTATAGGCGGCGGCGAGAATGCGGCCGCCGTTCGGCTCCTGAACCAGCACCGCGCATTGTGGCTGGCAGCGTTGGCGTTCGGCCCACACGCCTGCGCCATTCCAGGTCCCGACCCGCTCGATCCAGGTCACCAGATTGTAGTGCGGCACCGTGCGGTTGCGATTGGCGCCGCCTGTGATGACGACCGTCACCGGTCCCGGATCATAAGCCAGCATCCAGACATCGGCATTGGCGCCGATCGCGCCTGAGCCGACGGTCGCGCGAGCGCGCCCGTTGCGGAGCAACGTCAGCGACACGTCCGGCGCGTTGCCCGGCCAGCCGGTGCGTTCCTGTTCGTCATAGATGGCGCGGGCCTCGTCCCAGTCGGAGGCGCTCACGGTGCGGGCGCCATTGACGACGAGCTGCGGGGTAAAGCGGCCGCGCACGCGCAGGCGCTGCGAGATGCTGCGTTGGCGCTCGGCGAACTCCGGCTGCGCGAAGGTGTCGTGCCAGCCGAGATAATCCCAGATGCCGACCGGAAAGGTCAGCGCCAGGACATCGTCCTCGCGCGAGAAAATGCCCAGCAGGCGGTTCGCCCGCGGGCACTGTGTGCAGCCCTGGCTGGTGTATAGCTCCACCACCATCGCCGCGCGGCGGCCCTGGGTTTGGGCGAGCGCAGGGGTTGCGGTCACCACCAAGGCGATAGCCAGGGCGATGAGGAACCGAACGATCATGCCAAGGACCATGCAGGCCCCGCCGCCACGGTTCGAATCAAACCGTTGTGACGGGGCCAATTGGGCTCAGCCTTTGGCGAGTCCGCGCAAGACATAGTGCAGAATTCCCCCATTTCGGAAGTATTCTACCTCGTTCTCGGTGTCGATCCGGCAATGAACCTCTACTTCGTCGGTCCTGCCGCTCTGACGGGTGATTTTGAGGGTCACCTTTTGGCGCGGCCCGAGCCCGGCGACGCCTCCCAGCGAGACGGTTTCCTCGCCCGTGAGGCCGAGGCCGGCCCAACTCTGACCGTCGATGAATTGCAGCGGCAGCACGCCCATGCCGATCAGGTTCGAGCGGTGGATGCGCTCGAAGCTCTCGGCGACCACGGCGCGGACGCCGAGGAGCGTCGTGCCCTTGGCGGCCCAATCGCGCGATGAGCCGGTGCCGTATTCCTTGCCGGCGAAGATCACGAGTTCGCGGCCTTCGTCTTTGTAGCGCATCGCCGCGTCGTAGATGAACATGCGCTCGCCGGACGGCTGATGGATGGTCCAGCCGCCCTCGACGATGGAGCCGTCCGCGTTTTTCACCATCTGGTTCTTGATGCGAATGTTGGCGAAGGTGCCGCGCATCATGACTTCGTGGTTGCCGCGGCGCGCGCCGTAGGAGTTGAAGTCGGCTTGTGCGACGCCGTGCTCGGTGAGGTAGGCGCCGGCGGGGCTGACCTTCTTGATCGAACCGGCCGGGCTGATGTGATCGGTCGTGATCGAGTCGCCGAAGAGGCCGAGCACGCGCGCATCGACGACGTCGCGCGGCGCCGAAGGCGTCATGCTCATACCGTCGAAATAGGGCGGGTTCTGAACGTAGGTGGATTTTTGGTCCCACGCATAGGTGCGGCCCGCGCCGACCTTGATGTTCTGCCAATGCTGGTCGCCGGCGAAGACGTTGCCATAGCGCGCGTCGAACATGTCCTTGGTGACGGCGGTGCGGACGACTTGTTCGATCTCGGCGTTCGTCGGCCAGATATCGCGCAGATATACCGGCTGGCCGTCATTGCCCGTGCCGAGCGGTTCGGTTTCCAAATTGAGATAGACCGAGCCCGCCAGCGCGTAGGCGACCACGAGCGGCGGCGAGGCGAGATAGTTCGCGCGCACATCCTGGTTCACGCGGCCTTCGAAGTTGCGATTGCCTGAGAGCACTGACGCGACAACGAGATCATTTTCGGTGACGGACGCCGAGATCGGCACAGGCAATGGGCCCGAATTGCCGATGCAGGTGGTGCAGCCATAGCCGACAAGATTGAAGCCCAGCGCGTCGAGCGATTTGTCGAGGCCGGACTTCGCGAGATAGTCGGTGACGACTTGCGAGCCCGGCGCGAGTGAGGTCTTCACCCAAGGCTTGGTATCGAGGCCCTTGGCGACCGCGTTGCGGGCGACGAGGCCGGCGGCGATCAGCACGCTCGGGTTCGATGTGTTCGTGCACGAGGTGATGGCGGCGATGACGACATCGCCGTGGCCGATATCGTGGTTGGCGTCCGCGACCGGGGCGCGCTTCTTGAGTTCGCCGCCTTTCTTGAACTCCTCGGTCATCACTTTGGTGAAGCCCTCCGCCAGCGCGCCGAGAACGACGCGGTCTTGCGGACGCTTCGGGCCTGCGAGCGAAGGGCGCACGTCGGCGAGTGAGAGTTCGAGCGTGTCGGTGAACTCCGGTTCTTCCTCGGAACGCCAGAGGCCCTGTTGCTTGCAATAAGCTTCGACGAGCGCGACGCGGGCGGGATCACGGCCCGTGGCGGTGAGGTACGCGATGGTCTTGTCGTCCACGGGGAAGAAGCCGCAGGTTGCGCCATATTCGGGCGCCATGTTGGCGATCGTGGCGCGGTCTTCGACGCTCATGGTGGCGAGGCCGGGGCCAAAGAATTCCACGAACTTGCCGACGACGCCCTTCTTGCGCAGCATTTGCGTGACCGTGAGCACAAGGTCGGTCGCCGTCGCGCCCTCCGGCAGTTTGCCCGAGAGGCGGAAGCCGATGACTTCCGGGATCAGCATCGAGATCGATTGGCCCAGCATCGCGGCCTCAGCTTCGATGCCGCCAACGCCCCAGCCCAGAACGCCGATGCCGTTGATCATGGTGGTGTGGGAATCGGTGCCGACGACTGTGTCCGGGTAGGCGTAGGTTTCGCCGTCAATATCGCGGACCCAAACCGATTGGCCGAGATATTCGAGGTTCACCTGGTGGCAGATGCCGGTGCCGGGCGGGACGACGCGGAAATCCTGGAACGCTTGTTGGCCCCAGCGCAGGAATTGGTAGCGTTCGACATTGCGTTCGTATTCGAGGTCGACGTTCTGCTTGAACGCGCCGGCGCTGGCGAAGTGATCGACCATGACGCTGTGGTCGATGACGAGATCGACAGGGACCAGCGGATTGATGCGCTCGGGATTGGCGCCGAGCTTGGCGGCGGCGTCGCGCATGGCGGCGAGGTCAACGACCGCGGGCACGCCGGTGAAATCCTGCATCAGCACGCGCGCGGGGCTGAACGCGATTTCGACTTCGTTCTTGCCCTTGTTCACGAGCCACGAGGTCATGGCGAGAATGTCGGCGGCCTTCACCGCGACGCCGTCCTCGGTGCGCAACAAATTCTCGAGCAGCACTTTGAGGGAGATCGGCAATTTCGAAATGTCGCCGAGGCCGTTGGCGCTTGCGGCTTTCAGATCGAAATAGGTGAAGGTCTTGCCGCCCGCGCTGATTGTGGTGCGGGCGTTAAATGAGTTCAGTGATGGCATGTTTGTGCATCCGGCTTCTGTAGAGCTTCAGAGATGCAAACGCGTTGGGGAGCGCCCCAAATCCGGAATCAAACCGGTCGCGCGGCAAGCCGTTATGTAGCGCCGATTTGCGAAGGCGCAATTAATGAGTGTGCGTCGCCACAGTCATGTTTGCGACTGGTTCGCAAATACCGCGACGCCGCGCTTCGACAAGCTCAGAGTGACGCTTCCGATAGGCGCCTGAGCTTGTCGTAAGGCGGGAAATCATGTGTCCGCCGGCGGTGTCGGCGCGGCGGCGCGGCGATTGAAGAAGCGTCCGCCACGGCTTTTGCGCCAGCGGAGCAGAAGCCAGGCCAACGGGATCAGCACCACCGCGAACGGGATCAGGCCGGCAATGATCACGATGATCGCTGCAAAACCGCCAACGATGATGCCAAGGAAGCTTGCGAACGCCTGGCGCAGCGGCTCGAACGTATCGCTGCCCACGGGGCGCGGCGCCGAGCTGTATTGAACCGTCAGCTCCGACATCGCCACGCGCGTGCGCATGACGGCGAGTTGCGATTGCACGGAGTCGATTTCGGATTGAACACGCGCAAGCTCGCGCTCGACTTCAAGCAAGTCCGACAACCGTCCCCGGCTTGTCCGCAGCAATTCCTGCAGGCGATTGCGCAGTTCGGTCTGCGCCCGAAGCCGCGCTTCGGTGTCGACCATCTGGCGTGTGAGGTCTTCTGAATTGGTGGTTTCGCCCACCATCCGCCCGCCGGCTTCATCGGCTTGTTGGGCCATGCCGCCCTTAAACGTGTTCAGCCAATTCGGCTCCGCGCGCAGCGAAAGATAGCCCTGCATTTGGCTCTCGGGATCGCCGGTGCGGCTCGATCCGATCAATTGACACACGCGTGGGCCGGCCGCCTGGCATGCCTGCACGTGGCGATCCATCACGCCCGCGAGCCTTTGGCTCGGGATTTCGAGAGTCATCGCATACGAATAGGCGAGGAAAAGAACCGGGGTCGGGCCGGCCGGTTGGCTCGGACCTTGTGCGGTTGGCGCGGCGCCGCTGGCGGAGGTGTCAGTCGGCGGCGGGGGCGCGGCGGCCGGCGCCTGCGCTTCCTCGGCCTGCATGCGGCCGTCGTCGCTCCGCGCCATGTCCGCCATGCCGCCGTACGCGGCCTCACCGCCTGCCGGGGCCTCGGTTGCGCTCTGTTCCGCTCCGCACGCGGCCAGAGCCACAGCCAGCACCAATCCCGTCCATAAACGACGCATAGCCGCACCTCCCTCCGCTCCACCAAGCGCGGCTTGGCGGATCACGCAACCCTTTCTAGAACCGGGGCCGCATTATGAGCGCCCGCGGACCTTTCCGAGACAAACCCCAAGACAAGGTCTTGATCCGCGTTGAAGCGCTCGCGCTTTCGCGCGGTGGGCGTGTGTTGTTTGAAAACCTGAGCTTTGCGGCCGCTCCAGGCGATTATGTCGAAGTGCAAGGCTCGAACGGTTCGGGAAAGACGAGTCTGCTACGCGCGGTGGCGGGATTGCTGCGACCGCGCGGCGGGGTGATCGCGTTCGAGGGCGCCGAAGAACCGTCGCTGGCGCTGCACTATGTCGGTCATGCCAATGGGTTGAAGCGCGAGGCCAGCGCGCGCGAGCATCTGCGTTATTGGACAGGACTCTTCGGCGGTTCGGCCAGTGAAGACGATGTTGCACAGACGCTCGAGATCGGCCGCGTGATGGATCTGCCGGTGCGCGTGCTTAGTCAGGGGCAGGCAAGGCGCCTTGCGTTGTCGCGTCTGCTCATTGCGCCGCGTCCGGTTTGGTTGCTCGACGAGCCGGTGGCGGCGCTTGATGACGCCGGCAAAGCCGCCGTCAATGGCATGATCGCGTCACATCGCGCGACAGGCGGGCTTGTGATCGCCGCCGTGCACGAAGCGTTAGGTCCGGCGCCCACAAAAACACTTCAGGTGCGAAGATGAGCGCGTTCGCCGCAACGTTTCGGCGCGAGCTTGCTCTGATGTGGGCGGGCGGCGGCGCTATTGCGCCGCTTGGATATTTTTTCGGCGCGACGATGTTGGTGCCTTTGGCGATGGGGCCCGATCGCGCGTTGCTGGAAACGGCGGGGCCGCCGCTGGTTTGGATAGCCGCGGCGCTCTCGGTATTGGCGATGCTGGAGCGGCTTTTCCAGGCGGACCTTGAAGACGGCTCGCTCGATCAGATGTTGCTCTCGCCGGCGCCGCTTGAGGTGATTGCATCGGCCAAAGGCGCCGCGCTTTGGGTCGCAATCGGATTGCCCATCGCGCTCGCTGGCGCACCGGTGGCTATTGCGCTGCAAGCGCCGGTCGAGCGGGTGCCGTTGATTGTCGCCAGCCTCGCGCTCGGAACCGCCGCCTTTGTTGGCGTTGGGCTCATTGGCGCGGCGCTCACGGCCAGTGTGAAGCGGGCGGGCGTGCTCCTGGCCTTGATCGTGCTGCCGCTCTTTGCACCGCCCATTATTTTCGGCGCGTCTGTTGCGTCCGGTGAGGAAGTTTTCGCCGCTTTTAGCATTCTCGGCGGTTGCGCCCTGGCGGGGGCGGCGCTTGGGCCGATCGCGGCGGCCGCGGCGCTCCGGTTGCAGGCCGAATGACCGCATTGCCTTTGCCCCCAAACCGCGATTTGTAGCGCCGCGATGTTTGCCTTCCTCGCCAATCCCGCACGCTTCATGGCGTTCTCGGCTTGGGCCGCGCCGGTGCTGTTCGCCGGCGCGCTGATCCTGTTCGCGACAGGCATTCCGTGGGCGCTGTTCTATTCGCCGCCCGACTACCAGATGGGCGACACAGTGCGCATCATGTACGTGCACGTGCCTGCCGCGTGGTGGTCGATGGGCGCATATGCCTTCATGGCTGGCGCGAGCTTCGTCGGGCTGGTTTGGCGCCATGTCCTTGCGGATGTCGCGGCGCGCGCCGCGGCGCCCGTGGGGGCTGTGTTCGCCGCCATATGCCTCGTCACAGGCTCGCTCTGGGGCGCGCCAACGTGGGGCACGTGGTGGGAGTGGGACGGACGCATGACCTCCATGCTCGTCCTCTTCATCACCTATCTTGGCTACATCGCGCTTTGGAATTCGGTCGAGGACGAGGAACGCGCCGCGCGGCTCGCCGCCATTCTTTGCCTGGTCGGCGCGATCAACCTTCCGATCGTGAAGTTTTCGGTCGATTGGTGGAGCACGCTCCATCAGCCCGCGAGCATCATGCGTTCAGGCGGGGCGGCCATCAATGGCGAGATGCTTGGACCATTGCTGACGTTGGGCGGGGCTTATCTCCTGCTCTTCGGTGCGCTGACGCTGATGAACATGCGCTCTGCCATTTTCCGGCGCCGGGTCGAGAGCGCTGAACTGCGGCGGGCGCAATCATGATTGAAGGTGGTTGGGGATTTATCTGGCCGGCTTATGCGGTGGCGCTGGGTGGTCTTGGCGTTTTGGCCGTTGTCGTCGTTGCGCGTCTGCGTGCCTGGGAGCGGCGCGCGCGTGAGTTGGATAAACGCTCGTGAGATTGATCGCGTTCGTTCCGTTGTTGGCGCTGTTGGCGCTGGTTGTTGTGAGCGTCGTGCTGCTGACGCGTGAGGGCGAGCGTGACCGGTTCACCGAAGGCATGGTGGGCCAACCGGCGCCCACTTACGCTTTGGCGCGCCTCGGCGGCGGCGAGATGGTGACGAGCGACGATCGCCGCGGCCGCGCCTACGTGATCAATCTCTTTGCATCCTGGTGCACGCCTTGCCGTGCGGAGCACCCGCAATTGATGGCGTTGCGCCGCCAGGGCGTCGATATTGTCGGCGTCGCCTACAAAGATCGTCCGGAAGCGTCTGCCGCCTTCCTGGAGGAACTCGGCAACCCCTTTACCGACGTGGCGCTTGATCCTGACGGACGCTTTGGTCTCGAAGTCGGCGTAACCGGCGTGCCGGAAACCGTCGTCGTCGGCGCCGATGGGGCCATACGCGCCGCCTATCGCGGGCCGCTGACGGAAGAAGCGGTGCGCGACGTCATCTTGCCGGCGTTACGTTAGGCGCGCTGCTTGCGCGCGCCGTTGCGCGACTTTGACTTCGCCGCCGCCCGCTCGCGCGCCTGGCGCTTGATGTGTTTCTTGTGATCGCGCTCGGCTTTCGCGGCCGCCGCATCCGCGAGCTTTGCAAGCTTGCTGAGTGTGCCGAGAAAACTCCGGCCTTTTGTCCTGGGCAACAAATCGAGGATTGCGGCGTCCGCGGCGCGCGCGTGCTGCGTCGTCGCAGAGAGCATAGTGCCCCCGCCCTGGCCGAGGAGAAGCGAGTACGCGCGGCCATCCGAGGTTGAGGGGGTTCGCACGATCCAGCCGCGGCTCTCCATTTTCGCCATCGTGTCGGCGAGGGTCGAGCGATCGACGCCGGTGATGCGTCCAAGGTCGGTTTGGCTCAAACCCGGTTGCTCGGAGATCGCCGCGAGCAGGATGAACTGGCGCAATGTGATGGTGTCGCCGACCAATTGCGCGAACCGCTCAGTGGCGAGTTGCTCGGCGCGATGCAGCAAATGACTGGGCGACGCCGCCAGCCTGAACTGTTCGGACTCGCTCGAATCCGGTGTCGACCGCGCCATATCTTGCCGCCCCAAACGCCTGCGGAGATTAGCGGCGCGATCCGCGCGATCAATCATGCGTTCGAGGATTGTTCGCCAAAGAGGCGAAATTCAGCCGGAAAGCAGCGCGATCAGGCGCCGGGCGCCGCGCTTGTTTGCGGCTCCGCCTCGTCCTTGTGATGCTTCAACACGATTGGCGTGTTCAGCGCCGCGAACGCGATGAAGGCCGGGTAGGTGAGGATGGTGCGCAGATTGAGCCAGGTGTCAAAGTTGCCGTTGGCTTCGTTGAAATAGTAGCGCAGCACCTCGTTCACGATCGCGACGACGACGTAAAACGCCGCCCAGCGCAGCGCCAGGATGTTCCAGATCTTGTCCGGCAGGTTGAAAATGTGCCGGAAGAAAAGCTTCCAGACGTTTTGGCCGACGGCCAGCGAGATGAGGATCGCGGCGGCGTAAAACAGAAATGTGAAAGTGAACTTGATCTGGATGATCGCCGGATCATGCAGAAGGATGGTGAGACCGCCGAAGGCGGTAACCAGCACGCCCGTCACAATAAGGATCGGCGGAACCTTGCCGCGTGCGATCTTGCAATAGGCGATCGCGGCCAGCACCGAGAAGATGAAGAGGCCGACCGCAATGTAGATTGCTTCGGCCTTGGTGGCCTCGATGCGGTGGAGCACGTTGTAAGTGATGACAAAGACCAGGATCGGCCCAAGGTCGATCCAGAGTTGGTTGGCGCTGTCGGTCGCTTTACGCGGCTTGGTCGCGTCGAGGGCAGTCAGGTCTTCGCTCATGGCTCCAGATACGCGGAAACCGGGGCCGCGGACTAGCGGCTTGCGCTGATCGCCAATACCGGGCGAAATCGCCGCAAACGAGGAGGGGATTATGGGGATTGTTGGCAGGCTTGCGGGACTTATCGGCTTGGGGCTCATGGCTTCGTGCGCCAGCACGGACGCGCCGGCGTCAGATCTGCCGGTTCGATCGCTCGGGGAAATCTTGGAACAATCGCCGGCCTCGGATTGGCGCGCGGTCGATCAGAACAATCTCCTTTACATGCAGCTCCCGACCGGCCGCGTGATCATTGAACTCGCGGCAGACTATACGCCGCTGCACACGGCCAACATCCAGGCGCTGGCCCGCGCACATTATTGGGACGGCGCCGCGATTGTGCGCAGTCAGGAAAACTATGTCGTGCAGTGGGGCCGCGATGAGGGCGATGCGCGCCCGATGGGCCAAGGCCAAGCGACGTTGGCGCCTGAGTTCGATCAACCGCGCGCGGGCGTGAACATCACGCGTTTGACCGATCCGGATTCCTACGCGCGCGAAGTCGGCTTCGCCAACGGCTTCCCGGTCGCCAGCAATGGCAGCCGCACCTGGATGGCGCATTGTTATGGCATGGTCGGCGCCGGTCGCGGTGACACGGCCGATAGCGGCAGCGGCGCCGAGCTTTATGTCGTCATCGGTCACGCGCCGCGCCACCTCGATCGCAACATCGCAACGGTAGGGCGCGTGCTGCAGGGCATGGAGCTGCTTTCAACAATGCCGCGCGGCACCGGCGCGCTCGGCTTTTATGAGACGCCAGCGGAGCGGACGACGATTAGGTCGGTGCGGCTCGGTTCGGAATTGCCGGCGAGCGAGCGTGTGAACCTCGAAACATTGCGCACGGATAGCGAGAGCTTCCGCGCTGTGATCGACAGTCGCCGCTTCCGGCGTGAAAGCTGGTTCCTGGATCCGGTCGGGCACATCAATCTCTGCAACGTGCCGCTGCCGGTGCGTGTGCGGAGCTAAGCTTTTCGAACGAATTCGGACTTGAGCTTCATCGCGCCGAAGCCGTCGATCCTGCAATCAATGTCGTGATCGCCGCCGACGAGGCGAATATTTTTCACGCGCGTGCCCACCTTTAGAACCTGCGACGAGCCTTTGAGTTTCAGGTCTTTGATGATCGTCACCGTGTCGCCGTCTGCGAGCACGTTTCCATTGGCGTCACGGATGACGAGCGCGTCGTCGTTTGGCTGTGCGGCGGCTGGCGTCCATTCGTGCGCGCATTCGGGGCAAATCAGGAGCGGACCGTCTTCATACGTTAACGCGGATGCGCAGCTCGGGCACGGCGGCAAGGACATCGTATCAGGCATTCAGTCCTACCAGGGCGCGTGAGAAACTCAGCGCGTCGAACGGTTGCAAGTCTTCGGCTTTCTCGCCGACGCCGATGAAATGAATAGGAATGGCGTGCCGTTGCGCGACGGCGACGAGTACGCCGCCTTTCGCCGTGCCGTCGAGCTTGGTCATCACCAGGCCGGTGATCTCGGTCACCGAGCGGAAGTTCTCGACTTGGCTCAGCGCGTTTTGGCCGACGGTGGCGTCGAGAACGAGCAGCGTCTCGTGCGGCGCATCCTCGTCGATCTTGCGCATGACGCGGATGATCTTCGCGAGTTCGGCCATCAGTTCGGATTTGTTTTGAAGCCGGCCGGCGGTGTCGATGAGGGCGACGTCGGCGCCTTCTTCCTTGGCGCGCTTCACGGTTTCGAACGCAACGCCGGCGGCGTCGGCGCCTTGTGTTGAAGCGACGAACGCGGCGCCGGAGCGATCGGCCCAAACTTTCAGCTGTTCAATCGCCGCCGCGCGGAACGTATCAGCGGCGCCGATAACGACCTTCGCGCCGGCGTCGGTCAGGTTCTTCGCCATCTTGCCGATGGTGGTGGTTTTACCCGAGCCGTTGACGCCGATCACGAGCACGATGCGCGGCTTCACGCCATCGGTGAGATCGAGCGTGGCTTCACGGGGTTTCAGAATGCGCGCAACTTCGCCCGCAAGCGCTTCGCGCGCTTCGAGTGCGCCGTTCTCTTTGCTGAATCGTTGATCGGCGAGCGCAGCGGCGATGCGCGCCGCGGCGGCCGCGCCCATGTCGGAAGCGATCAGCGTTTCCTCAAGTTCGGCGATGTCGCCGGCGTCCAGCTTTTCCTTGGTGAAAACCGAGGTGATGCTTTCCGCCAGCTTGTTGGACGATTTGCGCAGGCCATCGAACAAGCCCTTGGCTTGTTCAGGCTGTTGCGCTTGGCCCGGTTTGTCCTTTTTGCCGAAAAGTCCCCAGATCATGCGGCGGCGCCGATCAGGTGTTGGCCGTCATGGCCCGTGAAGCGCAGGCGGGCATATGGAGCGCGGGCGTCCTCGCCCGCGTTTGGGGCCTCCGGTGTCGCGGGCGAGGACGCCCGCGCTCCATAGCGAACCGGCGTGAAGTCGGGCAGGCGCGCCAT
>JAEUMT010000043.1 GCA_016791365.1 Hyphomonadaceae bacterium | reverse complement strand
GCGATCGGCGTTCCGGTGATCGAGACCCACCTCTCCAACCCCGCGGCGCGTGAGGAATTCCGTCACGTTTCGTTAGTGGGCCAAGCCGCAAAGGGCGTCATCGCCGGCTTTGGGGCGACATCGTATTTACTGGCCATCGAGGCGGCAGCCTTGCTGGCGAATGAAGGCAAAAGCGCGTGAGCAAGAAACCGAGCCGTTCAGTCGCAAAAAGAAAGCCGGCACGCGTGCCGCAAGTGCGGGCGCCAAAGGCCAGGAAGTCATCGAGCGGCGTCGATGCTGACCTCGTGCGCGACCTCGCGAAAGTGCTCGACGACACCGGCCTGACCGAGATCGAAGTCGAATATGGCGAACTGCGCCTGCGCCTGGCCCGCACGCTCGTGATGGCGCAACAGCCGCCGGCGCACACGCACGTCGTGCACTCCGCGCCCGCGCCAGCTCCGGCATTACCGCCGCCAGTCGCCGCACCCGCACCTGCCCCCGCAGCGCCGCCTGCGGCGCCAGTCGATGCATCATCGCATCCGGGCGCCGTGCTCTCGCCGATGGTCGGCACCGCCTATCTCGCCGCCAACGAAGATGCGCCGGCGTTCGTGAAGGTCGGCGACCGCGTCACCAAGGGCCAAACGATTTTGCTGGTCGAAGCAATGAAGACCTTCAACCAAATCCACGCGCCGAACGATGGCGTGGTGAAGCAAATCCTGGTCGGCAACGCCGATCCGGTCGAGTTCAATCAGCCGCTGATGATCATCGAATGAAGAAGGCGACGGACCTGCTCGCCCTCGATGGGCGAGCTGTCAGCGCGCGGAGCGCGATGACTGAGTGGGTGACTGTTCGAACCTGCGCCGCCACCCACTCCGGCGCTTCGCGCCACCTCGCCCATCAAGGGCGAGGAGGGATCGGCGCCCATGTTTGAAAAAGTCCTCATCGCCAATCGCGGGGAAATCGCGCTGCGCATTCACCGCGCTTGCCAGGAAATGGGCATCAAGACGGTGGCCGTGCACTCGACGGCGGATTCCGAAGCCATGCACGTGCGCCTCGCCGATGAAAGCGTCTGCATCGGCCCTCCGCCCGCGGCGAAAAGCTATCTGCACATCCCCTCGATCATCGCGGCCGCCGAAATCACCGGCGCGCAAGCAATCCATCCCGGCTACGGCTTTCTCTCCGAGAACGCCAAGTTCGCCGAGATCGTCACCCAGCACGGCATGACCTTCATCGGCCCCACGGCCGATCACATCCGCCTGATGGGTGACAAGATCGCCGCCAAGCAAGCAGCGATCGATACCGGCATGCCGGTCGTGCCCGGCTCCGACGGCGCCATCAAAGACGAGGCCGACGCCAAAGCCAACGGCAAGCGCATCGGCTATCCGGTGCTGATCAAGGCCGCGGCGGGCGGCGGCGGACGCGGCATGAAAGTCGCGCGGTCGGAAGACGAAGTGCTCGAGGCCTACAATACGGCGCGCTCCGAAGCGAAGGCTGCGTTCGGCAACGACGAAGTCTATATGGAAAAGTATTTGACGCATCCGCGTCACATCGAAATCCAGGTCGTCGCCGACAGCCTCGGCAACGTCATCCATTTGGGCGAGCGCGATTGTTCGCTCCAACGCCGCCACCAGAAGGTTCTCGAAGAAGCGCCCTCTCCTGCGCTCAACGCCGAGGACCGCGCGCGCATCGGCCAGATCACCGCCGACGCAATCAAGAAGCTCGGATATCTCGGCGTTGGCACCGTTGAATATCTCTTCGAAGACGGCGAATTCTATTTCATCGAGATGAACACGCGGCTGCAGGTCGAGCATCCGGTCACCGAGATGATCACCGGCCTCGACCTGGTACGCGAACAGATCCGCATCGCCGACGGCGCGCAGCTTTCAGTCAGCCAAGAGAACGTGAAGTTCAACGGCCACGCCATCGAGTGCCGCGTCAACGCCGAGAACCCGTCCACTTTCCGCCCATCCCCCGGCAAGATCACCGGCTACCACCCGCCGGGCGGCCTTGGCGTGCGCTTGGACAGCGCCATCTATGCGGGCTACGCAATTCCGCCAAACTATGACTCGCTTATCGGCAAGCTCATCGTCCACGGCCGCGACCGCGCCGAATGCCTGATGCGCTTGCGCCGCGCGCTGAACGAGATGGTTATCACCGGCGTCGAAACCACGTTGCCGCTCTTCCGCGATCTGATGAACGAGCCCGACGTGATCAACGGCGATTATTCGATCCACTGGCTAGAGAAGAACCTCAAGGCCAAGGCGGAAGAAGCAGGAAGCTAAGACATGCGCGCATTATTGGTTGCAATCGTTGCACTTACCGCCGCCTGTTCGCCGCCGGCCGCGACCACAACAACCGAGACACCCGAAGCGCCTGCCGCCCCGGCATCGGCGGACGCCGCCACACAGGCTTTGGTTGGCGTGCTGACGCCAGCGATCAGCGCCGAAGTCGGCAAGCCTGTCAGCCTGCACACGACCACAGTGAATGTGCGCGACGAGTGGGCGTATGTCGTGGCCGACGTCCGAAACGCCGATGGTTCGGAGATCGATTGGTTAACGACCAACCTCGCGAGCCGATACGAGAACGGCGCCATGGATACGGGCGGAAGTCTGCACGCGCTCTTGAAGAACGAAGGCGGTGTCTGGGTCGTGCTTGAGCATGTGATCGCGCCTACCGATGTCGCATGGATCGACTGGGCCGCGACGCATGGCGTGCCGCCGGATATTCTCGGTTTGCCGTCGAACTGAGTTAACGGCGCATGAATTGCAAACGTGGGCCTCGCACTCGACCAAAGGCTCACGTTTCATGGCTCAACAATCTTTCGCCGGCATCGCCGTGCTGATCGCGCTCACCTTCGCCATCATGGCGTTGCATGGCTGCGTCAGTCCGGCACAAACCGTGGCCACGAACGACGCCCCGGCCGTCATCGCGCCGCTCGATCCGGAAACGAACACGCCCGAATTCCACGGCGCGCGCATTGGAGGCGACGCCCTCCGCTCGCGGGTCCCGTCGGAAGACTAACGGAACACGCGCCTGGCGCCGGCGGTTAGCACCGCATGGCGCTGTCGCCCCCCATCGATCCCGCGATTGATCTTGGCGATGTCGCTCTGCGGCTTGCCATGTCCGTCCTTATCGGCGCGTTGATCGGCCTCGACCGTGAATGGCGCGGCAAGCCTGTCGGCATTCGTACGCTGGCGCTGGTGTCCTTGGGTGCGGCGCTCGTGTCGCTGAGCACTTTTCACCTCGACGCCCTCAACAACGAGCCCGACGCGATCAGCCGCGTCGTGCAAGGCATCATCCAAGGCGTGATGGCCGGCATCGGCTTCATCGGCGCCGGGGCAATCCTTCGCCATCCCCATGAACGCTCGGTGCAAAATCTGACGACGGCCGCCACCGTTTGGGTCGCCGCCGCGCTCGGCATCGCTTGCGGGCTCGCGACCTGGGAGATCGTCTGGATTGGCGCCGGCCTCACGCTCGTTGTGCTTGTTGTGCTTAACCCGCTCGATCGCTGGATCGATCGCCGACGCGCCGACGCGATCGGCAACCGCAATGACCCCGACCCTCAAGACGCACAATCGGACTGACTTGAAACACAACAAGTGTGCGTTGCCTGGGCTGACGGGCGCCTGGAAGTTTGGCATTCTGACCAGCGTGAAGCCGTTCACACCTGAAGATCTACTGGCTTGCTACAAGCGCGGCGTCTTTCCGATGGCGGAGAGCCGCGACGATGAGGGTTTCTTTATCGTCGACCCCGAATGGCGATGCGTGTTTCCGCTCGACGGCTTCCATGTTCCCAAACGCCTCGCGCGCACGCTGCGGCAAGACAAGTTCACCTTCACAATCAACCGCGACTTCGATCGCGTGATCGATGCGTGCGCCGCGCCGGGCAAGGATCGCGAGGACACGTGGATCAACCCGGATATCCGTGCGCTCTACATAGAACTTCATCGGCGCGGAACCGCGCATAGTGTTGAAGCCCGGATCGACGGCGAACTCGTCGGTGGCCTCTACGGTGTCGCGCTCGGCGGCGCCTTCTTCGGCGAAAGCATGTTTTCCTGGACGACCGACGCCAGCAAAGCCGCGCTCGTGCATCTTGCGGCGCGCTTGAAGCGCGGCGGCTTCAAACTGCTCGACGCTCAATTCATCACCCCGCACCTCGAACAGTTTGGCGCACAGACGCTGCCGCGCCGCATCTTTCAGGCTCTGCTCGGCGTGGCGATGGACACGCACGGTGATTTCCGCGCGTTGCCGGTGGAGACTAAGGGTGCGGAGTTGATCTCAACTCTCAAGGGCGCCTAGAATCCCGCATGGACATTTCCGAAGCACAGCGCGACATGCGCGTTGGATATTTGAGCGGCGCGCCAGGAATTCTCGCTTCGTCATTAGCTTGGGCGGCAGCGACCGGCACAGCGGTCCTCGTCTCGCCGCAGCAAGCAATCTGGGTGCTGTTTATCGGCGGCATGCTGATCCACCCGGCGGGGCTGCTTATCTGCAAGGTGCTAGGCGCTTCGGCGACGCACACGCGCGGCAATCCACTAACGGGGCTCGTCGGCGCGAGCACGATCTGGATGATCGCGTGCTTGCCGCTCGCCTATATCGCCTCGATGCAGATGATCGAATGGTTCTTCCCTGCGATGCTGCTGATCATCGGCGGCCGCTATCTGACGTTCGCCATGCTCTATGGAATGCGCTTCTATTGGGTGCTTGGGTTTGCGCTTATTGGCGCCGGGTTCGGGCTGGGCGTCCTTGCGCCTGCGCCAGCGGTGAGTGCGGGCGTTGGCGCCGCCATCGAGTTCGTGTGCGCGATCGTTGCACTTACGCTGCATGGCCGTTTCGCGAAACAACCGGCCTGACGCGACACAACTCAGTAAGGCTCGAAACTTAGGTCTTCGAACGGCTCGTCAATCACACCGGAAGTGAAGAACCAGTCGACGGCCGCCTCTAGGCCAACGTCGCTGGCCAAGTACGCCTCATCGAAATCATGTGCGAGCACGTATAGTCGATCGGTTTGATCTGGGTGGAAGACCAGCTCATCGCCGCCAACGGTATCAGCGATCACGACACATTCCAGCGCCCGCGCCTTTGGCAACAGCGCCGCGCTCGCGTCCCAAAACCAATACTCATCGATACGCGCCCGCCACTCGCGGACATTGTTCGGACCGTTCAAAACGTCGGCAGGCGTGTAGATACGAACAAGCCCGCCAAGAACGCCGCGGCCATAGCGTGTGATGAAATCGTAGTACCCCGTTGGGAATCGCACGCTAAGCGCCGCTTCCGCCGCCGCAACCTCCGCAGGCGCAATGGGCGCCAGCGCCCGCGTCGGCCGAAGACGCATGAAGCGGCTCATGCTTTCGCGATGACCTCAAGTCCGCCCATGTACGGCACAAGCGCGGCTGGCACTTTGATGGCGCCGTCCGCCTGCTGGTAGTTTTCCATCACGGCGACGAGTGTGCGCCCCACGGCGAGACCCGAGCCGTTCAGCGTGTGCACGAACTCGGTCTTGCCGTCCTTGTTGCGGAAGCGCGCGTTCATGCGGCGGGCTTGGAAATCGCCGCAATTCGAGCACGAGCTGATTTCGCGATACTTGCCCTGGCTCGGCAGCCAGACTTCGAGATCGTAGGTTTTGCGCGCGCCGAAGCCCATATCGCCGGTGCACAGCAGCATGGTGCGGAACGGCAACTCAAGACGCTTCAGAATTTCCTCGGCGCACCCAACCATGCGCTCGTGCTCGTCGTGGCTCTGCTCCGGCGTCGTGATCGACACCATTTCCACTTTGCGGAACTGATGCTGGCGGATCATGCCGCGCGTGTCCTTGCCAGCCGCGCCCGCCTCCGCCCGGAAGCAAAGCGTGTCAGCCGTCATCCGCAGCGGCAGCGGCGCTTCGTCCAGGATTTGTTCGCGCACGAGATTGGTGAGCGCAACTTCCGCCGTCGGGATCAGCCAGAAATCCTCACGCGTCGGCGCCGTTTCGAGAATTTCGTTGAGGAGCTGCGTCGGCTTGACGTTGCCGCCGCGCTTCTCGAACTCATCATCGAAACGCGCAAGCGCTTCGTTCAAAAGCTCTTGCCGGCTCACAGTGCGCGCAGCCGTGAACTGATCGTCGACGAATTTCGGCAGCTGACCGGTGCCGAACATGACATGGTCTTTGACCAGCAGCGGCGGATTGATTTCCGTGTAGCCGTGCTCGCCCGTCTGGATGTCGAGCATGAACGCCGCCAACGCACGCTCAAGCCGCGCCAACTGACCGCGCAGCACCACAAAGCGCGCACCCGAAAGACGGGCGGCCGCTTCAAAATCCATCATGCCAAGCGCTTCGCCGAGCGTTACGTGATCGGCGGTCAGATCGAGCGCTGGCGGCGCCGCCCCAGTTTGGATATACCAACGCCGCACTTCGACATTGCCGTGTTCATCAGCGCCGTCCGGCGCGTCGATCGCCGGCAGGTTCGGGATCGACGCGAGCAGTTCGTCGCGCTGCTTCTGCCACCTGGCTTCATCGACGCTCGTATCTTCGATCCGCTGCTTTAACGCCGCCACCTGCTCCATCAGGCGCGCGGCTTCCGCCTCGTCCTTCTTGGCCTTCGCCGCGCCGATGGCCTTCGACGCCGCGTTGCGTTGCGCTTCGGCTTCTTGCTTTGCGGTCGAAGCGGTGCGGAGCTTCGCGTCAAACTCGATGATTTTCCCGGCCATGGGCGGCAGGCCACGACGCGCCCAGGCAGCGTCGTAGAGGTCAGGGTTTTCGCGGATGGCGCGGATATCGTGCATGGGCGGGACTTAGCGGAAGCCGCGCGTCAGCGCTACGGTCCGGGCGGATGAACAGCCGCCGCGGCCTCAAGCTTTTCGCGGCGCGCGCGGCCGCTTTCGATGGCCGCGACGATCCAGATCGAGATTTCGTAAAGGGCGTAAACCGGGGCCGCCATCACGAACATCGACACCACGTCATTGGGCGTCACTAATGCCGCGAACGCCGCAATGCCGACAATCGCGTAGCGGCGCCCCTTCCGCAGCAACGAGGCCGAAACCATTCCGACGCGGCCGAGCAGCGAAAGCACCACGGGCAATTGGAACATAAGGCCAAAGGCGAGCACCAACGTGGTCACCAGCCCCATGTATTCCTCGACCTTCGGCAGATACCGGACATGCACGGGGCCGCTCGTCACTTGCTGACTGAGGGCAAACTGCAGCGCGTACGGCATCGCGAAATAGAACACGAACGACGCGCCGAGAGCGAACATCACCGGCGCCGCGATCAAAAACGGCGCCGCCGCCGCGCGCTCTTTTTTATAAAGCCCGGGCGCGATGAACGCGTACGCCTGCCAGGCGATCACCGGAAACGCCAGGACAATGCCGCCAAACAAGGCGATCTGCATCTTCACCGAGAAGAACCCGAATGCGCCGGTGTTGATGAGTTCGACCGATTGACCGGCCGCCTGCGGATCGACCGCCGCCATCGCCGCCTGAAAGGGCTGAACCAGAAAGAGAAAGAGGTCGTCGGCAAAGAAGAAGCAAATGACGACGCCAACGATGACGCACAGCAGCGCCCGCATCAGCCGGTCGCGCAGCTCAATCAAATGATCCATCAAAGGCGCGCGCGAGGCCTCGATGTCGTCGTCGTTGGACGTTGATTTGTTCTGTGCTGACACGCTCACGAAGCGCCCCGCGCGATCGGCGCGACATCAATATGCTCAGGTACGCCAGCCGACGCCTTCGGCGCTTCGGAGACGTCCGCGGCCTGCTCCGCAGCGATGTCGCCAACCGCAACCTCGACCGCCGGCGCCTCAACAGGCGCTTCGACCGCCGGAATGTACGGCGGCGTCGGTATTGCCGGCTGCGATTTAATGCCGGCGTAATCTTCAAGCGTCGGCAGCGGCTTGTTGAGTTCGCTGCGTATCTCCTGCAGCGACGTCGTGCGCCGTAGCGCGTCAACCTCGCGCTTTAGTTCGTCGAGTTCGGCTTGGCGCGCGAGTTCATCAAAGCCGGTGCGAAATTCCTGCGCCATGCCGCGTAGCTTCGCCGTCCACTGCCCGAGCTTGCGGAACAGCAACGGCAAGTCCTTCGGCCCCACCACCACCAAAGCGAGGATGCCGAGAATGACGATCTCGTTGAAACCGAGACTTGGAAGCATGAGCGGGCGCCCCGTGCGCTGGTCTTACTGCGCGCGGTCTCCGTTGTTGGTTGTGCTCTGATCGCGAACTTGAGCCGGCGGCGGCTCTTGCGCCGGCGGCTTGTCGCCTTCGCCCAAGCCCTTGCGAAAGCCGGAAATGCCCTTTCCGAGGTCTTCCATCAGGCTCGAAATACGGCCCGGACGGCTGAACAGCAAAAACGCCAGCCCCAGCACGATGAGGAGCGGAATAAGGCCAGGCATATGCATCGAACGAGTACTCCAAACTGTGGAAGCGGCGGCCTGGGGGGGGGCTCGCCTATTCGTCTTCCAGATGATCCACGAAAAAGCTTGCCGCGTCGTCACCTGCGGACAGTGGTTCTTCGTCGCTGGCCATGTCCTCGGTTGGGCGCGGCACGTCAATGGCCTGCGCGGCCCGGGGATCAAGCAGGCCTAGAGCTTTGAGATCGTCCTTGCCCGGCAAAGCGTCAAGCGAAGCCAAGCCGAACTGGGCAAGGAATGCGTCGGAGGTGCCAAAGGTCAGCGGACGGCCTGGTGTGCGCCGACGCCCGCGCGGCCGGATCCAGCCGATCTCCAGCAGAAGCTCCATGGAGCCGCGCGAGAGGCTGACCCCTCGAATTTCCTCGATCTCGGCCCGCGTCACCGGCTGGTGGTATGCGATAACCGCCAAGGTCTCCATCGCCGCTTTCGGCAGCTTCCGCGGCGCGGCGCGTGTCTCGGCGAAAAGGCCCGCCAGGTCCGGCGCGGACTGGAACCGCCACGCGCCGCCCGCCTCCACCAACTGAACCCCGCGCTCGGCGTAGTCGGCCTTGAGCTTCATCAGCACGGCGGCGACATCGATTGCGGGCCCAAGCTTGTCGCCAAGGTCCTTGGCCGTAATCGGCTCGCCGCCCGCGAACAATAGCGCCTCCGCGGCGCGCAGGGCATCAGCGCTCGGCTCGGCGCGCGCCCGTTCGCCGCCGTCCGTGAAGGCGTCTTCAATGCGGCGGATCGTGTCCGCAAGCGGTGGTTCGTTCTCAGCGGTCATGCGTTCTCTTCGGCAGCGCCGGTCCCGGCCGGCCGGGCGCGGACAAACAGCGGCGCAAACGCCTCCGCCTGACGCAACTCAAGCCTGTGCTCACGCGCAAGTTCAAGCGCCGCGCCAAAAGTCGACGCCAGATAGCTTTCCGGCGGCGGCGCATCCGGTCCGGTTTCGGTCGCCTGCGCCACCATATCGATCGCGCGCCATTCCTCGAGCATGGTCAACGCTTGCTCAAGCTTCTTGCGCGCCGTCGCCAACGGATAGGCGCGGCGCACAAGGGTTCTGTATGCGCGCTTGCGGACGCTCTTCGAGCGCTCCGCGCAATAGGCATTCAGCAATTCATAGAGATCCGCGCGCCAGATCGTTTGCTTTGTCAGCACCGTCGCCTGCGGCTGACCATTCAAGAACACGTCGCGATCAAGCTGCGGCAATTCTTCGAGCTTTCTGGCCGCCGCACGCGCCGTCGCGAGGTGCATCAGTTTCAGCCGCAGCACTTCTTCCAACTGCAGCGGGTCGGGCTCGTCCGCCGGCAATTGCGGTTTCGGGATCAGCATCCGCGATTTGATCAACGCCAACCAGGCGGCCATCACCAAATAGTCGCCGGCGATCTCCATATTGTGAGCGCGCGCTTCTTCGATGAAGGCGAGATATTGATCGGCGATCTCGCCAACCGACACCTTGGCGACATCGATCTTCCTGGTGCGCGCCAATTCCAGAAGCAGGTGAAGCGGCCCCTCGAACGCGTCGAGCGCCAGCAGCAGCGCATCGCGCCCCTCGGCCTCCTCGGCGGCGCCAAGGTCCAGTTCAAGATTTTCCGCGTCTTCGCTCACGCTGGCACTATAGCCTCACGCGGGCGCGAAATCAGCCAGCAACTGCTTGAATTTGGCCCAGCCGGCGCCTGCGTCGAATTCGCGTGGCGGGCGTTTTGCGAACGCCTCCACGGCGCGGGCGCGAACCAGCGACAATCCGTCAAGCGCGCCGCAACCCTTCGCTGTAAGCTGCATGTCCTTCAACACGCCGGAACACTGAAGCACCACGTCGCATCCCGCGCCCAGCGCCGCTTCCGCACGTTCCGTCAACCCGCCGTTCAGGGCGTATTGCAATGCGTGCATGTCAAGATCGTCGCTCATCAGCATGCCTTGAAAGCCAATGCGCTTGCGGATGATTTCCTGCACCACGAAGGGCGAGCACGTCGCCGGACGATCCGGGTCCCAGGCTTCAAATACAATGTGCGCCGTCATCGCGGCTTCCGCGTCGGCAAGCTCGGCGAACGGAAAAACATCGTTCGCGAGATCAATCTCTTTCGCCGCCACTTTCGGCAACGCCAGGTGACTGTCGGCGGTCGCGCGGCCATGTCCTGGCATGTGCTTGATGCAGCCGGCAACACCGCCATCGTGCATGCCGTCAAGCGCCGCGCGCGCCAGCAACGCTACCTCATTGGGGTCCGCTGAAAAAGCGCGATCGCCAACGATTTTGTCGGAACCTTCGACCGGCACGTCGAGAACCGGCGCAAAATCACCGTCGATACCGACGGAGCGAAGTTCATCCGCGATAAGCCGATAGCCGAGGTACGCCGCCTCGCGTCCCGCCGATTTGTCTTTGGCGTAGATTTCGCCGTAGCGAGCCGCCGCCGGCCACACCGGCCATTCCGGCGCCTTCAAACGCGCAACGCGACCGCCTTCCTGGTCAATCCAGATTGTCGCGTCATGCCCGACAGCATCACGAAGATCGGCGCAAAGCCCGCGCAATTGGTCGCGCGACACACACGCCTCGCGGAAGACAATAAAGCCCCAGGGCCGCGTCTCCCGGAAAAACGCGCGCGTCTCCGCATCGAGTTTAGGCTGGCGAAGTCCGAACAGGCACGAAAGCATGGGGCTGTTCTAGCGGGCCGCGACGATGCAGTCCTGTCCCATTTGCCGTATCCGCTCGCAGAACAGCGTCGCATCATCGCTGCTTGCGAAATAGCCGGCGCGAACACGGTGATAGACGCCCCGCGGACCAAGGTCGGCGCGCTGCACATCCATGCTAGCGCCGGCAAATAGCGCCGGCGCACGGGAAACGAACCGGCGCCAGGAGGCGTCGATGGCCGCCTCCGATTGCAGCGCGGCAAGCTGCGCCACGTAGCGACCGTTTGAGGAAAAATGCGGCATGGCCGGCGTATCCGGCTGTGGATTGAGTTCCACGACCGGCGCTTCGACTTCCGCGGGCGAAGACTCCGCCGCCGGCATCGGCGTTGTCTCGCGCAACGCCATTTCGGTCTCTGACGCGGGCGGCGCCGGCGGGGGCTCGATTTTGTACGGGCGGGCCTGCGCCGTGATCCGCGGCACTTCGGGCGCGCTATAGAGCTGCCAGAGGAAACCACCGAAGCACACGGCGATGACGATCATGAGCACGTACAGCACGCCAGCGTGGCGCGACTGGTCGTCGTACGCATGCATGCGTGGATCGTAGCTTCGGCTCACGTCGTGGTCTCCGGAATCGCAACGCGGTGTTTACCATGCCGCTCCTTCACCCCAGCTTAACGAGGCGGGAAGCAGCCATGCGTGAATCCATAATTCCGGAAACGTAACAGAGTGGTTGACGCCGAGCATTTCCACGCCCCGCGTTGCCCGAATACGCCGCTTGGAACCTAACGTTCGAGATTGAATACGCGCCGATGCTCGTCGATTGCAAAATCGTCGGTCATGCCGGCGATATAATCGCAAACGCGGCGCGCCGTGCGCTGGCCCCGCGGCCCATCAGCGCCCTCCTGCCAACCCGGCGGCAACAATTCAGGCTCGGCGAGGAAGAGAGTGAACAATTCGCGGATGATGCGCTTGGCGTGACTGCGCGACCGGTTGACCTTCCAATGGCGGTACATGCGCGCCATCAAAAAGCGGCGCAACACAGCCTGGTGCTCATTCATGACGTCCGAAAACCCAACCAAGGGCTTGCCGGCCGCGCGCACGCCTTCAACGCTTTCGGGCTTGGCGGCCGCAATGCGGTTGCCGGATTCCCAAACCAAATCGTCGATCCAAACGCCAATCAGCCGGCGAATGGTCTCCGCTGAAAGCCGAAATTCGTCGATGTCAGGATAGTCACGCTCGACCGTCGTGAGCACGCGCTCAACCATGGGAATTTCCTCGCGCAACTCCTGCAGCGAGAACAGTCCGGCGCGCAGGCCGTCATCGATATCGTGATTGTTATAGGCGATGTCGTCCGCGTGCGCGGCGACCTGCGCCTCAAGACTCGGCCACGAGTGTAGTTCAAGATCGTGCGTGGCGTTGTATTCCTGAATGGCGACCGGCAGATCTTCCAACGCTTGACCGTAGCGGATCAGCGGCCCGTTATGCTTGACGACGCCCTCCAGCGTCTCCCACGTCAGATTGAGCCCGTCGAAAGCCGGATACTTGCGCTCAAGCTTCGTGAGCACACGCAGCGTCTGGGCGTTGTGGTCGAAACCCTGAAACCCATCCATGCACGCATCAAGGACATCCTCGCCGGTATGACCAAAAGGCGGGTGCCCGAGGTCATGAGCGATGCCCAGACATTCGGCCAGATCGTCGTCCAGCCCCATGACCCGCGCGACACTGCGCGCGATCTGCGCAACCTCCAGCGAGTGCGTGAGGCGCGTGCGGTAGTGATCGCCCTCATGGGCGACGAAAACCTGTGTCTTGCCACGCAAGCGCCGGAACGCGCTCGAATGGACAATCCGGTCACGATCGCGCTCAAATGGCGTGCGCGTCTTGCTTTCCGGTTCTTCATGCAAACGCCCGCGCGAACGCGCGGGATCGGTGGCATAAGGGGCGCGCGGAGGCCGGACGAACGGCTCGGCGGCGGAGACGAGCTTCCCCGCCTTCACCTTTTTGACTGCTTTCTGCCCGTCAGCCACGAACCGGCTTCTCCTCACCTTGGATGATTGATCATATATGGGGACGAGACGCTTGAGAAACGCCCAAAGGTCTAGGTTAACGCATGGCTGACGTCGCTCTTTCCGCTTCCGCGGCCGAACGCATCAAGTCGGTCGTCGCCGGCGAACCGCAAGGCGCCGGCCTGCGCGTGGCTGTCGAGGGTGGCGGCTGTTCCGGGTTTCAGTATGAAATCGGCGTCGCCGGCGCCCCAAACGCCGATGACCTGGTGATTGAACGTGACGGCGCACGCTTGTTCGTCGATCCCGTATCGTTGCCCTTCCTGCTAGGCTCGGAAGTCGATTGGGTCGATGAGCTGATCGGCGCCTCCTTCAAAGTGAAGAACCCGAATGCCACCTCAAGCTGCGGCTGCGGCGTCAGCTTCGCCGTCTGATGTTCGGCGCGCGCTCCAAACTCGATAAGGGCCTCGACGCGTTCGAAAAGAACGAGTGGAAGAAGGCGCGCCGCTTGTTCGAGGCGGCGTTGCAAGACGAGCCGCGGCCGTCCGGATTTTATCACCTTGGCGTTCTCTATTGGCGCGGCCTTGGCGGCGGCGTCGACAAAGCCGCCGCCGTGGATTGCTTCGCGCGCGGCGCCGAGTTCGGCCATCCCGGCGCGCAGACAGCCTATGGCATCGCGTTACGATCCGGCTCGGGCGTCGCGAAAAACACCGAGGAAGCGCGCACGCAATTTCGCTCCGCCGCGGGCGCCGGTGATCGCGAAGCGATGGTTCAGATCGCCACCATGAGCGAACCGGAAGACGCCCGCCGCTGGCTCATGCGCGCCTCCGAACTCGGCTACGCGCCCGCCATGATGCATTTGTCGGACATGATCATGCGACGCGATCCGGTTGAAGCCCTGTCCTGGCTCTATGCCGCCGTCACGCTGTCGGCCAACGACGCCGCGCGAAAACGCGCCGCCGCCCTCGCGACGGAAATGAGCGCCACCGAAATCGAACAGGCGCAAAAAATCGGCCGCGAATATGCGCGCGAGATCAGGGATCGCATCAGCGCGCGCCGCTGACGCCGCGTCATCGCGCGAGGGCTCCACGAGCGCGCGCGTATCGTGCTAGCGTCCGGTCATGAATGTCTCCGAAGCCATCAAGCAGCGCATTTCTGTCCGGGCCTTTAAGCCCGATCCAATCCCCGAAACGCTGGTTCGCGAAATTCTCGACGTAGCGCGCTATGCGCCATCAGGCGGCAACTTGCAGCCCTGGAAAGTCATCGCCGTGGCCGGCGCCGAGCGCGATGCCGTGATTGCGCTGGCGAAGGCGAACCTGCCGGGCGATGAGGGCGATCGGCAGGTTTACCCCGCCAATCTCTGGGAGCCCTACCGCACCCGCCGCTACAAGCTCGGCGAAGACATGTACGAACTGCTCGGCATTCCGCGCGACAACAAGGTCGGCCGTCTCATGCACCTCGCGCAGAACTTTGAGTTCTTCGGCGCGCCCGTCGGCCTCTTCTTCATCATCGACAAAGCCATGGGTCACGGCCAATGGGCGCATCTGGGCATGTTCATGCAAAGCGTCGCGCTCGCCGCGCATGAGCGCGATGTTCAAAGCTGCATGCAGGAAGCCTGGGCGCGCATGCGCACACCATTGGCCGCGCATTTCCAACTCGGCGACCACGAGATGATCTATGCCGGGATGGCGCTTGGTCACGCCGATATGTCGAAACCTGTCAACACGCTGCGCGCCGACCGCGCCAGCGTCGACGAAATCGCCGTCTTCAAAGGCTTCTAGTTCACCGAAATAGAATCACGGCGGCCAGCAACGCCGCGGGCGCTGTCGCCAACGCCAGCGTCAAATTGGGGCGCGCCTTGCGCACGACAAAGGCAGCCATCGCGCCCGCCACAACGATGAGCGCCGCTGCCAGCACCACCGGCCAATCGGCGCGGCCCACCGCAAAGAACACCCCGTAGAGCCCGAAGATGAACGCCGCGAACGCGAGCAGCGGCGCCAGATACGTGTGAACGAACGTCATCAGCTGCGCCGGCGCGCGTTGCCGAGCACGCCGTCTTCGGCAAAGTCCACGATCGCGAACAACAAGCCCATGAGCACGAGCCACAGGATCGGCGACAGCAGCATCGGGATCGCGTGATGCTGACCCGCGGCCTGCGCCGCCCAGGCGGATTTCACCGCGACGAACGCGGCGATCGGATAAATCCAGCAGAGAAATTCCGCCACCAGCAGCGCGGACTGTGAATTCCAATGCGCCCGCTCCGCCGGCGTCAGCAACCGCAGCGCCAGGCCCAAACTGGCCAGCCCCACCGCGACATGGAACAGAGTGAAGGCCCACAGGATTACAATCATAGCGCCGTCATACCACGGCGCGTTTGATTTGGCTTTCCCTCGGGGCCGGACCCTTAAAAATTGTCCGCGCGGGGGCGAAGGAGTAGCTCCATGACGGCTCGAAAAGTCGGCAATCATATCGAAGTTGCGGAAGAAGACGTCCGAGCCGGGCAGACCGGTCTCGGCATGCGTTACGTGCTCGGCGCTGGCGTCGTCCTTGTGATCATAGGATTTCTGATCGCCGCCGGGGTGTGGCTCGGTTGAACCTGACGGCGCACGCGGCTAAGCCGCGTGCATGGCCCTCAAGATTGCAGCCTGGAATGTGAATTCCATTCTCGCGCGCCTGCCCACGGCGCTCAAAGTGTTCGAAGAGGTGAACGCCGACGTCTGGTGCCTGCAGGAGATCAAATGCGAGGACCCGCGCTTTCCTCGGCTCGAAATCGAGTCTCTCGGCTTCAACGTCGAGACGTTCGGGCAGAAAAGCTATAACGGCGTCGCCATTCTCTCCAAGCATCGCATTGAAGAAACGATCCGCGGCATCCCTGGGCTGGATCACGAACATTCCCGCTACATCGAGAGCGTCATCGCCGCCCCGGACGGGCCGGTCCGCGTAGCCTCCATCTACGCACCAAACGGCAACCCCATCGGCACAGAGAAATACCAATTCAAACTCGCCTTCATGGATGCGCTCAACGCACATCTGCGCCAGTTGCTCACGCAAGAAGAGCGGTTCATCATCGCCGGCGACTACAACATCATTCCGCGCGAAGTTGATTGCCACAATCCCGCTGTCTGGACCGGCGATGCGCTCTTCCAACCCGAGACGCGCGCCGCTTATCGCGCGCTGCTCAATCTCGGACTACGCGATGCGTACATGCAGGCGGACGGCGCCGCGCATCGCTACACGTTCTGGGATTACCAGGCCGGCGCATGGCAGAAGGACCACGGCATCCGCATCGATCATCTGCTCATGTCGCCGCAAGCTGCCGACACGCTGAACAGCGTCGATATCTTCAAGAAAGCGCGCGGCCTTGAGAAGGCGAGCGACCACGTGCCGATCGTGGCGACGTTTGGCTAGTTGTCGCTCTTCGGGACGATCACAGTCTCATCGTCCGGATCGTCTTCTTCGGCGGCCGGAATGGCGTAGCCGCCGCTGAGCCAACGGTTGAGATCAACGTCGGCGCAGCGTTTGGAGCAGAACGGGCGGTACTTCGGATCCTGCTCTTTGCCGCAGATCGCGCATTTGCTCATAGCGCCCTCGCGTCGATCTTATCGCGCGGCCAGAGTGCTTCTCTGGGCGCCGCATCGATGCTCCAGCGCATGCCGATCCGGTTGGAGAGCTGCGCCCGCCAATCGATCTCGGCGATATCGAGCCAAGCCTTCACCTCCGGCGCCACCGTGCACGCAATCTGGCGCCCGGTTTGCGAACGCCCTTCGCGCTCGATCGCGCGCAGCGCCACTAATGCGACCGTCTCCGCGCTGAAACGCCCCTCATGGTCGCGCATCTGTTCGTGCAGCGGCGTCCGCAATTGCGACCGCGCCAATTCATACACCCCGAACTTCGACAGCCCGCCGAACTGCACGCTCCAAGGGTCGTCCTCAAACGCGGCGCGCACGGCGTCCTCCAACGCTTTCAGATGCGACCTGGATTTCAACGACACAAAATCAATAGCGATGATGCCGCCAAGGCTACGCAATCTGATCTGCCGCGCGGCTTCCTGCGCGGCGGCGATATTCAGATCAAGCGCGAAGCGCTCAGGATCGGCGCTGCCTGGGCGTGCGCCCGCATCAACATCAATAGCGACAAGCGCCGTGACGGCATCGATCGTCAGCATGCCGCCGCCGGGGATGGGGGTGGCGCGGGCGAGCGCGTCGTCGATCACGGCGTCAAGTTTGGCGCGAATTTGCGGATCGGGCGCCGGCTTGGCGAGAAGCAGTTCTTGGTCGACTTCGTGCTGACCGATGCGATGCGGCTCTTCGCCGTCGTGACCGAGTTCCGTAAGCTCGACGACAGGGTTCTTGCCGCGCGCGGCCTCGCGGGTGACGGAAACGATGACGCCCTGGCCCTCGCGCAGATTCACGCGCTCCTTGCGCATGCGGGCGCGCCCGTCGTCGCCGAGCGGCAAAAAACCCTGCTGATCGCGCAAGCCAAGTTCGAGAAAGGCGCCGCGCCGGCGTCTATCGAGTTCCCGGACGCGCGCGCAATAGACCTCACCCCAGCGCGCACGTCGGCCTTCGTCGCTCGCACGCGTAATGCGCAGCGCGATGGCCTTGCCGTCGCGCACCAGCGCTTCGCGGGTTTCGCCGATGGCGGCGTCGAGCCAGGTTTCCAGCGTTTCGCTCATGAGCGCGCGGATTCGATCAGGTTCGCCGTTTCATACAGCGGCAAGCCGATAACGGACGAGTACGAGCCGATGATCGACGTGATGTAGCGGCCGGCAAGGCCCTGCGCGGCGTAGCCGCCGGCTTTGCCGCGCCATTCGTTGCTGGCGATATAAGCCTCGACCTCGGCGGCGCTCAGCACTTTGAACGCAACACGCGTCTCAACGAGGCGCGTGCGGATTTCCAGGCCGGCGGTCCGAACGGCAACGCCGGTATAAACACGGTGCGACCGTCCGGAGAGCAGGCGCAAGCACTCCCGCGCCTCCGCCTCGGTCTCGGCCTTCGGCAAAACACGCCGTCCCACCGCGACCACCGTATCGGCCGCCAGCACCACAGCGCCGTCCGCCTTCACCGCCTCGGCCTTCTGACGCGCCAGACGCAGCGCCAGGTTGCGCGGCGTCTCGTCTTTCAGCGGCGTTTCATCGATGTCGGCGGCGATCACGTCGTCAGGCGTGATCCCGATCTGCGCCAGGAGCGCCAACCGGCGCGGGCTCGCGCTGGCGAGCACTAAGCGGGTCATTTGGGTTTCGGGAATCCGAGGCGCTTGGCGATGACCTTATCGACCGCGCGCGGTCCAATGAGGTTTGGCAGCGTCACATCCATGAATTCGTTGCGCAGAATGCGATAGCGCGTCTTGGGTTTTGGGGCCGTGAAACAGAACCACACCAGATCGCCCACGTCCGACGCCGGCAGCCCCGCACGCCCTTGCGAAAGCATGTAATTTTCAACACCTTTCAGCATCGGCGCGTAGTCGGTGTTGCTGAAGCGATTGAGATCGCTCTCACCGGCCTTGTCCCAGATCGGCGTTGCAATCGCGCCAGGGCCAACAACGATCACGTCGATGCCATAGAGCATCAGCTCGCGGCGCAGCGATTGCGAATAGCCTTCCATCGCGAATTTCGAAGCCGAGTACGGCCCGACGAACGGCGACCCGTTCTGGCCGCCCACCGACGAGATCATCACGATGCGGCCAGGTTTGCCGGTGCGCGCCTTGTCGGTGCCGAGCAAGTCCGCGAACGCGCGCGTGACATTGTGCACGCCGAAGAAATTGATCTCGAATTGCTTGCGCAGTTCGTCAGTGTCGAGGTGCAGCAGAGGCCCGGCCACAGCGATGCCGGCATTGTTGAGCAAACCGAACAGCTTGCGATTGCCGAGCGCCGCGGCGACTTGCGCCGCGCCCGCGCGCACGGCCGCTTCATCGGCAACATCAAACAAAAGCGGCGTCACCGCGTCGCCGAACTCGGTTTTCAGCCCATCAGCGTCCGCCTGCTTGCGCACGCTCGCGAACACATGCGCACCCTCGCGCACCGCCTTCGCAACCGCCGCGCGGCCGATGCCGGTAGATGCGCCCGTTACAACGATGGCGCGATCGAGGGAGCCGTTGGTCATTACTTGAATCTGTACGTCACGCGCCCCTTGGTCAGATCATAGGGCGACATTTCAACGAGGACCTTGTCGCCGGCCAGCACGCGGATGCGGTTCTTGCGCATCTTGCCCGCGGTGTGACCGATGATCTCGTGTCCGTTCTCAAGTTCGATCCGGAAGGTCGCGTTGGGCAGAAGCTCCATCACCGTCCCGGCGAATTCCAATAGTTCTTCCTTGGCCATTATTTCTCCTGAACCCGGCCCAGACTCGGCTAAGTCGGGGGGCCTTATAGGCGGGCGGCCCTATCCCGTCGATGGGCGCGGGAAACGTGTCGCGATGCGCTTGGCGAGGCCGTCCCGGACGCTCCGATACTCAAAAAGCACCTGTTCTCTCGACCCTTCCGCCAAGGAGGGGTCGAAGGTCGGCCAGTATTCGGCTGCCGCAGCCAGTTTCGGGACCAGTTCCAAGGCCGTGTGGTGCGCCTCGGGGGAGAGTGAGACGATCAGGTCGAACGGCCCGTCCTCGAAATAGTCGCTCTCGAAGAACTCGAACCCCTTGGGCTCGTATCCGGAGATGTCGCCGCCGACCTCATCCATGATGAAGGCCGCCATATAGGAGACCTCATCGCCCGGACGAAGACCCACGCTGTCGACCCGAACCGCCGACCCAAACTGCATACGCATGAGTTCCGCCGCCATGGGCGAACGGATGACGTTGTGGGTGCACGCAAACAGCACCGATCGCGGCAGTGCGTCAGCCTCGGACATGCAGCGCGCAGACCAGCGTAAACAGACGCCGCGCAGTCTCGTTGTCGATGGTGAAATGGCTGGCGAGGAGTTCCTGCAGCACCTCCGCCGCCTCGTTGTGCAGCCCGCGCCGGCCCATATCGAGCGCCTCAATCCGGCTCGGCGGCGCGTCGCGGATGGCTTCGTTGTAGCTTTCGCAAATGAAAGCGTAGTCCTTCACGATCTTGCGCAAGCTGCCGAGCGGCGCGTGGTGCAGGATGATGCGCGCGCCGCTCTCGTCACTGACGTCCAGCACCAGCCGGCCCTCGGACATCCCAAGCAAGAGAATGTAAGGTCCGCGATCTTCGGCCAGCACAGCAAAGGAGTTCGACTCCTTTAGATCAAAAAGCGCGATCCGCCGCTCATGCTCGGCGTTGGACGAGGCGGGCGCAAGCGAGGCCTCGTCCAGCGTGATGTCGGTAAGGCGGTTGCGTTCGCTCATCGCTGCGCCGCTTCAACCCTGCTCGTGATCAGGCCTGCGCGGCGTGGGCCACGTTGGGCCTGTATCGATCAAGATCGCATCGAGACATTCAACATTGATGGCGATCTCGCCGCCGCCCGCCAGCATCAGGCGCACCACCCCGCCAGGCGGCTCTTCTTCGGGCACGAACGCAATCGACAGCAACGACCCAAGCGCCTCGTCGGTATCATGGCGCACGCGCCGGCTCTTCACACTGAGAACGCCTTCAAACGAGAGCGCGGAGCGAATCCGTTCGTACGGCCCCGTTTCGCCAGCGGCTTCCCAGCGGAAGCGATTGAGCATCATCGTGAAGCGGCGCGCCTTCTTGTCGAGATTGATGTCGCCGACGCGCACCAGCGCGTCTTGCGCCGCGGCCCCGATGATTTCGAGATCAGCCGTATCTTCCGCCATCAGTCTCAGCATGGCGCCGGTCATGCCGCTTGATCTTCTCGCTCGCGAACGACCTGCGCGCCGCAGGCCTGCAGCTTGGCTTCCAGTTTTTCAAAGCCGCGATCGAGGTGATAGACGCGGTTGACCGTCGTCGCCCCTTCGGCCGCAAGCCCCGCCACAACGAGGCTGACCGAGGCGCGCAAGTCCGTCGCCATGACCGGCGCGCCGATCAGTTTTGGCACGCCAGTAACCACCGCCTCGTTGCCGTGCACCTCGATCTTGGCGCCCAGGCGCGACAATTCCGGCGCGTGCATGAAGCGGTTTTCGAAGATCGTCTCTTTGATGCGCGAGACGCCATCGGCCATGCACATCAGCGCCATGGCTTGCGCCTGCAGGTCGGTCGGGAAACCGGGGAACGGTTCCGTCTCGAAGTCGACCGCCTGCATCTGGTCCTTCACCGCGCGCTGCACGCGAAGACCACGACCTTCCGCATCGACGCGAACGCCTGCATCACGCAGGAATTTGATCATCGCCCTGAGATGCTCGAACCGCGCGCCCTCCAGCAAAACGTTGCCGCCAGCGGCGGCGGCGGCCATCGCATAGGTGCCCGCTTCGATCCGGTCGGCAACGACCGGATGCTTCACGCCACTGAGTTTCGCGACGCCCTTAATGTTGATCGTGCTCGTGCCCGCGCCTTCAACCTTGGCGCCCATCGCGTTCAAGCAATCGGCGAGGTCGGCGATCTCCGGCTCGCGCGCCGCGTTCTTTAAAACCGTATCGCCGCTGGCGAGCACCGCCGCCAGCATCGTGTGCTCGGTCGCGCCAACCGACGGGAACGGAAATTCAATCTCGGCGCCCTTCAAGCCACGCAGCGCCGCAGCCTTCACGTAACCCTGCTCAATGACGATATCGGCGCCCATCGCCTCGAACGCCTTCAAGTGCAGGTCCACCGGCCGCGCACCGATCGCGCACCCGCCCGGCAACGACACCGTCGCGTGGCCGGCGCGCGCCAGCAACGGCCCCAGCACGTTGAACGAAGCGCGCATCTTCCGCACCTGATCATACGGCGCGATCGTCGAAACGATCTCCGCCGCATGCATGCGCAGGGTGTGGGTTTCCTTGATCCAGGTGATTTCAACGCCCAGCGTCTTTAGCAGCTGGGTCATGAAACGGGTGTCCGCGAGATCGGGCATGTTCTCGAGCATCAGCGGGTCGGCGGACAGCAACGCCGCCGCCTGCAGCTTCAACGCCGAGTTCTTGGCCCCGAAAATCGGGATGGTTCCGTTGAGCGGCGCCCCGCCCGTGATGACGATACGATCCATGGAATTCTTTCGCCGGATCCCCCCGGCGGCCGGTTTATGGGATGCGGCGGCGGCGTAAGCAAGGCGGCGCCTCCATGCGCGCCGGCATGGCTCGCCGTTAGTTTTTCTTGGGTTCAGCGACCTTCTTGGCCGCCTTGCGCCGCGCGATGTTGCGTTTGAGCGCCTCGGCCAGACGTTCTGCCCGTTTCGACGCTGGTTTCTGCTTGTCGTTCACCACCCGCATCGACCCTTTGCCCGTCCCCGGCTAGGATGCCGGCCAGGGGAGTTCATGACGGCCGAAGCCTCACCGACGCAGACTTTCGCCCACAGCGGCAAGTTCTTCAACGTGTTCGGGCTCGCCCTGAAGAACGCGGCTCTGACGATCCTCACGCTCACGATGTACCGCTTCTGGGCGCGCACGGCGATGCGCCGGCGGCTTTGGTCGCGCGCCTGGGTGCTCGGCGACCCGCTCGAATACACCGGCAACGCGGGCGAACTTTTCCGGGGATTCCTGATCGCCCTGCCATGCTTCTTTCTCCCGGCGATCTTCGTCTTCTACATCGCGCCCCTCGCGATTGAGCCGACATGGGCGGCGTGGCTGACGTTCACGTTCTATGTTGTCTCGGTGCCGCTCATCGCCGCTGCCCGCTATTGGATGCGCCGCTACCAACTCTCGCGCACGCGCTGGCGCGGCATCCGCCTCGGACTGGCGAGTTCAGCGTGGAGCTTCGCGGCGGCGTCATGGGGATGGTGGATTTTGCAGACGCTTTCGCTCGGTTGGTACACGCCGGCCGCGCGCATCAACCGCGCGCGCATGATGTGGGAGAACACCAGGTTCGGCGACCAGCCTTTTCAGTTTGAGACACCGCACGGGGAGTCGCCGCAAAAAGGGATGTGGTGGCCGTTCGCGATCGGTTGGATCGGCACGTTGATTGGCTCCATCGTGAGCTTTGGCGTGACCGGTTTCATTTTGAGCGCCCTTACAACGGCCGGGATCATCACGCTCGGCGCCGACGGCATGATGTTCAGCCTCGTGGCGACGCTGCTTGCCGCCGCGTTGACGGCGATCTCGTATTTCATTGCTTTCGCCCCTTATCGCGCCGCCGCCATGAACCGTATCGCCGCCCAGATCACGATCGACGGCGCACGCTTTCATCTTCGCGCCAAGACGCTGTCATTGCTGTTCTACGAAACCCTTGGCTGGATCTTCCTGATCTTCTCGCTGGGGCTGCTGACCCCGGTCGCCGGTTTTCTGCAGGTCCGCTACCTCCTCAATCGCCTGGACCTCATCGAAACACCGCGCTTTGCTGACATCGGCCAATCCGTCCTCGCCGACACTGACGCGGGCGAAAGCCTGGGCGACGCCTTCGACCTCGACATGGGCGTGGGAGTCATCTGATGCACGCCCGCTACGCCGACGGCCGCGCCGCGATCTTCTCCGATGTTGAAGTCGAACTCGCCGCCGAGACCTTGATCATCCGCCGCGGCGACCGGACCATCACCTGGAGCTACGCTGATCTCGCGCGCGCCGACGACAAAAACGGCCGCATCGTCATCCGCCCAAAGAAACCAGACACGGGCGAGCGGCTGATGTTCGGCGACGGGTATGACGATCAGCTCGCCGCCGCCGCGCCGCATCTGATGAAGCCGCGCGCCCAAGGCGTGGAAGGGCGCAAGACTGTCGGCGCCCTGGTGGCGTTATCCTGGTCGCTCGCCGCGATATTCCTCATCGGCATACCGTTCGCGGCCGACCCGATGGCGCGGGCCCTGCCGGCGAAGTATCGCGCGCAAATTTCCGACATTTCCTGGTCGCAGGTCGATGCGTTCACAGTCCAGTGCGACGACGCCGACGAGGCCACGCAAATCCTCAACAACCTCGCGTACCGGATTATGGAAGCCTCCAATGTCCCCGAACGCGAGGACATCTGGATCACCATCGCCGACGCCGGCTTTCCCAACGCTTTCGCGCTGCCCGACAATTCGATCATCGTCACCGACGACCTGATCCGCATGGCCGATCATCCGGACGAACTCACCGGCGTCCTCGCGCACGAAATCGCCCATATCGAACACAACCACATCATGAAGAACGTCGTCCGCCAGATCAGCGCCGGCATCTTCTTTGACGTCGTGTTCGGCGGCGCCGGCGCCGGTCAGGCCATCGCCTACGCCTCGGTGAACCTCGCCGGCCTGCGCTTTAGCCGCGGCGATGAAAGCGACGCGGACTCGCGCGGCATGGATTATCTCGACGCCGCCAATATCAGCACCGGCGGCATCGCCCGCATGTTCGACCGTTTCCAGGAATACGAGGAAGAAGCCGGAGTGGGCGACATCCCAAGCATGCTCTCCAGCCATCCGGCCTCGCGCGAACGGGCTCTCGCCGCCCAAGCCCGGGCGCGCGAGGGCCTCGCGCCATCACTCACCGACCGCGAATGGCGCATCGTCCAACACGCCTGCGGCGGCGCCGACGCAATCGCGTCGGAGGCAGAAGTGGCGGACTAGAGAGCGGCGGCGAGACAAAACCATCCCAAGCTCGCGCTCGCGCGAGAAATCTGGTGCCACGGGAGAGGATTGAACTCTCGACCTCACCCTTACCAAGGGTGCGCTCTACCACTGAGCTACCGCGGCTAACCGGCGCGAAGCGGGGCTTCTAGCCCGCTCGGCCCGCCATTGGAAGCCCGGCGGCGCCGCACCCGGAAAGCAGGTTATCCACCGGTCAGGCGGCTCAACGCAGCCTGATAATTCGCCAGCTTGGCGGTGAGATATTCGGGCGCCGCGCCGGCGTTCAAACGCCGCTGCTCAAGCGCTTGTTCTTCCGCGGTCTGTTCCTTGGCGTTGGGGTTGAGCAGCGCGTCATACGCTTGGCGAACGATCGATATGGCCGCCGAGAGCTCCGCCTTGGCGCTGGTGATCGCCGCCGCGCTATCGAGCTTGAGGCCGACAATGCCCAAGCCATAGGTCTTCAACGCGCCACGGCCTGCTTCAGTCGTTGAGACAATTCCTTGCACCAGCCCAAGCGCCGGCAATGCGTTGCGATCGGCCGCGCCGGAATCGATCCGCAGCGCCTGTCCGCTGCGCGGCGTGATTTTGATCCGCTCGACGCCGTCTTCCTTGACGATCCCGGCACGGCCGGCGGCGCCGATCGCGCGATTGATGTTGGTCACCAGCGATGCGAGCGTATCCTTCTCGCTAATCTTGATCGTCGTCAGACGGCGACCGTCCACGCCGATGCGAAACTCGTCACCCGCGCGCAGCGCGCTACGGCTGGTGAGCAGGCCGGCATCGTTGGTCGACACCGTCCCGCGCGGCAGCCCCAACACATCGAGCGGCGACGCGCCACTCGTATCGACAGCGAGGCTGGTCAAGGAAACGGCGCCGCCCGCCGAGGTGAACGTGCGCATCCAATCCGTGTCGCCGTCCGAACCAAGCCGGGTCAGAAAGCTCATCGTCGTCTTCGCGGCGCCGGTCCCGGCCATCACGCCGCCGCTCACGCCCGCCGCATAGACGCTGCCATTGACGATCGCGAGGCTCTTGACGCTGTCATCCTGCGCCGAGCCCACATAAGTCGCGCGATCCAGGCCCGTCGAGGTGAGGTCAACATTGACGCGTGCGACGAACCCTTCCTGGCCCGCCACCGCGCCACGTGCGGTCGCGCCGAGTGTCAAACGATCCGCGCCGATCTCGCCGCCCACGTAGAGCGAGGCGCCATCCGCGGCGATCGCATTGATCGCGCCTTTGTAGAAATAGCCAATGTCGCGCGTCTGACCGACCGCGAACCCGACGCCGGACGCGTAGCTAAAGCTGCGCAGCACGCCGCGGCTGTCTTCAACGCCGCCGGTAAAGATGTCGATGCCGCCCGCGCCATTGTCGCGCACCAGCAGCGCCGACGCGGCGTCGGCGCCGCCGGTCCCGAACTGTCGCGTGAACAATTCCTGCCCCGAGGCGCCATAGCCGCGCACATATCCGTCCGAATTGCCGGCGCTGACCTGGCCGCTCAGCGCCGCGTCCGTTTTTCCCGCGACCACAACGCTGCCGTCCGGCGCAAAGGCGATCGCCAGCGCCTCGTCATTGCCTGTCGCGCCACGGCGCGCGGTCCACACTTCCTTGCCTACGGCGTCAAACATCGTGACGAAGGAATCTGTCCCGCCCTTGGCGGTCGTCCCGCTCAGGGCGCCCGTCACCGAGCCCGCCACCGCGACTTTGCCATCGGCCGAAACAGCCAGCGAAAAGCCGCTCGCCGATTGCGACGCGCCAAGAATTTCGCTGAACGCCAGTTTACCGGCGGAATCGTACTTCAGCAGCGCCACATCGCGCGCGCCTTTAATGTCCGTCGTCGTGGAGCCGTCGGCGAGATCGGCCAGCACATAGACCGAGCCATCCGTCGCCGTCGCAACCGAACGCGCCGTCGCCACCTTCGCGCCGCCGCCAACGCTGACGTCAAATGCGCGCCCCGGAAACCAGGCCGACGAGTTGGCGCTTGGCGCGGAGAACGGCGAGGTCGCCGCAAGCGTTTGCGTCACCGCCGCTCCGCGCGCAGCCCGCTCAACGACACGCAATGCGCCAACCGGATCATCGGCGTGGGACGCCGCGTCGATCGGATCGAGCGTGGAAGTCACCGCCCCGCCGCCGATGCTCAGCGCCGCCACGCCGCGCACCGTGTTCGACGAGCCGGTGACAACACGCAATCCCGCGCCGCCACCCGAGAGGTCCGTCGCCACAACGCCGGAATCATACCCGGCCGCCGCGAGCGCCTCGTTCAACCGCAACGCCGCGCTCTCAAGCGTGCGCGGGTCGCCCGGCTGCAGCACCGCATTGAACGTACGCGGCCCCCAAATCGTATCGAGCGTAAGCGACACGTTCTGATTGCTCAGCAGCGCCGTCACATCATCGCTGACGCCGGTCGCGGCTTGCGCGCTGGTGAAACTGCGCTGCGCGGAAAACGCTCCGCCCACGGCCAGGCCGCCGGCATCGCCCTCAAGCACAACGGCATCGCCATTGATCGTCACCGAACTGATCCGCTGGCCCGCGCCTTCGGCAACATGCCATTCGCGGAGTTCGCCGCCCGGAGCGCTCACATAAACACCGGCCGCGTTCAAAGCCGCATCGAGCCGCGCCTGCAGCGCGTCGCTCCACCGGCCAGGCGCCAAGTCCGGATTGTCCAGACGCTCCTGCGCTGTGACGGCGAGGCTGACCGTCTTGTTGCCGTTCGCGGTCGCAACCACGATCTCAATATCGAGCGCGCCGGTGTAAGTCGAAAGCGGCGAGCCGCTCACGTTGTAGTTCCGGATCGAGTCGCCAAATGGCTGACCGCTCGTCGATGCCGGCAAACCGCCGGACACCCACGCGCCCGGCGCCAGGAGGTCGGCTTCAAACAGCTGTGTGTTGAGCGTGGCGCTGACATCGACCATGTCGTGCAGCGCGTCGATGCGCAGCGTGTATGCGCCGCCGCCATTATAGTCCAATAGAGCCGCCGCGCTCAGACCCTTCTGACGCAGCTGCGTGTTAAGCTGGTTTTGCACTTCGCCAGCCGTGATGCCGTCCGTGCCTCCAGCGATCGAGATCGTCTGCACCGAGGCGCCGGTCGTGAACGTGAATGTTTGCGAGCCTTTGAAGAGGCCGCCATCCGGCGTGATGCCTCCAACCTCAAAACGGCGCGCAAAAACGCCATCCTTCAAGCCGCCGACCATGCCGGATGTCGCCACCGTATCGAGCGCGGCGACCTTGCCGCCAATGGTCAAGCTCGAAGCGCGCACGCCGTCGCCAGTGTAAACGGAGAACCCGAGATTGCCGTTGTCGTCATAAACATCGACACCAGCGGACACGCCTTGCTCGTGCAGCAATTGCGTCAGCCGCTCGGCAAGATCATCGAGCATCCCCCGGTCTTCGGACTCGCCATCGCGGATGCGCCAGGCTTCCAGATCCTCGCTCCGCCACGCGGTGGAAACGGTGAGCGAACGCCCGTCCTGCAGCTCCAGCTTCAACACCGCTTCACCGGCGGCGCGCAACGCATCCTCGAACGCGTTCACGCCCGTTGACATCAAAGCGTTGGTGCGTTGTTCGGTTGCGCCGGCCGGAGGCGTGACGTCCGGCGCGCCAACACCGAGCCAGCCGGCGCCGATCAATGCGCCAATCGGATCAGCCGTTGCATGCGCACGATCGAGCAGCACAGGCTGTCCGGCCGTGCCGCCAACATCCTGCAGTTTGATCAGACGCGCGCCGCTGCCCGTCGCGCCCACGGCATAGAAAGCCGGAGCCGACGTCGCCGGCTGAAACGCAACCGTCTCATTGGCGCGCACATCAACCTTCAGCGCGTACTGTTTCGCGCCTGTATATTTCACCGTCGCCACGCGGCCCGCGAGCACGGTTGTCGTTGTCTTCGGCGTCTGATCGACCGTCTCGATCCGCGACGACGCCCCGGCCGCCGACAGCTTGTTGTTTATATAGCTTACAACATTACCAAGCGTGCGCGGGATCGAACCCATTTCCGAAAGATCGATCGCCACATTGCGCACTGTCCCGCCGGATGACGTCGCCACGATGTTGAACTTCGCGTCGCTCGCAAGACCGCTGACCTTGTCGGCGAGCGAACCCTTATGGATCACCGAGGTCGTGTAATCTTCACTCTTCGTCGGCATCGCCAACGTGGTTTGCGTTGTGTCGACGCGATCGCCTTGCGCCAAACGGATGTCATCAAACTGCTGCTGCGCGAAGAACGCTTCCAGCTCCGTCAGCCCGCGCGTGAATTGCGCCGTGTTCTGCGCCAGTTGTACCTTGGAGAGCGTGGTGTCTTCAGCGCGCCCGGCCAGCGCCTGCAGCGTGGTCAGGCCTGAATAAAGCGCAAACAGTTTCTTGTAGTCACCACTCGCCCCCAGATCGCTGTAAAGCTTGGCGTCGGTGTCGAAGAAGGACCTGTTCGCAATCGCCCGCTGCACCAATGCCGCCGCGCTCGGCGAAATACCCGGCGTCCAGACCGGCGCCAGCGGCGCGTTTGGATCTTGTGCCGCCGTCGTCGTGTCCGCGCCAATGCCGGCGCGCGCCGCCGCCCACGAGGTCAACAAGTCCGAGCTTACCCCGCTCGTCGTGCTGCTCGTTCCGCCCAACAAGGCGGCGGCAACATTCATGTTGGCGAGACTGACCAAGACGACTCCGCGAAGCGTTTAGTTTCGCTGACAAGCCGTAAACGTCGGGTTGGCGCCTAATGGTTAATGAGCCCCGCCGACTGCACCATTTCATTGAAGATCGGGTAGTCGAGAAGCTTCGGCCACAACTGAATGCCCTGCCAGATCGACAAGCCGATCACGAGCACGGAAGCGGCCGCCAACAAGATGCGGGCGGGCGCGATCTTGGTCACGTAGCCGGCGAGCGGCGCGGCAACGAGGCCGCCAAGAATAAGCCCGGCCATCGCGGCGCCGCCCGTCGCCAAACCGCCCTCAAGCTCAAACCGCCCCGTGATCAGGGTCCACAGGAAAGTCAGTGATATCGCAACCGTAACGACGAACTCGGCCGAGTTAACGCTGCCAATGACATAACGCGGCGCATGCCCGCGCCCGAGCAGCGTTGAGGTGACCACCGGCCCCCAGCCGCCGCCGCCGCTGGCGTCGAGAAAACCGCCGGCAACGCCGAGCGGAACGACATGTTTCAGGTGTAGCGGCTCTTCTCTCGGCTCCCGGATCGCGCGCGAGAGCATGTAGAGGCCGAGCACGCCGAGATAGGCGATGACGATCGCTTTGATGAAGGTCGCGTCGAAGCCCGTCAGCAAGTACGCGCCGATCACGCCGCCCACGACGCCCGCGGGCGCGAGCCGCCAGAACAGTTTCCAATCGACATTCTTATGCAGCATGTGCGAGGCGCCCGAAGCGCCGGTCGTGAAGCACTCAGCTGCGTGAATGGTGGCGGAGGCCTGCGCAGGCGGCACACCGAACGCCAGCAGCACGCTCGACGAGATCACGCCATAGGCCATGCCCACGGCGCCATCGATCAATTGCGCGAGAAATCCGACCGCGAGGAATAACCCAAACACGGTCGCCAAGCCGGGCCAAAGGTCCGCTGAAACTTCCATGCTCCCTCGTCGCTGGCCTGGACGGCAGCTTATCCCTCACATCGTAATGCGGCCAGAGAGCGGCAAGTTCCCGCGTTAACCATTTGCGGGTAGCGCGGATTCAATTCCGAGTAGCTCTCCGACCCGGACAACCCATCCCCTAACGGCAGGATAGTCCCTCAGGTTAAAGCCGCCGAGATCGGCTTTGCGCGTGTAGGCGACGAGCGCGATGTCAGCCAGCGAGAGCGCATTGCCGACAAGGAACGGCGTCTCTGTCAGCTGCAACTCCATCCGCGCCAGCGCCGCATTGCCTTTCGCCAAGAGCGACGGCTCAAGCTCATCCTCGCGTTTGCCGAGATAGTGTTTGCGCGCGATCCGCACCGCGATCTGCGGCTCGTGGCTGTACTGCTCCCAGAACATCCACTCGAACATCTTCGCGCGCTGATAGGCGTCGCCCGGGATGAGCTCCGTGCCTTCCGCGAAGTGCAGCATCATCGCATTCGATTGCGCGAGCATGCGGCCGTCTTCGAGAATGAGCGTCGGAACCTGGCCCGCGGGATTGATCGCCAGGAACTCCGGCGTGCGCGTCGAGCCATCGAGCGCGTCGACTTCGATCCAGTCATAGGCAATGCCGAGACGGTCGAGGATCCACTTCGGCTTGTGGCAATTGCCGCTGTACGAGGTGCCATAAAGTTTGATCTTCGCCATTGCCGCCTCCCGTGCGCGGCTTCTCGCAGCGGCCCCGAACCCCAGCAAGTGAATAGCGCTCACAGCCGGTGTGAGCCGATACGGCTGGCGCACACTCAATTTCCATGACACCGCCGTTAGTTTTCGCTTTCCTCACGTTCGCAAGCGCGGCAACATTTACGCACATGAGCTCGCCCCATCGGCGAGTGTTGCGATCGGGGCGATCCTTTGACGACGACATGCTCGCGCTGCAACGCCGCATTGGCGGCGGGCGCACAATTTTGTGGTTCATGCGGCGCGCCTCAGGGCGCTGCGCCAACACCGCCGCCTCCGCCGATCCCGCAACCGCCGCCGTACAATCCGCCGCCAATGCCGCAGATTCCGCAAATGACGCGCGGCTTCACGGGCGGCGGCGGCGCCAACCAGCAGGCAACGTTCAACGGCGAGCCCGCCGACGCCTACGGCCAAGCCATCAACGCGATCAACGCGATGGGCGGCCAGGTACTCTGGCAACAGCCGCCGACCAGCGCCAAATTCTTCCTGCCGAAGAAAGACAATTGGACCACCGGCGGTCTCACCATGAAGTACGACGGCGAACTGCACCTTCAAAAGTCATCGCCAACACAAACCACCGCGCGCGTTTCGATGAAGCTGCAATGGGGCAGCTTCCTGCCGTTGGCGTTGACGCTGCTCGCGTTCGTTTTCGTCATGGGCCTTTGGAATATTTATTTCGCCGTCTATGGCATCTTCATTATGGCGCTGTTGGTCGCGTACTCGGCTTGGCAGGTCTCCAGCCAATTGCCCGACAAATTGCTGGCCGACTTCTTTCGCACGTTGACCGGTGCTCCGGCCGCGTCACAGCAAGGCGGCTTCAAGGCGCAGCCGCAGGCGCATGCGTTCACACCACAACCGCCGCCTTCACCAACACCGGCCCCGGCGTCAGCGCCCGCGCCCACCCCAGCAAGCAGCGGCGGCGACGCATCCGCGATCATGGAGCAGATCAAGCAGCTCGGCAGCTTGCGTGACGCAGGCGTGCTGACGCCCGAAGAGTTCGAGTCCAAGAAGGCCGAACTGTTGAAACGCATCTGACAATGACCGTCGCCGTCGTCGCCTGCCCACGTTGTAACGCACCGTCCGATGGAACGGCCCGGTTTTGCACGCAATGCGGCACGCCCTTCGGCGCCGCCGCCGTAGCGCCAGTGCAACCCTATTTCGGCATGGGCTGCACCACGTGCGGCGGCGACGGCGCGCGGCTCGCGGCCGACAAAGTCTATTGCCCCACATGCCGCTGGCTCCGCCCGCTCGGCGACAACTATCAAATGCCGGTGGAAGCCTTCCTCTGGCGCCTCGATGCCGACGCGATGAACACGCTTTCCAGCATCGGCCCGCTCAACTCCGCCGCGCATGGTCTTTCCGAGAAAGTCGGCCGTCCCTGGTTCGAAGCGGCCGTCAACGGCGTGCGCCTTTCCGAACAACAATTGCCGGACATCTTCGAGCTCGCCATTAAATCCGCCCGCATTGTCGGCCTCCAGCATCTCCCCGAGATCTACATCTCCGGCGAACAGATGTGGGACTCGGTCACGATGGGGTCGCAGACCTCATCGTTCATCGCGCTGGGCTCGGTGCTGACGAATTTCCGCGGCGACGATTTGCTCTATCTCATTGGCCGCGAGATGGGCCACGCCAAAGCCGGCCACGCGCTTTGGAATACAGTCGTGCAACTCCTTGCCGGCCGCCAGCCCGGCAACCGCTCACTCATGTCCGATGGCGTGCTGAGCTTTCTCTCACCAACCAAGCTCATCGAAAGCGGCATCAACGCACCGCTGATGGCTTGGCAGCGCCATTCCGCGATCACCGCTGATCGCGCCGGCCTGCTCTGTGTCGGCGATCTGGAAGTCGCGCGACGCGTGACCCTGCAATGGACGCTGCATTCGTTCCCGCTTGCCGCGCGTATCAATCGCGAAGCCTGGATGGCGCAGGAAGACGCCTCCGACGACAGCGCCATGCAAGCCTCCGAGTTTGCGATGACCTCGACGCCCTACGCCGCGCGGCGCCTCAAGCTCGCGCGTGAATTTCACGCCAGCGCCGAATTCCGGGGCTGGCGGCGTGTCATCGAACACTGGACGCCCAAACCCGCCCCGAAGGACGTCCAAGCCGCCCCGGCGCCGCCGAAAGCCCCGCCACAGCAGGACATGGAAAAGCTCACCTGCATCTCCTGCAAGACCGTCATGCGCGTGCCGAAAGCAAAGCTGACCGGCACGGAACCAGTCAACGTGCGCTGCCCAAACCCCGATTGCGGCAAGGTGCTGAAAATCACCCCAAAGAAGCCTAAACCGCCGAAACCCGATCAGGTGGCTGATTGACGACGCCTCCGCCTCCAGAGAACGCCAAGTTCGACGTGGCCGTGGAACCCGCGCCGCGCCAGGACGTGCTCGAGGCCGAGGAAGATGAGCAGGCCAAACGCGATCGCGAAGCGGCTCTCGCTTCAACATTCGATCAATCGCTCGCGCACAACGGGAAAACGAACGAGGAATTGATTGAAGAGCGTCAGGATGAGACGCGGATGATATTAGATGCGGCCATCGTGATTGGGATCGCGGTCGCCGCGGCGGAACAGCAGGCCCTGAACGTGGAGGAAGTCGTCCCTCCTGAGACCGAAGACGACGAAGGCGGCGATTAATTTGAGGTGATGGATCATGGCTGACCCGATGACGCTCGACGATTTCTGGCAAACGGAAAACGGACAACAACTCCAAACCGACATGGCCGGCATGTCGCAGGCTGAACAGGCAACGATGCTGAACCAGCTGCAGCAAGCCGCCGACAACGGCGATTTGAGCGCCGACTTCAACACCGACAGCATGTTCCTGGATTCGCAATTGGCGGAAGAAGCCCGCGGTGAAGCCGAATACTACCAGGCCGAACAGGCCAAGGCGGCCGAAGCAGGCGATTGGGAAAAAGCCGAGGAAATGGCCTCCAACGCCGAATACGCGATGGAAGAAGTCAAAGATCACGGCGGCGACGTCGCCGATTCCGAAATCGTGGAAGCCCAATACGACCAGATGGAACTTGAAAACGCCGACTACCACCAGGAGATCGCGGACGACAAAGCCGCCAGCGCCGAGGCCTATGCCGCCAGCGGCGATCTGGAGACGGCGTCGATGTACGCGGACGGTGCGGCGAGCGAAGCGACTGTCGCGGCCGATTACGGCGCGCAAGCCGATCAAGGCGGCACATACGCCGACCAAACCGTCGACACGTCCTCGACCTTCGATGCGACAGCGACTGTCGATACAAGCGCGAGCACGATCGACACATCAAGCAGCTATTCAAGCGTCGACACGACGACGACCGAATAGAGAAAATGTGAGAGAAACAAGAAACGCCCTCGCGCAAACCACGCGAGGCGTTTTTCTGTCTAACGGCGCGAAGCCTCGCGGGCGGCGCGGAATTCCGCGTTCGCGCGCCATTGCGGCCAAGCCGTGCTGTCAGCCAACTGGCGGCCAACCGTGTAGAGCGCCTCCAAATCTTCCGTCGCGCCGGACATATCCCAATCCGGCGTCAGCTCGTCCGACGGCTTGTGATAATTGTTCGCGACATAAGCCGCGTTCAGCGCATTGCCGCGCTCAACGCCGCCATTGACGAGATCGACGCCGTTCGACGTGTAGAGCACCGGGATGCCAAGCTGCGCGAAGTGCAGATGGTCGGAGCGATAGAAGTAGCCCGCTTCCGGCGATGAATCCGGCACCACCCGGCGTCCCTGCGCTTCGACAACGCGCGTGAACAGATCATCCATTTCGCTCTTGCCGAACCCGACGATCTCAATATCGCGCGTGCGGCCGGCATTACTGAGGCCGTCCATGTTAATCGCGGCGACGGTATTGCGCGGCGCGTAGAGCGGATGTTGCATATAATAAAGAGCGCCCAGCAAATTCTGCTCTTCGGCTGTCAGCGCGATGAACGCCACCGAACGTTGCGGTCGTCCGGCGGCGCCGTAGCGACGCGCCAGTTCAATCAGCCCCGAAACCCCCGTGGCATTGTCGAGCGCGCCATTGCAGATGTCGTCGCCATCGATCGGCGGGCAGTGACCCAAATGATCCCAGTGCGCCGAATAGAGGATGGTCTCATCCGGGCGCTGCGTGCCTTGAAGAATGCCGACAACGTTGGACGTCGTGCGCGTCTCGATGTTGGTGTTGAGCGTCATCGAACCATTCAGGTTCATACGGACGGCCCGGAAGCCGCGGCGCTGTGCGCGTGATTTCAGCTCGTTGAAGTCGAGATTGGCGCGGCGGAACGTCTCCATCGCCACGTCGTTCGTGACCCAACCTTCAAAGCCGGTGCGATTGGCGCCGCGATCGGCGCGAACGACGTCCCAGCGCGCGCTGCCGGTCGAAGATTGAATGACCGCCCACGGATACGCCGCGGGGCCGGTTTCGTGAATGATGATCGCCCCGGCGGCGCCTTGGCGGCCGGCCTCTTCGAACTTGTAGGTCCAGCGCCCGTAATACGTCATCGCGCGGCCGCCGAAGCCGCGGTCGTCGCCGGTTTCAAAATCCGGATCATTGACGAGGATCACGGCAATCTTGCCGCGCATGTCCACGCCTTCGTAATCATTCCATCCAAGCTCAGGCGCGTTGATGCCGTAGCCGACAAACACAAGCGGCGCGTTTTCGATGTTGACCGTCGGCTCGAGCCGGCGCGTCCAGGCCGAGAACTGCGTTGCGTAGGTGTAGTTGCGTGCGCCATCGCGGCCGCTCAGCGTCAGCGTCGGCGGGTTCGCCAATGTCGCGACCGTAAGCTGCGTCTCCTGCAGCCACGACCGCGTGCCATCCGCCTGCACCGTGCCGCCTGGCTGCAGCCCGGCAGCAGCGTAAGCGCGCTCAATGTATTCGAGCGTAAGCCGCTCGCCGTTGGTCCCGGGCGCGCGGCCCTCGAATTCATCCGACGCCAGCACGCGCACGTGCTCGATCAGCGCTTGCGAAGAAAGCGGCGCGTACTGGAATGCGGCGATGTCGCTGGCGGGCGCGCTCGTCTGATCTGACGTAGCGCACGCCGCCAGTGCGATCACACCTGCGGACAGGATATGGCGGATGTTCATAAGTGCGTCCCCGATTGATTTGCGGGGACACTAGGCGCCGATACGGGCGCCCTCAAGATGCGTTTGTCGCTTCTTAAGCCATCCAAGGCGGCGGCGGCAGATTTTGCGCCCGAAGGAACTCCGGATTGAAGAGTTTGCCCATGTATCGGTTGGCGTAGTCGCAAAGCACCGTGACAATCGTCTTGCCCGGGCCAAGTTGCCTGGCGAGTTGCATGGCGCCGAGCACGTTCAGCGCCGAAGAACCGCCGAGCGACAATCCCTCTTCCTGGATGAGGTTGTAGAGCACCGGCAGCCAATCCCTGTCCTCGATGCGAAACGCGTCGTCGACAGTGACGCCGTGAAGATTGGCGGTAACACGCCCTTGCCCGATGCCTTCGGTTATCGACGTGCCTTCGGCTTTCAACTCGCCGTGCTTGTACCAATTATAAAGCGCCGCGCCGCCTGGATCAGCGATGCCAATGCGGATGTCCTTGTTGCGCTCTTTAAGCGCCAATGAAACGCCGCCAAGCGTGCCGCCTGAACCGACAGCGCAGATAAACCCATCAACCTTGCCTTGCGTCTGCTCCCAAATCTCCGGTCCGGTCGTGCGGTAGTGCCCTTGCTGGTTGGCGACATTGTCGAACTGATTGGCCCAGATCGCGCCATTGGGTTCGCTTCTGTTCTTCTCTTCGGCTAAGCGGCGCGCAACCTTGGGATAGTGATTGTCGCTCGACGCCGGCGCCGCATCGACTTCGACGAGTTCGGCGCCAAGCGAGAGCACCGCGTCCTTCTTCTCTTTGCTCTGTGTGCGCGGCATCACGACAACGACCCGATAGCCCTTCGCGGCGCCGACCATGGCAAGGCCAATGCCGGTATTGCCCGCCGTGCCTTCAACGATAACGCCGCCTGGACGCAATTCGCCCTTGCGTTCCGCGTCTTCCACGATCGAAAGCGCCGCACGATCCTTGATCGATTGCCCCGGGTTCAAGAACTCCGCCTTGCCGAGAATTGTGCAACCCGTCTCCTCCGACGCGCGCTTTAGTTTGACCAGCGGCGTGTTGCCGATGAGCGAGAGGACGGATGGTGCGATCACGGTGACGATGATGCCGTTTGAGTGTGCGCCTAGCAAGGTCGTTCCAGACGCGCGCAGCGCGATCTGGAATGACGGATCAACTCACGCCCAGCTTCTTCTGCAGGTCCGTTGATGAGGTCGTGTAGAGGAAAACTAGGCGTTCGCCAGGGCGCGCGACCTTGAACGCCGCCTGCGCCATTAGCGCGCCCTCGTGAAAGCCGCTCAAGATGAGCTTCAGTTTGCCGGGATAAGTGTTGATGTCGCCGATGGCGAAAATGCCAGGCTCGCTCGTCTGGAATTTCTCGGTATCGACCGGGATCAAGTTTTCATTGAGGTTCAAGCCGAAATCAGCAATCGGCCCGAGCTTCATGGTGAGCCCATAGAACGCCAGGAGTTCGTTGCAGGCGATATCGTAAGCGCCCTTCTCCTTGGTATGGCAGTTGATCGCCGTGATCTGACCATCGGCCCCCGCGACGCCCTTGAGGTCCGCGATCTCCAGCCGCACCTTGCCTTCGGCAACGAGCTTGCGCATCTGCGCCACCGAGTGCGGCGCGGCGCGAAAATCATCGCGTCGATGGATGAGCGTGGTGCTCTTGGCGATAGGTTGCAGATAAAGCGTCCAATCCAGCGCGCTGTCGCCGCCGCCGGCGATCACGATGTCGCGCCCACGGAAGCGCTCCATCTGACGCACCGCGTAATGAACGCTCGTGCCCTCGAACGCTTCGAGCCCCTCGATCTTCGGTTTGCGCGGCACGAACGAACCACCGCCCGCTGCAATCACCATAACCGGCGCCGTGATCGTGGTGCCGAGTTCAGTGCGCAGCCTGAACTTGCCGTCCGGCAGGCGCTCAAGCGACTCCGCCATTTGCTGCAAATGGAATGTCGGCTTGAACGGCGCGATCTGTTGCATCAGCGCGTCGGTGAGGCCTTGGCCGGTGACCACGGGCAAGCCCGGGATGTCGTAGATCGGCTTTTCCGGATAAAGCTCGGCGCACTGGCCGCCCGGGCGATCGAGCACATCAACGACTTGGGATTTGAGGTCCAGAAGGCCGAGTTCAAACACGGCAAAAAGCCCAACGGGGCCCGCGCCGACGATGATCACGTCGGTTTCATACGCCTCGCCGGCCGGCGCGGACACCGGCTTCTCGTTGCTCATCTAAAATCTCTCCTGGACCGGGCTCTTGCGGCGCAGCACCCGGCTTGTCCATCGCCGCCGGTCCAATCTAGGCAATCGGGGGCGCGCATGCAGCGCGACAAGGGTTCGCGGGGGGCGCCTGGCCGCCTTGGTTTCGATATTTTTGGCCGCCAGACTCCTGACTCGGACCAACGGAAAGCCGACGTGTGACACCCAATGCGACGCGAACGCCAATGATCATCGCCCTGCTCGCCGCACTGGGATTGGCCGCTTGCACGCCTCCCGCAACCGAAACCGGCTCGCTTTTCGAAACGCAAATACAAAGCCGCGCCAATTTACCCGATCGTCTGCGGGAAATTTCCGGACTCGCGGTCTCTCCTGATGGGCGCCTGTTCGGCCACGATGACGAAGTCGCGAACATCTACGAGATCAATCCTACCAGTGGCGAAATCGTGAAATGGTTCGCGCTCGGCGACCCCTCACGCAGCGGCGACTTCGAAGGTCTCACCATAACGCCCGAAGGCGACTTTTGGCTCACCGACAGTAGAGGACGTCTCTTCCGCTTTCGCGAAGGCGAGAACGAAGCGCACGTTGCGTTCGAGCGCTTCGACACAGAACTGGGAGAAGCCTGCGAAATCGAGGGCGTCGCCTACCAACCAGCGGAACAAAGTCTCATCCTGGCCTGCAAGCGCGTGCGCGGCGACGATGGAAACGGCGGCGAGACACAATTGCAGGCGTGGTCAATCGCCTCACGCCAAACGCGCCAATGGGGACCAGTATCAGGCGACATCGCCGCGGCCGCGGGCGTGCGCAGCTTCGCGCCCTCGGGCCTGGAACTGGATCGCGTGTCCGGGCGCCTCATCGTGATCTCCGCGGCCGGAGACGGCGCGCTGGCCGAACTCGGCCCGGACGGAGCGCTGCTTGCCGCGCGCCGCCTAGGCAATGGTCACCGCCAGGCCGAAGGCGTCGCCATCATGCCTGACGGTTCTTTGATCATTTCAGACGAGGCCGGCAATAGCCAAGCCCTGATTACGAGGTATCGTCGCCGCCAATGAAAACGATGTTCCGCCTCCTCCTAGCGGCGCTATCCGCGCTTTTCCTCACCGCCGCGCCGGCGTTTGCGCAAGCGCAATGGGACAACGTCCCGCGCATCGTCGCCATCGCCGATCTTGAGGGCGACTACGACAAGTTCGCCGACATGCTTCGCACGTCCGGCCTGATCAGCGCGCAAAACACCTGGATCGGCGGCACGGCCCATCTCGTTCAACTGGGCGACATTCCCGATCGCGGCCCCAATACGCGTATGATCATGGATCTGTTGATGCGCCTTGAGCCGCAGGCGCGGCGCGCGGGCGGACACGTTCATGCCCTGATCGGCAATCACGAAGCGATGAATATCGAAGGCGATTTGCGCTACACCGATCCGCGCGAGTTCGCCGCCTTCGCGACACGCAATTCGGCGCGCGTACGCGATCAATACTACACGCGCTTCATACGCAACCTGCGCCGCAATCCGCCCGCCGGCGGCCTGCCGGTCATCGACGCGGCGTACCGCGCCCAATGGGATGCCGAGCATCCGCTTGGCTGGGTCGAACATCGCCAGGCCTGGTCGCCGACCGGCTATTACGGCCGCTGGATCGCGACCCATGACGCCGTCATCCGCATCAACGACACGCTCTTCCTGCATGCCGGCCTTGGTCCCGAATACGCATCGGCGCAGCGCCCGCTGATGAACAACGATGTGCGCGCCGCGCTCCGTGGCCGCGCGCCCGCCACCTACCCGACGATCATGTCGTCCACCGGACCTCTCTGGTATCGCGGCCTTTCGCAAAATCCGGAAGCAACCGAAACGGCAAACCTAGAGACAGTGCTCCGCTCACAAGGCGTGGCGCGCGTGATCGTCGGTCACACCAAAGTCACATCCACCGTGCTGCCGCGCTTCAATGGGCGCGTGCTGATCGCCGACATCGCCGTCCCGCGCGGTCACTCCGATCCGCATGCGTTTCTGATCATGGAGAACGGCGCCTGGATCACCGTTCACCGCGGTCAGCGCGTGCCGGTGACCGCCGCAACGCCGCAAGCCACATGCGATTACCTGCGTCGCATTGCTGCGATCGACGGCGACGCCGGACCCGTCGCCGAACTCACGCGAACCCAATGCGCCGCGAACGCGGCCGCGCGCTAGCGCCGGCAGTTTGCAATAACCTGGCGCTGGAAACGCTCCGGGTCATCCAGAACTTCGTAGAAGCTCTCAATGTATGCGCGCGCCGCGTTGCGGCGTGGCGGCGTCAGCCGGGTTTCGCCCTCGATAACCGCATACAGCCGGTCACGGCGACTGCGGAACACCTCCGCCGCGGCGATGGCCTGATCGTTATAGCGGCACAGCCCGCGATAATAACGCTGGCGCACACTCTGCACCGGCATGCCCGGAGGCGGCGTCGCATACGGCGCGTTCACGAATCCCGAATAGTCGAAATCGTAAGGCACCGGGATGACGTTCTCACGGCTCGTCGCGCTCGACGCGAACAGCTTGCCGTTGTGGCAGCAATCTTCTTCCGCTCCTTCAACCATGTCCCAATCGAGATTGCCGATCATGTATTGAAACAAGCCGACGAGGGCAGCCTGTTCCGGGTTGAGCTGGCGCGAACCGACCTCACGTGACCGCACTTCGATTTCGACATGGTTGTTGCGCCGCGCCAGATCGCCGGAATCTTCAATCAGGAAATTCACCTGCGTATCTTCACGGCGCCGCCCGTCCGTGTCGCGGTACGTCACGCGCACCGGACGCACACGATAGCTCCACGGCGTGATCTCATTGTAGAGCCGGTACGCGGTGTATTCGAGCACATTGAGTTGCTCGTACGCCACGCCCGAGCGGCAACGCGTCACCAGCTTTAGCTTGTTCTGCCCCTGCATGATCGTGCCTTGGCGTTCGCCCGCGAGATTGATCCGCAATGGCGGGAATTGGCAGATGCCCAACGTCCGGCGCGAAAAGCCGCGCGGCGAAAGCTCCATCTCATAGCGGCGATCTTCAATCGTGATCGCCGCCGCCACGGGATCGGTGTTGCGCGCGGCGCGGCGGACCAAATCGTTGATCGGCCCCTCGATCACAATCGGCAGTTCGGTGTCGGCCGAAAACAGCCGCGTCTGCGCCGAAGCCGGCGCGATCACACAAAACGCCAAAGCCCCGGCGAGCGCCGCCGTCCACATCCCCTTCGCCATCCACGTTCTCTCCCGCAACGTCCCTCGCCGCGCACTGTAAGCGGGATTGGCCCAAGGTGAAGCGAGGAGAGCGGTTTTCGCTGGCGCGCCGCGCTCTGCGGTTGTCTCAATCCGCGCGCCGTGCTTGTTGCCTCAAAAATGCGGAGGAACCTCATGTCATCTGCCCTGCCCGAGCACGGCGCACCCTGGAGCGACCTCGAAGCGCGCATGCAGGATCTCGCCAAGGGCGACGTCAAATGGCGCGACGGCCGCACAGGCATGTATATCTTCAACGCCGGCGAAGACGTCGCGCGCGTTAAAAAGGCGGCCTACGCCATGTTCTCGGAAGAGAACGGCCTCGGCCCGGCGGCTTTTCCCAGCCTCGCGCAAATGGAACGCGAGGTCGTCGCGGCCGGCATGTCGCTGCTCAACGCGCCTCCGGGCGCCGCAGGCGCGATGTCGAGCGGCGGAACGGACTCAATTTTCCTGGCCGTCAAAACCGCACGCGATCACGCGCGCGCCAAGCGCGGCATGACCGGCGCGCTGAACATCGTCGCGCCCTCAACCGTGCATCCCGCTTTCGACAAAGCCTGCATGGTGATGGACATCGAAATCCGGCGCATCCCGGTGAAGGATTACCTCGCGGACGTCACCGCAATGGAAGCGGCGATCGATGCCGGGACGCTGATGATCGTCGGCTCGGCGCCGTGCTTTCCCTTCGGCCTGATCGATCCGATCGAAGCCTTGGGCGAACTCGCCGAGCGCAAAAAGGTATGGCTGCACGTCGACGCCTGCGTTGGCGCCTATATCGCACCGTTCGTGCGCATGAACGGCGCTGATCTGCCGCCCTTCGATTTTGCCGTACCGGGCGTGTGGTCGATCTCGGGCGACCTGCACAAATACGGCTACGCGTCCAAAGGCGCATCGACGGTTTTCTTCCGCACCGAAGCGCTGCGCGAATTCATGACCTTCGACGCCGGCCCCTGGCCGCTCGGGCGCATGATCACACCCTCTTTGGCCGGCACACGTCCCGGCGGCGCCATCGCCGCGGCCTGGGCGGTGATGAATCATCTTGGCGTTGCAGGCTATAAGCAAAAGCAAGGCGAAGTCGTCGCCGCACGCGAGACCATCGAAGCTGGCGTCAAACGATTAGGTTTTCAGATCTTCGGCAAACCCCAACTCGGCATCGTGTCCTTCGCGCATCCGGACGTCGACGCGCTCCGCATCTACGCGCAGATGCACAAGCGCGGCTGGTTCACGGCGGCTCTGGTTGAACCACGCGCGCTGCACCTCATGCTGTCGCCGAAGCACAACGAAGTCGCAGGCGAATATCTCGCCGATCTCGAGGCCGCCCTCCGTGAGGTCACGGACGAACAATTCGCACCAAGATACGCAGGCTGACGATGACTCTCGAGTTCGACTACTATTTCTCGTTCCGCAGCCCGTATTCGTATCTGGCCGCGCCGCAGGTCGAAGATCTTATCGCCCGCTACGACATGGCGCCGCGCATGCGCTTTGTCACCCCGATCGCGGTGCGCATTCCGGGCTTCTTTAAGAACGTAAACCCGCTCTGGCCGCCCTATTTGCTCCGCGACACGTTCCGCATCTCACAAATGCACAACATCCCATACCGCTGGCCCCGCCCCGACCCGATCATCATGGATATCAGTTCGGGCGAAGTCGCGGCTGAACAACCCTACATTCATCGCGTCACCCGCATGGGCGTCGCAGCCGAGCACGCAGGCCGCGGATTCGCCTTCGCGCGCCGCGCATCACACAAAATCTGGTCGGGCGAAGTCGATGCCTGGCACGAAGGCGATCACCTCGCCGAGGCCGCTACCGAAGCTGGCCTCAACGCCGCCGACATAAACCGAGCGGTGCAAGCACGCGGCGAAGCTCTCGCCACCGAAATCGCCGACAACGAAGCCGCGCAGAAAAACGCCGGTCACTGGGGCGTGCCGCTGTTCGTCTTCAACAACGAACCCTTTTTCGGCCAGGACCGCCTCGATCACCTGATCTGGCGCATGAAGCAATCCGGCCTAACAGAGCGCTGACGCACGCCGCCCGCACACCGGAGCGCGTCAAAAGAGCCCGGAGACCCAACCGATCACCGCTGTCGTGACCGCCTCGCGGACGAGAGGAAAGCCCAACGCCGTCATCGCCACGACGTTGCAGACGAAGAGCAGCGTAAACGCGCTCGTGTAGGACAAGCTGCCGAACGTCTTGCGATCGGACGCATGAAAAAGCGCAATCGGCGCACGGTCATCGCCGTCAGACAACTCCTGCTCAATCTTCTTCAGCGCTGCTTCCGAGTGATGGACTAGGCGTCGGGTGCGGCGATCAAGATTCCAAAAGGCGAAAGTGGCGCCCACGCCAAGCGCCGCCGCAACCTGCCCCAGACGCGCGCTATCGAATTCATCGGCCGCGACGAGGGTGGCGTAAATCGCCGCCGACATCGTGATGGCATAGTTGAAATGCTGCATCCGTTGCGCGGAATGCACTGTAAAATGCCGCCATGCGTGCTCGAAGATTTGCTCAGTCTTGTCCATCGGCCGTCTCTCCCCCTAAGAGCGTGTAGAGCGCCGCCCAACTCATCTTTGCGATGATCGGCTGAATACGATCAAACGCGCCGCTCACCTTCTTTCCATCGCCGAAATCGGCAACGCCTTTGATCGCGGCGTATTGGGTCTGCCTAAACGCGTTCATTGCGCAGGCCTGATAGAAGCCATGGATCTCCATATCCAGCGCCAGCGCCTTCCCGAAACGACGCGCCACCTCTTCACGCATATCAACACTGTCGACGACGCTAAGTCCGCTCACACATTGGCCGATCCGTACTTTCGGTTGGCGCCCTTTGGCGCCGCGATAAGCCTTCGGCGTGAGCCGCGCGCCATTCTCCTGACGCCACACTTCACGCATCGCGCGTTCGATATTGCTGGATTGCTGCTCGGCAAGCTGATGGAGTTCCCGCGTTCCCCCAAAGCGCGCCGAAATCGGCCTCGCTTCCGATATCCAAATCGACTCTCGGTCCAAGGTCTCATAACGCCCGGCATCCCAATTGTCGGATTCACGCGCGATCACCATGTCGCCCAATGAACAGTCCGGCCAGTTCGCGTCGAGCCCGCAACACACGCCGAGCATAACGACCTTGCGCGGCCGAAGCGCCGACACCGCAAGCGCTGTGAGAGCGGCCGCGGGCGCCAGGCCCTTTTCGCCAATGCAAAGCACGTTGCCGACGATCCGATCGGTCGGGTTGATCTCAATCGTCCCTCGCTTCATCGCAATGTCAGGCAAGAGCGGGTGGCCTTCGAAGGTAGGGCCGAACCATGGTATAGCCTCACAGATCGGCGCAAACTCGGCCTCAAACCGCGTAGTCACGACAAGAAGCTCGGTGGCGAAGCCTGTCGACCAACGTCCTGCCGCCGCACAACGACCCGCCAGAATGTAGTCAATACGAGCGGCCAAGCTCTGCGCCCAATCGGTGCTGTTCTCGTCAAAATGCAGAACATTGAAAACGTTCGACTCAAAGAACGCCCGATCGTTTTCCGGCAACGTAGCCTGCGCTGTAATTCCAAACGTTATCGGCGCACCAGCAATGGCCCCGGAATCAATTCGTTGCAAAATGGAACGCGCCGCCGCCGACGTTGGATCGCCACCCGCAATCGGAAGGAGAATGTCCAGCAGCACGACATCAAAAGCAGTGCCTGCGAGCTTCTCGATCGCTCGTTCATAGTTCTCCGCTCGCTCGAAAGTCGGCAAAGATCGGCGCTCTCTTAGAAGATCGCCCACCAGATTTTCGATCCGTGCGTACTTTAAGTCCTGATCCTCAATGATCAGCACATTGAGGTTTCTCAAATACATTTGATGCACCGGTCAACCAAGTCCGCGAGCCGGCTCTCCCATTCGCTCTCAGCCAAATCGACCTCAACGAGGCCGCGCATGTGATCGGGAAACCAGTCAACGAGCAGATCATTGAGGTCATCGAGAGACTCGATTTTTATTTGACGATAGTTGAACCGGTCGTGCTGGGTCGCCACAATCACCTGTGTCTTCAGCCCACGGCTTAGGACCGCCTGCAGCACTTCGATCCCCGCCGTGTCTTCTCGTCCGCCCGATGTGCCATGCACACCGAAGGTCATGTCCAATACGATAATGTCAAATTGAACGGATTCGTGTCGTGTCTGGGCGTAGAAGGTCGTTAAATTCTTCGCGACAGCGATGTCGGCGGCGTTCACGCCATTGCGCTCGATCAACAGCTTTGCAATGCGCTGCTCTTTGGCGAGACTATCCTCCACGATAAGGACTTTCATGGCGTGGCGGCCATGGTTGCAAACCCCGCCTTCCAACGAACGGACACGGTGAAGACATCGGTCCTCGGTCCCATGTCAAGGAAGACCACTTTCGGCGGAGCGCCCAACAATTGCTGACTGATCGCGCGTATTTTCGGAAAGCCACTTCCTTTTTCTTCGCGCGCGCGCCCGGGCGCGCCGCCATTCGCGGCCAATCTGGCCTTGGGTATGCCTTTGGCGATCCGCTCACGATGTGCGGGCGAGAAGGTATTTTCACAGATGAGATGCAGGTCTTCTCGAACCTTGCAGCAGGTGATCTTTATGGAAGTATCGAGATCCAGGCCGCTGTGCTGAACCGCGTTCAGCAGCACATTGTGCACGGCTTCGCGGAGCACCTCTTTATACCTGCCGCTGAACTTGTAGGCGGTGGCTGAGGTATTCTCGCGATCCCCGTCCAGGTCCACACATACAATAGCGACGTTCATCGCGTCACGTTGAGAGATAAGGTAGCTTTCAATTTCGTGATGAACGATTTCGGCAACTTCGAAATCGGTTTCCTCACTGGGTGCTGATATTTGAACCCAGGATGAGGCCTCGCTCAAAGCGATATCCATCTCCGAACCCAACCCTTCGAGAAACTGGCTAGGCGCTTCGCCCGCGACACTGTCAATCTGAGCGCGCACTTCTTCACGCACACGCGTGTCGAACTCGGCTTTTGCGACCTCAAGATACTCCCGCATTAACGGAAGAATGGTCCTCGCGAGCGGCTGGGCTATGTGCATCACTTCGAGCGTTGGCGCCTGGAATACATCCCAATGTCGTCCCAGCGCGACGGCCACTGCACCGCTTACCCGCCGCCAAAATTCATCATCCCTGCGAACTGTGAGATGACTAGCCATGAACCGGTCGATGGTCGCGCCAATCACACCCTGGACGGCGTCCACCTTGTCGGACGCACTTTTGGATGCAGTCTTTCTGTGCCCATTATAGGCGTCGGCAAAGCTCCGCAAAACGCGCGGTTTGAGCACGCCGTGCTTAAGGTTGCTGCTCAATGTGCCGGCGAACGACCAATTCTCTCCCGCCAATATATGCACGGTGACATTTTCAGCGATGAGGTCGCGCAGCATGGCGGCCCATTCGCGATCTCCCGCCTGCTCGCCGATGCGCCCGCGCGCAAATCTCACAAGCGGATCCGCGGACAACTCCTCATAAATCAGATTGCCCAGTCCGACTTCGTCGATGCGAATGCGACCGCGCCGCGCGGCCTCCCTGGACACCATCGTCCAAAGCAGGCGGCGTTCCTGCTCCAGAATTTCGTTCGCCCGCTGGTGCGCAATGAGATTGGCGTCCAGTCCTTTTTGGATGAGGTGAAGGCGGTTGATTGTCGAACGCTGTTCCGCTGGCGCGGCGCGCGGCACACTTGTGTGCTCCGAAGCCGCGGTGCTCGGCTCAATCCCCCGTGGGATGAACGTGTAGGGCAATCTATCGAGCACCGCCTTCTCGGAAATCCGTGGGAAAAGATAGCGCGCCGCCGCCGGCGGCAGCTCACCCAGCTCTTTTAGGAGAACGCTAACAGTATCCTTCTGCTGATACTTGTTGCGATAGCCGGTGACGAGTTGATCAAGAATCTCGAAGAAGGCGCCCGAGCCGCGGCGATTGACGCGCGTTGTACATCGCGCCTCAACCGTCCTGTCATCGAATAGCGCCGCGCACAGGACCGCATTGATTGATAGCGTCGTCCAATGTTCAGGCAACACGGCGTCCAACGACTTCCAATCCAGGTAGTAAACCAGGTTGGAGTCCAGTGCGTATGCGGACGGGATGACCTTAATGAGTTCGCCGACTTCTCCCGCGCCAATCAGTTCTGCAATTTTGATCTGAAATAAAATGGCCTCCGATAGGAGGCCGGGATCTTGATGGCTTTCATTGACCTGCGAGCATTGAAGACCAAGCGCGATCCATGCCTTGGCGTCGGTGGCGCCAAAACGACCTGCCTCAGCCAACGTCTCGTGATTGGCGAGGACAAAGCTCTTGATGCTATCATCGCCCCCTAACGCACGAAGCAGAAGCAGCCGGCGAAAGAGAACGGAAAGCTTCAGCGTTCGGCTGTAGGCCTGCGACGCGCGCAAAGCCGCCTCATCCAACTTAGTGCGGGGATCGACAAGTCGGAGAAAGCCCAGGAAAGGGCCCACTCCCGCCCAGGTCCAATGGAGTGCATTAAGCCGGGCAAACGCATCGCTGAGGCGCATCAACGAAAATGAAAAGCCCGGCAAATCCAGTTTCGAAAAATATCCCGCGAGCGCTATGACGCCCAAAGGGTGCGTGGACACTCCAAGTCGCGACACACAGTCTCGTAGATGGTGCTCACACAAGCGCGTCGCCTTGCGCGCATCGGGCTCAGCAGAAGGGTGCTGAGCCGACATTTCTTGCACCCACAACGAGAATTCATCCGGCGCCAGTTGTCGGATCATATCTCCCTGAACGTGTTTTGGATCGCCAGTGGCAAGAAAGCGCAGGAATTCGGAGTTCCTTTCGGTGGCCACCCGCTCAAGCGTTTGGACGCGGTCACTGAAGGTCGACAAACCGTTGAGCAAGCTGAGCGCCATGGCGTCGTGCGCGCGCCTGGGGTTGGTGGACGAGGTGCGCTTTGAATCAGCTCCAGACGCCGCTCCAACGAACGAGCCCGGAAACGCGCTTTCGCCGTTGGGTTCGAACCGCAAAGCCCGCCGCGACGCTAAGCCGGCGGACAGCGCATCCAGATCAAGAGGAGTGCCCCAGCCTTTCGACAAGGCTCCAGTCTCCCAACACCAACCCGCAGCCACCTTAGATTAGAAATGCGGTACAACAAGAGCAGACGCGTGCTTTTACCCTGCACCGTCGTCGTGTGCAATTTCGCACATTGCTCGAGCCCGCTGGCGCTTCAAGCTACCCGCAGGACCCTGCTGTCGGCGTTGGGCGTCGTCGCACTCAGGCGATGATCATCGACAATCGCCGGCGCGCGCCAGCGCGTGGCGACGCGTTACAATGATCTGTCCCGGAAGATGTTGTTCTCGGGATTGAAATTGGTGATGTCGCGCGCGCCACATCGTCGATGAGCGGGAGCTCATCAAAAATCTCAAGACGCGCCCGCAAGATTCCTGCTTGCGAAACACCATGAGTGGTTCAAGAGTGCATGCGGAGGGGTTTCTCATGGCAACACGTCGGAACGCGGCAGCCGCTCTGTTGGCGACGAGCTTGGCGCTACTTTGCTCGGCTGATGCTTTAGGCGCCGATCGGCCGCTGACGGTTCGACAGTTCGCCGGCCAGGTCGATGGCAGCTTGCTGGTCCGCGACATGGAGCCTCGATCCAACTATCGGATGACGCCCTTTCGTTCCTATGGCCGCGTTCGTGTTGAGTTTGAGAACGCCCAGATCAGCTCAAATTGCGATGCTTCACCACTGACGAACTTCTTGCGACGTCTGTTGGTGCAACAGACGCGCTCGGCCGGGATTGCGCTGCGTTTGACGACGTCCGGCGGCACGGCCGCCGCCGCCGATCCCGCAGCCCCGCCTCCGGCGGCGCCTGCGATAGGCACGCTTCCCGGCGCGGCTTCGGACCGCATCGTGCTTTTTGCCGGCAATTTGCTTCGGGTTTCCAGTGAAGAGCGCAACGGACGGCGCTGCCGGGTGCAGCTCGACACGGGAGGCGCCTACACGCCCCTTCTCGATTTGCGCGGACAGCCGCGCCCGGTTCACGTCGAATTCCTGATCTGGACCTCCCGGGAAAATGCGCCCGGTTTCATCCCTTCGACGCTGATTGATCTCTATTCCACCAAGGCGCTCGCGCCGCTGACCCGCGATCAAGTTCGCGGCTACGCGGCGTCTCTGATCACGATGTTCGACAATGCGCGCGAAGGGCTGATCGCGCGGACGCTGAATTTCGAACAGACTCCAGCGGAATACGGCGTGTCGCTGGTGTTTGATCCGACCGATCGTTTGGCGCGGGGCTCGCGCATCAACGTGTCCATGCAAACGACCAGCTCAATGTTCTGGGCGGGCGGCGCTAGCGAAGCCAACTTCCAGGATATTTCCGCGGCGGATGTGCTCAGCACGACGATTGGCCCGCGCACCACGATCCAATCAGCGCTCGACGCGATTCCAACGGCGCAATATTCGAAATGGACCGGCGTGCGCCCGACGGACACCGACTTCACCGACCTCGAGGCGGGCTGCGCGGCGATTGAACAACGCGTCGGCCAGGTCGGCCTCACCGGCGAGGACCAGGTCATCGCGCGCTGGGCCGCGGTAGCTCAACATCCCGCCATGCGTCAGGCGGCGCAGCGTTTTGCAGGGACAACGTGCCTACGCGGCTTGCGCACCCAGCTTGAGCGGATGGGCGTGCGTCAGCCGACCTATTTCACGATTCCATCTGAGGCGCCGCCAGCGCCGCCACGCCAGGCCGATCAGGCCGACATGGCGCGGTTCATGTCGACGCGCTTCCGGCCTTACGTCCGCACGCGCCAGGACGAAGGGCGCCAGCAACTCGCGGATACAGTGTTGGCGTCAGGCGCACAGATCGTGGTGTCGCAGGAATTCAACGCGGTGCAGCCGGCGATCGCCGCGAATGGCGCCATCACCGGCAGCTTTGATCGCATCAGCTGCTTTGCCTATACGCCATTTGTCGCCAATGCCGGCGTGACGGGCTCTCGCATCGAAGGCGTTGCGGAACTTGTGGGCGGTACTGAGACCTACTTCCGGGCCTTCTTCAATCAGGCTTCGGACGCCAATGCGCTCAGAATGACCCGGGTCGAGTTCAACGCGACGCTTCCCAATGCGGCCCGCGACCGGTTGCAAGACGCCAACCCGGACCATTGCGAGAATGCCTGGCGTCCGCGGATGCTCTACCCGCCACAGCCGCAACCGCCGCAACAATAATCGTTGAAGACGCTTTGTAGGCGGGCGCTTTCGGCGCTCGCCTACACGGCTATCGGCGTTCGCCTACACGAATGTCGATCGGAGAAGTATCTTCGCTCATACTCGGCACGTCGCGCGAGCCGACGCCGTTGGTGTAAAGATTGATTTCGCGCTCGCGACGCACGCGCAGCCCTTCAAACTCTTCGCCACCAGCGAAAACCCACCGCCGCAATTGCGTCGGCACGGCGTCGTGATTGCCCTCGTTGATGCGCCGCAGCAGCGTCGACGCCTGGAAATTGCCCTCGCCAACATTGAACACAAAATCCGTTAGCGCCGCGAACTGCTCATCGGTGAGTTCGACGGAAACGTGCATCATGACCGCGATTTGCGCCGGCGTCATATCCTCGACCAGGAGCAACTCGCCGGCCTCTGGCGTAAGCCCCGCCAGGAATTCAGGAGATTCAGTGCCGTCGCAATTGGAGCGCTTGATCAAGTGGCCGTAGCCAATCGTGCAGTATCCAGCCGGATCGTTGTAGAGGTTCGGCACGAACAGTTCGGAGACCTTCACCAGATCCACGCCCGGAGGGATGACGGGGCGAAGAGGCGTGCCTGCGGGCAGGATGGCCCGCGATCCGGTGGTATCGACCAATATCCCCGCGGCGGATCGGCCGAGGGTCGGAAATGTCCGTGGCCCTTCGGCCGGCTGCGTCGCACAACTCGCCAATGCGATCATGCTTAGCGCAAGCGCTCCGCCCCGCGCGACCGACTTCATCTTCAACATCAGCGCCTCCCCTCAGAACTCAATCACGGCACGATGACGACGTCCACCTGGGCCGTACCCCAGGAGCTTAGGTCGACGCCCACAGCATCCAGCTCACGCAAGTTCGTGTTGGCGGACTGATCCAACAGCCATTGCAGCGGCGACGCGTTCACGTCGCGCGTGACGCCCGGCTGCTCCAACACATTGAAATTCACGCCTGGCCGCGTTGTGGCGATGAGCTTGTACGTTTCCGTGCCGCCGCGCCCGCCGACACGGAACACCTGGGTTCTCGCTGTGAGCCCGCGCCGCAATTGCTCATCGAAGGGCAGCACGGAAATCGAGCCGCCCGCCCCCAGCTGAACCAGCCCCACATAAAGATCCTCGTTGGTGTTGTTGGTAACGACGAGCCGGACATAGTCGCCAACCCTCAACTGAGTGAGGCCGGTATTGGGCAAGATCGCGCCGTCAACCGCCACGGCCTCAGGCCCCGTTCCGGTCACCGTGACGCGCTGCACCGCGATTGTAAGCTGACGGCGCATTGGCGAGCGCGCGTTATCCAGCGCGCGCAGGTTTTCCTGGCGGGCCTTGTTCGAGATGAATTCCGCAAGCCGCGCCGCCGTCGCCGCAGCGTCCAGGCCCGTGACCCACGCGTTAAACAAAGGCTGATCGCTTGTGGCCGGCGCCAGATAATAAGCAGGCGTGCACGCCGGAGGCTGCGTTTCCCGCGCCGTAACCAGCCGGCCGCTGACGAGACAACCGCGACGCACCGAGGCGTCCCAAGGCGATCCGACGCTGGTGATTTCGATCAGCAAATTCTCGCGCAGGGCGGCGGAGAGAGGAGCGAAGACATCCGCGCTGCCAGCGATATCGTCGATGCGCACGCGCAGGCGATCTCCTACCCCGCCCAGCGACACGATCGCGACCTTGTCCTCGGTGGTGATCGCGCGGCTCGGCTGTCCGAGGATCTGCGCGGTCGCGGTCATGGTGCTCACCGAGGTGATGCGCGCATCCGCGATCTTGCCCGCTTCTCCGGTCAGGTTCGTGACGTTTGCGGCATACACCGCGACGATCGAACCTTCGCGCAGCCCGTAAGCGGCGCCGGCGTCGAGCGTGAGGGCGCCGCCTGCGGGCGCTTCGCGAATTCTGATGAACGGATCGACGCGGTCACCCTCACGTCCGAAAACGACGCGCTCAATGGCGCCCTCCACTTGCGGATGCTGAGCTGGCGACACCCGCAACACCGCAGTTCGAACATCGCGAATGGCGTGCTCGTAGCTGTCGCCCGGCGATCGGCTGAGCGTTTGCGCCAGATAGTAGGTGAAAAAGCCATAGACCGCGCCGTTCGCCGCCGGGATTGGGCCTTCTCTCGAACGTTCGCTCGCCATCGAGCCGGACAGCAGAATGTATGAATCGCGCCGCGGCAGGAAAGCGGACGCCGCTTCGGGAACGTCATCGGCTGCGCCAACCGCGGGCGCAAGCGGTCGCGCCGGAGGCAGTTCCCGCGACACCGGATCATCGATATCGCGCACGCCCGTGCCCGAATGACAGCTATCCAGGATGAAGACGGTGTTGTTGGTGTGGGCGCTGAGGCGACTAAACAGTCCGCCGATCTCATCATCGGTAATGTCGCGCTGACCTGGCAGGCGGCTGTTGTAGGCCACCAGAGTCTCGTCAACGCCATCGCCCTCATCGCCATTCCGGTCAGTGATGGTCGAGCCATGGCCGCTGAAATAGAAGACAATCTGCGAACCTGGGCGTCTCTGCGCGTTGGTCACCAGGTGGCGCCGAAAGGCGGCGATGATGCCCTGGCGCGTCGCTTGCGGGCCTGCGATCGTTACAATGTCCGCGTCGGCGAAGCCGTATTGCGTGCGCAGCAGATTGCGCATCAACGCCACATCGTTCGGCGGACCGTTCAGCGTCGGCACGCGCGCGGTTCCAGCCGGGGGGCTCGCATACTCGCCGACAGCCACGAGCAGGGCGAATTTGCCAGGCGTTGACTGCGCCTGCGCGCTGTCTCCGGCCGACGCGCCCGCCAAAATGGCGCTCAACGCCGCAATCACGGTGAGAGTTCGCAACACGGTGCGCATGAACCCGCTCCAAACACCGAAGGCGCCATCAACCCAGCGCCCTATGTCAACGCTGTTGGCCTTCGGTTGTCCACTGAAAACGAGCACACGGACACGCGTGCAATTTTACACTTGAGCGCGGACAAGCCGAGGCGCTTCATCGGTGACGCGTCTTGGGGCGAGGCTATGCGAATTTTCTCGAGAGCGCCGTGGATTCTCAAGGCGCTGGCGGTGCCGCTGGCGGCGACGCTGATTTACGCGCACCAGCTATATGCGCACGCGAACCACGGCCTTTCACTTTGGAAGGGCGGCGGCATGGGCATGTTCGCGGGGCTGGATACGCCCGGCATGCGTTTCGTCCGCGTATATGTGGTGGACGCGGCGGGAGAACGTCGGCCGGTCCAAGCGTTTAGCCCAAATGAACGCCGCATCATCCAGCGGCTGCAAACACAACCCGACAACGCGCTGTTGAACGCGCTCGGCGACAGCGTTCTGAGCACGCCCTGGTTTCTGTCGCGATGGTCCGTGCAACACCAGACCATATCCCGCGATCGGCGGATCACTGCTGGCCCGTGGGCCCGCACTCTGCGGCGCGCGGACATTTTGGACGAGGCGGGCGCCACGCAATCTGTCGCCGTCGCGTCGGCGCAAGTGGAGTATTGGCGACTGCACTATGACGGCGCGCGCAACCAGCTGTACGCGGAAATGGAGCAGTCCGTTGTCGTCAGCCGCTGAAGCGCACGCCGCAAGCAACAACGCCCTGCTCGGCATTGTCGCACACATGTTTGCGACGCCGGAGCGGCGGCTCTGGACCCTCTCTTGGCTGACGCTGCTGACGCTGGCCTTCTACGGCTACAGCGACTGGTACTTTCGCCTGCCCCTTATTGCGATCGCCGTCGGCCTTACGATGTGGCCGCGGTTCGCCGGCAGCGCTGTGTGCTGGGGTCTCTTGGCGCTGCTCGCGACGGTCGCGGTCGTGCTCAATTGGCATGTCGCCGACAACCACAAGATCGTCCTCTGCTATTGGGTCTGGGCGATGCTCCTCGCGCACTCATGCGCCAGCGCCGGGGACGCTGAAAAGCTGCTGCGCGCCAACGCCCGTTTCCTGCTGACTTTGATCATGTTCGGCGCGATCGTGCAGAAGACGCTGTCGCCGGACTACCTCTCCGGCGACTTCTTCGAGTTCATGCTGCTCTCCGATCCCCGCCTCGCGGCCCTGCTCGGCTTCTTCGGCGTCCCCGCCACATCGGCCGCTGAGACGCAGTTCGCCTTGAACGCGCTGTCGTCATCTTATGTCACGGTTGAGGGCGGACGCCTGCAGATCGGGGTGACGCCAACCCTAACGATGATCGCGCTCGCCGCGACGTGGTGGAATTACGGCGCGCAAATCGTGCTCGATGCGCTCGGCGTCTGGGGCAGGCGTTGGACCGACACGCTCTATCACTGCCTCATGATCGTGTTTATCGCGACGACCTATTTCATTGCGCCGGTGATCGGGTTTGGGTGGCTCTTGGTGCTGCTTGGGCTCACGCTGGCCGGACGGGGGCGGCCGATGGTTTGCGCGGCCTATCTGGCGAGCCTGGTTCTCTTGACGCTGTACGATATCCCGTGGCGCGGTCTCTAATACGGCGCCATCCGGTCGACGCATCTGAAATTCATCTCTTCGCGGCCACTGCGATCGCTGTCGAAGTTTGAAAGCGTGCGGCCCTTCAACAAGGTCAGCTTCAACGATTCCATGTCTTCGCCATCAGCGTGGTCACGATTCCAGGACCTGCAAATGTAGCTGGCGTAGGCGGTGAAGTAGCGCGTTGATAAACCTGGCAAATGGAAGGTCACGCCATTGAAATAGGCGCGCCATGGCGGCGAGCGGACGGCCTCGACCGGATAAGTCGGCCACTCATACGCAGGCGCGCCGGGGCGGCCATTGATCATGTCGACAGCGCCGCCATTTTCGAGGCGGGCTTCGACAACGGGCGCCACATAATCCAGCTGCGGGATCGGCGCGAACATGCGCCAACGCTGCAGCAGCTGAAACGCGCGCGCCGTCCGCACCATGGGATGTTCCATGGGCAGCGCTTCGCGGAGCACGGCAACATGCGTGCGCAGATTCCAAGCGAGCGAAAACACCAGCACCACAGCCAACCCGATTTGAACGGGCGCGCTCAGCCGAAACGCCCTCCCGGGCGCCGGCACGAGCTTTGACAAGCTGCTGCGGTTGCGCCCGATGACCTCATAGGTGCGCCTGCCCAGACCAAGCGCCCCGCAAAGCGCCAGCAGCCACGACAAAGGCCGCATGAACAGCGATTGCTCCGTTACATAGACAAGCGCGCGCCAGTGCAAGCGCTGACGTCCATCGTCGCCTATCACGACCCAACTGTTTTCTCGTTCAAGAACTTCACCCACCCCCGGCTCATCCTGCGCCGGTTTGACCGCAATGGTGTGGGGCAGGAAGAACTGACGAAGAACAAGCGATATCTTCCGGCAAAACGCGCAGTCACGGTCGTAATAAATGGCAATGCTTCGCTGCCGATCGCGCCAATAGCGCTTGTCCCACCAATCCCAGAAAATACCCGGCACGAAGGCGATGAGCGAGGCGATGCTGAAAATCCAGAACTGATCGATCGCGAGAAAAAGTCGGAACCCGATATGCATCGCGATGAAGATCGGTATCGCGATGAGCCTGACGCGCGCCGTCCAAAGCGGAAAAAACAGGATCGCGGGGCTCAACACTTCCAGCCACCAGACCCCGTGCGTGAGCGGAACGGTGATGTCCGGGAAATTGCGGAGCCAATGCCCCAGCGGGGTCACGACGGTTTCCAGATGCAGCGCCGCATACACCGCCGAGCCTTCGGCGTGCCAGGCGCCTCCCGTCTTCAGCAAAGCGCCGAAAAAATAGACATACATGGCCTGCAACAGAAGGCCGGCCGAGGCGACGCTTAGATGGCTGCGCGGGCGCGCCTCTTCGCGCAGCGCCGCATCAATAGCAAAGGCGCTTCCGGTCGGCAGAAACATCGCCCAGAAAAGCAGATACCCGACAAGATAGTCCGCCCCGGTCGCGATCAGCGGCGCGCGTTGGGTGAGCGAGATGGAGAGTATCCAGCACACCAGGGCGGCAAGCCGTGCGCGATAACCAAACAACAGCGCCACCGCCGCCAGAGCGTTCAGCGTCAGCAGCGTGACCGCAAATAGCGGCGTTCCGTTCAAAAAATAGAGCGAAAGACCCTCGGCGGGGCCCGTTTCAAAGAACAGCGAGCGCGGAACAACTCCACTGTCCGTCAGGAACGCTTCGGCGTGCGGGTAGATATCCTGCAACCGCAAGAGAATGCCGGCGGCGAGAAGAATTCGCATCGCCGCCAGCGAACGCACGTCCACACCGAACAGCGCATTGGACATTCTTGCGACGGGCCAAGATCGCCGCGACATCACCGTTCGACGCACTTTGCTTTTGTCTTCGGTCGAAGCCGGCCGAAGCGATCGTTACGGAGTGGTGCCCGAATTTTGCAACTCCGCCCCGGCCTGATCGACTTGATCGACACCCGCGCAGTGTTCGCCGACCATAGGCGCGTCTTGCGGGCATGGGGCCGGCGCCGCGGCCACCGCTTGCTGAGTATGCACGACCGTCAAATCCGCGGTTCTGCTGCTTTCAGTGCATCCGGACGCCGCGCACATCAACACGGCGATCGCCGAAGCAACAAGATAGCCCCTCATATCCGTCTCCGTTTGGTTGGTTGTCGAAAGCTGCCGTCTTGGTTGTGATAGCACTCCGGGTTTCGTGCCGCAATCGAACTATCGATTGCTCGACCAACTCACCGACGTATGATGCGCGACAACAACCTTTATCGATGCGAAGCCCAACAAAGAGCGGCGTTGGCGCGAGGGGGAATGATGGCCCAAATCGGTGCGTACAAAACGCTCATGGTCATGGCGCGTTGGGCAATTGTCATCGCCTGCGTTGGAATGCTGACGTCCGGCGGCTCGTCATATCAGGCTTGGGGCCAGCAAAATGCGGCCGCCTACGACAGCGCACCCATCCTGCGGCTCGGGTCACAGGTTCACTTCGGCGCCATATCGCGCGCCAGCCAAACGCCGGACGGCAGGCTGATCGCGACCTCTTCGCGTGATGGCACTGTCATCCTTTGGCGGGCGGACACGCTGCGCCCGTTGCGGCGCTTCCGCGTGCCAATCTCCCGCGACTACGAAAGGGACGCGGGCTCAGTCACCTTGCGTTCGGTGGCGATTTCGCCAGATGGACGCTTCATAGCCGCTGGCGGCGAGACGCGCAGCGACGGCGCTTCACGAATCTACGTGTTCAGCATCGAGACCGGGGAAATCGTTGCTACACCGTTCGACGCGCGCGGCCGTATCGCGGAACTCGCTTACGCGCCCGACGGCGCTTTGCTTGCCGCCGGGATCTATGACCGCGCCGGCGCCGAGAGCAACGGGCTTTGGGTATGGAATACGGCAAGCTGGAGCGTGGCGCGGCGCGATCGCGACTATGGCGACGAACGCACCACCGGCCGGGTCAACGCATTGGCCTTCATTGGCGCGCGCGGCCTCATCACCACGAGTTTCGACGGCAAGGTTCGCTATTATCGGGACGTTCTGGAAAATCGCGCGCCGCAGGCTCACCTGCAGTCCCCGGCGCACCATCCCGTTGACGCCGCCTACAGCGAAAACCGCCGCGAGGTGGTCGTCAGTTACTGGGCGCGTGACACCCACTCACCAACTATCGTGGCCCTGTTCAGCGTTGCGGATGGACTCAGATATGAGCGCGCCATGGAAATCGGCGGGCTACGAGACAACACGGGTCGAGACGTCAGCGCGACATGGGCCAACGGCGTCGAATTTTCAGCCAGTGGCCGCTACCTGTTCGCGGGCCTGAGCGGCAACGTCGCCGGCAAGGACGACGAACGCATTCGGCGGTGGTCCCTGGATGGCGGGCCCAGCCGCGATTTCGAAGTGTGCAGCGATCAGAATGTGATTGAGGTGCTGCCAAACGGCGAAGACGGCGCGACTTTCGTCAACACCGACCCGTGCCTGACCACAGTGAATGGCGCGGGCGAGGTGATCGCCCAAACCCGCCGTCCGGACTATTCATTGAGCTTGTACGACGAACTGCCCGCGCGCGACACACCGGAGAGTTTTCTCGTGTCGCGCAATGGCGAACAAATTGTGCTGCGGGACGACAACTCCAGATCGCTTTCGTTCAATCTCAGCGCGTTGCTCGAAGATGCGCAAACGGGCGATCCGCTGCGCGTGAACCAGGAGGCGGCGCGCACGCAGCTCGCGCGCCTCGATGGCGACAACGATCAGGCCGAGCGCCTTCGCATCACAGACTGGATCGTCGGGACCGATCCGAAAATGAACGGCCGGCCGCTGCGCGATAGAGACGGCCGCGATGGCATTCGCAATGAAAGCAATCTGGCTTCGAATTATTCCTACAGCGTCGATGTCGCCAACGACGGCAGCTTTACGGCCATCGGCGCCGTCTCCTCTCTCGCCGCGTACAATTCCGACAATAGCCAGCGTTGGCTGGTTTTGACTCAGGAAGCGGTGTTGCGCACCAACATAACGCCTTCGGGCCGCATCGTGGTGGCGTACTATCAAAATGGCGTCACAAGCTGGCACGACGCCGACACAGGCGACACTCTGCTCAGTCTCTTTGTTGATGCGCGCACGTCGTCATGGGTGCTTTGGACGCCTTCGGGCTACTATGTCGCCTCCCCGGGCGGTGACGATTTGATCGGATGGCACCTCAACAACGGACCCGACGAGGCCCCGTACTGGATAGAAGGCAGCCGCTACAACCGGTCCTGCGAACCAAACGATCGCACGTGCGTCAACTTTTTCAGGCCAGACATTATTCGCGGCGTCATCGCGGCGATCACGTCGGGTGAAAGCGTGCGGACCGTGGACGCGGACGCCGTCAGAGTCTCGCAGGACACCACGGAAGCCGCTCGGCTGGTCCGCGCCAACGCGCCGCCGGTGGCACGCATTCAGAATGTGCAATTTGACACGTCAGGCGCCGAACCGCAGCTCCTGGTGACGTTCCAGGTGGAATCCCCGAGCGGCCGGCCAGTCGACGGCGTGCGCATTGATGTCAATGGCCGCACCTATTTGAACCAGACAAGAGAGCTTCCGACGGGCGAGATCATCGCGCGCAGCATCCCGGCGCCGCCGGGCGCGGCGCGAGTAACGGTCATCGCGCGATCGCTCAATGATGAGAGCGACGCCGATACATTTGAACTCGGCACACGCGACCTTGAGGCTGTCGAAATCCTCAACGGCAGGCCGGCGGTCGGCAACCTCCACGCCGTCGTTGTCGGCGTAAACGCCTATCGCAACCGCAACCTCACGCGGCTGCGGTCACTCGAATATGCCATCGCGGACGCCCGCGCTTTTGCCGACGTGCTGCGTTCGCAGGCCAGCACCTCGGCGTTCAACGAGGTCCACGTCACGACCCTGTGCGACAATGGCGAGGGATGCGACGGACCCGCGACGCGCGACGCAATCGAGCGACACCTCGCCCAACTCACCAGCGCGGCCCGTGTGAAGCCCGAAGACTCTGTCGTCATATTTCTCGCCGGCCACGGCATAACCGACGAAACCGGCAACTATTATTTTCTGCCCTACGGCATGGATATTCAGCCGGACGGCCAGCTCTTCGACTACCTGATGGTGTCCGGGCATACGCTGCAGCGGACGGTGCAAAACACCCCTGCGCGCAGCCTGCTGTTTCTGGACACCTGTCGCTCGTTCGCCGCCGTGAACATGGGCCTGGCAAATCGGACCCTTAACCTGCAGCGCGAAACCTACATCTTCACCAGCTCGACCGAGCAGCAGGTTTCACGCGAACGCTCTTCCTGGGGCGGAGGCCATGGCGTGTTCACCTTCGCTCTGCTGCAAGCGCTGACATCGGATCGGGCGGATCAGCGTGACCAGTTGGGAATCGTCGATAGCCAGGAACTCAGCTCGTTTGTGCAAAGCGAAGTGATCAACCTGACGAACAGAGCTGGGCGCGCGCAATCCCCCCAATTCTACGGCCGCACCGCGGAGGGCGACACGGCCGCGATTGCTCCCCTGTTCCAGATCGTGAGGTCGGGCGGCGCGCCGTAAAATCCGTTGCCGCAGTAGCCGGCGCGTCAGCGCTCTGATGCGCCGAGAGCAAAGTCGAGTGCGGCGCGCGCGGCGGTCACTTGCGCGCGGATGCAGATCTCAGGGGTGGCGCGGGGGCTGTCCGGGTAAACCTCGGTCGTCGTCTTGAACCGCGCATTTGTGATCGACGGGCACAGCGAAAGCTTCGCCAGCGGATACTCGATAACGCCGTGCGCAATCACCGGCGAGCCGATGATCTCCCCTTGCGCGTCAGCCGGCGCGATGTGGGTCACCTGCTCGACAGCCGCGATAATCGCTTGCTGAAACTCAAGCTGGCGGTCGGCGCTATCAGCCACAAGATAAAATCCATCCGGCACCTCGCCGTCCTCGAACGTTTTTCCATCACGCGCGCTCAAAGCAGGACCGAACTCGGTCCGATCGGAATCCGTCGTTTCGTGCAGATCGATGTGCAGCAGGTAATCGCCGGCGAACGATCGCACGAGATCGATCAGCGCTGTCGCCTCACGAGGGCCGTCCGACCGGAAATTGCGGTTGGGATCGATCGCGTCGTAGTTCCAACGATTGATGCGCTCGTAAGCCCAAGGACTGACGCACGGCGCGACCAACAGGTTGACGCGCCCATCATAATCGCCCGCGATCTCATCAAGAAACGCCAGCGCGCCAAGCACGCCGCTGGTTTCATATCCATGCACGCCGCCGGTCACGAGGACATTCGGCAGCGCCGCGCCGATCACGCGGCTGCGCAATGCGTAAAGTGTGTACGCGTCGTCAGCGTATGTGATTTGACCGTACGCGACGCGCTCAAAACGACCGCTCAACGCCTCGATCGGCGCGACCACGTCCGCCTCATAGCTGCGCCGCCGCGATTGCATGGCGCGCCATTGCGCACGCTCCTGCTCACCCCAAGGCCGCCCCGCCACACCAATGGACCTAAACATGCCCCACCTCGTCGCATTCACCGGTTCGGCGTCATCGATACATCCGTATGCCGGCGCTTAGCAGACCCAGGCTCGGAGCACGCATCAACTTAGATAACGATGATGCTTCCGTCATCATACGTTACAATTGTCTGCGTCAAGATACCCGCGCTGTCATAGCGATAGACGACGTCCGCCCAATCGTGGGCGTTGGCCTCATCGTAATCCGTCGAGTCACGCCTGCCGTCGTCATAGATAAGCAACGTATCCGTCGTGCGCCCCAGCGCGTCGCGACGGGTTACGAAACTATCCCAAAACACATTGTTTTCGGGATCGAAGTTTGTCGTGTCGCGCGTGCCGTCATCGTGGATGAGCAAACTTTCGGTCGTTCGGCCAAGCGCATCGCGACGCGTCACGAAGCTCGTCCAGAACTGAGAACTGTCACCGTCGAAATTTGTCGTATCGCGCGTCCCGTCGTCATGGATCAACAAGCTCTCAGTCGTGCGCCCCAGAGCGTCGCGGCGCGTGACGAAGCTGGTCCAGAACTGCGAATTGTCGCCATCATAATTCGTCGTATCACGCACGCCGTCGTCATGGATGAGCAAGCTCTCCGTCGTCCGGCCAAGCGCATCGCGCCGGGTTACAAAGCTCGTCCAGAACTGCGAATTGTCGCCGTCGAAATTCGTGGTGTCACGCGTGCCGTCGTCGTGGATGAGCAACGTCTCGGTCGTACGCCCGAGCGAGTCGCTGCGCGTGACGAAGCTCGACCAGAAGACGCTCTGGTTGAAATCAAGGATCGTCGCATCACGCACGCCGTCATCATACGTCAACAATGTTTCCACGGTACGGCCCAAGGCGTCCCGGCGCGTCAGGAAACTCGACCAACTCGCCCCGTTCGACACGTCGAAATCCGTGATCTCGCTCGTGCCGTCATCAAAAGCGATCGTCGTGCGATCAAGCCGCCAGGCCGTATCGTAACGTTCCGTGCGCGTCGTCCAGGGGTTTGCGCCAGTATCGAGAAAGCGCTCCTCCGCGAATTCGAAGCCGTGCAGGGCCAGGTCAAAGGTTGTCGGCGCGCCGCTCGTGAACGCCAGCACATCCACACCCGCGCCGCCCTCCACGTTCGCAAGATCGTCGGCGGCGTCGTAAAAGATGACATCATCGCCATCGCCGCCAAACAGCCTGTCCGAGCCGAGGCCGCCATTCAGCACGTTGTTGGCGCCATTGCCGGTAATCGTATTGTTCAGCGCGTTCCCACGCCCATCAATTGCACTGGCGCCAGTGAGCAACAGCGTCTCGACATTGGCGCCGATCTCGAATGAGACTGAGGAAAACACAGCGTCCGCACCACCGGACGACGAATCTTCCTGGGCCACGTCCCAGAGTGAATTGACGACGAAGGTGTCGTCGCCATCACCACCGATCATCAGATCATTGCCGACTTCACCGTCGAGATAATCATCGCCCACGCCACCCAAAAGCGTATCGTCATGATCTCCACCACGGAGAGTGTCGTTGCCGCCGAGGCCTGACAAGATGTTCACGCCGAGATTGCCGATGATCAGATTGTCAACAGCATTGCCAGTTCCGGTTCGCGTTCGGCTGTCGTTGATACCGGCATCAAGCAGAACCAAGTTCTCAACATTGGCCGCCGTCAGTGAATAGGAAACCTCGGATTGAATTGTATCGACACCCTCACCGACCGCTTCGACGATTGAATCAACGGCGCCACGCACATAATATATGTCGTCGCCCGCTCCGCCGCGCATGGTCGAACCACCGGCGCCGCCGCTCAAGAAGTCGGCCCCTGCCCCACCGTTGAGCGTATCGCCATCGTCTCCGTAAAGCGTATCGTCACCTGCACCGCCTGAAAGCAGATCGATACCGCCTCCGCCACCATTGAGAATGTCCGCGAAATCGCCGCCTGTTAGATTGTCGTTGAAGTTCGTTCCACGAACACGAAAGGCCTCAAAACCCGAGATCGACACGCCGCCGCCACTGAACGGCGCCAATGTCAAGTTGAGGCCGCTGGAGAATCCACTGAAAGAAGTCTCCAAGGTATCGACGCCTTGACCACCGTCGAACACAGAACCGTTCAAGGCGACGCTGGTAATGTAGTCATTTCCGTCGTCGCCAAAGAGCTGGTCCGCGGAATCGGCATTCGAAGTTTGGATAAAATCGTCGCCGCCGCCGCCGTGCGCAACATCAGCGCCAACACCGAGACGGATCTCGTCGTTTCCATTGCCGGCGAACACCGTATCGACACCGCCGCCGGTGCTTATGAAATCATCGAACTCGCCGCCGTAAACAGTGTCGTGACCATTGCCCGCAAGCGTGATGCGCACACGTTCGAAGTTGGCGATCGACATGCCCCCGGCCACGGTCCCGCCAGCCACTATTGAGAATGTCGTTGTTCCTGAGGTTGAATAGAACACTTCAAGAGTATCGACGCCGTCGCCGCCATCTAGCTGAAAGCCAGCCCCTAGCGGATCGCTCGCATTAAAGTTCAGAATTGTGACCGAGTCGTCGCCTGCATCGCCAAATATCGCAGCTGAATCCACGTCTGCAGATCGATCGATAGTGATTTGGTCGTTGCCGTTTCCAGCGTGTGCGATGACAGAACTCGATAGGCCCGATCCCCCCAACGCATAGATCGCGTCATTTCCATCATCTCCGAAGACGATGTCGGCGCCTCGGCCAGCGGTGAGAGTATCATCGCCAGCGCCTCCGTGGATATCGTCATCGCCGGAGCGCCCTTCCAGGACGTCATTGCCGCCCTCGCCCATGAGCGTATCGTTGCCGTCACCCCCGCGAATGACATCATCCAGACCGCCGCCAGTGAGGATGTCGGCGTCACCGCTTCCAGAAATGTCCAATTTCTCGAAGTTCAGAACCGCGCCGCCGAACGTATCGCCCAGCGTGAACACGGTGCCTGTGGCGAACACTAAGTGTAGAACGTCGATCCCTTCGCCGCCGTCGAGAGCGTAGCTGATATTGCCATATATCTCGTCGTTGCCGTCGCCACCCAGGAGCGTTGCCGCAGCAAAAATATTCAGGCTGCCGGTGATGACATCGTTGCCGTCGCCCCCGTCTATGTAATCTCCGGCGCCAGCCGATAGCGTATCGTCTCCGCCGCCTCCCCAAATGTTATCGGCGCCCCCGCCGGTAGTGATAGTGTCGGCGTAATCAGTTCCAATAATGGTGTTGTTTCCGCCTGATGCGATGATGTGAAATTGCTCAACGCTCCCAATTGTCGTGCCGTCGAGAAGGGTCAGCGTGCCTAATCCCGCTACGCGCAAATCTAGATTGAGATCGACGCCCGAACGAAACCAGAGCAACGCATGGTCAATACCTGCCCCGCCTCGTAAAACGTCGGTCCCGTTGGAATGTACGAGAAAATCGTTGCCGTCGCCGCCGTCAAATTCGTCGCTCGAATTTGCGTCACTATCAGAGAGTGTGTCGCTACCGCCTTCACCGAAGGCATGCACCCCATTCTGAACCAATGGAGCACTCTCGTAGGTGATTTCGTCGTTGCCGTCGCCGCCGTGGGCCCATCCCGCACTAAGCCGCAGAACGTCGTCGCCGTTTCGGCCGTACAGAATATCTACGCCGCCGCCGCCAATTAAATCGTCAGAGCCATCACCACCGTCAAGCAAGTCGTTACCGACGCCGCCTCGGATCAAATCATCGCCGCCGCGGCCGTACAGAATATCGGCGCCGGCGCCACCGAAAATCGTGTCGTCGTACGCGCCGCCATAGAGCGCGTCATTACCCGCTCCAGATTCAACTTCGATCCGCTCAACGCCAAAAATTGAGCCGCCATCACCGAGCGCCATGGGCGCGTTATTCAGCGCGACGATATCAACCGTGAGCGCCGTGCTCGCGGCAGTCCGTAGCAAAAACAGAACATCGAAGCCTGACCCAGCGTCTATCACATCAACGCCGCCCCAAGACCTAATTATATCATTGCCCGCACCACCGCTCAGGATGTCGCTGCCGCTGCTGCCCGCGGCGCCATCTGTGAGAACGTCGTAGCCATCGCCTCCAACCAACTCATCATCGCCTGCATTGCCATCAAGCGTGTCGTCGCCACCAAGGCCAAAGATGCGATCGTTGCCATCACCCCCGGCCAAGAAACCATCTTGCCAGTTGCCGCCAGTAATCGTGTCATTCCCACCGCCACCACTGGCGGCATTGAAGGGCGTATCGAGGTCACTGACGTAGGTATCGTCGCCTTCGGTCGCTCCAGGTCCCGGATTCCAAGTTCCCACGACGCAGCACTCCCAGTTCGCAACGGGCCGGTGTTTACCAAAGCGGCTTCACAACGCGAGCGCCAGCCGCAGCCTCTTCGGGTGTGCAAGATCACACGCGTTCTGAAAAGCGCTGGCGGAGACGCAGGGATTCGAACCCTGGATACCCGGTTAAGGTATGCTCCCTTAGCAAGGGAGTGCCTTCAGCCACTCGGCCACGTCTCCGGCGAGGGGCCCGCTTATCCCGGCGGCGGGGCCCGGGCAAGGCGCCTTGAGCCCGCCCTCACATGCTTAATTGGCGCCGCCTTTGCGCGAACGCCCGGGACGGTTTTAGTCTCAAGGGCGAATTTACTATGTCTCAGGCCGCGCTGCAGCTCGTGGGCGCCAATTTGGACCAGACGGGCGCGGAAGTTGTCGCTCTGGGCGCGCTTTCGGCGCCCCAGGCCGCGCCGCCGGCTGTTACGGCACAATCGGAAGCTGAGCGGCTGGCCGAATTGGCCGCCGCATTCGCGCTATTTGGTCTGCCGATTGACCAGCCCGGGGACCCCGAATTCCCGCTCGCGACCGCCGATCTTGCTTACCGCGCCTATCAAGTCGCGCCCGACGCTCCGGCCAATGACTGGGTCCAACCCGAAGCCGCCGGCGCCCCGTCGCTGCCGCGCCGCGGCATGCACGTCGATCCGAGCCTGCCGGCAAAGCTAGTCCAAGCGGCCGATTGGATCGTCATCGCCGCCGCGGCTCAGTTCGCCGCTCTCTGGGGCGCTGGCGCGGGCCTTCTCGACCTCTCCATCGGCCAGGCGACCGCGTTCATCGTTTCGGCGCTCGCTCTGAAGGTCGGCCTTTGGCTAACCGACTATTACCGCTTCTCGCCTTCACGCATCCGCCCCGAGCGCGGCATGGGCGGTCTGGCGCTCGGCGCCATCCTTGGTCTGTTGATCTCCAACGCGTTCGCGCCGGATGCGCGCGGCGCCGCCGCGCTCGCCGCCACATTGCCGTTCGCCGCGATGTTGCTCGCCGGCATCCACGCCGCGCTCGCGATCTGGATCGCCGCCGCGCATCGTCGCGGCCTCTTCGCCGAGAACATCGTGCTGATCGGCGCCACTGACGCCGCCCGGCGCCTCGCCGCGCGCGCGGCGAAATCCGGCGAAGCACGCATCGTCGCCGTCGTCGACGATCGCATCGGCCGTTCGCCGGCGAAGGTCGGCGCGGCGCCCGTCATCGGCGGCGTTGACGCACTGCTTGCCTGGAATGACCTGCCGCACGTCGACCGCATCGTCATCACCGTCACGCAAACCGCCGAGACACGCGTCAAATCCATGATCGAGCGCCTCCGCGTTGCGCCGAACCGCGTTGATCTTCTGCTCGACTTTGAAACCCAGGCCGTGCGCGGACGCCGCGTCGAGCGCTTCGGCGGCGCCGCTGTCGCGTGCGTCTCTGGCCGCCCGCACAATCATCGCCGCGCGTTCGTGAAGCGCGTGGAGGATATCGTCATCGGCGCTCTGCTCGCCGCCGCATTCGTCCTGCCGATGCTTGTGATCGCGGCGCTCGTCAAACTCGACAGCCCCGGTCCGGCTCTCTATCGCCAGCGCCGTCACGGCTTCAACAATCGCGTCATCACGGTGTTGAAGTTCCGCACCATGCGCCACGATCCTGACGCGCCGCTTCAGCAAGTGCGCGTGAACGATGCGCGCATCACCTCGGTCGGCGCCTTCCTGCGCCGCACCAGCCTCGACGAGCTGCCGCAACTCTTCAACGTGCTGCGCGGCGACATGAGCCTCGTCGGCCCGCGTCCGCACGCCGTCGGCATGAAGACCTGCGAGCGTGAACTGACCGAGATCGTCGCCGAGTACGCTCACCGTCACCGCGTGAAGCCGGGCATCACCGGCTGGGCGCAGGTGAACGGCTCGCGCGGTCCGGTGAGCTCAGCCCAGTCTGTCCGCCGCCGGGTTCGCTTCGATCTCGAATATGTCCAGCGCTCCTCGCTCTGGCTTGATCTTGAAGTTCTGGTCCGCACCGTGCCGGTGCTCATCGGGGACAACAAAGTCACCCGATGAGTCCCGCGCGCTTTCTTTCGCTCGCGCCGCTACAGATCGCGCAGGCCCTCATCGGGTTCGGCGCGATCGCCGCGTTTACGCGCTTGATGAGCGCCGAGGATTTCGGCCGCTACGCCCTGGCGCTGTCGATCTCCATGGCGGCGCACACATTGGCGTTCACCTGGGCTGAGTCCGCCGCGTTCCGTTTCTTCGCCGCCGCGCGCGCCGAAAAACGCCTGGCCGATCACTTCGCGACGCTTCTTGTGCTGGCGATGACCTTGGGCCTCATCGTCATCACCATCACGGCGACCGTGCTCGCCTTCGTTGGACTGCGCGACGATATCGCGGCGCTTTCGCTGTTCGCCGCGGGCGCTGCCGTCATGCGCTTCATCACCAGGATCGGCCGCGAAAGCGATCGCGCCGCTTTGGCCTTCGGCCGCTACGCTGTGCTCGAAACCATCTACCTCACCGTCGGTTTCGCGGTCGGCGTCGCTCTGCTGATCATGTTCGACTTCGGCGCCGCGGCGCCGTTCGCTGGCCTTCTCGCGGCGGGCGCGCTTGTGGCTCTCGTCGATCTGCCGCGGCTTATGCGCCACGCGCGGGGCGGCGAACCCTCCGTCCAGCGCGCCACCGCCTATGCCGGCTACGGCACGCCGCTCGCGCTCGCGCTGGCGGTTGACCTTGGCGTCCAAGCCATCGCGCGTTTGATTCTCGCGGGCGAGGCCGGCACGGCGCCGCTCGGCGCTTACGCCGCCGCATTCGGCTTGGCGCGCGCGCTCGACATCGTGTTCATGGGCGTCAGCGCCGCTTTCGCGCCACTCGTTTTCGCGGCTTACGAAGAGCGCGGGGCGGGCGCGGCGCGCGAGGCGGCGCGCGGCGGTTTCATTCTGCTCGCCGTGATCACCGTTCCCGCCAGCGTCGGCCTTGCCCTGCTCGCACAGCCTGTCGCCACTTTGATGGTCGGCGAAGCCTTGCGCGCGGAAACCGCGGCGACGCTGCCCTGGCTCGCCCTCGCCGGCCTCATGTCAGGCTTCGGCCTTTACTACTGGTCGGAGGCGTTTCAACTCACACGCCGCACCGGCCAGCGCGCGCTACTGATGCTCGCGCCCGGCGCGGTGCAACTCGCGCTCACAGCCTGGCTGTCGCAAACCCATGGCGCTGTCGGCGCCGCCATTGGCGCCAGCGTCGGCGCAAGCATTGGCGCAGCCCTTCTCGCGGCCGCCGGCCGTCGTCTGCTGCCATTGCCCCTGCCGCTCAACGACATCACGCGCATCGCCATCGCCACCGCCGCGATGGCCGCGCTCGTCGTCGCGTTTCCCGCCCCGCACACAACGCTCGGCCTCTTCCAGAGCGCCACGCTTGGCGCGATCGCCTACGGCGTCGCCGCCGCCGCGCTCAACATCATGGGCGTTCGTGACCTCGCGCCCGCCGTCGTGCGCGCCGCCCTCCGCCGCAATCACACCATGACGAGTTCCGCCAATGCCGACTGAACAAACCATCATCGTCCGCGATCGCCCGCAGACGCCGCGCCTCAGCGTGCTGACGCCATTCTATCGCTACGATCCCTCAGCGATGCTGAAGCGCCTCGCCAACGCCCCGGCTGGCGTCGAGTTCGTGCTGTTTGACGATGGATCGGCTTCCGCTGAACTCATCGCCAACGTCATGAGCGCCGCGGCAATGACGGGCGCGCCGTCGCGGATCATCATCAGCGAAACCAATCTCGGCCGCGCCCGCGCGCGAAACCGGCTGATCGCCGAAGCGCGCGGCCGGCACGTGCTCTTCCTTGACGCCGACATGCTGCCTGACACCTCGGCGTTCCTCTCCGTATGGCTCGGCATCATCGCAACGCAGGAACCGCGCGTCGCGTTCGGGGGCCTCTCGCTCGCGCACGCCGAACCGACACCGGAAACGGCGTTGCACTACGCGCTCTTCGGCCGCTCGGACTGCGCCCCGGCCCGCCGGCGTTCACGCCGGTCCGCGCAAGCCACCGCCTCATCCAATCTCCTGGTCGAGCGCGATTTCCTGCTCGCGCACCCTTTCGACGATCACTTCACCGGCTGGGGCTTTGAAGACATCGACTGGGCGCTCGACGTTTCGCGCGTCGAGGAGATCATGCACGTCGACAACCCGGCCACCCACGCCGGCCTCGACGATGTCAGCACGCTCATGCGCAAGTCCGCCGAAGCCGGCCCGAACTTCGGCCGTCTCGCGCGCAAGCACCCCATGCGTGTGAAAAGCTTCGCCGCCCATCGCGTCGCCAGCGCGCTACGCGCCAGCCCCGCGCGCAAAACCCAACGGCGCATCTACAGCTGGCTTGCGCGCGATCCGCGCGGCGTCGCGCCAATGCGCGTGCGTTGCGCCGCTCTGAAACTTCTGCGCGCCTCACACTATGCGGAGTATCTGCCGTGACCGTCGCCTACGCGCCCCGCCGCGATATCGTCAGCAAAGTGCGCCGCCGCATGACGCAGCACTACGCCGCGCGCGCCGCTTCGCTCTCATTCGCCCAACCGATCCTCTCGATCACATTCGATGATTTTCCCGCCAGCGCCGCCGACGCCGGCGCCCGCGTACTCGAGCGTCACGGTGCGCGCGGCGCCTACTACGCCGCATCCGGCATGGCTGGCGTCGCCGGCCCGTGCGGCGTCGGCTACACCGCCGCTGACATTGCGCGCCTCGTCGCCGCCGGTCACGAGATCGGCTGTCATACCTCCGCCCACGCCGACTGCGCGCGGCAGGACGTCTTCACAACGCTCGAAGACCTGGCGCGCAATCGCGACGCCCTGCAGGCGATGGGCGCGCCGTCACCGCGCAGCCACGCCTTTCCGTACGGCGAAACCAGCAAAATACTGAAGGACAACCTGCCGCCCCGCTTCGCGACAGCGCGCGGCATCCTGCCTGGCCTCAATGTCGGCCGAACCGATCTTGCGCAACTGCGCGCCTATCCGCTGTTTGGCGAAGGCGCCATGAAGCGCGTGTACGCCGCGCTCAAAACCGCCGCCAAACGCAAGGCTTGGGTAATCGGCTTCACGCATGATGTTTCAGACACGCCGTCGGCTTGGGGCACGACGGCTGGCGACCTCAACGCGCTGCTGACCGAAGCGCGCAAACTCGGGTTCGTCATTTTGCCCGTGTCGGCGGCGCTCGCGCGGAGACTTCCATGACCGAAGTGAGCGTCCTCATCCCGACATTCCGTCGCCCAGCAGCGTTCATCCGCGCGGTGCGCAGCGTGTTCGCCCAACGCGGCGTGACCTCATTCGAGATCATCGCCGTCGACAATTCACCGGAAGGCTCGGCAATAGCGACTTTCCAAAAGCTGGAAGCTGAGGCGCCGGCGCCATTTCGGTGGACGCATGAGCCGAAACCAGGCGTCGCCCAGGCACGCAATGCGGCGCTGAAACTCGCCACCGGCGACCTCATCGCCTGGCTGGATGACGATGAAGAAGCATCGCCCGATTGGCTGGCGTCCCTTATCGCCGTGCGCCGTGACACCGGCGCGCAAAGCGTGTTCGGACCGGTGCGCGCGCGCGCCGGTCACGACACGGGGCACGCCGAGTTCTACGAACACCTCTATACGCGCGCCGGACCTTCAAAGAGCGGCCTATGCGGACACGCCTACGGCATCGGCAATTCCCTGCAGCCGCGCGCCATGTTCGACGAGGCGCAACCGTTCGACACCCGCACCGACCAACGCGGCGGTGAAGACGACGCCCTGTTCGCGTCATGGGCCCAAGCGGGCGCATCCTTCGCCTGGGCAAGCAATGCGATCGTCATCGAACATCTCGGCGCCGAGCGCACACACCTCGCGCACGGCCTCAAGCGCGCCTTCGCCTACGGCCAGGGTCCCTGCGAATTGGCCTGGTCGGCGCGCAACATTCCAGCGCTCGCGCGCCACATGTGCGTCGGCGCGGCGCAAGCTATCGTGTACGGCGCGGCAAGCGCCCTCATGGTCGCTGGCTCAACCCCGCGCGCGCTGACAATGCTGGACCGCGCCGCGCGCGGCGCGGGCAAGGTGTTCTGGTTCTGCGAACAGCGCTTTTATGGTCAGGCGCTGGTACGTCAGCCAGCGTGACGCAGCAACCGGTCGATCGCGACCGCCGGCGCATCCGCGCCAGCATAGACAAGCCCCATCAGGTTCGCGCCGCTCTCCAGGAGCAATTCACGCGCTTCCATCGCCGCCGGCGCCGCCCCGCGCCCGGCGCCCACGACGAGCACGACTCCATCCATGTGCGGCGCAACCCGCAACGCGATCGAACTTGTCTCAAGCGCCGGCGCATCGACGACCACGAACGCGCCGCCTGAACGCGCGGCGTCCCAATAATCAGGCCGCGCTGAAATTCCGACACGCGCGCCGTTGGGCAGCATGCGCATATCGAACACCCCAGTGTAAATGCGCGTGCGGCCGACACGATGAAAGAAGAACGCGGGCGGCGGCTCGGCAATGTCGCGCACGGTATAGAACCGCTGACCGTTCAAATCGCCATCAATGCGCGGTCCCAATGCGCCATCGTCGTTGAGTACTTTCGCCAACGCATTGCGGCGAATATCCAGATCGATGGCGTACACCGCACCCGGCCCCGCGGCGTGCGCCACCGCGCGCGCGGCGGTGGTTGTGCCTTCGCTTGGACGCGCGGCCACAAACATGATCGCGCGCCCCGAACCATCGCGGCGGCGCGGTTGCATGGCCAGCGCATCGAGTACGCCGTCGACGGAAAATGCCGGTCCGCTCATGCGCCGCCCTCTACTATTGTTAGCTCAGGCTTGCCGCCCGCCGCTTTTTGCGGCTTCTCCGGCTTTGCCTTCGGCTGTTTTTGTTGCTGTTGGCGCGGCATAACCGCCAGCACCGGCGTCTGCAGCGCACGCGCGGCGGCGGACGGCGTCGGAAAGCTCCGGCGCATCAATCCACGCGACAAACCCGCAGCCAACGCGACGATGCCGGCGATCAGCAGCGTCACGATCATGATCGGCCAACGCAGGCTCTTGCCTTGCGTCGGCGCCGATGCGGTTTCGACCGGGCTGATATTGTCGGTCGCGCGCCCCAGCATCTGGCTGCGCGTGCGCGCTTCCTCGGCGCGCGCCGCGAAATTCTGCGCGTTTGTCTCAATCGTCGAGCGATCACGTTGCAGCTGACGGAAGCGCGGCTCAAGCGCCTGCATCGCACGCAACCGCCCGCGGACCTCCGTGCGCTGTTGGGTGAGCGCCGTTTCACGCCCACGCTGCGCGCGCGCTTCGGCCTCCATCGCATAGAGTTGGCTGGCGATATCCTGGCGCACCGGGTTTGGCCCACGGCGCGTAATGCTCGGCGGATCGCCGCCGGCGAGGAATGCCTGCAATTGCGCGATACGGCGATCGACTTCCCGCACCGGCATGGCGTCCGGCTGATACGCCGCGAGCAGGCGCTCGCGTTGCATTTGCGCCTCGACCAGATCGCGCCGCGCGTCGGATTCCTGATAAAGCTCGATCTGCTCCGGCTCGGAGTTGAAACGCTGGCGAAGGGCGGCGCTACGGGCGTCCGCCTCGCGAACGCGCGTTTGCGCATCCAACAATTGCGTTTCAATATCGCCGGCGCGCGCGGCCAATGCCGCCAATTCGCTTTCAAAATCGCCAATCTGATGTTCGGTCAGGAACGCCGACAGCGCTGCGGTCGCTTGCCCCGCTCGCGTGCTAAGATCGGACGTCTCCTGCGTCAGCGCCTCAAACTCGCCGCCGACAAGCACTTCGCGCCGATGCTCCAAGTATTGCTGCACCAGCGCGTTCAGCGCCGCCGCCGCCGTCTCCGGGTTGCGATGCTCGAACGACAGACCGATCGCCGGCGTCTGCGGCGCGGTTTCGACAGTGAGATGTTGCGCGAAGGCGCGCTCAGCCGCGGCCAGTTTGCGCCCATCCGAGCCAGGCGACGCCGCAATGTCAGGATAAAGCGCCGCGATGCCGACGCTTTCGATCGCGCCACGGACCACGGCGCCAGATCCAATCAGCCGCATCTCGGCGTTGACGATCGTTTGCATGTCCGGCGTCGCGCCCGCGCCGGCGCCGCCCGCGACCGGCTGATAGACATATTCCTCGCCCATCCGGACGATCAATTCAGAGCGCGCCGTATAAGTTTTCGGCGCGGCCAGCGCCGCGATGAGGCCAAGCGCGCAGATCGCGCCGCCAATGGTCAGCACGAGCATCCGCTCGGCCCACAACAAGGCCGCCATGTCCGCCAAGCTCAAACGCGGCGCGTCCGCCCAGCCGAACCACGTACCGGTGGCCTCAGCCTTGCTGCTCGTTTGCATCGCCGCTCCTCAATCGTGGGCGCAACGATCTTGCCTGCACTTGGTAAACAAGCATTCACCAGATGCAGGCATCTTGCGCCGACGCCTCGTTAACCGTGGGCGCGCTAACAAAGAGTTTGGAGTTTCACGATGCGTGTCGCGCTGGCTTGCCTCGCACTGTTGTTCGCCGCCCCGGCCGCGAGCGCACAAACACCGGCCGCAACCGAAGCTGCCGCGCCCGCCATGGCGTATTCCGATCAATCGCCCGCATACCGTTTCTTTCCCGGCGACGAAGTCGAGATCACGATCTTCTCGGCGCCGGAACTTTCCAGAAGCGCAACGATTGGCCCCGATGGACGCCTTGCCTTGCCGCTCATCGGCGCAGTCCGCGCCGCCGACCTCACCTCCGAAGAACTCCGTGACATCCTCGTATCGGCGTACGCCGCGCATTTGCGCATGCCCGAGCTTTCGGTCACGCCGCGCACATACGCATCGCGGCAAGTCTTTGTGGGCGGCGAAGTCGCGCGCCCCGGCATCTACGAGATGCCCGCCAACATCGACGCCTTCCAGGCCATCGCCCTCGCCGGCGGCTTCCTGCCCAGCGCCCATCGCAGCGACGTGCTCGTTCTCTCCCGCGCCAGCGGCGAGACCAGCGTGACGGAAATCGATCTCTCCATGCGCGCCGTGCGCAATGGCCTGCCAAACGCACAGCCGCTTCAGCGCTACGATGTCGTCTATGTGCCGCGCTCACGCATCAGCCAGGTGAACCTGTTCATGCAGCAATACGTGCGCGACGCCCTGCCTGTGCAGTTCAGCTTCTATTACGACCTCCGCGGCAACCGGACAAACTAGCGCGCGCATTCCCCGACGGGACAAATCCTTCGTCGCAGCGACTTGCCGCTTGGTCGATGCTGCCGCGACGTCGACGCCGGGCGCTTTAGCATCGCGTCATGATCAAATATCTCGCCGCCGCGTGCGCGTTCGCGCTCATGCCAATCGCCGTCGCCGATGCGCAACAAACACTGCCGCGCCGTTCCGTGCTCGGCGCCAGCGCCGCGAACGTCGAGGGCGGCGTGCAAATCAGCCAAGTGCGCGACGACACTCCAGCCTCCCGCGCCGGCCTCGCCATGGGCGATGTTGTCACCCGTATTGGCGACCAAACGATCGCCAACACACGGGATTTCGTCACCGCCGCGCGCGGCGCCAGCACAAGCCACGCGACGCCATTCACAATCACACGCGCCGGCGCACCCCGGACGCTGCAGGTTCGTCTCGCCGAGGCGCCGCGCGAACAATCGCCCGATCTCAGCATCACCTACGAGAGCATTCGCGTCGGGGACACATTGCGGCGCACGATCGTCACGACGCCGCGCGGGGCGCGTCATCGCCGCCCGGCCATGCTGCTTGTCGGCGGCATCGGCTGCTATTCAATCGACGACGCAAACGCTCCCGATCCTTATCGCAACGTAGCGCACGACATCGCCCGTCGGGGCTTGGTCGTGATGCGCGTTGAAAAGAGCGGCATGGGCGACAGCCAGGGCGCGGCTTGCGCCACGGTCGATTTCGAAGCCGAACATGCGGCTTACGACGCCGCGCTCGCGGCGTTGCGCGCCGACCGCCGCGTCGATCCAACTCAAGTCTTTGTCTTCGGTCACTCGATCGGCGTCGTGCACGCGCCCGCTCTGGCGCAGCGTCATCGCACAGCGGGCGTCATCGCCGCCGACGGCGCCGGCGTCACCTGGATGGAGTACGACCTCATCAATACCCGCCGCCAAATTGAGCTCAGCGGCGCCTCGCCGGCGGAAACAGACGCCATCCTCATCGCCAAAGCGCACTGCGCATCGCGCGCTTTTCTCGCCCGCGAGCCCGTCGAACAACTTTTCACGGAGCGCCCCGAGTGCGCCGAACTCGTCACGCTGCCGGCCTCGCAGGCCTACATGATCCAACTCACCGAGCGAAATCCGGGCGCCGATTGGTCCGCGGTGTCGGCGCCCATTCTCTTCATTTACGGCGACAGTGATTTTCTCACCTCGGCCGCCGACCACGAACGCCTGCTCGCCGTCGCCAACGCCGCCCACCCCGGCAACGCCACGCTTTCGACTATCGAGGATTTCGACCACTACATGGTGCGAACCGAAAGTCAGGCGAGTTCGTTCGCCCGTGTCGGCGCGGGCCAAGCCGTGGCCGCGTACGACCCGCGCTTTAGCCAAGTCGTCAGCGATTGGATCTGCGCGCGCGCGGCTTGCGCGGGCGTCCAGACAGCCAATCGCTAATATCGATTAGTGATGCTTTACTGAAAGCCACTCGCGCGCGCGCTTTTGCGCTTCCGCGACCAGGTCCTTCGTCATCATGTCGCTGAGTTCGCGGCGGCATTCCTTGGCTGCTTGCGAGCCACGCGACGCGGCAAGGTTGAACCACATGTGCGCCTGCACCAGGTCAACTTCCTGGCCGGTCGAATAGATCAGGCCCAGCTTGTAAAGATTGTCGCTATCGCCCTGGCGGCGCACAGCTTCGTGCGTCTCAGCGATTTCCATATCCGTGAACGCCATTTTGGCTGCTCCCTTGTACCACTCGGAAACGCCCGGGCTTTGCCCGTGTACGTTTCCCCCACCGACGTGCATTTTTCGCGCCGTCAGGGTGGAGCATTATCGTGCTTTACTTGCGATAAGCTTAAGCGCCGGAAGTTGTGTTTCGATTTATGCGCGTTAGCCGCGTTTTATGCTTGGCCTTTGAGCGCGGCGGTTACCGAAGCATTAGTTTGTCCAAACAGCGCCTTCGCTGCTTCCTTCTGTTCGGCGCTGCCGGGCGCGGGCGGCGGACGGCGCAACTCCGCGCCGACAACAACGCCCCTTTGCACAGCTGGACGCGCCGCAATTCGATCAAGCCAAGCCTGCACATGCGGGAACGCGGCGAAGTCCTGGCCGAACACGGCGGCGATCTTAATCCATGGGTAAGACGCCATGTCCGCGATGGAGTAATCGCCAGCTACAAACGCGCGACCGTCCAACCTCCGATCAAGCACGCCCAGCAAACGATTGACCTCATTATTGTAGCGGGCGACGCCGTAAGCGATCTTCTCGGGATCATCGACGAGGTTCGGCGCATAATTCCGGAAGTGGCTCGCTTGTCCAAACATCGGCCCCACACCCGCCATTTGCCAGAACAACCATTCATCAACCACGACACGCGCACGCTCATCGCCCGGATAGAACTTGCCGGTCTTGCGCCCGAGGTATTGAAGGATCGCGCCCGATTCAAAAACCGAGATCGGTTCGCCGCCAGGCCCATCCGGATCGATGATCGCCGGCATGCGGTTGTTCGGCGAGATCGCCATGAAGTCAGGCTTGAATTGATCGCCCTTGCCGATCGCCACCGGCTTTAGGACATACGCCAATCCCATCTCTTCCAACGCGATCGAAATTTTCAGCCCGTTCGGCGTCGGCCAAAAATAAAGTTCGATCGGTGATGTCATCAGCGCGCTCCCAGGCGTCACGGGAACATGGGGGCGAAAGCGCGGCGACGCTAGTGCCCGCTGCGGCAAGCAAAGACACACCTCATCTCACGTCATCTCACGCCCTTGTGAGCGGCGCCAAAAAATCGCGGCAGGGTCTGCCGGAATGTTGCACGCGCCGCTATTTGCCGCGTCCTGACGCAATTGCTGCCGGGAGTTCCAACGTGATTCAGGTGAGGTTCAGTCACGCCCTGACACAGTGCGCCATGAAGAGGGACCTTCTTTTGAACGGGGCCGTTCAAGGGAAGCAGGAAGGAGACCTCGCTATGAAGAAACGTCTCGCAATGGCGGCTCTCGCCGCCGTTACATTCGCAGCCCCGCTCGCCGTGTCGACGGAAGCTGCCGCACAACATCGTGGCCGTGGCAATGATCATGACGGTTGGGACCGTGACGGTGACGGCCGTGACCGTGATTGGCGACGCGATGACCGCCGTGGCGATCGCTATGATCGCCGGGACCGCCGCGATCGGTATGACCGGCGCGAAGCGCGTCGCGACCGGTGGGATGACCGCCGCTACAACGGCTACAATTATCGTGGTCAATGGTATTACGGTCCGCCGCCGTCAGCTTACGGCGACGTAGATTACGGCTATCGTAACTGGCGTCGCGGTGAGCGCCTTCCGCGCTACTATCGCGATCGTTATGTCGTGGTGCGTGACTATGACCGCTACGGCTACCGCCAACCACCGCGCGGCTACCACTATGTCCGCGACGATCGTGGCGATCTGCTGCTCGTCGGCATCGCGACCGGCGTCATCTTGGGCATCATCGCAAGCCAATAAACTCGTGGCTTGAGCCAGATGCCTACCAGCGCCCCGGAGGTCCTCCCCACCTCCGGGGCGCAACTTTATGCATTAAGACTTGCGCAACCGAATTGAACGACGTTCCCGCTTCAATGAGGGAGGCGTCAATGATGCTGATGTACATCTGGTTCGCTGTGATGGCTCAAGCGTTCATGCCAGGCGGCGATCGCATCGCCGCCTACCAGGCCCACTCGTTTGAAACCCATCTGCGCAACGAGATCGGCGTCAGCGACCTCGTCGGCGCCGCCGGCCACGTCGCCCGCTATACGCCGCTCACGGCGAGAGCGCGCTGACCACTTGGACCGCGGGCCTTCAGGCCCGCATTGCGGGACAGAAGACGCGCCGTCCAACGACGTTCAGCGCTTCACATAAACCCAAGCACGCGATCCCGACGCAAGCTGCGCCTCCACACGCTCGTAATCGGCGACCTCGTACGCATCCGCCGCCGCCAGCTCCGCCGCGCTGATCTCAAACACCGTGCCAGCGACGCGATCAGCGCCGTCACCGCTTCGCACCACGATCGGATGAAACCGCTCACCGCTTTTGGCGAGCACGTCATAATCAACGACCTCGTTGGCGATTGCACCCGCGCAAAGCCATGTGAGCGCCGCCGCGAACATCGTTCCGGTCAGCCACAAGCCAATGCGCCAGCCGCGCCTCCGCTCGCGAAAGTCGGAGCTCTGTAGAAACAGATCAATGGGATAGATCACGCAGTACGCGACGTTCGCCACAACCGCGAGAATGATCAGCGACGGGACCGAGACGAAATTGAACGGCAAGGCGCCACTCATGAGCGGCGGACCGATCAACGCGGCCGTGATCAACGCCAGGACGAGATTGTAGCCAATCCGCGCCGGCTCCCAAAACGCGATAGCATCAGTGATGTGCTCGCGTTTCAGCAACGGATCACACGCCGAGCTTCTTCTTCAAGATGTCGTTCACCACAGCCGGGTTCGCCTTGCCGCCGGTGGCCTTCATCGTCTGACCAACCCACCAGCCAAACGCTTTCGGGTTCTTCTGCACGTCGGCGACCTTGTCCGCATTCGCCGCCATCAACTCGTCGATCGCTTTTTCGATGGCGCCGGTATCCGTGACCTGCTTCAACCCTTCGCGCTCGACGATCGCGCCGGGTGCGTCGCCGGTCTCAAGCATCTTGGCGAAGACATCTTTCGCAATTTTGCCGTTGATGGTGCCGTCCTTCATCAGGTCAAGCAGCGCGCCGAGCGCCTCGGCCTTCACCGGCGAAGCAGAGAGCTCCAGCCCGCCCTTGTTGAGTGCGCCGAACAATTCCTGCGTGACCCAATTCGCCGCAAGCTTACCATCGCGCCCCTTGGCGACGGTTTCAAAATACGCGGACGCTTCGCTGTCGCCGGCAAGCACGCCAGCATCATACGCCGTCAGCCCATATTCGCTGACAAACCGCTTCTTCTTCGCGTCCGGCAATTCCGGCAGCGAAGCCTTGATCTGATCGATCCACGCTTGCTCGATCACCAGCGGCAACAAGTCCGGGTCCGGGAAGTAGCGATAATCGTGCGCGTCTTCCTTCGAGCGCATGGTGCGGGTCTCACCCTTGTCGGGATCGAACAGCCGCGTCTCTTGATCGATCTTACCACCGCCTTCAATGATCTCGATTTGACGGCGCGCCTCGTACTCGATCGCCTGCTGCATGAAGCGCGTCGAGTTCACGTTCTTGATTTCGCAGCGTGTGCCGAACTCCTCGCCAGGGCGCCGCACCGAGACGTTCACGTCGGCGCGCATGGAGCCTTCTTCCATGTTGCCGTCGCAGGTGCCGAGCGCGCGCACGATCGCGCGCAACTTGTTGAAGTAGGCCGCCGCCTCTTTCGATGACCGCATATCCGGACGCGACACGATCTCCATCAGCGCGACGCCCGCCCGATTCAAATCGACGAACGTTTCCGATGGCGACAGATCATGGATCGACTTGCCGGCGTCTTGCTCCAAATGCAGGCGCTCGATGCGGATCGTAACCGGATCATCGCCATCCGGCTCAATCTCGATCTCGCCCTCGCCGACAATCGGGTCTTTGAATTGCGAAATCTGATAGCCTTGCGGCAAGTCGGGATAGAAGTAATTCTTCCGGTCGAAGCGGCTCTTGGTGTTGATCTTGGCGTTGAGGCCAAGACCCGTCCGCACGGCCTGCTCGACGCAGAATTTGTTGATCACCGGCAGCATCCCGGGCATCGCCGCATCCACCAGCGAGACGTGCGCATTCGGATCGCCGCCATAAGCGGCGCTCGCGCCCGAAAACAGCTTCGCTTGCGAAGTCACCTGGGCGTGGACTTCCAGGCCAACGATGATCTCCCATTTGCCCTTATCGCCGGAAACAAGCTGGTCAGGGCGGGCGGAGCGGACGTCTAGAGCGGTCATGCGCCGGAGATAAGTTGCGCTCCCCGGCCTTGTCCAGGGCAAGGGCGCCCGAACCAGCCAATTGCCGCTTCGGAACGCACCCAACGCCTGCGCCAAACGACCGAATGGCGCCCGCCCCGGGCCGCCGCTAGATTGCGCCCGGGGGAAACAATGCCGGCGGCGCACCGCACACGTATCGACCTGCTCGCAGGCACATGCATCGCCGCCGCGACGTTGCTCCCAGGAGGACCTGCCCACGCGCAGGACGCCTCGCCGTTCCGATCCGAGCGCTTCGACGAAGATTGGCGCCGCGTTGATGTGGACAACCGTCCATTCGGCGCCGGATTCAAGAACATGGATGTCGCCGACGGCGTGACGCTCTCCGTTGGCGGCGATGCGCGTTGGCGCTTCTCATCGCTCGATGCGCCTCGCCTTGGCCTGGCCGATGTCGAAGCGGACGAGTGGCTGCTGCAACGTTTGCTGCTGCACGCCGATCTTCGCTTCGCCGATCACGCCCGCGTCTTCGTGCAACTCGGCGCACACGACGGCATCGGGCGCCAGCTCCCTGCAACCACTGACGACAATGAGTTCGACATTCAGCAGGCGTTCGTTGACATCTCGCTCGACGGGCCGGGCGGGCACTTCACGGCGCGGGCCGGACGCCAGGAGCTGGCGCTGGGCCCGCGCTTCGTCACCACCCGTGATTCCGGCAACGTGCGCCAGCGCCACGACATGGTGCGCCTCATGTTCACGAGCGGGCGCTGGCGCGCCGACCTCTTCGGCGGCAGCCCCGTCACTGACGGTCACGGCGTCTTCGACGACGAGCCCGATGGCGGCCAGGACTTCTACGGCGCGCGCCTCGAAGGCACGTTCGGCGCAAACACGCTCGGCCTCTACGCCTACGAAGTCGACCGCGACGCCGCGGCGCTAGGCGGCGTAACGCGCAATGACGATCGCATCAGCATCGGCGCGCGCCTCGCGGGCCGCCGCGGCGCTTTCGACTTCGACACTGAAGCAACCGCCCAGACCGGCGCTTTCGGCGACGCCGACATCGAAGCCTTCGGCGCCATGTTCGACATCGGTTGGCGTTTTCCCGAAGCGCCGCTCACACCGCGCGTCAGCGGTCGCGTCACCTATGGCAGCGGCGACTCCGATCTCAGCGACGACACCCAGGGCACATTCGCGCCACCATTTCCAACCAGCCAATGGTTCGGCCAAAACGGGCTCGCAAGTTTCTCAAACACCATCGAAACCGCGGCGCTTGTGGGATTGACCGCCGCCGAGGACGTGACCCTCAATCTCAAGCTCTCCAGCGTCTGGCGCAGCGACGTCGCCGACTACGTCTATGCGGGCAGCACCGCGCTCGCCGGCACATCGGGCGGCGATGAAACCTTCGTCGGCAAGTCAGCCGCGATCTCACTCGCATGGCGCCCGAATGCCAACGTTCTGATCAATCCGTACGTCAGTTATGTCGATGTCGGCGACGAACTCATTGCACGCGGCGCCCACGACGTGACCTACTGGCACCTCAGCGTAACGCTGCGTTTCTAGCCCGGCGCCTCAAGGCTGTTGCGCAAGGTCCGGTTCTTTTGCACGGTGCCCGCACGCAGTTTGGAACGGGGAGGAAGCTCATGAAGTTCACACACATTCTGGCCACAGCGGCGTTCGGCGCCTTCGCGGCCGCCTGCCAACCGCCCGCCGCTACCGAGGAAGCGCCCACAACAACGGAGGCGCCCGCGACGACCGAAGCCGAAGCCGGCGCCGAAGCCGCGCTCCCGTGCGGCGTGCTCGCGCAACGCAATTGGGAAGCGGAGCTAAGCGCCGGCTCATCGCCGACGCTCACGGTCAGCGGTGAAATTGATCTTGGAACGCCGGGCTACGGCGTCTCGCTTGCGCGCAACGCCAACGAAGCCGCCGGCGCAACCGCCACCGTACTCACGCTCGCGCTGCGCGCTCCAAGCGGCATGCAAGCCCAGGTCGTAACCGCGCATCCGGTCCGCTATTTCGGACCCGCGGCCGGCCCATACACATCCGTGCAAATCGTTTGCGACGGCGCGCCGCTCACCACGATCAGCATCGGCGGCTAGCGCCGACGCGCATCCTCACCACCGCTCACAAACAAAAACCCCCGCTTGCGCGGGGGCAGGCCGAGGGGAGGCCTTAAGATGAGTGGGTGGGAGAGAGCTACGTGTTGAAGAACTGGGTGATCACCACACGCCTTGGCCGACGCCGCCGTCCATGGTCATGGCGGCATTGAACGTGGTCTCGGACTGGGTGGTGCGCGTTTCGGTGTCACGGATGCGGACGACTTTGTCGCCCGGACCAAAGCGGCGGAGCAGCGAACGCTCGTTGCACGGACGGCGTGCAATCTGCGTACGGCATTCGACGCGGTTGTTCTCGTACCAGAGCGCCTGGCCCTGCTCGCAATCGTAGGACCGCTGGTCGAACGTGTAGCGCATGCGCGTGCCGGACATGCAGCGATAGAGTTCGCCCGCATAAGTGTGCGCCACGTCACGGCCGCCGAAGACTTGCGAGGCAGGGTGCGGATTGCCTTGCGCGTCATAGCAGATGGCCTGGATGAGCAGGTCACGCTCCCGCGCAACCGTTTCAGCTTGCGCCGTCGCTTCCATCACCGCGAACGCGCCGGCTTGAACTTGGGCCGATGCGCCCGCTTCCATCACCATGTTCTGACGGATGATGGTGTCGCCGGTGCGGACATTGGCGATCGCGATGGCGGTTGCGCTGGCTTGCGCTTGAGCGCGCGCGCCGGCGTTGATGACCACGACATTCGGCGGCGGCACGTTCGGCGGCGGCACCACAACAACCGGACGCTCGCAGCAACGCGAAGGCGGCGGCGGCGGTGGCGGCGTGGGGTTGCAGCTTTGCTGGCACGGCGGACGCGGCGTGCAGCCGCCATTGCCGCAAGCCGAAGCATCCGTCGGCAGCAGGAATAAACCAAGTGCGGCCACGCCGAATGCGATCGCCGCCAGAATGTATCGCGTTGGAACGATCATTTGCCGTTTCTCCTGAATCTCGCCCTGGCAGGTGCAAGCAGGAGGCCAAGTCTCGCCCGCGGCGGGAAAGCGGACCGGAAAAACTCGAAATTCCCCAATTTCAAAGGCCCAAACGGGGCGCAAGCTTTGCGTGTCGAACACCGCACTCGAACACAGAGCACGGCGCTTAAGATTAATGATGGGGGAAGAAACCTTTCATCCCGATACACGGGCGCTGCTCGCCTACGGGCGCGCGCTCGCGGGAGCAACTGGCGCGACGCCCCGCAAAGGCGGCGCGGACCAGGTGCTTGAGCGCCTGTTTGTCATCGAGCGCACCAAGGAAGGGCGTTTACCCATCCGCACTTTTGGTCAGGATTTGATCAGGGTGTTCGGCCGCGATTTGCGCGAGCATGATTTCGCACGCTTCTTCCTCCCGCCCGACCTCGCGCTGATCAACGCACTGATCGATGCCTGCGCCGCCGCCAACGAACCGGCGATCGCGCGGGTGACCGCCGAAACGGTCTGCGGCCGCAAACTCGGCGCGGAAATCCTGATCACGCCGCTCAAGGTCGATTCCACTTTGGGTAAACGCTATCTTGGCCTCTTCCAGTGCCTCGGCGGCGAACACTTCCTCGACGGGCGCACCGTGCAAATGCTGCGTCTGGGCTCGCTTCACCCGCCCGAAGCCAAGGCGCCCAAAGGCATGCGTCTGGTTGTCGTAAACGACTAAGAGCGTGCGGCGATCGCGACGCGGATTTCTCTGACGATGCCGTCATAGTCGTACGGCTTTGGCGCCAGCCACCGGACGTTCGCGCACGCTTGCTTGGCCGCCTCAAGCGAACTGGTCACTCCCGAAGTCAGGATCACCGGCACGCCCGGCGAATGCTCGTTGAGCCATTGACACAGACCAATGCCGTCCATCGGACCCGGCATCGTGATGTCGGAAAACACGAGATCGACTTTCAGGCCGGCAAGCACAAGCTCCTGCGCTTCACGCGCATTGCCCGCCTCCGCCACTTTGAAACCGCAACTGCGCAAATGGTCCGCGGCGGCCAATCGAATGAGCACTTCGTCCTCGACGACAAGCACCACAGGCTCAGCGTCGGACTGCTGCTCAGGCATTCTTTCTTCCGCCGGACTCATTTGCTCCGCACCCGCCGCCTCACCCCAAGAATGCCTATTACCCGCCTAAGTTCCCCGCGCATGACACACGACCGCCCCGCTTCAAACCGCGCTTGGCCTTCTTACGGTAATCTACGGAACCGGGGCGATTTACAAGCCGTTGGTTGCCGTCAAGTAGATTGGAACAAGAAGGAACTCATGGCGGCGCGAAAATCCCCCCGCAAAAAAGAAATGACTCTGCTTCTCGTCGAAGCCGATGTGCTTGTGCGGCATGCGCTCGGCGAATACCTGCGTGCGTGCGACATCATTGTAATCGAAGCCGTCGATGCGAACGATGCGCGCGCAATTCTCGTCGCGGGCCCCGAGATCGACGTATTGTTGAGCGACGCGCAACTCGCCGGCGAAGGCGGCGGCTTTGCGCTGGCGCAATGGGTTCACCGCCATCGCCCTGAGATTGAAGTGATGCTCACCGCGTCACTCGAACACAAAGCTCAAACGGCGGCCGCGATCGTCGCACGGTTCCCGCACTGCAAGCCCGCCAGCGACGCAACGAAGCTCGCGGCAAAGCTCAGCGGCATGCTGGCTGAACGCAAGCGCAGGCTTCGCCAACAACCCAAGACCGCGCCCGCGAAGCGCAAACGCCTCCGCGCCTGATCGCTACTTTGGATCGCGCCAGATATCGTCCCGGCGGACGCTGATCTCCACGCGGCGATTTTGCGCGCGCCCCCATTCGGTGGCGTTGGTCGCGATCGGCGACATTTCACCCATTCCGCGCGTATCAATGCGCCGGTGTGAAACGCCAAACTGCTCAAGCGCTTCGCCCACCGACCAGGCGCGCCTTTCAGACAGGCGATAATTGTAGTCGTCCGATCCGATCGCATCGGCGTGCCCAACAACACTGACCGACATACGCGGGTAGCGGCCAAGCGTGCGGGCCAGGTCTGAAATGCGCGGCATGAACTCCCGCTTCAAGTCAGCACGATTGAAGTCGAACGTAATCTCCGATGGCATCCGCACCCGCACCTCGTCCGGCGACACCCGCTCAACCACCGCGCCTTGCGACGCGGCCGGCGCCATCGCGTCACGAAGCTCGCGCTCGGCGCGATCCATATCGTCTTGAGCAAAGGCAGTGGAGATCGACGCGGCGAAAAGGGCGGCTGCGATGAACAGAACGCGCATGGGCGGCTCCTGATAAGGCGCCGCTTGGGTGATCCGCGTCTGTGGCGTTTCTACGACTTGCGGCGCGCAAGTGCGCGGCTGATGCCGATAAGCAACAGCGCACCGGTTAGAAACGCCAGGAAGAGACCCAGCACGTTGATCGCAATCTCAGCGTAGCTCGCCGACGTCGGGTCCATGAAGAAATACGGATAGAAGCCGTCCAACGCGCCGCGCGAAAGCCCGTACATCGCATACGCCAACGGCCAGAGCCCTGCGAAGACCGCGTGGGCCCATTTCAAACCGCCATGCGGCCGCAGCGCCCAGAAAACCAGGAAAAGCGCTGGCACGGCATTGTGGACGATGACGTCAGCGAGCTTCTGCCAGCCCTGCGGATCCCAACGCGGCGCGAGCAATATGTTATAGACGATGCACACGAACATGATCGACGTGACCGCCATCAGCTCAACCCGCGGCGCGTTAAGCCCTTCAAGGCTGTCAGGCTTCAAAACCGCGCGCGCAAACACAAGCGTCACCAACGTGTTGGTCAGCAGCGTGAAATACACGTAGAAGCGCCACAGCACGTCGAGCGCCGATGCGCCGTTCGCGGACATGTCCGCGTAGAGCAGCCAATACTGCAGTCCAAGACCAGCCAGCCCGAGCAAAGCGCCAAACGCGGCGACCGCGCGCGCCGCCAGCTTCAAACCGCCACCCGCTCGTCCTCGGCGATCGGCGCGTCCTGCGGCGGCAGATAGGGCTTGCCGCGCAGCAAGTCAGAGATTTTTTCCGCGATCATGATCGTCGGCGCGTTGGTGTTGCCGCCGATAAGCGTCGGCATCACCGAGGCGTCGATCACGCGCAGGCCATCGACACCGCGCACGCGCAATTGCTCATCCAACGGCGCCTTCGCGTCCGCACCCATGCGCACGGTGCCGACGGGATGATAGATCGTCTCGCCATTCCGGCGGATCCACGCATCGATCTCGCTATCCGTGCGGATGTGCTCACCCGGCGCGAATTCCGCTCCGCGATAAAGATCAAGCGCGTGCTGTTTGACGATGTCGCGAATAATGCGCACGGAATCACGCATCGTGCGGCGATCGTTTTCTTCCGCGAGATAGCGCGGATCGATCGCCGGCGCGTCAAACGGGTTGGTCGAGGCCAACGTCACCGTGCCCTTGCTCTCGGGGCGCAATTGGCAAGCGTGAATGGTGAAGCCATCGCGGTCAGCCTTGACCCGCGCGTGGTCGCGCATCTGCGCATTCACAAGGTGCAGCTGAATGTCCGGCCGATCCAACTCGCCGCGCGTCTTCAGGAAGGCGCCCGCGTGCAAATGGTTCGTTCGTCCGTGGCCCTGCTTGGTCAGCATGTACTCGATGCCGATCATCGGCTGCTTCAAGCCTTTGGTCAGCGAGTACATCGAGAGCGGCTTCGTCATGTCATAGATGACGCAGACATCGAGGTGATCCTGCAGGTTGCGGCCGACGTCCGGCGCGTCGTGCACAACCGTGACGCCATGCTTCTGCAATTCCGCGCCCGGGCCGACGCCCGAGAGCTGCAGCAATTGCGGCGACTGGAACGCGCCGCCGCAGACCAGCACTTCGCGCTTTGCATAGACGTTCTGCATCGGCTTGCCCGGGCCCGCCGAAAACTCAACGCCAAGCGCTTTCTTGTTCTCGATCAGGATGCGATGCGCATAGGCGCCCGAAATCACCTTAAGGTTCGGCCGCCCAAGCACTGGCTTTAGATACGCAGCCGCCGCGCTCCAGCGTTCGCCGTCACGAATGGTGAGATGGTAGGGGCCGACGCCTTCCTGCTGACGGCCATTGAAGTCGCGCGTGACCGGATAACCCGCCTGCGCGCCGGCTTGGATGAACGCCTTATAGATCGGATGCCCCGGAGGCCCGCGCGACACCCAGAGCGGACCGGCCTCACCGTTCCAGGCGTCGCCGCCGTCTTCATGGTGCTGCGAGCGTTTGAAATACGGCAGCACATCCGCATAGCCCCAACCGGTGAGGCCCATCTGGCGCCATTGATCATAATCGCGCGCGTGGCCGCGAATGTAGATCATGCCGTTGATCGACGAGGAGCCGCCCCAACCGCGCCCGCGCGGCTGATAGAGCTTACGCCCATCCATGAATTGCTGCGGCGTGGTCTCGAACCCCCAGTTCGACACGCCTTTGGCCGCGATGAGATTGCCGACGCCCGCCGGCATCTTCACCAGCAGGCTGTCGTTCTTGCCGCCGGCTTCCAGCACAGCGACCGTAACGTTGGGGTCCTCGGTTAACCGGTTGGCGAGCACGCAGCCCGCCGAGCCCGCACCCACGATCACATAGTCAAAGCGATCCCCGGTTTCAGTGTCCGCCACGGTTTCCGTCCCTTGGTTTTTTGTCGGGGGGAACCTTTGCGCGCGCCCGCGTCCGGCGCCAAGCCCTGCCCCGCCGTCAAAGCTTAAGCAAACGTTTACGGTGAAGGCGTATTAATAGCGCCATGTCCGCAGCCGCCAAGATCGATCTCGCCGCCGCCGCCCGCCGGCTCACCGCCGCCCAAGTCGGCATCCGTGAGCGCCGCCGCTTCCGGCGCATGCCCATAGAGGTGAACGGGCGCCTGCTTGACGGCCTTGGCCGCGAGCACGATTGCCGGACGGCCGACATCTCTCCCGGCGATATCCGCATCGCCGCGCCGATCCTGCCGACAGTCGGCGATCGCGTCGTCATTTACCTTGCCGGCTTCGGCCGCGTGTCCGGTTTCGTCGCCCGCAAATGCGGCGAGGGCGAAGTCGCCATTATTTTCGACTTCACCGCCCACAAGCGCGAAAAAATGGCCGAGCAACTCACGCTTGCCGTTAACCGCGATCTCGGCATCGAAGAGCCGCACCGCCCCGCCATCGCCGACGGCTCGCAGATGATCAAACTCGAGTTCGAGACCGGCGAAGCCTATGAAGGCGAGGTCGTCGACTTCTCACTCGCCGGCATCACTATAAAGAGTAAGCGCCCGCCGCCGCTGATCGGCGTCTGGGTCCGCGCCGGCAACGTCTATGGCCGGGTGGCGCGTTTGATCGAAGGCGGCTTCGCCATCGATCTGGAGTCGCGCAGACAAATCTAGGTTTCAGATATCAGGGCGCCATCGCTAACACCTGTTAACTGGCGCCCGACACCTGACACCTGCCTTCCCGGCATAGCGATTGCACGCCCTCCGTTTCGCCGGAGACGCGAAAGCGTACTCCGTCCTGAAACGGAGCAAAGTCGTGAGCGACGTCGCAAGTCTCAAATCAGCAACCTCCAATAAATGGTGGGTGCAGATCCGTGGGCGCGCGTTTGGGCCCTACAGCATCGAGCAAATGGCGACCTTCCTCGCCGAAGGCCGCGTGCGCCCCACAACGATGATCTCCGCCAACGGCCATTCCGACTGGACCGAAGCGCGCCGCGTCATGGCGCTGCGCGGCTTGCGTAAACCCGCCAACGCCAACGACGCCAGCGAAGCCGCGAACGTCTTCGTCCACGCCGAAATCTTTTCGGGCTCGTGGATGGCGTTCATGGCCGCCCTCGAAAGCATGGGCTTTGTCTGCGATCTCGGCCCCGGCCTCTGGCTCGTCCGCACCAAATTCACGTCAGGCGTCGTCCGCAACGCGCTGTCGCAAACGCTCGAGCGCGGCGACCGCTTCGTGGTGATCGACGCCACGCGCGATCGCCTGGCCTGGTTCAACCTCGGCCCGGAAGTTGACGTGCGCATCGGCAAAGTCTGGAACGGCCCACTCCGCGCCGAACCCGCAAACGACGAAGCGCGCTAATTCTCCTCGCCCTTGATGGGCGAGGTGGCGCGAAGCGCCGGAGTGGGTGACTCCTCCGATCCCAAAACGCGCACGCCTTCAACAGGCTCAGGCTGACGCTGCCTTGAAGATTGCGCGAATGTTGGAGATTGCGTCACCCCCGGATTTAATCCGGGGTTGTCGAAGCGCGGCGCCCCACACTATGCCCCAACCGCCGCCGCTAGGCGCTCGTACGCGCGCGCGAAGTCTTCCTTGAACTCTTGCACCACGGCGCCCGCCGATAACGGCGTATTCATCAGCCCAACGCCCTGGCCGACCCAATAGGTCGCCAATTCCCGCGCGCCCGCATGACCGCTATCGGCCAGCTTATCGATCAGCCGTAGCGGCGGCTCGGAGATGAAGGTCTGCAGCGGCATCGGCAACGGCTTCGGCGACCCTTCCGCTTCCCATGCATCCGTCCACGGCGAGCGCAACTGACGCGAAGGTTTGCCGGTGCGCGACTTCGACCGCACCGTGTCGCGCGACGTCGCGGCAAGCAGCTTGCGTTTGATGACTTCGCTCGTCTCCGCTTCCGGCGTCGTCAGCCATACCGAACCACACCACGCGCCCGCCGCACCCATAGCCATCGCCGCCGCCATCTGCGCGCCCGTCACGATGCCGCCTGCCGCCAGCACAGGCACATCGCTGCCTGCTGCGCGCAACGCTTCCACCACTTCCGGCACCAGCACCATCGTCGTCACGTCACCGCAATGGCCGCCCGCTTCGGTGCCCGCGGCGACGATGATATCCACGCCCGCCGCCGCTTGCGCCAACGCATGCTCCTTGGCCCCAACGAGCGCGGCGACCGCAACACCATGCTTCTTGCCCATCTCGATCATCAAGGGCGGCGGCGTGCCAAGCGCGTTGGCAATGAGCTTGATCGGATACTGAAACGCGAGATCCAGCGTCGAGGCGCCGGCGTCCGCCAGATTGCGCGCAAATCCGCCCGCGCCCTTGCGCGCTTCATCGAGGTCGCCCGCCTGGATGCCATGGCGCGTAAGAATGCCCGCGGCGAAATCCTTGTGCGTGGCCGGCAATCCATCAACCAGCGCGTCAACACTCACCGACGCCGCGCCCTTACCCTCATAGGCGTTCGGCACGATGAGATCGACGCCATACGGCTTGCCGCCAACGTGCGCCTCGATCCAATCCAATTCCTGTTTCAGGCGCTCGCTCGAATAACCGGCGACACCCAGCACGCCCATGCCACCCGCCTTCGACACTGCCGCTACGACATCGCGGCAGTGCGAAAACGCGAACAGCGGAAACTCTATGCCTAGACGTTGGCAGATTGGCGTATGCATCATGGCTCAAGCATAGCGCGGCGGAGCCAATGGACGAGAACAAAATCCCGGTCATCGTCGGCGTCGGCCAGATCAACGACCGCGACGAGCAACTGAACGCCGTCGAGCTGATGGCTGCCGCTCTGCGCAACGCGGACGACGATGGCGGCGGCTGCTGGCTAAACCGCGCGGACGCCCTCGATGTCGTCGCGCAGCTCTCGGTTCCGGAATTTGCCGACGCTTCGGCGCCACTCGCGCAAATCCTCAACATTGCGCCGCGTCACTGCGCTCAGACGCGCTACCCCATGGGCGATAGCCCTGTCGCGTTACTGAACCAGGCCGCCAACAGAATCGCGGCAGGTGAGGCGGAGATATGCCTCGTCGCAGGCGGCGAAGCACTGCGCACCGCCGCCAAGCGCGCCGTCGGCGGCAAGCATGACGCCGTGCGCGAATCCGCCGCGCGCGCCACCCGCGAAGGCCGCGCGCGCTACGGCATCGTCGCGCCAACCGACGTCTATCCGCTCTACGAAAACGCAACCCGCGCCGCCTGGGGCCAAACGCTCGCGCAAGCGCAACGCGAGAGCGCCGAAATCTGGGCCGGCCTGTCGCGCGTCGCCGCGCAAAATCCGAACGCCTGGCTCCGGACGCCGCTCACGCCCGAACAAATCCTTGACGTCTCGCCTGGCAACCGCCCGATCGCGTTTCCCTACACCAAACTCATGGTCGCCAACGCCTCCGTGAATCAAGGCGCCGCCTTCATCGTCACCAGCCTCGCCAAAGCCAAGGCCGCTGGCGTCGCGGAAACACAGCTGATCTACGTTGGCCGCGGCGCCGCGGCGCGCGAACCCGGTGATGTTCTTGCACGCGGCCGTATCGACAGGTCCTTGAGCCTCGAAGCAAGCCTGCGCAGCGCGCTCCAGTTCAACCGCCTCACCGTCGGCGACCTCGACTTCACCGAACTCTATTCCTGTTTTCCCGTCATGCCGAAGATGGCGCGCCGCGCCATCGACTGGCCGCTCGACAAATCGATGACCGTATTCGGCGGTCTGACATTCGGAGGCGGCCCCGTCGGCAATTACATGAGCCACGCCATCGCCTCTATGACGGACGCGCTACGAACGAGCGGCCGCCACGGCCTTCTGTTCGGCAATGGCGGCTTCGCCACCACCAGCCACGCCATCGTCATCTCACGCGACCCCGTCATCGCCGCGCAAGGGACGCACGATCCCAGCGTGCAAGCCGAAGCAGACGCACAGCGCGAGCCGGCCCCAGCCTTGCTCGAAACCTATACCGGCGAGGCGAAGCTCTTCACCTACACCGTGTTCTACGATCGCGACGGCGCGCCGAAGAGCGGCGTCATCGTCGCGCATACGCCACGCGGTGAAAGAGTCCTTTGCTACGTCGCGCGCGAGGATGCGGAGCTCATCACGTTTCTAACGGACGGCGCGCGCGAGCCGGTCGGCGTATCTGGTCAAGTTTCAACGGATGCAGACGGCATCAACCACTGGCGCCTCTAAAATATGGACCGCCGGCGTCCCGCCGGCCAGCTCTGGCGTGGCCCACGCAGCGCTCAGTTCGGCGCACGCCCCGCAACGAGCAACGGATAAGGATTCATCGACTCCGCCTCCCACCAATGCCGCTCCGGCGTAAGGCGCTGTATCTCGAAGTGCAGGTGCGGAACGGGCGCATTACCGCTCATGCCGACATACGCAATCACATCCCCCTGATGCACCACATCGCCTTCGGCCAATCCGGCAGCGCGGCGGCTCAAGTGCGCGTAGTAATAAACAAAGCGCTCACTGGTATCGAACTGATAGATGGTGACGCCGCCGCGCTCGCTATCGAAGAACTTCACGATCCGTCCGTCCGCCGCCGCGCGTACAGGCGTGCCCGCGGGCGCCATAATGTCGATGCCCTCGTGCGTGCGTCCCTCGGCGCGCGTCGCGCCCCACGTGTCCGTCAACGCCGGGAGCGCCACATTCGACACCGGCACGATCAGCTGCGGGCTCGTGATAACAGCGCTGCGGCGCCGGATCTTCTGCGCCTCTTGCCGCTGCTCGACCACCGGCGAGGCCTCGGCGCGCTCAGGCGCCGCGCGCACCACCGCGCCCACGAGCAGAGCGCCCGCGAGCAATACCGCCCACGCCGTGTTTTGTAGCAGCGTCATGTACCGCCAATGCGCGCGCGCTCACTGATGTTCCCATATTTCCTTGCCCTCGCGGCGCCTCATATTGGCCGCGACGTCACAATACGTTCGCTGCGTGGAGCGTCTGGGCATGAATCGTCGGAATTTTCTGCAAGCGGCCGGTGGCGCCGCGTTCAACGCTGCGTTGGTAGGCGGCGTCGGCGCGAACATTTTGCCGCCCGCTTACGCCACAACGCCAACCCCGCGCGCGCCTGTTCAAGCGCGCCAGCTCGCGTTTGTGAACACGCACACGGGCGATAGTTTCAGCGACGCGTATTGGGAAAACGGCGCCTACGTCCCAGACGCCATGGCTGCGATCAATCACGTGATGCGTGATCACCGCTCCGGCGAATCCCACGCCATTGATCCGCGCTTGCTCGATCAGCTGCACAGCCTGAAAGGCCTGGTAGAGGCGTCCGCGCCCTTCCAGATCATTTCCGGCTACCGTTCACCCGCGACGAATGCAGCGCTGCACGAGAACTCCAGCGGCGTGGCGACGCGCAGCCTGCATATGGACGGCCGCGCCATCGACATCCGGGTTCGCGGCGTGGAACTCACCCGGCTCCGCGACGCCGCTCTCGGCATGAACGCAGGCGGTGTCGGCTATTATGAAGCTTCGGACTTCATCCATGTCGACACCGGCCGCGTTCGCCGCTGGTAGCTAGCCGCTCCGCGTCGCGCGCTGCGCCACGCTGCTCTGACGGATGGTCACCGGCACGCCAGTGCGCACCGCGCGCCCAAGCTCCATCACGTCCCAGTTCGTTAGCCGGATGCAGCCATGCGACTGCGTCTTGCTCACCTGCGACGGGTTCGGCGCACCATGAATGCCGTACGTATCGGCGCTGAGCGCGATCCAGACCGCGCCAACCGGATTGTTCGGGCCGGCCGCGATATCGAGCGCGCCGTGATTGCGCTGCCCAAACGTCGGCAACCGCGCCGGATCGTAGCGATATGTCGGATCGAACGCGACGCCGCGCACCGTGTGCTCACCAATCGGCGCCGGCGCATCGCCACTGCCGATGCTGGCCGGATAGTAGGCGACGAGTTGGTTTGAAGCGTCGAACGCCCGCACGGCGCCTTCGCTGACGTCGACCTCGATCGTCGCCACTTGGACATTCAACTCGCCGCCGCCATTCGCAACAACGATCTGCGCGCCTGCTTGATTGAAATCGACGCCAGGGTTCAGCGTCCGCAGCAGGTCGTCATCCATATGGAATTTCTCGGCGATGGCTTCTTCGGCGGATTCGTAACCGACGCGCTCCAACCGCGACATCGCTTCAAGGCCGCTCGGCACATCGACGAACGGCCCCGCGACGTCATCAGCCGACAATGTGTAAGCGACGAGAGCCGGCGCTGCATCGGCCTGCTCCAGCCGTGCGAGCAGCGCATCGTCGGCAACGCCGGTCACGGGCAGATTGTTCGCTTCCTGATACGCGGATACCGCCTTGCGGACATTGCTGCCGTCATAGCCGTCGATCACACCCGGCGAAAAATGCGCGCGGTCGAGCAAGACCTGCATGCGCACCATGCCCGCGTCGAAACGCGCACCGTCCGGCGCCGTCGCTTCAAGCGGGGTCACGCCCGCGGGCGGCGGTTCGGGATTAACGCCCGGGTCATTGTTGTTGGCCGTCGGCGCGGCGCCTTCCGGAACCGCGGCATCTGGCACGGCTGGAACATCAGCAAGGCTTGAGGCCATCGCCATCGTGAAGCGCGCCGAATTGATCTCGTCCATTTGCGCGCGCGTCGTTTCACTCAGTTCGATCGTTGGCGCGGAACTTTGTTCAGCCGCCGGCGGTGAACACGCTGCAAGCATCAAAGCCGACGCAGCGGCCATCAACATCATTTTCATGGAGCAAACCCTGGGCAATCCCTCGGGTGCTCAATTACCGAGCGCGCGCTTCGTTCCCGCGCGCGGTACGATGTTACTGAAAGCGGCTCGGCTTCATGTCGCGTTTGTAGCGTTTCCAATTCTCCACATAGTGATGCGCGGAGAACTGAATCATTTGCCGCTGCGGCTCTTCCAGCTTGCGCGCGGCGCGCGCCGGCGCGCCGGTGATGAGCGAGCCTTCTTCGTAAGTCTTGCGCTCCGTCACCAGCGAATGCGCTCCCAGCAGACAAAAACTCGGGATCGTCGCGTGATTGAGCACCGTGGCTTTGATCCCGATGAGCGAGGTGTCCGCGATCGTGCACCCGTGCAGCATCACCTGGTGGCCGATGGTCACGTCTTTGCCGATCGTCAGCGGCGCGCCCATGTCCGTGTGCAGCACGCTGCCGTCCTGAACATTGGAGTTTTCGCCAATCGTGATCGGCTCGTTATCGCCCCGCAACACCGCGCCGAACCACACGCTCGCGTTCCGCTTCAGCACCACGCGCCCGACCAACACCGCCGTGGGCGCCACCCAGTAGGCGTCGGCGTCCTCGACTTCGAGATCGGCATCCGCGAGGGAAAAAATCGGCATGGTTTCGGGCTCCGGTATGCGAATTTTTTGAGACGTTCCGGGTCTTCAACGCGTCGTTAACCGGTTCAGCGCTTCCTGTAACCATCGGACTGGAAACGTTCCGGTCCACCCGTCTCCAGGGCGCAAGCCTGTTAGTGGGGGAGTACGTGGGCACAAAGCGCAAGTTCAGCGCACCGACCAGAACGCCCAACGGCGCTAACGCCGCCGACTCCTTCGACTCCTCGGATTTCTTCGACTCTCCACCGCCCGCCGGCAGAAGCCGCGCGGGCTCTTTGTACTCCCGAAAGGAGCACTCTATGGCGAAGCGCACTACCAAGCGTCGGCAGGCCCAAGGCGTGTTGAACGTTCAGGAATTCCAGCGCGACGATCGTCGTCAGCGCAATCTGCAGGTGCTCGAAGGCGGCTATCAGCCGGCCAACGACTCCAATCGCGATCATAGCTTCGTCAAGAACGTCCGCCCCAAATCGAAGGGCCAAAGCGCCCTGATGGAAGCCATCGACACTCACGCCATGGTGTTGGCGCTGGGGCCCGCGGGCACCGGCAAAACCTATCTCGCCATCACCAAAGCGGTTGAAGCGCTCGAAGCCGGCAAAGTTGGCCGCATCGTGCTCTCGCGCCCTGCGGTCGAAGCCGGCGAATCGCTCGGCTTCTTGCCTGGCGCCATGGAAGACAAACTCGCGCCCTACCTGCGCCCGCTCTACGACGCGCTACAGGATCGCCTCTCGCCCAAGCGCCTCAAAGCGTTGATGGCGGAGGGCCTCATCGAAATCGCGCCGGTCGGCTTCATGCGCGGCCGTACGCTCAACAACGCCTTCGTCGTCATCGACGAAGCGCAAAACTGCACCTACGGCCAGATCAAGATGCTGCTGACGCGCCTGGGCTGGAACTCCACCATGGTCGTCACCGGCGACCCGGCCCAAACCGACTTGCTGCCGGATCTCTCCGGCCTGCACACCGTCGCCGACAAACTTGAAGGCGTGCCGAACATCGCCGTCTGCCGTCTCGGCGAAGTCGACATCGTCCGCCACCCACTGGTGGCCTCAATGCTTGGCGTCTTGTAGCCCGATCGGGCTCGCGTGTTGGATCAATGAAATGACCTGCCCCGGCTTCGGCCGGGGCTTTCTTTTGTACCGCGCGTGCTAGTCTGCCCGAGGAGGCAGGTGATGCGGACATTGGCGATCAGCATGGCGATCCTGGCGCTCGCCAGTTGCGGCCCGCCGCCTGCGCGGCCACCGGCGCCGACCACGCCCGAGGAAATGGCCGAGCGCGCCAACGACTTGCACATGAACGCTGGCGCACGCGCCTGGCTGCTCGCAACGTCCGAGGAGCGTGACGCGGTCGCTCAGATTTGGGCCGCACACTACATTTCGCTCTACACTGACCGCTCAATATTCGACGAGGATTCCGAGAGCGTGCGCATTCGCCATGATCTGGCGGCGCAAATCCGTACTTGCACTGACCGCGCCATCACCGAAACGTCGTCGCTTTCGGTTCTTGATCGGCGGCTGATGGAAGTTGGATATGAGTGTGTCGATCAGATTGCGCGACAAAACGGCGACGAGCCACGCCAGCCCAACTAGCGATCACTCTTCGCCGTCGAGATCCATTTCGAGGATGCTCATCGTCAGCACCTGGCCCTCATCCTCATCGACGGAGATCGTGCCGACAAATTCGTCATGCACGTAAACCTCGGCCGAATCCGTCTTGCGCGGGCGTTCGCGCACATCGAGATCAGCGGCATGTAACGTGGCGCGCAGCGCCGCCTGCAGGCGGCCACGCTCAGGTCCATCGATCGGCGCGTTCTTCTTCGCGCCGGGCGCGGGCGGCACAGCCAAGCTGATCGAATAGGAAAGCTCACCTTCGTCCTCGTCGCGCAGCAGCGCCGCGATGCGCTTGCCGTCGACGAGCACGTTCGCTTCGTCACCCGACTTCGACACCACGGACACCGTGGGCGAACCCAGCAATTTCGAGAGATAGGCGCCAAGGCGCGTGCATTCGGCTGCGTTCACCGGAGACTCCGTTCTGGAGCCGGAAACTCGCCCCACGGCGCACGAAGGTCAAGCCACCTGGACCGCGCGTCTTCAGACGCGCACTCTACCAGACAAAAGCAAAGATGCGGGTCTGAAGACCCGCGATCCAAAACTAGTCGAATTCCCAGTGCGTGGCCTCTTTGCGCAGATGGCGCCCGTAAAGAAACGCAAACAGGCCAATACTCACGAACAGCCCCATGACGGAAACATAATCGTACATGCCGTCATCGACCGCATCGCGCAGCGAAAACGGCGTGTAGAGCGCGATCATGCCGACCGCGACCGCAACGGCCACGCCGGTTTTGATCAGCACATCGCCGAAAAAGTAGTTTCGGTCGATTTCACCACGCGGCCGACGCTGCGCCTTCGAGGATTTTCGCTTTGCCATGCGCCAAGCATATCCGGATTCGGCGCGCGCTTCCTCCGTCACGGAGCTATTCCGCTCACGCAACCACTGCGCTCAGCGTTTCTGATTCGAATTGGCTTGCGGCCGCGCCTGCTCAAGTTCGTACGAGATGACACAGGATCGCGCCTCGTCGCGCGCCTCCTGGCTGCAATTGCTGCGCGCGAACGCCTCCGCAAGCTGCAACGCCCGCGCCTTGTTGGCGCCCCAGCCGTTCTGCGTGTCATAAAGCACCGCGAACGCGCTCCACGGCATCATCGTCTGACCAAGCGTCTTGCTTTCGAAGATGCGCTCTATCGAAGGCTGAAAAAATCCAAGCCGCGCCGCAATCGTGCCCGTGTCGGCGCCGTTGAGCTCAGTCAGAAACTCCCGCCAGGCGTGGTTCGCCTGCTGACACATCTCGATCAAGCGCGTGTCGCCGCGGCCAAGCCGTTCGAGCAATTCATGCATGGGGAGTCAGCGCCTTTCTTGAGGCCGCACCCGATCATGCCTTTAGGGCAAACGCATCCAATCTCGCCTGCAGGGTGGGCCTCAGAGCCACCACTTCGCGGCTTTGGCGCGGAAATTCGCCGCCCGCTCGAGTTCGGCGCTGACAGCGAACACGCTTTCCTCGTCGAGCGCCTTGCCGATCACCTGCAAACCCAGCGGCAAACCGTTCGCATCCGTGGCCGCGGGTAACGCCAGCGCCGGCAGGCCAGCGAGGTTCGCTGTCACCGTGAAGATGTCGTTCAAGTACATCGCCACCGGATCGCCGCTCTTCTCGCCAAGCCCGAACGCCGCTGACGGCGTCGCCGGCGTTAGGATCGCGTCGACCTTTTCGAACGCATCGCGGAAATCCTGCGCAATACGCTGACGCACCTTCTGCGCACGCAGATAATAGGCGTCATAATAGCCAGCACTCAGCACGTACGTGCCGATCAAAATCCGGCGCTGCACTTCCTTGCCGAAGCCCGACGCACGCGTGTTCTCATACGTGCTGTTCAGATCCTTGCCCGCGACGCGCGCGCCATAGCGCATGCCGTCATAGCGAGCGAGATTCGAGGACGCTTCCGCCGGCGCCACGATATAATACGCCGGCAGCGCATACTTCGTATGCTTCAGCGAGATCGGCACGATGGTGCCGCCCGCCGCCTTCACCCATTCAATGCCTTGCTGCCAAAGCGCTTCGATCTCCGGCGGCATGCCCTCCACGCGATATTCTTCCGGCACGCCGATACGCATGCCCTTGATCGACCGCTTCGTCGCCGCCCGGAAATCCGGCAGTGCGTTCGTCAGCGACGTTGAATCCTTCGGATCGTGTCCCGCCATCGATTGCAGCAGCATCGCGCTGTCTTCGACCGTCTTCGCGATCGGCCCCGCCTGATCCAACGACGACGCAAACGCGACAATGCCCCAACGCGAGCAACGCCCATATGTCGGCTTAATGCCAACCGTACCCGTAAACGCCGCCGGCTGACGGATCGACCCGCCCGTGTCCGTCGCCGTCGCGCCCAGGCACAAATCAGCGCTCACCGCCGAAGCCGAACCGCCGGACGAACCGCCCGGCGTCAGCTTCGTATCTTCGTTCCCGCGCCGCCACGGCGAGACCACCGGACCAAAGTGCGAGGTCTCGTTCGACGAGCCCATCGCGAACTCATCCATGTTGAGCTTGCCCAACATCACCGCGCCATCGCGGAAGAGATTGCCGCTGACCGTGCTCTCATAGGTCGGCGTGAACTCGCCCAACACGCCAGAGCAAGCCGTCGTCCGCACACCCTCGGTGCAGAACAAATCCTTGATCCCAAGCGGCGCGCCCTCAAGCGCGCCCGCCTTGCCCTGCGCGCGGCGCACATCCGACGCCTTCGCACGCTCACGCGCCAGGTCCGGCGTCGTCACCACGTACGCATTGAGATGCGGATTCGCCTTATCGATCGCGTCGATGAAGGCGTTGGTGATCTCGAGCGAGGAGAATTGCTTCTTCTCCATGCCGTCGAGAGCTTCGGCGAGAGTGAGAGTCGTAAGATCGGTCATTAGATTAGGCACTCAAACTTTTTGCATAGAACGCCGTCCAGGCGCTCGGCGGATAATCGAGAACAGGCTCACACGTCGAAAAACCGCCGCGCTCATAGACGCGCTTGGCGGCATCGAAATTGGACCCCGTCTCCAACACGACACGGCTCAAGCCTTCCTGTCGCGCGAGATCTTCAATGCGCGCCAGGATCGCGCCGCCAACGCCAAGCCCGCGCGCCGACGGCTTCACAAACATGCGTTTCACTTCGCCAACGCCAGCCGCGTGTCGCTTCAACGCACCCATGCCCAAAGTCGCGCCGTTAGCATCGCGCGCGACGAACAGCGTCAAATCCGGCTGCGCCATCTGCTCAACGGTCATGTGATGACGAAACTCAGCCGGCGTCAGCTCGAACGTAAATTCGTTGAGCGCCGTCACCAGCGCGCGCACGTCATCCGAGAGCGGCGTTTCAGTGGCGATGGTGAAGCTCATGGACGCTCTCCTCGCCCTTGATGGGCGAGGTGGCCGCGAACGCAGTTCGCGGACGGAGTGGGTGATTGCTCCGTCGGCGACGTCACCCACTCAGTCATCGCGCGTTGCGCGCTGACAGCTCGCCCATCAAGGGCGAGCAGGAAGAAGGCGCCTGAACTCACTCCACCACCTTCGGCACAACAAAGAACCCATCTTCGCTCTTCGGCGCGTTCTTCAGCACCTTCTGCGGATCATCGCCCGCGGTCACGACATCCTCGCGCATCGGCAGCGAGAGGCCCTCAACCGCGCTCGTCATCGGCTCAACGCCTTCGACATCGACTTCGTTCAGCTGTTCGATCCAGGCCATGATGCCATTCAGCTCATCGGCCATCGGCTTCACGCGGTCTTCGGGGAGCGCCAGGCGTGCGAGCTTCGCCACCTTGCGGACGGTTTTTTCATCGATCGACATGGGGCGGGCTTATAGCCGCCCGCCTAGCCGTTCAAGACCCGGCCACGCTGCATTCGCCCGTCCAGACACTCGTGCCGCCGTCATTGGCTTCCGTGAGCGTGAAAGTGCGCTGATCTTGCGCAATTTGGATCGCCGACGTGTATTCCGTGCGGTCATTGGTGCGCATCGTCGCGGCAAAGCCCGTTTGAGACGGACGCGGTTCAAACGTCGCATCTTCACAACCGGTCGCGATGCAAAACCGTCCCGCCCCACCGCGCGCCGGAACGTGCAACGAAATGTAGAGTGTGGATTGCTCGCCCGGTTGCGCCGCTGTGCATCCCCCGGCGGGACATTGGCGCACGTCCCCGGCGTTACAGTTCAAATCCGCGGTCAGCGCCGGCAACTCCACGCTGGCGCCGGAACTGGGTGAGTCAGGCGCGGCGCACGACGCAAGGAAGGCAGCCGCAACGAGAATTAAAGCGCGCATCATGCCGCCATTGAATACCCATGCTTGACCTTCCGCAAGCACGCGCCGATGGGATGACCGCGTTTCAATGCCCATCCTCGACCTCACCGCATTCGCCGCCGCCTTGCCCGCCCGCGCGGCCCTCATGGGCATCGATCCCGGCGAAAAGCGCATTGGCATCTCCGTGAGCGACACCACGCGCCTGATCGCCTCATCGCTCGACACCGTCGCGCGCGCCAAATTCGCTGACGATGCCGCCGCAATTCTGAAACTCTTCGACGCGCGCCAATGCGCCGGCTTTGTCGTCGGCCTGCCGCTCAACATGGACGGCTCATCCGGCCCCGCCGCACAGAGCGCCCGCGCTTTTGCGCGCAACATGCTCGCCAAACGCGACGTGCCACTGCTGCTCTGGGACGAACGTCTCTCCACCGCCGCCGTCACGCGCACCTTGCTCGAAGGCGACGCCTCGCGCCGGCGCCGCGGCGAGGTCGTCGATAAAATGGCGTCCGCTTACATGCTGCAGGGCGCGCTCGACGCGATGAAGGAGCGCGAAGCGTGATCCAAATTCTTGGACCGCGGGCCTTCAGGCCCGCACTTGTTTGGTTGCTGGCAAGCGCGTCTAAAGACGCGCGGTCCAAGTCATGAGTGAGGTCGTCGGCGAACTGCTGCCGGTCTTCTTGCTGATCGCCGTCGGCTGGCTCGTGCGCGCGCGCAACATCATCACCGCCGAAGCCTTCGGCCAGGTGAACCGTTTCGGCTATTTCGTCCTCTATCCTGCTTTCCTCTTCACACTGAGCTCCACTGCCGATCTCAACGCAGGCCAAGCGCTGCCCTTCGTCGGCGGCCTCATCCTCGGCTTCTTTGTGTTGCTCGCAATGACGCTGGCGCTGCAGCCATTCTTCAAAACCGAAGGCCCCGCCTACACAAGCTTGGTGCAAGGCTCGGTGCGCTGGAACGGCTTCGTGCTGCTGGCGGCCGCCAGCATGCTCTACGGGCCCGAAGGTCCGCACCTCATCGGCATCGCCTTCGGCCCGCTCGTGCTGGTCGTGAACCTCGCCTGCGTGATCGTGCTGGCGATATGGGGCTCGACCCACACCGCCAGCCCGCGCGCCATTCTCGATCAGCTCATCGCCAACCCGCTCATCCTCGGCTGCGCCGCCGGCCTCGCCGCCCAAGCCTCCGGCGTCCGCGACCTCGGATTTGCCTCCGACGCAGTCTCGCTCCTGGGCCAAGCCGCGATGCCGATCGCGCTCGTGTGCGTCGGCGCCGGTCTCGACTTCAAAGCGCTGCGCGCCGCACGCGTGAAAGTCGGCATCGCCTGCTTCATCAAGCTCATGATCGCGCCGGCCGTCATGTGGGGCGCCGCCACGCTCTGCGGCGCAAGCCCGCTCGCCGCCGCGGTCGCCGCTGGCGTCGGCTCAACCCCAACAGCCGCCGCCGGATACACCCTCGCGCGCGAGATGGGCGGCGATCCGCAACTCATGGCCGCGATCATCACGGCAACGACGCTGCTTTCGTTCCTCACCATGCCCATCGCCATCGGCATCGCGCTCTCACTCAGCTAAATCCGGAACCCCCGGCGCGCCCGCGCGCTGACCTTCATTGCGGCGTCGGGCAGCGCTCGGATTGAAAGCGCTCACTGAGCGCCATCATCCGGTTCACATCGATGCCTTGCATCGAGTCCGCGACCTGATTGCCCATTGTCGCCATGCGCTCACGATTTGCCTCGGCGTCCGCCGCCGTCGGCCTACGCCTATTCGCGCCGCGCCCTCCGTTTTGCATTTGATCATTCAGCGCCTGCGCATCAGCGCCCATGCTCGGGTCCATCTGACTGTTCATGCGCTGCCCGGCCGTCATCATCTCGGCCAGCATCTGATCGCAGTTCAGCGTCTCCACCGCAGGCAAACCTGGATCGGACGGCGCGTTGCGCATCTCTTCCAATCGCTGCTGCAGCTGTTCTTGTTCGGTCTGCGCCCATGCCGGCGTCGCCGCCAGGCTCAAACAGACCGCCAAAGCCGTGAGTAGCCGTCCCATCCCGGATCCTCCACCTCGCGACCGTGAGCCCACGCCCGCGAGGTGTCAAAACTAGGTCAAGCCTCAGCGTTTGCCGAAAGGCTCCACAGGTTCGCTGGCGCCGATCACCATCGACGCATCTTCCTCAAACCCAGGATGGTTCGTCGGATCGACCACGTAAGTCGCGCCATTCGATGCAGGCTCAAGCGGCGCATGGACGCGCGGCTCAGCCGCAACAGCCTTGCCGGCGCCTAATCCCGCAACCACAGCCGCTAGCGCGATCCCCACCGGCCGCAGCGTTGATTGCTCTTCCTTCTTGGGGTGCGATCGCAGCATCACACGCTCCTCGTTTTCGCCCTCAAACCCGCCGTCCCACCATTGGAACGAAACGAGTACAGCACCGAGTCCGCGTCGGCAACATGGCTGAAACGATTATCCCCGCCTTAGTGTCGCCGCGCTTGCGGCGAGTCAGACACAGGGCTTAACAAGCGCCCATGGCTCAGCGACCGACTGGCGGGAAGAAAAGCGATCAAAGCGCGCGCGCCATTCGCTTTCGTCAAAAGCATCTTTTGGCCATAGCGGACCTGGATCGTTTCGAGGCCGAGAACCTGCTCGACCGCGCCGAAAAATTCGCGCCTCTGTTGGATGAGAAGATCAAGAAGCTCGACACGCTGCGCGGCCGGACTCTGATCAATCTTTTCTTCGAGAATTCCACAAGAACGCAAAGCTCGTTCGAGTTGGCCGGCAAGCGCATGGGCGCTGACGTCGTCAACATGAGCGTTAAGAGTTCAAGCGTCGCCAAAGGCGAGACGCTGATCGACACCGCAGCGACCTTGAACGCCATGCGTCCTGATCTGCTCGTGGTGCGTCACGGCTCATCCGGCGCCGCCGAACTGCTCTCACGCAAAGTCGATTGCGCCGTCATCAACGCCGGTGACGGCAAGCACGAGCACCCTACGCAAGCTTTGCTCGACGCCTTCACCATCCGCTCACGCCTCGGCGACATCGAGGGTCTCACCATCGCCATCTGCGGCGATGTCCTGCACAGCCGCGTCGCCCGCTCCAACGTCGCGCTGCTGACATTGCTCGGTGCGCAAGTGCGCCTCATTGGCCCGCCGACACTCATGCCCGCCGGCGCCGCGAAATGGGGCGCGACCGTCTTCCACGACATGCGCGCCGGCCTCAAAGATGCGGACGTCGTCATGATGCTGCGGGTCCAACGCGAGCGCATGACCGGCGGCTTCTTCCCCAGCGCGCGCGAATTCTTCTGGTTCTACGGCCTCGACGACGACAAACTCCGCCATGCCAAACCCGGCGCGCTCGTCATGCACCCCGGCCCGATGAACCGCGGCGTCGAGATCGACAGCTCCGTCGCCGACAACCCAAACGTCTCGCTCATTGAAACCCAAGTCCGCATGGGCGTCGCTGTTCGCATGGCCGTGCTCGAAGCGCTCGCCGAAAGCGGCGCCAATCAGGAGGCGTCGTGATGTGCTTATGGAGCGCGGGCGTCCTCGCCCGCACGACGCGGAGGCGACCGACCAACACCGGCGCTTGTTCGATCTGGCGCATGCGGGCGAGGACGCCCGCGCTCCATAAGGAGATTCGCTAATGTGGATGTTCCTGCTCTGGTGGCTGGTCGACGATCACCTCGCCGCGGCGCTCAACACGCCCGGCCTCGGCACGCTGCCAATCTGGGTGCCGTTCATCATCGCGCTCGCTTTCTCAACGACCGTGAACGTAGCGGTGAAACGCAATCGGCATGACTGAGCCCTCCGCCTTCGACAAGCTCAGGCTGACGCTGGCGCTCACACCAGCGGCCGGATCGCGTCACGCTGCGCCTGTCGAACCGCGACGTCACGGAGCCCAACCGTGACCCGCCCCACACTGATCAAGAACGCCAAGCTCATCGACCCTGCGAAGAACAAGGTCGAAGACGGCGCCATCCTCTTCACCGACACCATCCTCGATATCGGCAACGTCTCCAGCGCCCCCGACGGCGCCGAGATCATCGACGCTGACGGCGCCCACGTCGCGCCCGGCCTGATCGACATGCGCGTCGTCATCGGCGAACCAGGCGCCGAACATAAAGAGACATTCAAATCCGCCGGCCGCGCCGCTGCAGCAGGCGGCGTCACCACCATGGTGATGATGCCGAACACAACCCCGGTGCTCGACGATCAAAGCCTGATCGACTTCGTGCTCCGCCGCGGCATCGACCGCTCCGGCGGCGTGCGCATCTTGCCCGCCGCCGCGCTCACGCAGCACCTCGACGGCGAGTTGATGACCGAAATCGGCCTGATGGCCGAAGCCGGCGCCGTGCTCTTCACCAACGGCGACAAGCCCATCCACAGCTCGCGCACACTCCGCCGCGCGCTCTCCTACGCCACCATCTTCGACGCCCTCATCGCGCACCGCCCCGAGGATCCGTACCTCGCCGAAGGCGGCGTCATGCACGAAGGCGAACTCGCCGCGCGTCTCGGCTTGCCTGGCATTCCCGCCGCCGCCGAAGTGATCATGGCAGAGCGCGATCTCACGCTTGCCGAACTCACCGGCGGCAAAATCCTGCTCGACATGATCTCGTCGGCGCAGACGCTCCCAACCTTGAAGCGCGCCAAGGGGCGCGGCGTGAAAGCCTTCGCCAGCGTCAACGTCCATCACCTCGTACTCAACGAGAACGACGTCGACGGCTATCGCACCTTCGCCAAGCTTTCGCCGCCGCTGCGCAGCGAAGACGATCGCGTCGCGCTCGTCCAAGCCGTCAGTGATGGCCTCATCGACGTCATCGTCTCCGGCCACGATCCGCGCCCCGCCGAAGACAAGCGGCTGCCGTACGAAGAAGCGGCATTCGGCGCGGTTGGCTTAGAGACATTGCTGCCGGGAGCGCTGACGCTCCACCACAAGGGCGACGTCCAGCTCAACGCGCTCTTCCGCGCCATGACATTGCGCCCGGCCGAGTTGCTAAAGCTCCCGCAAGGGCGCCTCGCCAAGGACGCCCCCGCCGACATCATCCTCATCGATCTCGGCGCGCCCTTCCGTCTGGACAGCGACAAGCTGCGCTCCAAATCCAACAATTCGCCGTTTGACGAGAAGCTCATGCAGGGCGCCGTGAAACGGACATTCATTGCCGGCAAAACGGTCTTCAACGGCTAACTCGGAGGGTCACATGCGCAAACTTCTTCTCGGCGTCGCACTGCTCACCCTCGCCGCGTGCGGCACCACCTCCGGCGGTCCCTCCTATCCGACACCGCCGCCGATCGGCCCTGGCGATCCGGGCCCTGGCGACGCACCGCCGCCAATCCCGCTCGACGGCCCCATCATGTATTCGTGCAGCAACGGCCAGCAGATCGTCGTCGATATCGACGGCTCGAACGCACGCGTGCAAATCGTCGGCGGCACATCGATGGTGCTGCCAAGCGCAGGCGACGGCTACTACACAAACGGCCGCTACGGCTTCCGCGGCGGCGGCGCCAACGGCCAATGGGAAGTCGGCCGCGCCGCTGCGGCCAGTTGCACCGGCAGTTAAAGCAACCGCCCACTCATATGGAGCGCGGGCGTCCTCGCCCGCACACGCCTGATCCAACGCGTCGGCGTTTGCCGTCTCGGCCGCGCCGCAATGCGCCGCCCAATGACCAGGCGAAGAAAGTCTCCTCTCCACAGGCTCGCTTTCGCCTGTTAGGAAGCATCCCGTGCTGCCACTTTATTTCATTCTCGCCGCTGTTGGCGGTTACCTCCTGGGCTCAATTCCGTTTGGCTTGGTGATCACCAAAGCCGCCGGGCTGGGCGACATCCGCACAATCGGCTCGGGCAATATCGGCGCGACCAACGTGCTGCGCACCGGCCGCAAGGATCTCGCGCTCGCGACGCTGCTGCTCGACGCAGGCAAAGCCGGCATCGCGCTCTTGATCGCCCGCTGGCTTAGCGAAGGCATTCCGCAACAAACGCTCATTGAGCTGACGGCGGGCTCGTTCGCCTTCGTCGGACACTGCTTTCCGGTTTGGCTTAAGTTCAAAGGCGGCAAGGGCGTCGCAACGTTCTTCGGTTTACTGTTCGCCGGCTATTGGCCGCTGGCGATGCTCGCTGGCGTAACCTGGCTCGCGGTCGCCACCATCTTCCGATACTCATCGCTCGCCGCCCTCTGCGCCGTCGCGATTACGCCGGTTGCGGCGCTCGTCGCGGGCGTGCCCGAACATGCCGCGTTTACGGCGGCGCTGGCGGCGCTGATTTTCTGGCTGCACCGCGCCAACATTGCGCGGTTGCGCGCCGGCACTGAGCCGCGCATCGGCGAAAAAAAGACGGACGAAGAACCGCCGGCGCCCGAACCGTCAGCTTCCGAACCGCCAGCGCCAGTGCTCCCGCCTGCCGCGGTCGCACCGGAGCCGGCGCCCGAGCTCACACCGGCGCCCGCAACACCCGTTGAATCGAAACCGGAAGCATGACACGCACGCTGTCGCGTCCCGAGCTCATCGCTTGGACGCGGCTGGCGCGCACGCCGCGCATCGGACCGCTCACCTTCCATCGCCTCATCACGCGATTTGGAACAGCCGCCGCCGCGCTTGAAGCGCTGCCGCGCGTCTCCAACCTCACAGCGTCGCCCGAAGACAAATCCCACGCGGAGATTGAAGGCGTCAGCGCCCTTGGCGCACGCCTCATCGCCTGCTGCGAGCCCGACTACCCGCCGCTGCTCGCGCAACTCGATGCGCCACCGCCCGTCATCGCCATGCGCGGCGATCCCAAATGGCTTAAGCGCCCAACCATCGCGCTGGTCGGCTCACGTGAAAGCTCCGGCTCGGCGCTGATGTTCGCGGGGCGCATCGCCGCCGATCTCGGCGCCGCCGGTTTCACAATCGTCTCAGGCCTCGCACGCGGCATTGACGCCGCCGCGCATAACGGCGCGCTGGAAACCGGGACGGTCGGCGTCCTCGCCGGCGGGCTCGATCACCCTTACCCGCCGCAAAGCCGCAAGCTGCACGATGCGCTTTGCGAACGCGGCGCCGTCATTACCGAAGCCCCGCTCGGCACGATCGCCCGCGCGCGCGACTTCCCCCGCCGCAACTCCATCATCTCCGGCGTCTCGCGCGCCGTCGTGATCATTGAAGCCGCCTTGCGCTCCGGCTCGCTCATCACGGCGCGCGCCGCCGCCGATCAGGGGCGCGACGTGATGGCCGCGCCGGGGTCGCCGCTTGATCCACGCGCGCGCGGCTCCAACGCCCTGATCAAACAAGGCGCGACGCTCATCGAGGACGCAAACGACATCATCGCCGCGCTCGGCGATGGTGCGCCGCCGCTGCGCCCGCTCTCTCCAGGCCCATTGTTCGCGGACATTGAAGCGCCCCCGCCTCCGCCCGGGCTTCCAAAGAAGATCGCCGCGCTGCTTTCACCGACTCCGATCCACGTCAACGATCTCGCACGGCTTGTCGATGCGCCCGCGGGCGCCGTCGCCGCCGCGCTCACCGAGCTTGAACTTGAAGGCCAAGCGGCCTCGCTGCCCGGCGGCTACGCCGCGCAAGCACGCGCCGCCTTTGGCTAAAGCTCAGAACTGAACTTCAATCGCACGCTGCGCCGCTTTCAGCGCCACCGCAGCCTCCGCCAGACCAGCGACATCGGCCATTTCCGCCAACTGGCCGGCCATGTCGTATATGTACTCGGCCAACTCGGTGGGGGTCGGCCGCTCGGACTGCAAAGGCTCCGTCACGGACACACCCAAACTCCATCGCAACTTTTGGTTGCCTGTAGCACCTTTAGGTTGTATTCGCTAGTTTTCTAAAGACCTTCGTAACTATAAGACTCGCAAAGGAAAATTAGGGCGGGGCTCGCATAACGGCTCAATTGAACCCATGTGGGCGCGTTGACAGGCCAAGGTCGCGCCCCCAGTTTCCGGCCCGTTTTTCCTGAAAGCCCCCGTCCAGAATGAACGTCGTCGTCGTCGAGTCTCCGGCTAAGGCCAAGACAATCAACAAGTATTTGGGCAAGGACTATACGGTCCTGGCCTCGTACGGCCATATCCGGGATCTGCCGCCCAAGGACGGCTCGGTGAAGCCGGACGACGATTTCGCCATGGCCTGGGAAATCGACCCCAAGTCCTCAAAACACGTCAAAGCCATCGCCGACGCGATGAAAAGCGCAGACCACCTCATCCTGGCGACCGACCCTGATCGCGAAGGCGAAGCCATCTCTTGGCACGTGCTGGAAGCGCTCAACCAGAAGAAGGCGCTGAAGGGCAAGAGCGTTAAGCGCGTGACCTTCAACGCCATCACCAAACCGGCCGTGCAGGCCGCCATGGCGGCGCCGCGCGACATCGATATGGAACTTGTCGATGCGTATCTGGCGCGCCGGGCGCTCGATTATCTCGTCGGCTTTACGCTCTCGCCGGTGCTGTGGCGCAAGCTCCCGGGATCGCGTTCGGCGGGGCGCGTGCAATCGGTGGCGCTCAGGATCATCGTCGACCGCGAAGTCGAGATCGAGAAATTCAAGCCGCAGGAATATTGGAGCGTCGACGCGACGCTGCAGAGCCTGCGCAATGAGAGCTTCACCGCCCGCCTCTCGGCGTTTGAAGGTAAGAAGCTGAAGCGCC
>JAEUMT010000038.1 GCA_016791365.1 Hyphomonadaceae bacterium | reverse complement strand
TCGTTCACCGGATCATCGAAGCTTACGACGTGGCCCTTCAGCGAATTCTCGACTTCGCGGCCGGACAGGCCCTGCCCGCGCCAATCGATGCAGAAGACGGCAAATCCGCGAGCCTGAAGCTCGCGGATCACCTCGAAATATTTTTCGATGAACTCGGTGCGCCCCGGCGCAACGATGACGGAGCCACGCGCTTCGCCGCGTGTGGCCGGCGCGGTCAATACCCGCACCTTCACACCGCCGCGGCCTTCAAGCCAATGCTCTTCCGCCCCATCGGGCGGCTCGTTGCCAGGAACGCGTACGAACGCCACGCTTAGCCGCGCAGCTTCGCCATCACGCCTTGCAGCTGCATGGCGACGCCCATGTCGCCTTCGACGCGCAGCTTGCCTTGCATGAACGCGGCGGTCGGATCGAGCTTGCCGCCAGCCATGTCGACGAAGTCTTCGAGCTTCACTTTGATGGTCGTGTCAGCGGCGGCGTCCTCGGCGGAAACTTTGCCGGCGGCGCCGTCGAGGAAAATCTTGCCAGCGTCGCCGAAGTCAAACTTCACCTTCTTGCCCGGCACGGTCACGTTGCCGTCGGTAAAGCGCTTCAGGATTTCGTCGTACGTCATGGCAGTTTTCCTCCGGACCTTAGCTGGCCTTCAGGGGCCACCTTACACACCAGCGCAGCGCCCGCCGCAAGGGTGACGGCAGCGTCAAGCTTGGCGCCGGCCCAAAATTCAGGGCCGCGGATCGTCGCCCGATTGGGCCGATGCTGCAGTGTTTCCGCTGGGCTTGCGGAATTTCAACGTCATGCGGTCGCTTTCGCCAATGGCTTCGTACGGAGCGGTGTCGAAGCCTGGATCGTCAGGTTGTCCTAACGGCGAGGTGCGTAGCGTTGGCGGCAGCGTCCAAACGCCGAACGGGTGATCGCGACCATCCCGGGCATTGGCGTTGAGATCGCTCGCGGCAACGAACTCGAAACCGGCTTCTTGCGCCAAAGCGCGCACATAAGCCTCCTGCACATAGCCGGCGCCAGCCAACGGATCTTGAAGACCTGTCGAGGACGCACGGTGCTGTTCAATGCCGAAGGCGCCGCCCGGCTTCAACGCGGCGAGCACGCCGCGGAACACGCGCTCCGCAATTCCAGCGGCCATGAGCGTGTGAACGTTATTCGCGAGGATCGCGAGATCAATGCTGTTTGGAGGCGCGAGCGCCGCACCGCTCGATGTCACAGCCGTGCGTGCGATTTCGCCGTAGAGATCGCCGTCGTGGGTGAAGCGCGACTCCCAGGCCGCAAGCGTTTCACGCTGCGCAACCGAGCCTGCGCGCGGATCGAAACTGGCTTCGGTCAAATGCCCGCCGTTCGCATGCAGATACGGCGCAAGGATCGCCGTGTACCAGCCGAGGCCGGGATAAATCTCAAGGACGTTCATGTCGCCCTGCAGCCCCCAGAAGAGCAACGTTTGCAGAGGATGGCGCCACTCGTCGCGCTCAGGATCAATCCGCCAGTCGCCCGCAATGGCCCACGCCAAGGAGCCCTCGGGCGGCGCGTCGGCGGCGTTCTGTTCAGATCGCCCGCATGCGGCGAGGCCAAGGCCCATTCCAAGGACAGCGGAGCGGCGGTTCAACAGCATGGTCCGAGCGCTAAGCCCGAAGCGCTAAGATTGTCAAAACGACGCGCCCCGAAACGGGTCTTGAACGACCGTTTAGAGCCCCCATCTGCCCTGTTGTGCGGCGCCCAGCTGGGGTCGCACCGCTGGTCAGCCCGCCGCCTTCGGGGACGGAAACAGCCGGCAAATCAGCTCCCGCAGGGGAGCGCCTGTATGTCGCTTTGAAAGGACGCAAAACATGGCTTCGAACGAACTCAACCCCCTTTACCGCACGCTGGTCGGCTTCGACCGCATTGCGAGCCTGATGGACACGGCCGCGCGTTTGGACGCTGCGCCTGGTTATCCGCCCTTCAACGTCGAACAAATCGGCGAAGACAATTTCCGCATCGAGTTGGCCGTGGCCGGCTTTGGCGAAGACGATCTGAACATCGAGTTCAAGCAGAACTCCTTGCTGGTGACCGGCCAGCGCAAAGCCGCCGAGCAGCGTAACTTCCTGCATCGCGGCATTGCCGAGCGCAGTTTTGAACGGCGCTTCGGCCTCGCCGATCACGTACGTGTCGCCGGCGCCAAACTCGAAAACGGTCTGCTGACGATTGATCTCGTCCGCGAGCTTCCTGAACTCTTGAAGCCGCGCAAGATCGAGATCGGTTCCGCAACCGGCGCCAAGTCCAAGCCGAAAGTGGTGGACGCGGCGAACGACGAAACAGAAGCGGCTTAATCCCCCGCTTCCGCTCGCCGCGCGGCAATCCCCTCCCCCCGCGTCGCGCGGCGAGCACTTTATTTGAGACCTGGACTGACGGCGCGCGTTGCTTCGACGCGCGCCGTTTTCCTATCGGACGAAGGTCCGGGACCTAGTCTTCCTCGCCGTCGTCGGAATCGTCTTCGGAATCGTCCTCACCCGCTTCGTCGTCATCATGACGTGCGGCTGCAAGCAGCGCGTCCACACCTGTTTCAGCCAGCAAGGCGGCAAGCGCTTCGTCCTCGACCAGGCCACGTTTGCGGCGCAGTTCGTTGAAGGCCTTCGCGGCATAGCGTTGCGGCTTCTGCACGAACGTCGTGCCCGCGATATCGACGCTCACGCCGCTGGCATCGTTTGCGACAGCACGGGCGTTTGCGTCCATCCACAAGAGATATGCGCCGGCGATCTCAGCCCGCAGCAATTCCGCGATATCGTCCTTTAAGTCGGCAAACGACGCGAAGGCGCCATCGGCCTTCGGATTTTCCATCCGTTCCAGCCACCGCACCACATTCGGGGCCTGTGAACGCAACAATGCGCCTGGCGTCGGATCAGAGTTCAGCTGCTGCAGCTGCCCGGCCAAACCGAAATCGGCCAGCGAGGGACGGCCACCAAGCAAATACGGACGCTTACCCAAGAGCGTATTTAGCAAACCAAGCAGGCGCGTGAACGAGCCTTCGATCAGCGGCGCGGTCTCCGCCGAGGAGCCGACATGATACAGGCGGCTGATCATCCGTGTGCGGACCTGCTCTTCGATCCCCTCGGGCTTTTCCGCGCCTTCGAAAATCATGTCGCTGATCCGCCTAGCGGCGCTTTCCTGATCCTCCGGATAGCTCCAGCGATAGTGGAACATCGCCTTGTTCACCCACTCGTCGGCGTAATCCTCGATCAAGGCCGAGAGGAACGAGAGGGCCGGATCGTCGGGCACGATCGATGGTTCGGCGGTTTGCGCCTCAAGCTTTTCGATGATCGGCGTTGAATCCTGCATCGCGTTGTCGTCAGCATCCACGAGAACCGGGATCAACGGCAGTTTGGCGTAACGCTGAAACTCTTCCTGGGTCGCGTTGGTGCGTGCACGCCACTCAAAGTCGAGGCCCTTATAGCGAAGGTACGAACGCACCTTCACGGAGTACGGAGAAAGCTCCGCGCCATAGAGGCGGAACGGGGCGGTCATGGGAATCTCCCGGAAAAACAAAATCGCCGTACGGTGAACCGCACGGCGATTGAAACTTCAAGTGTAAGAACCGCGTCAAACCGGCTTAATGTTCACCGCCGACGGCTTATTCTTACGCGGGTCATTCTCGACGTCGAAGCTGACCGCTTGACCCTCTTTCAAGCCGGTAAGGCCCGAACGTTCCACAGCGCTCACATGGACGAACACGTCATTGCCGCCCTCGTCCGGCGCGATGAAACCGAACCCCTTAGTCATGTTGAACCATTTCACCACGCCCGTAGCCATGGCCGCACTCCTCGCAAACTGAGCCGCGCTCGAAATAGACCCGCGGCTGGACTTATGGGGGTGAGTAGCCAACGCGACATGACATCGCGAGGGTCGTGATCGTCCCGACCTATCGTCCGACGCGCATAGGGCCTTTCTGCTACCGCAGAGTCAAGCAAAAGCGGGGAAGCCCCCGGATCGCACTATTGCTGCGCGCCGCCCACGCGATCCAAAGCCACCGCCAGCATCGCGCGCAGCGCGGTTTCCATCGCCGGCTCATGGACGAAGAAGCGTGGATTGTGATTGGGCGCCGCCTCGGCCGTGCTCACGCCTGGCGGGTTGACGCCGTAGAAGAAGAACGCGCCGGGCACTGCTTGCTGGAAGTAGGCGAAATCCTCGGCCGGCATGACGGGTTGCCCCGTCAGCACGCGATCCTCGCCGAGCGCGCGCACCGCGGCCGCACGCGTGCGCGCCATCAGCGCAGGCGGATTTACGGTGGGGATCGCATTTTCCGTAATCGTGACTTCCGCTGTCGCGCCAGTGGCAGCAGCCGTTTCCGTGATTGTCCGGCGGATGCGTTCATAGAGCCGCTCGCGCGTTTCGGGGTTCAGGTACCGGATCGTGCCCTGCATCTGCACGGTTTGCGGGATAATGTTGTAGCGCACCCCGCCCTGAATCATGCCGATCGTGACGATCACCGGTGAGCCGACGGCATCCATTTGGCGCGACGGCACGGTCTGCAGCGCATTGATGATCTGGGATGACGCCACGATTGGATCGATGCCGGCGTGTGGCTGCGCGCCGTGGGTTTGGCTGCCGGTTACCGTGATGTCGATACGGTCGGAGCCTGCCATCATCGGTCCGGAGATCATGGTCACGGTTCCGCTCGCCGCCGGCCACGCGTGCAGGCCGTAAATGGCCTCGGGCCGCAGATCGCCGAAGACATTCTCCGCCAGCATCCGCCGCGCGCCGCCGAGACCGCCCGGAGGCGCGCCTTCTTCCGATGGCTGAAACACAAAGATGACCGTGCCGGCAATTTCAGCCCGACGCGACGCAAGCACCGAGGCCGCAGCCATCAAGACAGCGACGTGCGTGTCGTGCCCACAGGCATGCATGATGCCGACGTCTTGACCGTTGTAATGACCGCGCGCGCGCGAGCGAAACGGCAGATCGCCTTCCTCGGTGACCGGCAGCGCATCCATATCAGCGCGCAGCGCAATCACCGGCCCGGGACGCCCGCCCCGCAACACGCCGACCACCCCAGTTTGCGCGATGCCGGTGCGGACTTCGAGGCGAAGCGAGCGCAGATGCGCGGCGACAATGCGCGACGTGCGGACTTCTTCGTAGGAAAGCTCCGGATTCTGGTGAAAGTCCCGCCGCCAAGCGATCATGCGCGGAAGGACAGATTGGATGGACGACTCAACCGAAGGCGCAAACCCCGTCGCCGTCTGCGCACTCGCGGGCGCGGCCAACAACGACGCAGCGACTAAAAGCTTCGCAACAAGTTTCATCGTGTCCCCTCAATCCGTCCCCTCTCCCGGTTAGGGAGAGGGTGTCACGCCGAAGGCGGACGGGTGAGGTTTACCGGTGCTTGCAGAATGAAGCGGCGTCAATTCCTGACGCACCGCCAACCCTCATCCAGCGCTTCGCGCCACCTTCTACCCCACGGGGAGAAGGGACGGCCCACAACTACCGCACCCCAGCCGCCAGCAGATCGTGCATATGCACGACGCCCACCGGTTTGCCGTCCTCGACCGCGAACAGCAAGGTAATGCGCTTTTCGTTCATGATCGCGATCGCGTCCGCGATCGGCGCATCCGGCGCGATCGTTTTCGGTGACGCCGTCATAATATCGCGCGCCGTTTTCGCGAACATCTCAGGCGAAAGCTTTCGCCGCAAATCACCATCGGTGACAATCCCAATGAGCTTGCCGCCTTCGATCACGCCAACCGCGCCGATGCCGCCAACGCTCATTGCTTTCATGGTATCGGGCACGGATACGCTAGGCGAGATCAGCGGATCTTCGCCGCCGACACGCATGACGTCGTTGACCTTTTTTAAAGCAGCCCCAAGCTTCCCGCCCGGATGGATCGCGCCAAAGTGGTCCGCCGTGAATCCGCGCGCTTTGATCAAAGCAACGGCCAGCGCATCGCCCATCGCGAGACACATCGTTGTCGACGTCGTCGGCGCCGGCGCCTCTTCACTCGCCTCGCCGCACTCCGGCAACACCAACGCCGCGGTTGAAGCCTTCGCCAGCGAAGAGTCCGGCTTAAACGTCATGCCGATGATCGGCACGTGGATGCGCCGGCAGTGATACAAAAGATCCGACAGCTCCGCCGTCTCGCCCGAGCGCGAAATCGCCAGCACGCAATCGGCCTCAACGATCATCCCCAGATCGCCGTGGCTGGCTTCAGCCGGATGCACGAACTGCGCGGGCGTGCCGGTCGACGCCAAAGTCGCCGCGATCTTGCGCGCGATGTGGCCCGATTTGCCCATCCCCGAGACGATCACCCGCCCCTTGGTCTCCGCCAGCAGCTGCGCCGCGTGCACGAACGGCTCGTTCAACGCGCCGGCCAGCGCGTCGGCCAATTGCTCCAGCGCCTTCGCCTCAACGCGAATAGTCTCTTGCCCCGCCGCGACGGCAGCCTTCGGGTCGATCATGCTCATGGGGCGCGTGTTGGCATGAGCGCCGTGAAAAGTCATCCACGCACCTCTCCTCGCCCTTGATGGGCGAGGTGGCGCGAAGCGCCGGAGTGGGTGATTCCTCGACACTCAGCAGCCACCCACTCAGTCATACCGCTGCGCGGCATGACAGCTCGCCCATCAAGGGCGAGCAGGGTTGAGCCGCCTCCGCTTGCCGCCTATGTCTCGCGCTCCGTGATCAACGCCCCCGCCTTCCCCGCATGAGCCTCATCCAGACCATGGGCTCAGCCGCAAACGGCGGCGCGGAGGCGTACTTCGTGGCGCTCACGAGCGCCTTCCAGCGCGCCGGCCTCAAACAAGCCGCCGCCATCCGCGCCCATCCGGGCCGCGAGGCAGCGCTTGCGCAGATCGGCGTCACCACCCGCGTGCTGCCGTTCTCCAAGCCGTTCGACTTCACCACACGCAGCGCCATCAGCGCGATCGCGGACGAACACGACGCACGCTTCATCATCGCCTGGATGAACCGCGCCGCGAGCCTCGCGCCCGCCGGCCCATGGAAGCGCATCGGCCGCCTCGGCGGCTATTACAAACTCAAAAACTATCGCGACTTCGACGCGCTCGTCGGCAACACCCAAGACATCGTCGATTGGATCGTCCGCGAAGGCTGGCCGAAGGAGCGCGCGCACTACGTCCCGAACTTCGCCAGCGCCGGCGCCGGCGACAAACTCAACCGCGCCCAACTGGAAACGCCGGACGACGCGCCGCTCCTACTCGGCATGGGCCGCCTGCACACGAACAAAGCGCACGACATCACGCTCCGCGCGCTCCAGCAGCTCCCGGACGCCTATCTCTGGATCGCCGGCGACGGCCCCGACGAGGCCATCCTGAAATCGCAAGCCGCCGATCTCGGCATCGCCGGTCGCGTCCGCTTCCTCGGCTGGCGCGACGATGCGCCTTCTCTCTACCGCACCGCCGACCTCGTGCTCTTCCCGTCGCGCTTCGAGCCGCTCGGCAACGTCGTCATTCAATCCTGGGCGCACGGCGTGCCGGTGATCGCCGCGCGCAGCGCCGGCCCCGGCGCGCTCATCCGCGACGGCGAGGACGGCTTCCTCATCGAGATCGACGACGCCGAAGCGCTCGCCGCCAAAACCAAAGTGCTGCTCGCAGACAAAGCCCTCTCCGCAACATTCGTCGCCAACGGCGCCAAGCGTGTGGAAACACAATTCAGCGAAGCCGCGATCGTCGCCCAATGGCGCGCGCTGTTCGACACGATGGGAGGCCTCTGATGTGCGGCATCGCCGGCATCATCGGTGAAGCGACCGGCGCACAAGCGCTGATCGACGCCATCGCCCATCGCGGCCCCAACGGCATCCGCGTCGAAGAAAGCGAGAAATACTCACTCGCCCACGCGCGCCTCTCGATCATCGATCTCGAAGGCGGCTGGCAGCCACTGCACGCCGCCGGCTCAACGATCATCGGCAACGGCGAAATCTACAACTACGTCGAACTCGCCGAAGAGTTTCAGCTCGGCCCAAAACTCAACACCGGCTCCGACTTCGAACCTTTGCTGCACATCTACGCGCAAGAAGGCGAAGCCGCCTTCGACCGCCTACGCGGCATGTACGCCTTCTGCCTCATCGGCGCCGACAGCCGCACCTGGCTCGTCCGCGACCCCTTCGGCATCAAGCCGCTCTACATTCACGCACGAGGCGGCGCCGTCGCGTTTTCATCCGAACCACGCTCCTTCGGCAGCGCGCGTGTCGTCCCCGCAATCTCAAACCAAGTCGCAGCACTCCACTACACACTCGAAAACGAAACCGCCTGGCCCGGCGTCATCCGCCTGGAACCGGGCGAAATCATCGAGATCGTTGACGGCAAACCAAAACGTCACCGCATTCGGGCTGCGATCTCCCCGCCCCCTCGCGGGGCGGGGGCAGGGGGTGGGGGGCGTTCCGACGCACAGACGCCAGCCGAACGCCCCCCCTCCCTACCCTCCCCCGCAAGGGGGGAGGGTTCGATTGAGTTTGCTATCGCCCAACTCGACCGCGTCCTCGAAGACTCCATCAAAGTCCACCAACGCGCCGACGTCCCCTACGGCCTCTTCCTCTCCGGCGGCATCGACAGCGCGACGGTTGCAACGATGATGGCGCGGCTGAACGCGCGCCCCGTCGTCGCCTACACGTGCGGTTTTGACGCCGAAGGCGCGCGCGACGAACGCGCGCAAGCCGAACGCGTCGCTAAACAACTCAATCTTGATTGGAACAACGTCAGCTTCGGCGAAGAGGACTTCTGGGCCATTGTCCCGCAAGTCGCCTGGGCGATGGACGATCCCGTTGCCGACTATGCGTGCCTGCCCACGTACAAGCTCGCGCAACAAGCCAAGAGCCGCCTCACCGTCGTGCTCACCGGCGAAGGCGGCGACGAACTCTTCGGCGGCTACTCCCGCTATCGCCGCGCGCAACGCCCGAAATGGCTAGGTGGCCGCGTCGCCGAACCGCAAACCGATTCACTTCTCGGTACAAGCGCCATCGAAGCCTGGCGCAAACACGCGACGCAACCCGCCGGCTTCACCACGCTCCAACAAGCGCAATGCGCCGACATCGCCACCTGGCTGCCCAACGATCTGCTTCTAAAGCTCGATCGCATGCTAATGGCGCACGGCCTCGAAGGCCGCACGCCGTTCCTCGATTCCGAAGTTGCCGCCTTAGCCTTCCACCTGCCCGACAACCTCAAAACCCGCGGCAAGTACGGCAAATACATCCTGCGTGCGTGGCTCGAGAAAAATTGCCCCGCCGCCGAACCATGGGCGAAGAAAAAAGGCTTCACCGTCCCGGTCACAGCGTGGATCGCGCCACGCGCGGCGCAGCTCGCGCAAACGCTGAGCCAAGTCGAAGCCGTCCGCGCCGCCGCCAACGCTGACACCATCCGCGCCATCTTCACCGACGAAGCCCACGAAGCGCTTCGCTATCCGATGCTGTTTTTAGGGTTATGGGGCCGCATTCACACTGAGGGCGCTACGCCTGGAGACGCGCTGGCGAGTCTGCTTAAGTAGCCGCGCCACGCGTCGCCCTTCGACAAGCTCAGGATGACGCGACTTGTGCATCAGCGTTGGAATTGGCGTCATGCTGAGCCTGTCGAAGCACGACGCCACAACTCAGTAGAAAATCAGCGGGGCCGCTCCTGGGCGGGCTAGGGGTATGAGAGCGAAGCGGCCCCGCCAAGCGGACGGAGTTAGGCGACCACCGCCGCGCCGACCGCGAGTACCGGCGCCGCAACCAGCAGCACCAGCAATGTCGCCACCGCGACCGAAGCGGCTTTCACAACCACGGGCGCGCCATGTTCGAGAGCATCGATGTAAAGACCAGCTGGCTTCAGCATTGTCGTTCCTCCAAGTTCGGCCCGAGAAACAGAAGAAAATCTCTCGGCTACAGATCCGAAGTGGTGACCCCGCCCCTTGAATCCGAACGAGGAGTGGACGACTTGGATGTGAGCGAAATTCACATGCTGAGGGGGTCCGCGCGCCCATGACTTTGCCGTCTCTACAAACGCTCCGCGCCTTCGAGGCGGCGGCTCGTTTGAAGTCCTATTCCAAGGCGGCCGAAGAGCTCGGCCTCACCCACGGCGCGGTCAGCCATCGCATCCGCGAACTTGAGCAACGCGTCGGCGTTACGCTGTTCAAACGCGCCGGCAATTCCATGCAGCTGACGCCCGATGGCCAGCAACTTGAAACCCAAGTGCGCCAGGGCCTCTCCATTCTCGAACAAGCGTTCCCGCCGCCTAAGAGCGCGCACGCGAAAGCGCAACGCCACATCGTCATCACGAGCGTACCGAGCCTCGCTTCAACCTGGCTCTTCGCGCGCCTCGGCGATTTCCGCGCCGAGCATCCCGACATCGACATCGAACTGCGCGTCACCGAAGCGCTGAACGACTATCGCAAGGAAGGCATCGATCTCGGCATCCGCCTCGGCGCTGGCGGCTGGCCTGGCTTGCACGCAACCAAGCTCTTCGACGAAGCGCTGACGCCAGTGTGCAGTCCCGATTATCGCGACAAGCACAATCTCGTTGAACCGGCCGATCTCAAACGCGCCATGCTCCTCCGCAATCCGTGGACGCCATGGACGCGCTGGTTTCAAGCCGCCAACCTCGATTGGCCCGAACCCAACACCGGCCCCAAGATCGACGACAGCCCGCTGCTCTTGAAAGCCGCGCTAGCCGGCCAAGGCATCGCGCTCGGCCGCCAATGGCTCGCCATCGATGAAATCCGCGCCGGCCGCCTCGTCACGCCGTTCGACATCGCCGTCCGCGACAGCTTCGCCTACTGGCTCTGCTGGCCCACCGGCCGCAACCCAAGCCCCGACGCCCAACGCTTCGCCACCTGGCTCCAAGCCCGCGCCGCGGCGGAAGAACCACCCTGCCCAATACGCATCTCAGAAACCGCAGAATAACTCCCACGCTTCCCGGCCGTAGCGAAGCGAAGAGCCGGGACCCATTGTGGCGACGAACGCGTCTCCATCAGAGCGACCACGACAATGGACCCCGCTCTGCGCGCTTCGTGCTTGGCCGTGTAGCGTTAGCGCGGTGCACCAAAGCCGGCGAGGTTCGGATACAGATCCTCCCAGTGCGGATTGTCCTTCTCGATCAGCGAAATTTTCCAATCCCGCTTCCAGCGTTTGATCGACTTCTCGCGGCCATAAGCAGCCGCGACAGACTCGTGCGCCTCGAACCAAACCAGCGTCTTCACACCATAGTTTTTGGTGAAGCCAGGAATGAGCTCTTCTTTGTGCTCGTAGATGCGGCGGATCAGATCACGCGTGGAGCCAACATAGAGCGTGCCGTAGTGACGGCTCGCGAGGATATAGACCCAGCCTCCAGCTTCTTCCTTCATAGCGCCGCCCCATCCCACGCTTCCCGGCCAAGCCGTGCATAGCACGGCGCAGAGCTGGGACCCATTGTCGGGCAAGCCTCCGTGGTTGCAGATTGCCGGACAGATGGGCCCCGGCTCTACGCTTCGCTTCGGCCGGGGAGCGTGCGTGAGGTGGCGTCCATCGAAAAAGTCGATGCCAGACATAGGCCAAAGCCGCATCTGACAGCCTTTTCATACCTCCCCCACACACGTGCGCGGTTGAGCGCGCCCGCGCCTCGGCCTATGTGTCCTTCTCCCACAAAGGACACCCATGAACCCCGCCTCTGTCATCCGCATACCGCGCGTTGAATCGACGCCGCTCGAGATCGGCAACAACCTGCCGCTCACCTTCATCTGCGGTCCATGTCAGCTTGAGAGCCGCGAGCACGCACTTGAGACGGCGGAGTTCCTGCGCGACGTGTTCAAGCGCGCCGGCGCCGGGTTCATCTACAAAACCAGTTTCGACAAAGCCAACCGCTCCAGCATCGCTACCAAGCGCGGCGCGGGCTTTGAGACCTCGGCCCCGATCTTCGAAGAGATCCGCAAGAAGATCGGCGTGCCGGTGATCACCGACGTGCACTTGCCCGAGCAATGCGCCGAAGTCGCCGAAGTCGTCGACGTCCTCCAGATCCCCGCCTTCCTCTGCCGCCAAACAGACTTGCTCGTTGCCGCCGCCGAAACCGGCAAGCCGATCAACGTCAAGAAGGGTCAGTTCCTCGCGCCGTGGGATATGAAGAACGTGATCGCCAAGATCACCGGCAGCGGCAACCCGAATGTCATGGCCTGCGAGCGCGGCGCCTCGTTCGGCTACAACACGCTCGTCTCCGACATGCGCGCGATCCCGATCATGAAGAGCTTCGGCGCGCCCGTCGTGTTCGACGCCACCCACTCCGTGCAACAACCCGGCGGCCGCGGCGACACCTCAGGCGGCGAACGCCAGTTCGTCCCAATCCTCGCGCGCGCCGCCGTTGCGATCGGCGTCGCGGCTGTCTTCCTTGAAGCCCACCCTGATCCCGACAACGCGCCAAGCGACGGCCCGAACATGGTGCCGTTCAATCAGCTCGAAGATCTTGTCCGTGATCTTGTGGCGTTCGATCGGCTTGCGAAGCAAACGGTTATAGCCGCGGAATAGACCAAGGCTGGAAGCAAGATCGTCAGCGCGCCTCGTTGCGCCTGCGCGCATAAATGCGCATCCGCGTCGCGCCCTTCCCATGCCCGCCGAACGCCCATAAGGACGGTGTCATGTTTGAACGGCGCATTCTTGTCACTGGCGGCTCAGGCTTTCTTGGTTCGCACCTCTGCGATCGCCTTGTTCAACGCGGCGACGATGTCGTCTGCGCCGACAACCTGTTCACCGGGCGCAAGCGCAACATCGCGCATCTGCTCAATGAGCCGAACTTCGAGTTCCTCCGCCACGACGTGACGTTTCCGCTCTACGTGGAGGTCGACCAAATCTACAATCTCGCCTGCCCGGCCTCACCCGTGCACTACCAGCACGACCCGGTGCAGACGACGAAGACGAGCGTGCACGGCGCGATCAACATGCTGGGCCTCGCCAAGCGCCTGCGCGCCCGCATCTTTCAAGCATCAACGTCGGAAGTGTACGGCGATCCGGATGTACATCCGCAGCCGGAGGAGTATTGGGGTCGCGTAAACCCGATCGGCATCCGCTCTTGCTACGATGAGGGCAAACGCTGCGCCGAGACTTTGTTTTTCGATTATTATCGCCAGCACAAACTCGACATTCGCGTCGCGCGCATTTTCAACACGTACGGCCCGCGCATGCACCCGAACGACGGCCGTGTCGTCTCAAACTTCATTGTGCAAGCCCTAAAGGGCGAAGACATCACGCTCTATGGCGATGGTCAGCAGACGCGTTCGTTCTGCTACGTCGATGACCTGATCGACGCCTTCATCGCGTTCATGGACAAGGACGGCGATCTGCCCGGGCCGATCAATCTCGGCAACCCAAACGAATTCACCATCAAGCAACTCGCCGAAGCCGTGATCGATCTCACCGGCGCCAAATCCAAGCTCATCTACAAACCGCTGCCAAGCGACGATCCAAGACAGCGCCAACCGAACATTGCCAAGGTGAAAGAGCTTCTGGGCTGGCAGCCGAGGATCCAGCTCCGCGACGGTCTTGCCAAAACCATCGCGTATTTCGATGGCTTGATGAAAGAAGGCGATCCGCTGATCGTCGGGCGCCCCGGCAAAGCTTAGGCTTTATCCCATCGCGCAAAGAACGCCTCATTCTGCGCGCGCGCCTCGGTTTGAAGTAAGCCCATTTCAACGCGGACATTCGCGGCGCGTAACTGCTCAACGCCAGCGCCTGCCGCAAACGGGTGCGGATCGCTCGCGGCAATGACCACGCACGCAACGCCTGCTGCGACAAAACGCTCCGAGCACGACGGCGTCCCTGCACTTCGCTTCGCGCACGGCTCCAGCGTCACATAAGCGGTAGCTCCGGTCGCATCGGCCTGCGCTAGCGCCTGCTCCTCCGCGTGCGGCCTTCCACCATCGGCAGTGCGCGCTTCGGCGATGATCGCGCCGTCGCGCACGATCACACAGCCGACAGAAGGATTGTCGCCGGTGCGCCCTACACCAACCGCGGCGAGCGCCA
>JAEUMT010000013.1 GCA_016791365.1 Hyphomonadaceae bacterium | reverse complement strand
CGCCGACCTCGCCAAAGGCCACCCCTACGCGCGCCTCCGCGACGACGCCCTCTCCCGCGCAAGATTCGAATTCCGCTGGGAAGATCAGTTCAACCTAGGCTTAGACCCCGACACCGCCCGCGCCTACCACGACGAAACCCTGCCGAAAGACGCACACAAAACCGCACACTTCTGCAGCATGTGCGGGCCCAAGTTTTGCAGCATGAAAATCACGCAGGACGTGCGCGACTACGCGAAAGCAAAGGAAGCGCAGGAAGGCATGGACGCGATGAGCGCCAAGTTCAAAGAAGTCGGCAGCGAAATCTACGTCCACCCCACCGGCGAAAAGCGCGAACCGATCGACTAACTCCGTCGCCCCCTCTCCCGCCGTGCGGGAGAGGGTTGGGGTGAGGGGCAGCGACGTCAAAGAGCGTAAGCTCAGCAGCGGGCGAAACTGCAAATTGTGATTCCCGGTTCGCAACGATCGGTGCCGCAGAGTAGTGGTTAACCTATTGGCAATTTTTCATTCACTGGGCGCGAACCTTGGAATCGCTATATCTAGTCTAGCCCTGGCGGTGTGAAGCCCCTAGTTCCACTAGGGGTAGCTTAGCGTAGCATCGTTGGGGCTATTTCCTTTTCTTCTTCTTGTTCTTGCCCTTGGCGCGATCAATCACGCTACCGGCCGACACAAAGCACCAATGTCGATAGGGATGATCCCAGGCATCAGTCGGGCCGTTAGCTCTGCCAGTTGACGCTCCGACGTTGAAGTTCGGATAGATCTCCCAAATCTTGTCCTTGATCTTCGCGTAGACGCGCTCCTTGGCGCGCGCGCGCTTGCCACGTCGCCTCTTTGGAGGAACGGGCTTGGTGTGAAGTTCATTCAAACGTGAGTTCATCGCTCCAAGTACGATATCCACCGCCTGAAGGATGCCGTGCTGCTTTGAGTTGATCTTCGCGATCTCCTCGAAGGGGATAACTATTCGAGCATCGCGAAACACCGGGAACTGAGAGAGCGACGCAATGTACTTACGGAACGCATCGAACTTGTCCGCACCTTGTGGCGGATCGTCGATATAGACGCTTACGCGCGCGTTGTTCGACTCGCCCTTCCAATGGCGCAGACCAAAAGCGTGTTTGAGGAACTGATAGTAGAGTACAAAGTACTCGTTCTCTACTAGGTCTTCCTCAAACGCTGGCCGCACATTCAGATTTTGCCGAAACATAATTCGCACCTTGATCCGACCAGCCTTCACCAACTCAAAGAAGAACTCCACGAACTCGACATATTTGTCAGCGTAGTTCTCGGTAATCTTCGTCCACTTAATCTCACCATTGAGATTTAGCGCGGCCTTCTTCGCAGCAATTTCTTCTTCAATCGCCTGTCGATCCCCGGCACGCACAAGCGCGCCGCCATAGAAATGCGAATAAAATTCGCCCTTCTCGGCTGACTCATCGCAGAAGATGATGAAGTGGTCAGTCACCTCGCGCCTAGCTCGGATTGGCCATCGCCAAGATCACGTTGGCGATCCGACGCGCCTCAGCCTCAGTAAGGTCGAATGGGATTCCTTGAATCCGCACCGTCAAATCCGCACGAAGCTGAATGGGCAAAATGTTTGAAATCCCGGCAGTCGTTGGAGAATCCGCAGCGGGGCTCGCCTTGGGTGTTGGCTTTGCCGGACTGCCGTTTTCATTCTCCTTTGAAGGCTTTGGGCGCCGGTCCCTGCTCTGAACGCCGGGCTTGTAGCCAAGCGGGTTCTTTAGATATTCCGCAAATTCATCCAGCGATGAGCGAACGCGACTCTTGTACGTCGTCATGCTTTCAGGGGTGTAGTTCTTGCCCTGAAGGTTGCTGAAGCGCGTCATCAGAACATCGAGGTCAACGGCAAATACGTCCGATGCCTCCTCCTCGCTCAAGATGCCAAACACCTTGCCAACAGCCGCTTTCCTGGCGCCTGCCGTGGCCGAAGCCAGCAAGCCTTTGTTGCCCAGGTACTCGATGAACTCGATAAGCTTCTCTCGTGAACGATCGCTCGCCATTGCCGGTGTCCATTTCCATCTATCTTTGTCTGTTAGACAATAGACAGTCCTGCCGTTCTGTCAAGCGAGACGCCCTGCCCGATCTTGCCAATCTTTGCCAACCACCCCATTCTCCCCTCATGGCCACCCGTAACATCAACCTCACCGACGCCCTCGACCGCTTCGTCGCCGAGCAGGTCGAGTCCGGGCAGTTTCAGAACGCCAGCGAAGTGGTGCGCGCCGGGCTGCGTGCGCTGAAGGCGGATCAGGCGGAGCGCGCTGCAAAGATCGCCGCACTGAATGCAGCGATCCAAGAAGGCATCGATTCCGGCCCCGCCATCCCGATCGACGACATCGACGCCTTTTTCGAGGAGATCGACGCCGAAATCGAGGCTGAGATTGCGGCGGAAGAAGCGGCCGCGCGAGGCGCCGCCGCGGAATGAGGCGGCTTGAGCGCAAGCCCGGTGCTCGCGCTGATATCAAAGCCATTCGCGCCTATTCGCGCCGCGTGTTCGGCGCCGGCGCTCAACACAAGTACGGCGCGTTGATGAAGCGCGCGTTCGTGATGCTGTGTGCCGATCCGCAGCGCAGTGGCGTTCAACAGTGCGAAGACCTCCCCGGCTTCAATCTCTTCCATCTCCGCCTTGCGCGCACACGGGGCGGTTCGCCCAAGGACGCGCGTCACATTCTCGTCTTCACCTACGATGACACCACGCTCACGATCCTCCGCGTCCTCCACGACTCGATGGACATCACGCAACAGATCACCAACGAGAACGACGAAGGCTGAGCAGGAAATGCGCAGATAGATCGAAATCTATCCAGTGGCCCCAGCCCCACCCGTACACTCCCCGCAAATGTCCGCCGCCACCGCTCCCGTCACTTACGCACCACCCATCCTCTGGGCGGCGGCGCGGGCGTTGAATCTCTTCGCGCTCTTCGACGAGTCCAGCGCCATCGTCGCGCAACACACGCACTGTGAAAGCGCCTGTCCGTCGAAGCCTTAGCGAAGGCGGAAGCGCCGGCTCCGGCTCAATGGCTCTCTCCGCAATCGCGCGTACGCGCTTGACCATGGCGCAGAGCGCCCACACTTATGGCCGTGATGCTTGATCTGCTCGCCAAGCCGAAGACGCACACGCCGCCGCCGAAGATTTGGCGTAACTACTACCATGTCTATCGCGTGCTCAGCCTCTATCGGCTTGGCACAATCTTCCCCGGCCTTCACGCCGGTCCCTCGGATTTCCCCACCAAGGAAATCGCCGAGGAGCATGCCAAGCTCTTCCTCTCCGCCATAAACCCGCCTGGCCGTCACTTCATGGATTTCGCCGGCGCCTATCCTGAGGGCGACGCCGCCAACTAAAGCTGCTAAGCAGAGCCATGCGCATATTTCTTCTCGCCCTCGCCCTCATTGCTTGCTCACCCGCCGCGCCGCCCGCGGCCGAAGACGATCGCGCCGCGCACGCGGGCGATGCCGGCGAAGCGCAACCCGCAAATCCCGACGCCGCCGCACTGGGCGCGGCGCCCGTTGAGGGCAGCTGGACGCTGCGCACCGATGAAGGCGTCACCGGCGCGGGCTTCGGTCCGCCCGAAAGCGAATATCTCCTGACAATCGCGTGCGAGACGCCGACCGGCAAAATCTCACTGATCTACGAGCACGAACTCGCGCCCGATCAGAACACGACGTTGCGCATCATCACGCCCGTGCAAACACTCGACTTGCCCGCGCGCTCCTTCAACGAAGGCCTGCCCAGCGTCACCGCCGATGTGCTCGAAGGCACGCCCGCGAAGACGGCGCTCATCAGCATGCTCGGCGCGCCGGCCGATCGCTTCGCGGTGGAGGTCAACGGCGAGATCAGCGTCTTTCCGTGGGCCGATGAAGTCTCGCAAGCGTTGATCGCCTGCCGCTAAATCGCCCCGTTTCTGAAACAACCGCGCAATATCCGTGCAACAGCAGAAGATTAGACCGGCCCCACTTCGGAGGGACCGATGCAACACAAAACCGCTTTTTTGATCACCATCATGTTGGCTCTGGCGCCGATGCTCCCCGCTTTTGCCGCCGCCGCGACCGCCTGACCCGTTCCGCTCCCGGGCGAACACGCTTATGCCTCGCGCCGGAGACGACGGATGGGGCCGCTCAAGGCAATCGCGCGCGAGATCAGATTCCTGGACGGTCTCGCCCGCACGCTTTGGCGCGTGCGAAAGATCAATCCGGACTCTGATGTGCTCATCTGCGATGATTTCGAGGAAGCCGTCGACAAATTCGCCGACCACACCGCGCTTGTCTTCGAAGGCGAGCGCTACACCTATCGCCAGCTCGACGCGCTCGCCAACCGCTTCGCCGCTTGGGCCGACGCGAAAGGACTGAAAGCCGGAGACACGGTCGCGCTGCTCCTGCCAAACCGGGCCGAGTACGTTCCGGCCTGGATCGGCTTGTCAAAGCTCGGCATCGCCTCGGCTCTGATCAACAACAACCTAACTGGCGCCGCGCTCGCGCACTGCCTCTCGATCTCAAACGCCAGCCACGTCATCACCGACACCGAAAGCCTCGCCGCCATCGAAACCATCCGCGCCGGCCTGCCGCGTCCGCTGAGCTACTGGATCATCGATCCAGGCTTCGCGGCCGCCCCAGACCGCCATGCGCTGGACCTCAGAGAACCAAAGCTGGCGCCGGAACGCCCGGCCAAAGCGCGCCGCACCGGCCAAAAAACCCGCGACGTCGCGCTCTACATCTACACCTCCGGCACCACCGGCATGCCCAAGGCCGCGAAGATCACGCACATGCGCGCGCAACTCTACATGCGCAGCTTCGCCGGCGCGACGAAGGCCAACGCGGAAGACAACATCTACTGCGTGCTGCCGCTCTATCACGCGACCGGGGGATTATGCGGCGTTGGATCAGCCTTGTTGAACGGTGGCACAATCACGTTGCGCCGCAAGTTTTCGGCAAGCCACTTCTGGAGCGATGTCATCGACAATGGCTGCACCATGTTTGTCTATATCGGCGAGCTCTGCCGCTACCTGGTGAATCAAGACCCGAGCCCGAGCGATCGCGCACACAAATTGCGCCTCGCGTTCGGCAACGGTTTGCGCCCCGAAGTGTGGGAAGAGTTCCAAACGCGTTTCAACGTGCCGCGGATCATGGAGTTCTACGGCTCCACCGAAGGCAACGTCTCGATGTTCAATTTCGACGGCCAGCCCGGCGCGATTGGGCGCGTGCCGCCCTATCTGCGGCGCAACTTCGCGGTGCGCCTGGTGAAGTTCGATGTCGAATCCGAAATGCCGGTCCGCGATGCAAATGGCATTTGCGTGCTTTGCGACATCGGCGAACCAGGCGAGGCCGTAGGCCTGATCAAGGACGACGCCCGGCACAATTATACCGGCTACGCCGATAAGGCCGCGTCTGAGCGGAAAATCCTGCGCGATGTCGTCGAACGAGGCGATTCCTGGTTCCGCACCGGCGATCTCATGCGCCAGGACAAGGACGGCTATTTCTATTTCGTCGATCGCATCGGCGACACCTTCCGCTGGAAAGGCGAAAACGTCTCCACCACCGAAGTCGCGGAAGTTATCTCGCGCTATCCGGGCGTGGATGAAGCCAATGTCTATGGCGTGAAGATCGGCAAGCTCGACGGCCGTGCCGGCATGGCGGCGATCACGCCAGGCGACGGGTTCAAGATCGAAGGCCTGCGCGATTATCTCGTGCGCGAACTTCCAGGTTACGCCCGCCCACTTTTCATCCGCATCGCGCCGGCGATCGAAACAACGGGCACATTCAAATATCGCAAAGTCGATCTCGTCCGCGACGGATTCGATCCGGCGAAAGTTGAGCAAGCGCTCTATTTCGATCAACCGGAAAAGTCCGCCTACGTGCTGATTACGCCCGATCTCTACGCCCAAATCCGGGACGGCGCGTTCAAACTCTAACGCTCGAAAATCGCCGCAAAGCTACCGCCAATCCGCTCAAGCCGTGCCGGGCGACCATACGCTTCATGGAGCGCACCCGGCGTGAGAGCGTCCACTGGCGCGCCCTGCGCAATGATGCGCCCGGACTTCATCAGCAACACGCGATCGGCCACGCCCGCCGCAAGCGCGATGTCATGAGTTGAGAATACGACAGAGCCGCCCTTCTCAACCTGAGCGCGCAGGATGTCCGCAACACCGAGGGCTTGAGCGGGATCCAAGCCCGCCGTGGGCTCATCAAGCAAAAGCAGGGGCGCGTGCTGAGCGAGCGCACGGGCGAGGTGGGCGCGCGCTTTTTCGCCGCCGGAAATCTCATCCATGCGTCGCTGACGCAACGCGCTGAGCCCACATGCTTCAACGGCCTCGTTAACCGCATGCTGATCCTGCGCACCGAGCCGGTCCGGCGCAGCGCCGTGAGCGAACCGACCGAGCGCGACAAGCGCTTCAACGCTGATCGGCCAGATGGATTGTGGGCGTTGCGGCAGGTACGCGGCGCGGCGTGCGCGATCTCGCGCTGACAGCGTTTGAGGCGATGCGTCCCCGAGTTTGATTTCGCCAGTCACGGCGACAAAACCGAGCGCGGCGCGAAGCAATGTCGTCTTGCCAGCGCCATTGGGTCCAAGCAACGCGATAACCTCGCCGGTAGCGACATCAAGCGACACGTCTTCGAGCGCGCGCGACGTGCCGAGGTCGGCGCTGACGTTGTGCAGAAGAAGCAAACCGCTCATGCGTCGCCTCCACGCGATGCGAGCCGTGCGGCGATCAGCGCGAAAACCGGGCCGCCGATGAGCGCGGCGGCGACGCCGAGCTTGAGTTCGGTGTCTGTCGGCAACAAGCGAACGGCGAGGTCGGCGCAAACCAGCAGCGCCCCGCCTGCGAGCGCGCTGGGCAGCAATATGCGCGCGGGATCATGTCCCACGAGAGCACGGACCAGATGAGGCGCGGCTATGCCGACAAAACCGATGATACCGGCGACAGCGGTTGCGCCGCCGGTGCAGGCGGCGGCCCCGAGCACAACCAGAGTGCGGGTGTTGGCGAGATTCGCGCCGACAGCAACGGCGGCCTCCTCGCCAAGCGTCAGCGCTTGAAGGCCGCGCGCCGCCGCGAAGATCGAAGCCGCGCCGATCACGAGCAGCGTGGCGGCCAGTGCGACATGCTCGAGTGAACGGCCCTCTACAGAACCAAGAGTCCAATTCACGAGGTCAGCAAGGGCGCCGGGGTTCGGCGCGAGATTGAGCGCGAGCGCGATCAGGCCGCCGGCAAAGCTTGAGAGACCGACACCGATGAGAACGAGACTCGCAGGACCTCGCGACGCCCAGCCAAGCGTGGTGATCAGGAGCGCCGCGATCAGCGCAAACGCCACCGACATTGCGGGCGCGAACATTGCAAAGCCAAATGCAAAAGCGACAACGGCGCCCAAAGCCGCGAAGCCCGAAAGACCAAGGACGCCGGAGTCCGCAAGCGGATTGCGGAGCAAGCCTTGTAGCGCCGCGCCGGTGAGGCCCAGCGCCGCGCCGGCGAGCCAAGCGGTGAGCGCGCGCGGGAGACGGATGTCCCACACGATGGTGCGCGTGATGTCATCCGACGCGAACGGGCTGCCGATCTGGGTTGGGCCGAGCCACAGCGCGGCGGCGAGCGCGGCAATGCTCAACGCAGCAAGGGCGAGCGATGTGCGGAATGAGGCGCTCATCGATTCAACGCGGCGGCAATTGCTTCGGCGGCATCGACAGCATACCAAGCCTCGCAGGCGATCGACGCTGGCGCCAAGCGCACGGTGCGCGCATTGGCGAGCGCGCGGCGGAGCGCGGGATGATGCGATGGCGACCACGCATTCACCTGCTCGCGGCCGGTATCGAAGAAGCCGAGCGCAATGAGCGCGGGGGGCGTTTGCACCATGCGCTCAAGCGGCAGCACCTGCCAGCTCGCTTCAGTGCGGATGTTGCGCCCGCCCGCGGCAGTGATCATGGCGTCGATCATTGTGCCGCCGCCCGCAACGGCGCCGCCGGCGGAGAGATACATGACCGGCGCGCGTGTGCGGTGCGCGCGAAGGCGCGCTAGGCGCGCATCGAGATCACGCGCGAGCGCCGCGCCGCGATCGGAATGGCCGAGCGCTTGCGCGGCGTCCAGGAGATCAGCGCGCGCCGATGCGAAATCTGGTGTGTCGCCGACTTGCAGGACGGGCACGTGGAAGCGCCCATAGACCTGCTCGGCATCCCACGCCCCGCCCCAGCTGCGGACAACGAGGTCGGGGCGATGCGCGAGCACTTCTTCCAGCGTGTCACGCGTTTGGCGTACGCCCTGCGCGCGATCACGGAAATATGAATCATCACGGCGCGCGCCCACGGAGAGCGCCGCGATCTGTCCGCGATCGGCGAGCGCGAGCACGAATTGATCCGCACAATAATCGAGCGACACGACGCGCCGCGGTTCGGCGTGCGCCGTACCTGCGCAAACAAGCGCCATCGCTGCAATGAACCAACGCACATCGACCTCCGCGGCCACATCCCGGGCCAAGGCATTCGCGCCGACAGGTCTTCTGGCTTCGCGGGTCGATGCGCGTTGACCCCTTCCCGGATTGCTCCAGTGGTATTGGCCAACGAACTCGTCGCTTACAGCTGCGGGAGCAGCCGCGGTTTCACACCGCGTTCCCTTAACCGGCGAGTTGCGCTTACCGCGCGCCTGCGCCGCACGCAAGCAAGCCGTCACTCATCGAAAAGAGACGCCGCTAGGAGATTCCGGTTTGACGCGCGTTAACGGCGTCGCTGTTATGCACCCGCATCTTCGAGGGGATTTTCGGAATGTCGATGTGGCGCGACGCTCTAAGCGCGTTGTTTGTGGTTTGCGCGAGCGGCGCGGCCTGGGCGCAGCCGCAGCGCGCTCCAATGCCGCCAGCGATCGAGGCGCCGAGGGACACGGCATACCCCGGCGGCGTCATCACGTTGGAGATTGACGCGACCGACACGACGCGCGGCATCTTCCGCGGACGCGAACGCATTCCGCTGGCGAACGATGAGCCGATCACGCTGCTCTATCCCCAATGGCTGCCAGGCAATCACGCGCCGCGCGGACCCATCAATTTGTTCGCCGGCCTGGAAGTGCGCGCCGACGGTGCGCGCGTTGCGTGGCGACGCGATCCGGTGAACGTCTATGCGTTTCACGTCGATCCGCCCGCGGGCGTGGACGAGCTCGAAGTGACATTCCAGTTCCTGTCGCCAACACAAACATCGCAAGGCCGCGTCGTGATGACGCCGACAATGTTGAACCTGCAATGGAATGCGATGCTGCTCTACCCTGCCGGGCACTACGCGACGCAGATCCGTTTTCGCCCAAGCGTGACGCTCCCCTCTCAGTGGACATTCGCGACGGCGCTTGATGGCGCCGAGACTGAAGGGCAGACGACACGGTTTGCCGAAACCGATCTCGAAACATTGGTGGACTCTCCGATGTTCGCGGGCCGTTATTCACGCGTCGAGCAACTCGATCGCAGCGGGCGTTCGCGCGTGACGCTGAACATTTTCGCGGAGCGGCCCGATCAGCTGGCAGCGACGGACGAGCAAATCCGTTTGCATCGCAATCTGGTCGTGCAGGCCGATCGCTTGTTCGGCGCGCGGCACTTTGATCATTACGACTTGCTATTCGCTCTCGGCGATCGGCTTGGCGGTATTGGCTTGGAGCACCATCGTTCCAGCGAGAACAAAGTGCCGGGTGGATATTTCACAGAATGGGACAATTCCGTCGACGACCACGACTTGCTGCCTCATGAGTACCTGCACTCATGGATCGGCAAGTATCGACGCCCGGCGGATCTCTACACGCCCGGCTACGACGTGCCGATGCGCGGTGAGTTGCTCTGGGCGTATGAGGGCGCCAACCAGTATTGGGGTCAAATTCTCACGGCGCGCTCCGGTTTGTTCACCCGCCAACAAGGGCTCGACTATCTCGCAAGCGTTGCAGCGACATATCAGTATCGCGTTGGCCGCGAATGGCGCTCTGTGACCGATACCGGAAACGATCCGATCATCGCATCGCGCCGGCCGACGCCATGGGTGAGCTATTCGCGCAGCGAGGACTATTATTCCGAAGGACTGCTCGTATGGCTCGATGCCGACACGCTTATCCGTCAGCGCACCGGCGGGCGGCGTTCGCTGGATGATTTCGCGCGGCGTTTCTACGGCGTGCCGTCTGAGAATGGATCAAGGCGGGTCAACACGTTCGACTTCGACGACATTGTCCAGAATTTGAATGCGGTGATGCCTTACGATTGGGCGACGTTCCTGCTTGAGCGATTTGACGTCGCCGACACGCAGCCGCCGCTCGACGGCATCGAGCGTGGAGGTTATCGGCTCGTCTATACGGAGGAGCGCAGCGCCTATCAGCGCTCATCGGAGACCTACAGCAAGACCGCGAGTTTCGCGTACTCGATCGGCCTCGCCTTCTCGGACGGCAACACTGTGAGCACGGTTCAATGGGATAGCCCAGCGTTCAACGCGGGCATCACCACCGGCACGCAGGTGATCGCGGTGAACGGCGAGACCTATTCAGCGGACGTTATGCGCCGCGCGATCACGGCGGCCAAAGACGGCGCGTCGCCCCTCGAATTGCTGCTCAAGAACGGCGACAACTACCGGACCATTCAGCTCGAGTATCGCGACGGCCTTCGCTATCCGCATCTGGAGCGGATTTCAGGCCGGACGGATTTGCTGAGTCGGATTCTAGCCGCGCGCTAGAGGATTTCGCGGACGCTTTCCTTGGGACGCGCGAGCCGCGTACCCTTCGCGGTCGTTACGAACGGGCGCTCCACAAGCACGGGGTGTTCGATCATGGCGTCAAGAATTTTGGCGTCCGTGGTCTTCGGGTTGAGAAGGCCAAGCTCTTCGGCTTCCGGCGCCTTGGCGCGCAGCGCGTCACGCGGCGTAAGATTCGCGGCGACAAACAGCTCCTTGAGCTGCTTTTTGGTCCAGCCGGCCTTCATGTACTCAACCACGTCGGGCGTGTAGCCGGCGGATTCGATCATCTCGAGCACCTGTCGCGAGGTCGAGCACTTCGGGTTGTGATAGATGGTGGCTTTCTTGGCCATCAATAGTCCTCGCCATCCGGGTCTTCTTCCATCGGGAAGAAGGAGAAATTGTCGTCAATGTCGACAGGCTCGGCGACTTGCGTCACCTCTTCGAACATAATGCGCGGCTGGAAGTCGCTCCAATCACCGGGTGGCGGTTGCAGGTCTTCATCTTCAAATAGCAGCTCGGAGCACAGCGCCTCGGCTTCGCCTTGTGTCGGCGCTTCGATGTACCGCGTCGTGTAAAAGCCAACGACTTCGGTGTTGTTGTCGATGATCACCGGAAAATCCTCGCCACAAGCGAAGAGACGAAACCAAGCCATCAGCCCCACTCCTCTGCGATGATGCGGCCGATTTCGGCATGCGCGGCGTTGCGAGCGGCGGCGTCCGCGCTGCTGTCGCTGAGGTAGGCGGCAATCAGGATCGGCGCGCCGTTTGGAGGCCAAGCAATGGCGACGTCATTGGTGGCGTTGTGCTCGCCGGCCCATGTGCCGGTCTTGTCGCCGACGCGCCATGTCGACGGCAATCCGGCGCGCAAGCGTTCGCGACCGGTCGGGCTTTGCACCATCCAGCCCGTCAAGCGCGTGCGTGAGGTTCCATTCAGCACCTCATCGGTCAGCAGGAAACGCTGCATGGTGCGGACCATCGCGTCTGGCGTGGTGGTGTCGCGTGGATCGTTCGGAAGATTCTCATTGAGCGCGGGCTCGGTGCGATCGAGCCGGGTAATTGCATCGCCATAAACCTCAAGGAAGTGGGTGAGCCCGCGCGGACCGTCTCCCACCGTCAGCAAGAGGTTGGCGCAGGTATTGTCGCTCATCACCACCGCGCCCTCAGCGGCCTCCGCTACGCTCATCCATCCGCGTGCAAGGTGCTGACGCGCGACTGGCGCGTAGGCCAACAGATCGCGCTCGGTAAACGGGATGCGTTGAAGCAAATGATCAGGCTGATGCATATCGAAGAAGAGCATCTGCGCGGCGAGCAGCCACTTGAACGTGGAACACATGGCGAAGCGTTCTTGGATGCGCCGCCCGATCCAGTCTCCGGTTGCGGTGTTCAAAGCCGCGACGCCGACACGTCCGCCTATACGCCGCTCGATAGCGGCGAAGCGCGGATCGTCCGGAAGCGGCGTGTAGCTCGCGCCTTGCTCCGATTGCATCTGCGGCGCGCACGCACTGACGGCAATGCCGCCCGCAAGCACGGCGCGACGGGTGATGATTGCTCTCATGACGCGATCCTAAAGCGTCGCCACAAAAAGCGCAGTCACAATATAGAGCGCGGGCGCTCCATATTAATCCTTGGCGCGCTCGACGTAAGAGCCGTCTTCCGTCGAGATCACGACACGCGTGCCGGCGTCAATGTGCGGGGGAACCATCGTCTTCACGCCGATGTCGAGCATAGCGGGCTTGTAGGACGACGAGGCCGTTTGCCCCTTCACGACGGGCTCGGTGGTTTCGATCGTCGCGGTGATGCGCGGCGGCAGTTCGATCGAGAGCGCCTGGCCCTCGTACATGGTGAGATCGACGACCATTTCGGGCTGCAGGTAGGCAACGCTATCGCCGACCATGTCCTTGGAGAGATGCACCTGGTCATAGGTGTTCGGGTTCATGAAAACGAGGCCGGCGTCGCCATCGTCAAAAAGGTAGGTGTGCTTGATCTGCTCGACGAAGGCCTTCTCGAGGCCGTCCGTGGTCTTGTGCACGGCCGTCGTCTTCACACCGTCGACGATGCGGCGCATCACGATCGTCGTGGTCGGCGTGCCCTTGCCAGGGCGGAAGGTTTCGTGGCTCAACACGACGTAGAGCTTGCCGTCCTCGTGCTCGAGAACGTTGCCTTTGCGGACGTCGCTGGCGATGACTTTGACCACGAAAACCTCACTTGCCGCCGGACTGCCGGCGGTCCTGAAATACCCGAAAGGACCGGAATTGGGGGCCTCTCTAGCCAGATTTGAGCGTTTGGCAAAGCGCCGCACTGTCCCAACCCTCTCCCTTGCGGAGAGGGTCGCCGCGCAGCGGCGGGGTGAGGGGCGCTCGACTGGGCGCGCTGGCGGCTCTTCTGTAACACCGCAGCAGTTGAACGCCCCTCACCCCCTTGCCCCCTCTCCGCAAGGGAGAGGGGGAATATGAGCGCGTGGTGGGACAAAGACCGCCATCGCGACCGCCGCGTTTTCCTTGAGGCGCGGGCGGCGGTTTTGCGCGCGGTGCGGGAATGGTTCTGGGCGCAGGGGTTCACTGAGGCTGAGCCGACGATGCTGGCGGTTTCGCCGGGGGCGGAGACGCACATCGATGCGTTCGAGGTTGGCGAGCGGTATCTCCACACGAGCCCCGAATTCGCGATGAAGAAGCTGCTGGCGGCTGGCGAGCGGAAGCTCTTTTTCCTCGGCAAGACCTGGCGGCGCGGTGAGACCGGACCACTGCACGCGCCCGAGTTCACGATGATCGAATGGTACCGCGCCAACGCGCCGTACGAAGAGATCATGGACGATTGCATCGAGATCGTGCGTGTGGCGGCGCGGGCGCTTGGAAGCGCGATGCTACAATGGCGCGAGCGGAGCTGCGATCCATTCACGGCGGCGGAGCGGATTACAGTGCGCGATGCATTCGCGCAGTTGTGCCCAGTCCCGATGCCAGCGGATAGCGATACGTTTTCGGCAGCCTTGGTGCAGCATGTTGAGCCGCAACTCGGCGATGGCGCGATGACGCTGCTGACCGAGTATCCGATCAGCGAAGCAGCGTTGGCGCGGCGCTGCGCGCATGATGCGAGCGTGGCCGAGCGGTTTGAGCTTTATGCCTGCGGCGTAGAGCTTGCGAACGGGTTTGGCGAGCTGACCGATCCGACGGAGCAACGCACGCGGCTGGTGGCAGCGATGGATGAAAAGCAGAAACGTTACGGGACGCGCTGGCCGATTGACGAGGAGTTCCTGGCGGCGCTGGCGCACATGCCATCCGCGAGCGGCGTGGCAATGGGGTTCGACCGCGTGGTGATGCTGGCGACGGGCGCGCGGCACATCAACGATGTGCTGTGGACGCCGCAATAATAATATGGACCGCCGGCGTCCCGCCGGCATGCGCCGACGCTGGCCGACAGGGCGCCGGCGGTCCATAGACGCGCCATGATCCGCGACGCCACGCCCGCCGACTACGCTGCAATCCGCCAAACAGTGCGCCATGCGTTCGCACAGGATGACGAGGCAAACCTCGTCGAACAGCTCCGCGCTGATGGCGAGGCATTGGTGGAGTTGGTCGCGGCCAGCGATATCGCGATCCAGGGGCACATCCTCTATTCGCCTCTGGCGATCGCGCGAGATGGCATGACTCTCCAAGCAGCGGCGCTGGCGCCGGTTTCGGTGCTGCCGGCGTTTCAGCATCAAGGCCTCGGCGGCGCATTGATCCGCGCCGGCAATGCGCGTTGCAAGGAGCTGGGCTGCGTCGCGGTCGTTGTGCTGGGGCACGCGGCGTATTATCCCCGCTTCGGTTTCTCGCCCCAAATCGCGGAATCGCTGCAAGCTCCGTTCTCCGGGCCGCACTTCATGGCGCTGGAGTTCGAGCCCGGCGTGCTCGCTGGCGGCGGCAAGGTGCAGTACGCGAAGGCGTTTGGAGTTTGATGTGAGCGGTGAAGCCAACAGGTTGGAGCGCGCGCCTCCCGGCGCGCATGCGGGGCGGCGCCCCGCGGTCCAACCTGGAGACGCTCTTGCCGAGGTCGCCAGCCGCTATGCCGTCGCGATCACGGCGACGATGGATGCGCTCATCGATCCCACCAATCCGGATGATCCGATCGCGGCGCAATTTCGCCCTGACGCGCGCGAGCTTGAGATTGCGCCGGACGAGCTCAGCGATCCGATTGGTGATGACGCGCATACGCCGGTGAAGGGCGTCGTGCATCGCTACGCCGATCGCGCGTTGCTGAAACTGGTGCACGTGTGCCCGGTCTATTGCCGGTTCTGTTTCCGCCGCGAGATGGTCGGCCCGCAAGGCGATGGCGCGCTGACGGGCGCGGAGCTCGATGCGGCGTTGACGTACATAGGGAGCAAACCAGGCATCTGGGAAGTCATCCTCACCGGCGGCGATCCCTTCCTTCTCTCCGCGCGGCGTGTGCGTGAGATCACGGAACGGCTGGCGGCGATCCCGCACGTAAAGATCATCCGTTGGCACACACGCATTCCCGCGGTTGACCCGCTGCGGGTGACGCCGGATTTGGTTGAAGCGCTGCGGGTTGACGGCGCGACGACCTACGTCGTGCTGCACACCAACCACGCGCGCGAATTGACTGAACACGCGCGGTCCGCGATTGCGCGAATTGTCGACAGTGGCGTGCCGATGCTGGCGCAGACTGTCCTGCTGCGCGGCGTGAACGATGATGTCGTGACGCTGGAGACGCTGATGCGCGCTCTGGTCGAAGTCCGGGTGAAACCGTATTACCTGCATCATCTCGACAAAGCGCAAGGCACGTCACACTTCCGTTGCTCCATCGAACAAGGCCAAGGCTTAAGCCAAGCCTTGCACGAACGGGTCTCGGGACTGGCGCAGCCAACATACGTGCTCGATATTCCGGGCGGACACGGTAAGGCGCCGCTGTCGTCGCCCGCCGTGCGCAAAAGCGACAACGGCTACGAAGTGCGAGACCGCGACGGCATTTGGCGGCCCTATCAGGATTGATCAGCGGGCGTGACCGAATGCGTCCTTCGAAGGCTCGCCAAGCGTCACAAATAGCGCGGCAATGATCAAAACCGCCGCAACGGCGAAGGGCGCCCCCGAGCCAAGCTGATCGAAAAGCACACCGGCGCCAAGTGGCCCCGCGACACGGCCCAACGCCGACGCCGACTGCGACAGGCCCATCACTTCGCCGCGCTCTCCTTCGGCCGCCTGCGCCGCGATGAGCGCATTCAACGCTGGCGTCGCCAAGCCAATGCCAATGACAAGCGCCGTAAGCGAAGCGGCCATCGTCTGCGCGGTGTGCGAGACAGCGAGGCCTGCAAAACCCGCGGCGAAGAGAGCAAGGCCAATCAGCAAGGTCATCCGCTCACCGAGTATGCGTGCAGCCCTGCCCGCGCCTCCCCCTTGCAGCAAGACCGCGCCGACGCCCAAAGCGGCAAGCGTCCACCCCACTTCGCGCGGACCCCACTTCAATTCCGCGTCAGCCCAAAGGCCGAAAGTAGTCTCCATCAACGCTTGCGCGGCAATGGTGAGGAACATCACGACGACAAAGCGAAGCAAAGAGGCTCGCGAGGTCAGCAGCGTGAGCCGACTTGCACGGATCTCCCCTTTCTGCGTGCGCGATTCTGGCGTGAGGCTTTCCCGAAAGAAAACGACCGCCGCCAGCGCGGCGAGCGCGGCGAGCCCAGCGGAGGCATAGCAGACGGTGACGAAACTCTCACGCGTCGGCTCATGACCGATAAGGAAGGCGCCGAACGCCGGCCCGGCGATGAAACCAAACCCAACAGCGGCGCCCAATATGCCCATATTGCGGGCGCGTGTTTTGTCGTCGGCCAGGTCCGCGGCGGCCGCGAAAGCGGCGCCGACGTTGCCGGCCATGAGGCCGCCAAACAAACGCGCGGCGCCGAGATCATACACGGTGCTCGCATGAGCAATCCAAAGATACGAAACGACGCCGCCGATAAGTCCGGCAATCAAGATAGCCTTGCGACCGATGCGGTCACTCAAACGGCCCCACAGCGGCGAAGCGATTAGCTGACCAAACGAGTAAGCGCCCATGGCGATCGTTGTGGCGGTCGGTGTCGCGCCAAGATCGAGTGCGAGAAAAGGAAAGATTGGCAGGAACACGCCAAAGCCGGTCATGCCAATCAGCACTACGCCCGCGAGGGCAAGCATCGAGGCCGTGCGTGATTCCATCGACGCTGGTTAGCCCAACCGCGCGCGCTGAAATAGCGCGACATCTCAGCCTGATCAGACGGCGGGACGTATCGGGGCCGGCGCGGCAGGATTGAGGTACTCGCGAAGGTCAGCCCAGGGAATTGTGACCTCGATACCGCCATCGGCGTGGGATCCGCCGAATGAAAGCGGCGGGAACATCAGCACCAGGCCCTGGTCCGTAATCAGCCACAAATGCGGCTTGGTCGCGGTTTCAAAAACATCCCGGCGCGGCGGGAACTGCGGGTAGTCCGGAAACTCGCGCGCGATGCGGGCGACAGCGCGATCGGTGATAAAGTCCTGCCAGCCCGAGCCGGCGCGGAAGACGTCCGTCTCGGTAAGCAGACGGCCCCCATCCCCCATGACGACGGTAACGGCCTTGACCGTATTGGTGGCGTTGGCCGCGGCAATTGAGTCCGCACTGATCACAAACTTGACCGAGATCAGTTCCGGACCGGCATAGGCAATAATGTAGCTGACGTTCTCATTAGTCGCATCGCCAAGACTAAACTGCGGTTGCTGCGCGACCAGTTCATTGAAGCGGCGGATTTCGGGCGTCTGAGGTCCGTCAATCCGCGGGAAGCGGATGTTGCGCTCAACGGCGACCGGCGCCGAACTGCCCATTGACGACGCGATCTCGGCCGTAACCGGTGTTGCGTCGACCAGCTCCATGCGCTGGAAAGTATAGCCGCCGACTTCTTGAACGGCCGTTTGCGCGTCTTGCGCGCGGGCGCGGTAGGCCGCTTCCAGGCAGCGTTGCTGGGTTTGATCGGGCGTGGCGGCTTGATCGATGATGCCGCAGCTGACGCGCGCCGCATCACGCCAACGATTTTGATTTTGGATAAGCAGCGTCGTGCCGGCATCCGAGATCGCAGCAGACTCGGCGACAAGCGTTGCACGAACCTGCCCGTCGAGTTCGGCCAACGGGCGATTTTCGCACACCTGCTGCGCGAATTCGCCGCCGCCTTCGCCGCACACATCAAGCTCCGCGGCGACACGCTCCGCGGAGCTGCGCTCCGTCTTAGCGCCATTCGCGTTTTCCGTGCACGCAACAAGCGTCGCAAGAGCGAACGCTACGCCGACAATGCTGAAAGTGTGCGCCGACATAAGTCCCACGACCTCGTTCGCCCCCACGAATTTGTGGCACAAACCACCGCGCCCGTCACGACCCATCGCGTGAAACGACGCATGACTTCTCAGCCGGCCGCACCTAGATGGAGATCATGCCCATCTCGGCGCGCTATCGGCCCGATCCTCTGTTCGCCCAACTCGGGCCAGAATTTGCCGATCCCGTGGCGCCGGCGCGATTTCCACAGCACGCATTGCGCTGGCGAAACCAGCGTTGGGCCGAACGTGTCGGCCTCGATGGTTTGAGCGCGGCCGAGTGGGAAGCGCATTTCGCACGCTTTGAGGCGCTTCCAGGGAATATGGAAGCGCCTTTGGCGATGCGCTATCACGGACACCAGTTCAGAACTTACAATCCGGACATTGGCGACGGTCGCGGCTTCTTGTTCGCGCAATTGCGGGATGGCGAAGATCGCCTGCTGGACCTTGCGACCAAGGGCTCGGGGCAGACGCCCTATTCGCGCTTCGGCGATGGCAGGCTGACGTTGAAGGGCGGGGTCCGCGAAGTGCTTGCCGCCGGGATGCTGGACGCACTCGGCGTCTATACGTCGAAAGCGTTTTCGCTGTTCGAAACCGGCGAGCAATTGACGCGCGGTGATGAACCCTCGCCAACGCGCTCGTCTGTCCTCACACGGCTATCACATAGCCACATGCGCTTTGGCACGTTTCAGCGGCTCGCATATTTCGAGCGGCCGGACTTGATGCAGAAGCTGGTCGAGCATTGCTGCGCCGCATACTATCCGCGACACCTCAACCTGAACAGTGAGGCGCGCGCCGCCGCCCTGTTCGGCGAAGCGGTGGACGCCAATGCAAGACTTGCCGGAACCTGGATGGCGGCGGGCTTCGTGCACGGCGTCCTCAATACCGACAATCTGAACATTTGCGGCGAAAGCTTCGACTACGGGCCATGGCGGTTCGTACCGGACAGCGACCCTTCCTTCACGGCAGCCTATTTCGACGAGACCGGGCTCTACGCGTTTGGCCGGCAGCCCGAAGCTGTATCCTGGGCGCTTGCACAACTTGGTGGAGCACTCAGCATCATTTGTCCGGCAGCTCTGCTCGAATCCGAATTGCAGCGCTTTGGGTCATCATATCAGGTCGGACTACGCGATGGCGTGTTTGGAAGGCTCAATCTCGTCGAAGGCGATTGGGATGCGGACATAGCGTTTCTCTCCGACATCTTCGGCTGGCTCACCGAGACCCGCGCGGGCTGGGATCAGTTCTTCCACGATTGGTATTGTGGCGCGGCAAGCGTTTCGCGCGCGGCGGCGGGCCCGCAGGCCGAACTCTATGATACCCCCGCCTTCAAGAAAATCCGCGACGGATTTGAGATGCGCGGCGGTTCAAGCGCGTTCCTGACCCAGCCATACTTTCAGCGCGCGACGCCGGTGACGATGTTGGTCGGCGACGTCGAAGCTGTGTGGGCGCCGATTGCCGAACGCGACGATTGGTCCGCGTTTGAAGCAAAGCTGCGGGACGTCGCAACGTTGCGCGAGGCGCTCGGACCTTCATAGCATTGTCGCAAGTCCAGCCTAGTCGTGCGGTCATTCCGGCGGGGCGTCTGAAGCGTGACAAAGCACATTAACGAACTCATCGCGTCGCGGCGCGCACTGCTGGGCGGACTTGTCGGCTTGCCGCTGCTGGATCTCTCCGCCTGCGCAACACCGCCTGCGTCGGTTGCGCACGGTTCGGGCTTTGCCTCCGTGGCGGCGACAAACGCCGACACGATCACGCTGCCGCCCGGCTATTCCTGGCGCAAACTGATCGCGTGGGGCGACGCCCTGTTCGAGGGCATGAACGACGCTCCCGACCTGAACGCGCTGACACGCGCCGAGCAGGAACGGCGGTTCGGTCAGAACAACGACATGCTGGCGGTCTTTCCGGCGGAGTATGCGTTTCCGCCGTCGCGCACGCAGGATCGCATGATCATGTGCGCCAACAACGAATACATCACCCTTGAGCTCGCATATCCTGGCTTAAGCGCAGCACGCGATGTGACCGCGGCGCAAATCGAGGCCATGTACGCGGCCGTTGGCGTAAGCGTGGTCGAGCTTCTGAACACGCGCGATGGTTGGCGTGTCGTGAAGAGTGGCGCGAATGGACGAAATCGACGGATCACGCCGTTCTCGCCGGTAGAGTTCACAGGACCAGCAGCGCAGCATCCGTGGATCCTGGAAGCTGGCGCCGTTGTGAACGCCGCTGAGCCCGGGCCAGCCAACACGATCCGTTGCGGCACCGGCGCAAACTGCGCGGGCGGGCTGACCCCTTGGGGCACTTACCTCACCGCCGAAGAAAATTTCGACGGACTGTTCGTCGGCTCGCTTCCCGTCGACGTGCAATTCGCAGATCCCGCGCTGGCGCTGGACGCAAGTTCATTCGGCTATCCCGGCTTTGGCTTCGCCGAGAAAACCCCACGCCAATTTCGCGTCGACGAAAATCCGCGCGGGCCGTCCCTTTATGGCTGGGTGGTCGAGATCGATCCGTACGATCCGACATCAAAACCAAAAAAACGCACCGCGCTTGGGCGTAAGAAGAACGAGTGCGCCACCACTGCGCTGACACGCGACGGACGCGTTGCAGTCTATATGGGCGACGACCAGCGCGACGAGCACGTCTATAAATTCATCTCCCGCCCACACTTCGATCCCGCAAATCGCGCGGCAAATTCCGGCTTGCTCGACGATGGTCAGCTTTACGTCGCGCAGCTCGATGAAAGCGGCGGCGGGCGCTGGCTTCCAATCACGCTGGCCGCCGCAAACGCCGCAGCAGAGGCAGAGGAATCGCCGATTCGATTCCGCGACGAAGCTGACGTGCTCATGCGCGTGCGCGACGCGGCGCGGCTGATGGGCGCCACCCCGATGGACCGCCCCGAAGATATCGAAGCGTTGCACGATGAGAACTGGCAAGGCCAGGGCCCCGTTCTGATCGCGTGCACAAACAACACGGAGCGCGGCTTTGCACATCCAGGCAATCCACGCCGCGACGATCCCGCACGGCCAGACAAGGCGCAAAGCAATCTCGCCGGCCACATTCTGAGGCTGGATGAAGCTGGCGGGGATGTCGGCGCGCTCACGTTCACGTGGGACATCTTCGCCATGGGCGGAGACCCAAGCGCCGAAGCGCCAAGCGTCCGGACTCGCGGAGGCGGCGCGCCGGCCTTCATCTCCACCAGCTTTGCCGGCGAACCGACGACAAGCGGAGCGCGCTTTGCCTGCCCCGACAACATGTTCATCGATTCAACCCATCGCGTGTGGATCACAACTGATGGTAGCGACTTCGTGTTCGAAGACTGCAACGATTGCGTGATGATGACGCCGATTGCGAGCGAGCGGCCGCGTCCAATCAAGCGCTTTCTCGTCGGCCCCGTCGGCGCCGAAATCTGCGGCCCGCTCATGGCGCCGGATGAACGCGCTTTCTTTTGCGCCATTCAACACCCGGGCGCGAACAACGTCGCTGGCATCGAGTTTTCGACCCTGCGCTGGCAAGGCGAAGCGCCGACATCACACTTCCCGGACGGTGGCGATGCATGGCCGCGCTCAGCCGTGATCGTGATCACGCGCGACGACGGCGGCCGCATCGGCGATTAGGCCCGCGGGACAAAGCCCTCCTTGTGCATCAACCGCGCCACGTCCATCGACGCGCGCACTTGCACCACGTCGTTGTTGCGGTCGCTCTCGTTGAGCTGCGCCCATGGAATAAGCTTGTCATGCGACATGAGGTCGTTGTTGCGGGCCTCACCCTCATCGATCGGCCGCCAGCCCGACATCAGACGCTCAGCCATCCAGCGGTCGTGCTCGGTGCGCGCCATTCTTTCGATGAGGTCAGGCGGCACGGTGATCGCGGTGTCTCCCTTTTCGCCCTTGGCGGCCGGCCGAAAACCTGCGTCCCAAACCTTCACCATCGCCGCGTCGGCGACGGCGCGATTGGCGGCGCGGAAAGTCTCGAGCACATCGCTCCAGTCCTTCATTGCCGCATGAAGCTCCCGCATGCTCATCGCGTCCCGCTGGCCGAGCCCCTTGCTATAGTGTTCGTGCGCGATAGCAGCGCCTTGATCGAGGCCGCCATCGATGACGCGGCCGCGCGTCGAATTCACCTGATGGGCGCCGAACGCCAACAGATACGCATCCACCTCTTCGGTCTCATCGCCCTTGGCGTATTGTTGCGAAAATTCCGAGGTGCTGGTCTCGCGCATATAGATTGGCGCCGGCCAGCGCGCGCCATTGTTGCAGACGCGCTTCAAGCCGATCGCGAGATGGATGTTGCCGGGGTCCGATCCTGTCGAAACGACGATCCCCGTTGGCTTGCCGCGCGCTTGCTCAACAGTTTCAAGAATCTCCGCGCCAACCGAAGCAGTGTCCCAATTGAATGACAGGAACGCGATATCAGCCATCCACACCTCAGGATTGGCAAACGCTTCGCGATGGCGCGCCTTGAAGCCAGCTTCCGCCGCCGTTGGATCAGGAGATAGCACTGTAAGGCGCGGCGGCTCGAAATGTGCCGACCACATGCTCATCAGCACACGCTCCGCGACCGCCTCGGCGGCGGCGTCGAAACCGAAAAACACAATATGGAGCCGTGGCTGACCCAGCTGCTTTGCAAGCGAGAGCAGCGCCTGGCTCTCCTTTTGCACCAGCGCACGCGCCGCCATTTCGTCGAGCGAGAACGGCTTTGGGTCGATCGGCGGCGGACCAGATTTCTTCTTGCGCATCTGCGCCGAGCGCATTTCGCGCGCTTCCTTCAACAACATGGCCGAACGCGTGGCGACATGCACGCCGATGGGCGGGCGACGCTTCTTATCGCCAACAAGCCGGCGCACGGCCGCTTCGATTTGAAGGTTCGCCGTATCGTCCGGCTCATAGGCGACGACGTGCGCGGCGTGATGGGCGCGCGCCGTGCGCAATGTTTCGAGCTGCGTCGCCTCGCCTTCGAGCACGATGACGCCCTTGCGGCGCAACCCAAGCGCCGTTTCCCCGGCCAGGCCGTCCGCGATCAGGATCACTGAATCGCGGCGCTTACGGCAATCCTGCGCGAGCGAGAGCGCCGGCGCGCTATCGCCGGCGATAACGATGTGGTGCGCCGCACCAAGATTGAACATGCGCGCAAGCGAGCGGCCGAGCTGACCGGAAAACGCGAACAACAGGCCGACAACCGGCGCCGCCAGCGCCGCATAGCGCACGATCTCGCGCAAGGAATCATTGCCCGCATTAAAATACTCGTCCCACATGCTGACAGCGCTGAAGGTGCGATAGAACGCTTCCGAGAACGGCAGATCGCGCCACAGCCAAAAGCCGCCGGCGAACCAGGTCGCCACAAGGACGATCAAGACGCCCCAACGAAAGCCGACGGCTTGGGTATGCGAGAACGCGGTAAAGCTGGCCGCGGCGCGCGACCACGTGTTGGCGTACTTCTGCGCCATGGCTGGTGTCTCCCCGGTTGCGTCTCGCCCCGGGCCATGATGGGCCGGGCGTATTGGGTGAGTCCAGCCTTGCGGCCGCGGCGCTATTTCCTTAGCTCAAAGCTCGGTTGGCCCCGTAGCTCAGCTGGATAGAGCAGGTCCGTCCTAAGGACACGGTCGGGAGTTCGAATCTCTCCGGGGTCGCCAGGCGTGATTATGCCTTGGTGTCGGTGGGCCTCGGGCGCGTATCGATCGGAAGCTTCGCCTTGGCGGCCAGCACGTCGACAAGTTCAACCTGGACCGGCGCGCCCGACATGCCTTCTTCCGACGCCACGAGACGATGACGTACGTCATCTTCCCATTCATCGAGAAGCTCGCACTTCTCTTCCAGGGAAAGCGCCGCGTCCGCGATCAGACCTTCCGGCGTTGGGTAACGGGCAGCGGGATTGCGGGGTGCGGCGGTAGCCATGAAAACCTCTTGGACACCCGATAAATCGCCAAAGGTGTCGCCAGGTTCCCCGCGCCTATCGAAGGCCCCTGAAAGCAAAGAGCAAAGCGGTCAGCAGGCTGAACCAGCCGGCGATTGCGGCAATAGCTGTGATCATTCCCAACATCGAGCTTTAAACCCTTCGATCCTCACCTTCAGTGCCAAAACGCCGGAAACAGCGTTTGGTTCACTCCGGATGCCGGGCGGCATGGCGCGGGTGCGGAACGGCAAATTGAGATGAAGCCAAGGGTCACGTCCGGCGTGTAGGCTGGGGCGATGACGCACCTTGCTGAAACGGCGAACGCGAACGCACGTCCACCCATCCGTACTCAAGCCGGCGCGGTGTCCGGCGTCGACGACGGCGCCGTGACACGCTTTCTCGGCGTGCCATACGCGGCCGCGCCCGTCGGCGCGTTGCGCTTCGCGACGCCTCAGCTTCCAGCGCCATGGGACGGCGTGCGCGATGCATCCGCGCGCGGGTTCATCTCACCACAAGTTGTGCCCACCGACGAAGAACTTGCGAAGGCTCTGCCGGGCTTGGATATCAAGCCGCTGATCGGCAACGATCAGGTGCAGGGCGACGACTTTCTGGTCGTGAATATCTGGGCGCCAAGCGGCGCCCGCGCGAACCTGCCGGTCATGGTGTTCATCCATGGCGGCGCATTCACCGGCGGCGCGGGCGCCGCGGACGTCTATGACGGCGGCGCCTTCGCGCGCGCCGGCCTCATCTGCGTGACCATCAATTATCGCATGGGAATCGAGGGTTTCCTGCCGATTCCAGGCGCTGTGACGAACATCGGTCTGCGCGACCAGATCGCCGCATTGCAATGGGTGCAAAACAACATCGCGGCGTTCGGCGGCGATGCGGGCAATGTCACCGTATTCGGCGAATCCGCCGGCGCAATGTCGATCGCGAACCTGATCGTGTCGCCGCTGACGAAAGGCTTGTTCAAACGCGCCATTGTTCAGAGCGGACATGGCGACATGGTGCGGCCCATTCCAGTGGCGCAGCGTCTGGTGAAGAAGATCGCAAAAATTCTGCGCGTGAAACCGACGGTCGAAGGCTTCAAGAGCCGTACAATCGAGGACGGTCTGGTCGCGCAGAAAAAGGTCTCGCTGCCGACCGCGCGGATCGATTTGCGCAACACGGACGGGCGCGAGCCCGCCTTTGGATTGAGCCGATTCCTGCCGGTGTACGGCGACGACGTGCTGCCGGAACATCCGATGACAGCGCTAAAGAACGGCGCCGGCGCTGATGTTGAATTGCTCATCGGGACGAACACCGAAGAGATGAACCTCTACTTCGTTCCAAGCAAAGTGCGCCGGACGATCGGCAAATTTCTCGCGAACTTTGTGACCAGGCGCGCCGAACCCAAAGCCAAGGACATTCTCAAGGCCTATGGCATTGACGACAAATCCAAGCGCCCCGGTGACGCGTTCACGGAAGCGCTGACCGACCTGGTCTTCCGTCTGCCCGCGCGGCGCTTTGCGCTCGCACACCAAGGTCGCACGCACGTCTATGAATTTGCATGGCGTTCAACCGCGTACGAAAACCAACTGGGCGCCTGTCACGCGATGGAATTGCCGTTCGTCTTCGACACGCTCCATACCGTGCGAGGTCCAAAAGGCATGGCGGGTGAATCGCCGCCACAGGAGCTGGCTGACCGGATGAACAAGATCTGGGCCGACTTCGCTAAGACCGGCGATTTGCCCTGGCCCGCCTACACCGCCGAGTCGCGCCTCGCCTGCACGCTCGACACGGGTGTCATCGCGCCGGAAAAGCCGTTTCCGGCTGAACGCTTTCTCCCCTGAGGACGCAATGTACCTGGAGAAATTCAAGCTCACGAACCGGGTCGCGGTCGTGACCGGCGGCGCAAGCGGCATTGGCTATTCGACCGCCGAAGCGCTCGCCGAAGCTGGCGCGCGCGTGATCATCACGGATCGCGACGCGGCGGCGATCGAAAAAGCGCGGGCCGCATTGGCAATGAAGGGCTTTGCCGTCGATGGCGTGCTGATGGACGTCACCAACTCAAAGCGCGTAACGGAGGCAGCCGCTGACATCGTCGCACGGGAAGGTAGGGTCGACATTCTCGTAAACAATGCCGGCATCGCTCGCAGCGAGACGGGCGCGGAAGATGTCGCGGATGAACATTGGCTCAACGTGCTCGACGTCAATCTGAACGGGACGTTCTGGTGCGCGCGCGCGTTTGGCGCGCACATGCTGTCGCGCGGATCGGGCGCGATCGTAAATGTCGGCTCGATGTCAGGCTTCATCGTCAATCGGCCGCAGCCGCAGAGCTATTACAACGCCTCAAAAGCCGCGGTGCACCAGCTCACCAGGTCGCTCGCGGCCGAGTGGGCGCCGCGCGGCGTGCGCGTCAACGCCGTCGCGCCAACCTACATCCGCACGCCGCTGAATGAGTTCGCGGACAAGTCCGGTGAAATGTACCGGCGCTGGATTGACGGCACTCCGCAAGCGCGACTGGGCGAACCCGAAGAGGTCGCGTCCGTCATCCTTTTCCTCGCTTCCGACGCCGCAAGCTTGATGACCGGCAGCATCGTGCTCGCGGATGGCGGCTATTCTTGCTGGTGAGGCGCAACATGGTGAAGTCCGCTTATCTCGCAGCGCTCGCGTGCGCCCTCGCCGCGTGCGCCCATGCAAGCTCGCATCAACTCGCGCCCGGATCGCGATACGTGAACATGGGCAGCTCCTTCGCCGCCGGCGCTGGCACAGGCCCGGCGCCCGCGGGCAGCCCCGCACGTTGCTATCAGAGCACCGCAGGCTACGCGCCTCTTCTCGCGGAGCGCCTCAACCTTGCGCTCGCGGACGTGAGCTGCGGCGGTGCGACGTCCGCGCACATCCTCAATGCGTGGAACGAACTTCCGGCGCAGATCGATGCGGTGACTGCGGACACCAAACTCGTGACCATCACAATCGGCGGCAATGACATCGCCTTCGCCGGAAATCTAACCGCCGCGAGTTGCGATCAAGACGAGGTCATCCGTGTTGCGGGCCTGGCGCTGCCCTGCCCTTCACGCTTTCCGGTTGCGGAAAACGCGTACGTGACTCTCGAACACAATCTGCGCGAAGTCGCGCGTCAAATCGCGGCGCGGGCGCCGCAAGCGCGCGTGGTGTTCATTCAATACGTGGCCCTCGTGCCCGAAACGCAGTGCGCGCAATCGCGGTTCACCGGAGACGAAGCCGCCGAGCTTCGCACCGTCGCGACACGACTGGCTGACATCACCAATCGCGCCGCCGCCGTGACAGGCGCTTCCGTGCTTCGGATGGATCAGCTCGCCCGCGGCCACACGCCCTGTGACGCCGATCCATGGAGCACCGGTTTGCCGCGCGACTACGATGGCGCGCTCGGCGCGCCGTGGCATCCGAACCGGCGCGGCATGGCGGTGATCGCTGACCGCCTGGCTGAGCTGCTGTCCCGCTAGGATTCCGGCTAGCCAAGCTTCTGAGCCGCTCGGCACAGCTTGAGGAGGCGCCGCACCTTTCAGATAGGTCCCCATGTGACGTAATCTCTCCCTAACGACAGCACGCCCAGAAAAGGCGCGTGCGCTCATCGGGAGGAATAAAATGCGGCGCATCACGAAGCTTCTGGCCGGCGCGGCCCTTGGGTTGGCGGCAATTCCCAGCGTGGCGCTGGCGCAGGACACCCCGGCGGCCGAGGAAAGCCCGGACGAAATCGTCGTCACGGCCCGTAAGCGCGAAGAGCGCCTCCAGGACGTTCCGATCGCGATAACGGCGGTGACTGCTGAAACGCTCGAGCGGGAGCAGATCAACTCGGTGCGCGAAATCGCGGCGTTCTCGCCGGGCCTCAACATCACGACTGACGCTGTCGGCCGCGCCTTCATGTCTATTCGCGGCGTCGGCACCACCCTCATCGACACCGTGCAGCCCGGAGTCGGCATCTTCGTCGACGGCATCTATCAGACCAACACGTCATACCTGAACAATCCGGTCGTTGACGTTGCACGCATCGAAGTGCTGCGCGGACCGCAAGGCACATTGTTCGGCAACAACACCCTGGGCGGCGCGATCAACGTGATTACACGCGAGCCGAGCGACGTCGTCTCCGGCCGCTTCTCCGCCTCGTACGCCGACCCGGACAATTACCAGACGATCGCCGGCAGTCTCAGCGGGCCGATCATTGAAGGCGTCCTGCGCGGCCGTATCGCCGCAGCCTATCACTCGCATGACGGCTTCTCGACCAACACCTTCGTCGGCGGCGACGCGCGTCCGCTTGAGAACCAATCGGTCAACGGCACGCTCGTTTGGGACGCGCCGCAGAACGCACAGATCACGTTCAACGCTTATTGGGACAGCGTACAGGGCTCACAAACGGCCTATTCAGCGCCAGCTGGTCCAACCGACTACGTTCAGGACGTTCAGCTGAACGTCAACAGCATCGCAACATACGAATATTGGGGCATGAATGGTCGCGGTGAATTCGACCTGTCCGACAATACCCGCATGACCGCCGTGCTCGCCTACGACCGCAAGGACGGCCAGGCGGTTGGCGACGGCGACTGGGGTCCGATCGACTTCCTGCGCGTCACCGACGGCCGCAACGAACGCGACACATACACCGGCGAACTCCGCTTCGACACGACGTGGAACGATCGTCTGAGCACGCTGGTCGGCGTCTTCGCGAACTACACCACATCAACCGATGTGGTCGCACGCAGCGTCATGGGAACGCCGACGCCGCCGACCACCTCCACGCAGAACCAGACTTCGCAAGCCATCTTCGCGACCGCGTTCTACGACCTCACCGACACACTCGAACTGTCGGCTGGCCTGCGCTTCGACCACCAGGAAGCCAACGTCTCTGGCACAGTCGGCCAGTACAGCGCCGACGAGATACAACCGCGCGTGACGCTGACCCAACGCTGGTCGGACAATCACATGTCATACGCGTCAATCGCACGCGGCTTCCGCGGCGGCGGCGCCAACACGCCGGGCGGCCCACTGCCCTTCTATCAAGGCGACTCGGTGTGGACGTACGAACTCGGCGACAAGTTCACGACGGACGATCATACGCTGACGCTGAACACGGCGATCTACTACAACGACTATCAACACTATATCGGCCAAAACGGCCTGACGCCGACGCTGCAGGCCGTGAACCTCAACACCGGCGATGTCACAAGCTACGGCGTCGAGGTCGAAGGCATCTGGTCGCCGAATGAAATGTTCCAGCTCACGGGCGGCCTGACCTACAACCGCGCTCGCATCACCGATGATTCCGATTTCGAAGCGGTCTTCCCCGGCGGCCTCGCCACCGATCTGATCCTCTTCCAGCCGGATTGGAATTTCTACGTCACGCCGACCGTGACGATCCCCGTCGGTGACGACAACATCGTGTTCAACACCACGGTTTCCTACAAAGGCGAACGTGCGGGATCGAGCCTGAGTTCAACATTCCAACCACAGCTCGACAGCTACTATCTTGTGAACGCCAACCTGGCCTATGAGCACGGTGACTGGACGGTAGCGCTGTGGGGCACGAACTTGACGGACTCGGAGTATTACGAATCGTATCTGGACCGTTCGCTGCTCGCCGCCTTCTTCGGCGACGCTAGCCCGCTCACGCACAATCTCGGCATCATGGGTGACGGCCGCCGCGTCGGCGTTCGCGTCAGCGCACGGTTCTGAGCCATGGGCGCGCCCGCACTTCGTGCCGGCACGCCGCTCGCGCCGGCATTCGCCGAGACGCTGCGCGGCATCTTCGGAGACCGCCTGCATCTCGGCGAAGCCATGCGCGCCCAGCACGGCGCAAGTGAAACGCACTTCGACGTCGTGTTGCCGGATGCGGTTGTGTTCGCTCACTCAACCGAGGAAGTCGTCGCGCTTGTGAAGGCCTGTACGGCGGCTGATGTGCCGATCGTCGCTTTTGGCGCTGGCACGTCGGTCGAGGGCAACACCACGCCGGTTCGCGGTGGTGTCTGCGTTGATCTTTCCGAGATGAACCAAATCCTGGCAATCAACGCCGACGACTTCGATTGCACGGTGCAGGCCGGCGTTCGCCGCGAAGAGCTAAACGTCGCCCTGCGCGATAAAGGCCTGTTCTTTCCCATCGATCCTGGCGCCAACGCCACCATCGGCGGCATGGCCTCAACGCGCGCTTCGGGCACCAACGCCGTCCGCTACGGCACCATGCGCGAAGCCATCCTCTCGCTGCGCATCGTGACGCCCGATGGACGCGACATCCGCACCTCCCGCCGCGCCCGCAAGAGCGCCGCCGGCTACGATCTCACGCGCCTGATGATCGGCTCGGAAGGCACGCTCGGCATCATCACGGAAGTGACTCTGCGTCTGCATGGCATCCCCGAGCAGATTTCCTCGGCCGTCTGCAGTTTCGAAACGCTCGCGGGGGCCATCGACACTGTCGTGCAATCGATCCAGCTCGGCATCCCGCTCGCACGCGTCGAAATCCTGGATGACGTCCAGATGAAGGCGGTCAATCTCCATTCCAATCTCGACTATCCGGAGCGCACGACACTCTTCTTTGAATTCCATGGCAGCGAGCACGCGGTGAAAGAGCAAATCGCCACCGTCGGCGATCTCTCGCGCGACAATGGCGGCGGCGAATTCCGCTGGTCGAACCTGGCCGAAGAGCGCGCCAAGCTCTGGAAGGCGCGCCACCAGGCGTTCTACGCCGCGACCGCCATGCGCAAAGGCGCGATCGGGTGGCCGACGGACGTATGCGTGCCGATCGGACGTCTCGCTGAGTGCATCAACGAGACGAAGAAGGACCTCGAAAAAGCATCCTTCCCCGCCCCCATTCTGGGGCACGTCGGCGACGGAAACTTCCACGTCATCTTCGTCATCGACCCCAACAATCCGGCCGAGCAAAAGGAAGCCGAAGCGCTCAACGATCGCCTGGTTCAGCGTGCATTGGACATGGACGGCACCTGCACCGGTGAACACGGCATCGGCCTTGGCAAGCAGGAATGGCTGGTTCGCGAGCTTGGCGAGGACGGTGTCGATATGATGCGCACCATCAAGAAAGCGCTCGATCCGAAAAACCTCTTCAACCCTGGCAAAATTTTCGCGGACTAGTTCATGACCACACGCAATCTCGTCGATCCGGCTCTCCTCCCTGTGCTGGACGCGTTCCCTACGGTTGCGTTGTCGAATGAGCTCCTGGCGCCTATGCGCGCGGCGGAACGCTTCACGCAGCTTCCAGTCACCGTGCCTGACGAAGTCCGCGAAGCTATTGAGCAAACCGTGCGCAGCGTTCCCGGCCCCGCCGGCGCGCCCGACATCACGCTTACGATGTACAAACCTCGCGCGGCGCGGCAGAAGCTTCCCTGCATCTATCACATCCACGGCGGCGGCTTCGTCGGCGGCGCGGCGGCGCAACTTGAACCTCTGCATCGCCCAGCAGCGTTCGATCTCAACTGCGTCATCGTCAGCGTTGACTATCGCCTGGCGCCCGAGCATCGCTTTCCCTCGGGCATCGAAGATTGCTACGCCGGACTTGCATGGACATTCGCCAACGCCGACGCCCTCGGCGTCGATCGCCATCGCATCGGCGTCATGGGTGAAAGCGCCGGCGGCGGACTTGCAGCGGCGCTCGCGCTGCTGGCGCGCGATCGCGGCGACTACAAACTCGCCTTCCAGCACTTGATTTATCCAATGCTCGACGACCGCACGTGCGTCGCGGCGGAGCCCAACCCCGTCGCCGGCGAGTTCATCTGGACGCCGCACAACAATGCCTTCGGCTGGTCCTCGCTGCTCGGCCACGAACCCGGTCGCGACGGCGTCTCGCCCTATGCGGCGCCGGCCCGCGCCACGGACCTCTCGGGCCTCCCGCCAGCCTTCATCGCCTGCCCGACATTGGATCTCTTCATTGACGAAGACATCGCCTACGCCACCCGCCTTGCACGCGCCGGAATCCCCGCCGAACTAATTGTTTATCCAGGCGGATTTCATGGGTTCGACATCTTCTGCGCCGACGCGCCCATCTCGATAAGGGCGCGTCACGACAGCCTCGAGGCCCTGAGACGCGCCCTGCGCGCCTAGCCTAAATACCTATCAGATAGCTGCTTGCCATACCTATCTGAAAGGTGCATGGTGTCCTCAACAACCAGAAAACTGGGTGAGGAAAATGCGCGAATTCGTCGAAGTCTCTCCGGAGATGACGTTGCTGCTCGGCGCCGGTCCGCTGGACCGCGCGCCGCTCCCGTCCGATCACATCGTGCTCGCGTTCGATATGGAGGCGCACACTCCGACCGTCGCGTTCGATCTCAAACCCAGCATCGCGTCCATCACCACCGACGCGCGGCTCCTGCTCGTCATTCAACGCAGCGCCTTCATTCGTGTCGGCGGCGTGCTGCCGGACGGCGAAGCATTTCACCTACCCTCGGCTCTGCGCACCATCGCCTTCGCCATCCGTGACTGTGCGCTGACCGGCGAAACGCTCACCATCTACCGCCTCGGCAAAGGCATTGAGTTGCTGTGCGAGACGATCCGCTTGCTCGCAACGGACGATCTGCTGCCGCTCGCCGGCGAAGGCGTCCTCTCGCTGGAAGATACGCGCCGCATCGTCGCCGCGCGCCGCATGATCGATGAGCGTTGGAACGAAAAACTGACGCTCGACAAAATCGCCCGCGCCTGCGGTCTCAACCGCGCCAAGCTCACGCGCGGCTTTCGCGACATGTTCAGCTGCTCGATCGCCGAAGCGATCGCCGAGCAACGCCTCAGCCAAGCCAAGCGCATGCTGCTGACAACCAACCTGCCCGTCTCGTCGATCGGCTACGAGAATGGCTACCTCAATAACGCCAGCTTCGCGCGCGCGTTCGGACGCCGCTTTGGCGTCTCGCCTTCCGACCTGCGCGCCTGCCAAGCCGCCTGAGAGAGCTCCCTTGTCCAACACCGCTATTCCCACCTTGCAACCCGCTGAAGGCGGCACGCTCGTGCAAGCGGCGATCAACGCCGTCACCAACCACATCCGCAGCAATGGCCTGCGCGTCGGCGACAGCCTGCCGGGCGAAGGGCACTTCGCCGACACGCTCGGCGTCAGCCGCGCCGTGATGCGCGAAGCTTTTGGCGCTCTTGCCGCGCTGAAACTGATCGACGTCGGCAACGGCCGCAGACCACGCGTCGGCGCGCTTGACGGCTCGGTCATCGCCACCTCGCTGCAACACGCAATCTCAACCGCGCAGATCACCGTCCCCGACATCTGGGACGTGCGCCGCACCATCGAGCAGCGCACCGCCGCTCTCGCCGCGGAGTCACGGACGGACGAGGAAGCGGCCAGGATCGTTGAGCTCGCCGAAGCCATGGCCGCCGACAAGGACGACCTCGCCAAGCGCACCGAACACGACATTGCCTTTCACAACGCCATCGCCGCCGCGAGCCACAACGTGCTTTTCATCCAGATCGTCGCGTCGTTCGCGCCGCTGATGGAAGTCGCGGTGCCGACAGCCTGGAGCACGCGCATCGCCCAGAGCCAGAAGCAGGTGATGATCGACCGCCACCGCGCCGTCGCCGCCGCCATCCTCGCGCGCGATGCGGAAGCAGCCGCAAAGGCCATGGCATTCCACTTCGACGACGCCATCGGCGATCTCTTGAAAGCAGAGGCCTCCTTTGACGCCCGTTGATGCAACGCAAGAAATCTCGACGGCCGCACAGCCCGTGAAGCGCGGCGGCGTGCTCGCCACGCTGCTGTTGCTCTCAGCCACAATAGGCAGCGCATCGGCGATGCGCACCGTATTCAGTCCCGTTCAGGAGGTGGCGGCCGCCAGCCTGCGGCTGAACGACTTTCAGATGAGCTTGCTGCAAGGCCTGGCGATCTCACTCCCAATCGCGGCGCTCGCCATCCCCGTCGGCCGCATCACCGATCGCGGCAACCGCGCGACGCTTCTCTTCTTCCTCGCGCTCCTCTGGACCATCGGCGCCGCGCTTTCCGTGTTCGGCACGGAATTCTGGCACATCTTTGTGGCGCGGATGCTCGCCGGCATCGGCGCCTTCTCCTCGCTCACCGTCACCATCTCAATGGTCGCCGACTTAAGCCCACCGGACACACGCGGCCGATCGCTCATGCTGCTTTCGCTCGGCAACATGGTCGGCGGCGCCGCCGCGTTTGCGTTTGGCGGCTCGCTGCTCGGCTATTTCGCGAGCGCCGCGCCGCTGATCGCCGGTCTTGAGCCGTGGCGAAACGTGCTGCTGGTGTTCTCTGGCGTCAGCCTGGCGCTCACGCTGCTTCTGCTCACGGTCCGCGAGCCCGCGCGCCAGGAAATCGCCGAAGCAAACCCTGCCCTGTCCGTCGCGCTGCGCGAATTGTGGGAGCGTCGCGGCCTGCTTGCGCCACTCTTCCTTGGGCAGGTCACGGTCGTGATGGCCGACGCGGCCGCGAGCATCTGGGCCGCGCCCGTGCTTGAGCGTCACTACAATCTGACGCCCGAACAATATGGCGGGTGGATGGGGCTCGTCATACTCGTATCCGGCGTAATCGGGGCCGTGTTCGGCGGCTTCGCCGCGGACTTCGGCCACAAGAGCAAGATCAGGGGCGGCATTCTCATCGGCGCGGTGATCGCCGCGGTGCTGTCCATTCCGGGCGCCTTCTTCCCGCTGATGCCCGACGCGACCGGCTTTGCCTGGCTGCTTTTGCTGTTGCTGACGTGCGGCGCCGTAACGGGCCTGGTGACGGCCGCCGCCATCGCCGTTCTTGTGCCAAACGAAATTCGAGGCGTCTGCCTCGGCGCCTTCATCGTCATCGGCGCGATCATTGGCTTTGGCGCGGCGCCGACATTGGTGACTCTGATCGCCGGCGCCATCGGCGGAGAGAAATCATTGCCCCTCGGCCTCGCTCTCACCGGCGCGGGAACCAGCGCGCTTGCGGCAATCGGCTTCATCAGCGCCCTGGTGCGGGCGCGCAAAAGCTAGCGTGACATCACAGGCCGCAATTCGTTTGCCGGACGCCGCCGCACCTGTTTGAGTACCGCCCGCATTCAGGGGGCGAACATGGCTCAAACGAAACCGCGCACGCTGGCGGCGGCACTTCTGGGAGTGGCGCTGCTGAGCACCAGCGCTGGCGCGCAAGAAACGCCGGCGCGTGATCCGAACTTCGGCCGCGGCGAACGCGTCTCAGGCCAGAGCTTCGCCTCGCGCTCCCCCGTCGTCGCGCCCCATGCCGCCGCCGCAACTGCGCACCCGCTCGCGACACAAACCGCGATCGACATCATGCGCAGCGGCGGCACAGCCATCGACGCCGCGATCGCGGCAAACGCGATGCTCGGCCTCGTCGAGCCCACCGCCAACGGCATCGGCGGCGACATTTTCGTCATCGTTTGGGATCCGCGCACGCAACGACTCTACGGCTACAACGGCTCAGGCCGCTCGCCGCGCGGACTTTCACTGGCGACACTCCGCAACGTTGCGCGCCGACAAGGCAATCCCAACGCCGTTCCCAGCTTCGGCGCGGCCAGCGTCAGCGTTCCGGGCACGGTTGACGGCTGGTTCGCCCTGCACGGGCGCTTCGGCCGCAAACCCATGGCGGAATTGCTGGCGCCGGCAATTCGTTACGCACGAGAAGGCGCGCCGATACCGCAGACAATCGCGATGTACTGGGCAAACGCTCAGCGCCGCTTCGAAACAGAATATGCGGCCGGACGCCTGGAAGAGATCAACAACGCGCGCGCAACCTATTTTTGTGACCTTCAAGAAGTCGTGGTGCAGATCACCGACGCGCGCGGTCGCGATATGGGGCCGTCATACGGGTGCGGCGCCAGCAAAATTCCGGACGGCCACGGCCTCTTCCGCAATCCCGATCTCGCCAATACGCTCGAACTCATCGCAACCGGCGGCCGCGACGCCTATTATCGTGGCCCGATCGCCCGCACCATCGACGGCTACATGCGCCGTATCGGCGGTTGGCTTCGCTATGACGACCTCGCGCGCCACCAGGGCGAATGGGTCGATCCCGTCTGCGCACCGTATCGCGATATCGAAGTCTGCGAACTGCCGCCGAACTCGCAAGGCGTCGTCGCGCTGCAGACGCTGCGCATTCTAGAGGGCTTCAATCTCCGTCAGATGGGCTTTCTCTCGTCCGATTCACTGCACACCCAAATCGAAGCAACGCGCCTCGCCTTTGCCGATCGCGCACAATTCTACGGCGACCCCGCCTTCACGCACTTCGACGTGCGTCGCCTGCTGACCGACGAGTACACCAATCAACGGCGCGCGCTGATCCATAGTGACCGCGTCATGCCGCCGCCGCCGCACGCCGAAATGCGTATTGATGGCGACACCACCTATTTCGCCGTCGCTGACTCCGAAGGCATGATGGTCTCGATCATTCAATCGAACTATCGCGGCATGGGATCGGGCTTAGTGCCCGATGGCCTGGGCTTCATGCTGCAGGATCGCGGCGAGCTTTTTTCGCTCTCACCCGGCCCGAACCAATATCGCCCTGGCCGCCGGCCGTTCCAGACCATCATCCCTGCGTTCGCGCTGCGCAACGGCCAGCCTTGGCTCGCATTCGGTTTGATGGGCGGCGACATGCAGCCGCAAGGCCACGTGCAGATCATCGTCAATCTCGTCGACTATGATCTCGATCTGCAAGCCGCGGGCGATGCCGCGCGCTATCGCTTTTACGGCGGCGTTGAGCCCACCGGCGAAGAGCCGGACGGCAACGGCTTCGTCGCAATGGAAAACGGCATCCCGCTCGCGGTGCGCGCCGAGCTCGAACGGCGCGGCCATCGCATTCGCGCCGCCGACGGCTCCTTCGGCGGCTACCAAGCCATCATGCGTCACCCGAGCGGCGTGTACGAAGCGGCCACTGAAATGCGAAAAGACGGGATGGCTGGCGGGTACTAATGGATCCACAATATGGACCGCCGGCGCCTTCGCCGGCATGCAACAGCGTTGGCCGGCGAGGGCGCCGGCGGTCCATATTCAGTGCGCTCATCGTTCTCGTCCTGCTCGCCGCGTGTGGCCCGCAGATCGGCGATCTGCAGCGCGGCGAAGAAGGACGCGTCGCGCGTGTTTTTGCCGGCGACACGTTGCTGCTCGAAGACGGCACACGCGTCTTTCTCGCGGAGGTCGACGCGCCAAGCGGCGAAGCGCCTTATGCCGCTCAGTCACAAGGCGAGATCGAAGCGCTGGCGCTGCATCGCGAAGTGCTGCTGACTTATGGCGGCGAACGGCGCTGGGTTGGCCGTCCGCGCGAGGGCGAAGAAGCGCCGCGCGAAGCCGCGATCGCCCATGTGTTCGTGAAAAGCGAAGGCGGACGCTGGTTCTGGCTGCAACATGAACTTGTGTCGCGCGGCGCCGCCTATGTGCGTGCGCGCCCGAACAATCACGCACGCGCTGACGAATTGCTTGCGCTTGAGCACCGCGCGCGCACAGCCAAGCGCGGCATGTGGAATGAGCGCGCCTATCGGCCGCTCATGGTCCGCGCGGCGGCGCGCGCGGCGCTTGAAGCGAACGCCAATTGCACACGCGGCGATGCGCCATTCCGAATCGTCGAAGGCCGCGTCGCCGAAGCGCAGGTGTTTGACCGCCGCGCTTCGTTTCGCATGGAAGGCGCAACCGAGCCGCCCTTCTCGATTGTGTTGTTCGGAGAGAGCTTCCGTGCGTGGGATGGCCCGGACCTCCCCTCGCTCACCGGCGCGAAAATCCGCGTGCGCGGCACGCTCGGTGTTTACCGGGACGAACCGCAGCTCTGCCTCGATCATTCCAGTCAGCTTGAGATTGTCACCGACTAGCCGACATATCCCGCCGCGACCGGATCGCCGACGCGCGCGATCAACGCGCGGCGCAGCTTCTCAAGCGCATTGCCCTCGATCTGCCGCACGCGCTCCTTGGAGATTCCCAAGCGCTCACCCAGCGCCTCCAGTGTGACGGCATCCTCTTCAAGCTTACGCTCGCGGATGATCAGCTGCTCGCGATCTGACAATTCGCTCATCGCGTCCTGCACCAATTCGGCGCGCGCGATATTGTCATGCGATTCCATCACATCGGCCTCGGGCCCTGCTGCGTTGTCCGCCAACAAATCCTGCCATTCACCATCGCCCTCATCGGTGAGCGGCGCATTGAGCGAGCGGTCCGGCGCATAAAGGCGTGCCGCCATCGATTGCACGTCCTGCTCCGGCACACGCAAGGCTTTCGCGACCTTCGACGTCGCCTCGGCGCTCATCACCGCGTCACCGACATCGCCGATACGCGCGCGCAGCCGGCGGAGATTAAAGAACAGCGCCTTCTGCGCCGACGTCGTACCCGTGCGCACGATCGACCAATTGCGCAGAACAAAATCCTGCATCGCCGAGCGGATCCACCACGAGGCATAGGTCGAAAACCGCACCTCGCGATCCGGCTCGAACCGCATCGCCGCTTGCATCAGGCCGACATTGCCCTCCTGCACCAGGTCACTGAGCGGCAAGCCGTAATGGCGAAAGCGCGACGCCATCGCCACGACCAGGCGCATGTAGGCCATCGTCAGCTCATGCAGCGCATGTTCATCACGCTCGTCGCGCCAGAGCCGCGCCAAATCGCGCTCGTGATCAGCGGCCAACATCGGCTTCTTCATCGCCGCGCGAAGGAAACGCTGCGCGCCACGTTGCAGTTCTGCGGTTTCAGAAAGCGCCATGCCTAAGTGTACGCTCCAGCTCGTGACAAGTTCACACGCACGGCGCGCCAGACGCGACATGTGCACATCACCAACGCGTGACGACCCGGTTCGGCGCCAAAGAAAAAGGCCGGGCAGCAGCCCGGCCTTCTCCATTTTTCGGTTGTAAGCGGCGCGGCTTAAGCCGCGGCTTGCGACTGCTTCTTCGACGCCAGCGAGGCGGTCACTTTCGTGACCGCGTCGTCGCGGCTGACCTTTTCCACGGCGGCGAGTTCCCGGGCCATACGATCCAGGGCGCTCTCATAGAGTTGGCGCTCTGAATAGGATTGCTCCGGCTGGTCGCTGGCGCGGTGAAGATCGCGGACCACTTCGGCGATCGAGACGAGGTCACCCGAATTGATCTTCGCTTCGTATTCCTGAGCCCGGCGGCTCCACATGGTGCGCTTGATGCGGGCGCGGCCTTGGAGCGTCTTCATGGCCTGATCGACCACGTCGCTCGAGGCGAGTGCGCGCATACCGCATGAGCGGGCCTTCGTGGTCGGCACGCGCAGGGTCATCTTGTCCTGCTCGAACGAGATCACGAACACGTCCAGGGCGATGCCGGCCACCGATTGCTGTTCGACGCCCATGACACGGCCCACGCCGTGAGCCGGATAAACGATGTGGTCACCGGGGCGGAAAGCGATCGACGGTTGGGCGGTCTGCATATTTGGTGTCTCCGTGTCCCACGATGTTCTTTTGAAACAACCGGGCCTTTCCTCAACGTCACGTCCGCTCACACAAGGCAAAAGGGGCCATGAGGCCAGTTTTTGACCCTCTGTTCCCCAAAACCGAGCAGAATTTGCGCTATGGATCGATCCAGCTGCCAGGTCCGTGCGCGCACGTCCCTGATTTCTGGAACACTTATACCACAGTTTTAGGCGGTTTTAAAGCGGAGCGCGCCGGTAAGATCAGTCGCCGCTTCCGGGCTCCGAACTGAAGTATTTGTCGAATTTACCCTTCACGTCCTTGAAGCTGTCCGCGTCCGCCGGCGGCGTTCCTTTGACGGTAATGTTCGGCCAGACTTTCGAGAACTCGGTGTTGACCTTGAGCCATCTGCCGTCCGGCTCATCCTGGCTGTCCGGCTTGATCGCGTCGATCGGGCACTCGGGTTCGCAGACGCCGCAATCGATGCACTCGTCAGGGTGAATGACCAGGAAGTTCTCGCCCTCATAGAAGCAGTCGACCGGGCAGACCTCGACGCAATCCATGTATTTGCATTTCACGCACGCGTCGGTGACGATGTAGGTCATTGGCCCAGTTCCGCTGTCGGCGCTGACATGACGAGGCCCGCCGCGAACGTCAAGCGAACGCGTCTGCGTCAAGTTCACAGTAAAGCGAACGCGCCTCACTCGCAGGACCGCGCCGCGCGCCCAGCGCCTTGACCTTGATCGCCAGAAGCTTGCCGCCGAGTGGGAACATGAGAGCGTCCCCAGGCGCGACTTCGGCGGACGCCTTTTCCAATCTGCGCGCAACACCGTCATGGACGATGCGGACGCCGCCCTCCGTGACGAGACGCGCGGCAGCGGCCCGCGTCCTCGCGAACCGGGCCCGAAAGAGCCAGACGTCTATCCGTTGCCGCTCGCTCAAACGGGCCTGCCCCGGCGGCGGCGCGGCGGCGCATCAGTGGGCGGCATGAGATTGGCGAGCGCGGAGAACGCATTGTCCTTCGGGGCGGCGCCCTTGCCTTTGCGTTTTGGCTTCGAACGCCGCCAGCGCTTCGGCTGCCCCTCCTCGACGGGCGCCTGATGATAGCCGAGCGCGTTCAGAATACCCGCAAGCTCGCGCACCGGCCGACCGATCAAACGCGCCAGCGCGACATCATCCGTCGGCGCATCACTTTCGATCGCCTCGGCCAGCTTCTCCACCAAATCGAGCCGCACCGCGATGTGCCCACAGGCGCGATAGCCCGCGGCCGCGAGTTCGCCCCAAGCGCGCTTGTGCTCCAGCGGCGCCGAAAGCGCGCCAGGCCGCGCCAGGAAAAGCGAACGCTCCGGGTTTGGAAACGCAGCCCGCCAGAGCAGCGCCAAGGTATGCGCGGCGCGCGGTTTCACCAGCGCAGGCAGGAAGATCGTGTGCACGCCCAATCGAACGCAATGCCGGCGCAGAGAGTTGCAGGCGGCTTCGCTCATGTAGTCCAGCTCGCCAGCGGCGCGATCGAGCGCGCCAGCGTTTTCAATCAGGCGGAACGCCAACCCGCGCGCGTCCGGCGGCAGGCGCCCATCGCGCCAGGCATTCTCAAGCGCCACCAGCGGACGCAGATCGTGCGCCACCAATTGCGCGAGCCAAAGCTCAAGCCGCTCGCGCGCCGCATTGAGTTCAAGCTCGGACGCTTGTTCGCCGCCAATAAGCTCAAGCCGCGGCTTCAACACCGGCGCGCTTTGCGTAAGCTTCGCCACCGCCGTGCGGCTCACATGCACTCGGCCGTCGCGCCCGAGCGTGATGTCTTCATCCGCCGCGTGCGCGATCTGCGCGAGACGACGCGACACCTCGGGCCGCAACGCCCGCATCGCCGAATTGCGCACCGCGCGGCCTTCAAGCCCGGACGACGTGCGCGGATCAGGCTTGAACTCCAAGCCCTCCAGCCGGCCGACGAAGTGACCCTCAACCGTCACCTCGCCGTCTTCAGATATCCCCGCGAGCAACGCGTCCTCGCGTTTCAATCCTTTGAGCAGCGCGCTGGTGCGGCGATCGATGAAACGTTGGGTTAGCGCTTCGTGCAGCGCGTCCGAGAGCTTGTCCTCGACTTCACGCGTCTTCACGCGCCAATCGTCCGCGTCCTCAAGCCAATCGGCACGGCTGGCCGCGTACGTCCATGTCCGGATATGAGCGAGCCGCGATTGCAGCACGTCGAGATCGCCGGCGGTGCGGTCGAGCTTCTCAATCTCCGCGCTGACCCACTGGCTCGGCACCCGCCCCTTCGCAGCCACGATGTAGTTCGCGATGCGGAGCGCGAGTTGAACATGCTCGTCCTTCGAGAGTTTGCGGAAATCCGGCAGCTGACACGCATCCCAGACGCGGCGGACCTCATCCGGCCCGCGCACGCGGTCCAGCAAGTCGGCGTCGTCCAGCGCGCGGCGCAGCACCAATTCATCGTCCGCGCCACGCACGCGCAGCAAACCCGATCGATTTGGCGGCGTCTCAAGCGACACCATCAACGCAGCCAGACTGCCGAATTTCAGCTCACGATTACGCCATTGCACCGCTTCGATCGTCTCGAACTCATGGCTTTCAACGCGCTCAACGATCTCTTCGTCAAACGGCTCGCACTCGCCGGTTTCACCGAATTGCCCATCACGCGTAAACCGCCCGGCGCGGCCAGCAATTTGCGCAATCTCATCGGGCCGTAGATCGCGCCAGGAATGTCCATCGAACTTGCGGCGCGACGCAAACGCAACGTGGTCGACATCCATATTGAGACCCATGCCGATCGCGTCGGTCGCAACCAGAAAGTCCACTTCGCCGCTCTGATAGAGCTCAACCTGCGCATTGCGGGTACGCGGACTCAGCGCGCCCATCACGACGGCCGCGCCCCCGCGATGCCGACGCAGCAATTCCGCGATCGCATAAACTTCATCCGCCGAGAACGCGACCACCGCCGAGCGCTTCGGGAGCTTGGTGATTTTCTTCGGCCCGCCATACGCCAACGTCGACAGCCGCTCGCGATGCGTGATCTCCGCATCCGGCAAGAGCTTCTTGATCATCGGACGCATGGTGTCCGAGCCCAGCAGCATGGTTTCGCCAAACCCGCGCGCGTGCAAAATGCGATCGGTGAAAACGTGGCCGCGATCCAAATCGCGCGCGACCTGGATTTCGTCGATGGCGACGAACTCGACCGCGAGATCGAGCGGCATCGCCTCCACCGTGCACACGGAATAGCGCGCGCCTTCGGGGACGATCTTCTCCTCGCCGGTGATCAGCGCGCACTGCGCTTCGCCCTTGGCGGCGACAACCCGGTCATAAACCTCGCGCGCCAGCAGTCGCAGCGGCAGACCGATCATGCCGCTGGCGTGACCAAGCATGCGCTCGGTCGCGAGATAGGTTTTCCCGGTGTTGGTGGGTCCCAGAACAACCTTCGTCCTGGCGCGCGCAGTCATGTCGCAACGATGGGTCGCGGGAGTGGCGAATTCAAGCCGGAGCCGCTTCTGAGCTCTCCGACGGGCAATGAAGTTCAGATCAAACAAAGAGAAAAGAATGAGAACGAATCAGATGCGGTGATTCGCAATTGATTCGTTGCTTAGGCGTTCACGCCCCATATCTTGCGGTTAATACTTAAGTAACACACAAGACTTGAAGGGCGCGGCCCCACAAAGACCGCGCCCTTTTGCCTGATAGTTCAGCTAAATCAGCCCCTTAAGCGCGTTCCGTTGACCGTAAGCCGGCGCGCTTCGAGGCGGACAACGCCGACGCCGTCAGTCGGCATCTCAATAGTCACCGGCGCCCACATGCCACTCGCGGTGCGGGCCAGGATGAAGCTCAGCGTCGATGCTTCCTGCGGGTCGCCAAAGCCGGCGATCGGGCGGAACTGGACACGGCAGCGAACGCCCGGGCCGCGATACGCGCGGCTGTCGATGTTCACCGCGCCGTTCGGCGTCATGACAAAATCGAAGCGGGCGCGGCCGTCCATATAGATGCGGAGGGTCCGGGCGCAGGGATCGCCCGTGGCCGTCGCCATGGCGGCGATGGCGGTGATCTGGTCGATCGTGTTGCGGCGCTGCTCGGCGGTGGCCGGCGGGTCGCCCATATTGGCGGGCCCCGGCGTTGCGGTGGTCACCACGTCATTGGCGCTGAAAGCCGCATTAATCCGGCGGCCGTTCGGCCGATCTTCGCGCCGGCGGCCGCCCTGATGGCTATAACTCGTCGGGCGCAGCACGCCTTCGGGCGTCACCGCGCCTGTCACGTTATAGGTATAGTCCTGACTGCGATTGAGCGCCGCGCCGACCCAACCCTTCATCTCACGATTGGCGCCGGCCGTGTAGGTCGCGCCGGTCTGGTTGAAATTGTAGGTGAAATCGCCGGCCTCGACGCCCCGGGCATGGACCGAATAGACAGCCGAAAAGCTCCGGTTGACGCCGGTTTGCGCGCCCGCGGAACCGGCCATCGCGGCCATCCCAATCGCGACTAGGAGACCCTTGGCTGCGCCGAACCTGCTCATCGATCCCACACCTTCCTCATTACGAAGCGGGCTAACTCATAAGGGTAGCCCGCTGATCCAGACATGAACCAAATTGGGCTGTTTGATGGAATGGGCTGCCGTATGAGGCGTTTTCCCGCCCCCGCTCGCCTTGACCCTGCCAGGGCCTTCGCGTAAGCGTCCGCCCTTCAATTTTATTGGTTTTCGAGAAGTCCCATGTCCCGCCGCTGCGAACTGTCCGGCATCAATCGCCAGATCGGCCACAAGGTCAGTCACTCCAACATCAAGACCAAGCGCGAGTTCCAGCCGAACCTGGTCAATGTGACGTTGGCGAGCGACGCGCTGGGCCAGAGCTACAAGCTCCGCATTACGGCCGCTGCTCTGCGCACGGTCGATCACCGCGGCGGCCTTGATCAGTTCCTGCTGAAGGCTGACGAAGCCGAACTCTCCACGCGCGCCGCCAAGATCCGCCGCGACTTGAAGAAGAAGCTGGCCGAAACCGCCGCCGCCTAATCGGCCGCCGGCGTTTCTATCACATCAAAAGCAAGCAAGAGCGTGCGTTGCTGTGCGCTCTTATTGTTGTCTGACACGATATAGATGCGCGTGGCGCCGTCGCGTGTGCGCACGGCTGAAACGCCCTCGAAATTGTCGACAGGAAACGGCGGGTCCAGCGTCGCCAACACCTCCTTTTCGACAACGGCCCCTTCATCGCCCGGCGCAACAAAGCGCGTAATCCGCGCGCGCGGACCGATGACCGGCGCAAAGAAACGCTCCAGCGCGATGAAATCTCCATTCGGCAAACGGTCGAGACCGGTCAGCGAAAAGCCATCGCTAAGTGGATAAGCGAACCGCGCGGGCACAAGCGCGTGCGCATCGAGCGGCGCAACCCAAAGCGGTGTGGTTGCCTCATCCCCGCCTTCCGCGCCGATCAGCAGCGCGTTGTCCATCGCCGCCAGAGCTTCGAGGCCTTGGTTTGTCGGCAAGCGCGCAACACCGGCCAGACGCGGTCCCATCTCCGCGACTCCGAACGGGCCGTCGCGGTTCAAGTCGTAGATGCGAATGAGCTGTGAGCGCTCGAAGCTCACCGCAAAGCGGCCGTCAGGCAATTGCGCCAGACCTTCCGAATCCGCCTCGGCCTTGGTGCTCAATGTCCGGCCGCGTTCATCACGCATGAATGCGCCGCGAACATCGGTGAAGCCGGTCAGAAAATCGCGATCGCCGAAAACAAGACGCGCGTCGATCCAATCCGCTTCGTCGCTAATCGCCACCACGCGCCCGTCTTCGAGCACTTCAAGCCCTGACAGACCGACAAACATCGGGTCACGCGAGCGCAATTCCAAGCCGCCGCGATAAGCGAGGCGTCCAATGGTTTCCACGGGCGCCGCGACCGGCAGGACTTCGACGTCAATGGCTTCCCACTGATCGGTTGCGCCGATGTGATGGCCGCCCTCACAGGCCGAGAGCGCGCAGGCAAACGCGAATGCCGCGATCAGACGGATCACAGCGCCGCCTGCGCGGCGCGTTGTTTCAAATCGCGCGGCGAGCGCGGCGGCGGAATAAATTCTCCGCCTGGTTCATCGAAGAGTTCCGCGAGCTTTTCAGTCATCACGCCGCCAAGCTGTTCGGCGTCGGTGATTGTCACCGCGCGCTTGTAATAGCGCGTCACGTCATGGCCGATGCCAATGGCAAGAAGCTCAACCGGCGAGCGCGTTTCGATCCAATGGATCACATTACGCAAATGCCGCTCAAGATAATTGCCGGGATTGGCCGAGAGCGTTGAATCGTCCACGGGGGCGCCATCGCTAATGACCATCAGCAAACGCCGCTGCTCGGGCCGCTCCAGCAAGCGCCCATGCGCCCACAACAACGCTTCGCCGTCGATGTTTTCTTTCAACAACCCCTCGCGCATCATCAGCCCGAGATTGCGGCGCGCGCGGCGCCACGGCGAGTCCGCGCCTTTGTAAATCACATGCCGCAAATCGTTGAGACGGCCAGGCTGGGGCGGGCGATCAGCCTTCAGCCACGCATCCTTCGACGAGCCGCCCTTCCACGCGATCGTGGTGAAACCCAGGATTTCCACCTTCACACCGCAGCGTTCGAGCGTGCGCGCGAGAATGTCCGCGCATAGCGCCGCCACCATGATCGGGCGCCCGCGCATCGAGCCTGAATTGTCGAGCAACAGAGTGACCACCGTATCCTTGAACGGCATGTCCTCTTCTTGCTTGAACGACAGCGCCTGCATCGGATCGGTGATGACGCGTGTCAGACGCGACGTATCAAGCAGCCCCTCCTCCAGATCGAAGCTCCACGCGCGGTTTTGCTTCGCCAGCAAACGCCGCTGCAAACGATTGGCGAGACGCCCGACAACGCTCTGCAACGGTTTCAGCTGCTGATCGAGATAGTTGCGCAAACGCGCGAGTTCTTCCACCGGACAGAGATCCTCCGCCCCGATCACTTCATCAAACGCGCGCGTGAACACCTTATAGTTTACATTGGGATCTTCGGTGTCGTTGCGCGGCTTCGGACGCATCGGCTTGTCGCCGGGATCGTCCATCTCGGTATCTTGCTGATCGTCGGCATCTACGTCCGCCTCGACCGAGACCGTGCGGTCGTTCTCGGTATCGACCTCGCCTTCGATCATTTCCATTTCAGCGGGCTGCTGATCCTCGGTCTGATCATCGCCTTCCGAATTGTCCGATTGCGGCGGCGGCGGTTCGTTGCCGGCGGCCTCATTGTCGTCGTCATTGGTTTCCTCGACGCTGAGCTCATCACCCATGCCGAGATCGCGCAGCACGTTGCGAAACTGCAGCGCGAATTCGCGCTGATCCTCGGCCACCGCCGCGAGCTTATCGAGATCGGCCCCGGCGCTCTTTTCAATGTCGGCGCGCCAGGAATCGACCAGAGCTTTCGCGTTCGCCGGCGGCTTGAGCCCGGTCAGCCGCTCCCGCACCATCAGCGCCACCGCATCCGCCAACGGCGCAAGCGAGCGATCCTGCATCCGCGCCGCGCCGCGCCGCTCAAGCGAATCTGACAACGCGGCGGTCAAGTTGCTGGCGACGCCTTTTAGGGCATTCGCGCCAAGCGCTTGCACGCGCATGTCCTCGACCGCGTCGAACACCGCCCGCGCCTCGGCGCCTTGCGGACGCAGACGCGCATGCTCGCGCTCATCGTGGTGCGCCAGTCGCAACGCCAGGCTATCGGCTTGCCCTCGAATGCGTTCAGCTTCCGGATCGGAGATCACGCGCGGGGGATGTGGCAACACGATCTTCCCGGGCGAGAGCCGCGGCCCTTCCGCGCCGAACGTCACCTCAAGCTCTTCGTCCGCGCCAGCCAAAGCGCGCGTCGTCTGCGCAAGCGAGCGCTTGAACAGTTCCGCTGGAGATTCCTTTGCAGACATCACGCCCTGATTACTCGGTTATGCGAACGGCGGGAACAGTAGCGCGCAAATTACCGTGCGCGCCAGCTTCGGAACGTCGCGGATGCCGCTGCGTTGGCCGGGTGAAGGAGATCACCATGCGAAAAACTTTCTCGACACTTCTCGCCGTCGCCCTGCTCGGCGGCGCTATCACCGTAGCCAGCGCGCAAGAACGCCGCGGCGGTCGCGATCGCGACGATGAGTTCGGCCCCGCGACCGTCCAGGACGTCGCCAACGCCGATCGCCGCCTCAACCAAATCTACCAGCGCCGCATCGCCGACGCCCGCGCCGATGACCGCAACGACCGCCGCTTCCGCGGCTGGTACAGCCAGGAAGCCTCACTCCGCGAAAGCGAACGCGCCTGGATCACCCTCCGCGACGCCGAATGCCGGTATCTCACGCAGCAAGACGTGGGCTCGCGCGGCTACGATGCGCTCGTGCGCGGTTGCCTGGTCGAGCAGATCACCGATCGTACCAACGAGTTGCGCCAGGCCGAGCAGGTGCTGGCGGCACGCTAATTTCGGGGCGGACCGATAACGGCGTCAAACAGCCAATCGAAGAACAGAGGTTGCCGCGCCCCTTGCAGGGCAACCTCATTTCTCACTTCCGAAAGCCACGCAGAATTCGGAACTTGAATTCGTTCAAACGCCGGACCGTTGATCTGTAGATCGCCCATCGTGCTGCTGTGGACCAAGTGAGTGGGTTGCAAAATCTCACCTCCGCGATCTCGGAAAATGAGATAGGTGGCGCCAAGCTCAAAATACGCCAACCCCACGCATGCAGGCGTGTTCTCAAGGTCGTTGGGATCAGGAAACACGACGCCGGGGGCAAGATCGAAGGGAGGCTCCCACCAGTGCTCGGGCCTTAGATACTGACCGACGGGGGCGCTCTGATCGAACGCGTACACGTTCAATCGGCCGCGGGTTCGTCCGGCCAATGTCTCAACAGGCCGCAAGGTGTAACGATAGATCGGACCGTATTCATACATGCCCGTATCAAGCACGTGCTCACGCTGATCGACACGCATCAGCTCGATGCTGGCGGCACGCGCCACCATTTGCTGAGTGGCGGTGCCTTGCGGCGCGCTCACCTGGCCAAAATCAAGCGGCACACACGCGTGTGCTTCCGCGCCAAGTGCAAGGGCAGCAGCAACTAACGCGCCGGCCGCCGCGAGTTTCACGCCACCTTCACCCGCGTCGCCGCTTCCGGCAGATCGGCGCCGAACGCGCGTTGATAGAACTCAGCCACCGTCGGCCGCTCCAGTTCATCGCACTTGTTCAGGAACGTCATCCGGAACGCGAGGCCGACATCGCCGAAAATCTCCGCGTTCTGCGCCCAGGTGATCACCGTACGCGGGCTCATCACCGTCGAGATGTCGCCATTCATGAACGCATTGCGCGTCATGTCCGCGACGCGCACCATCGCCATGATCGTGCGCTTGCCTTCCGGATTGTTGTAAGTCGGCGCCTTGGCGATCACGATCTCCGCTTCGGCGTCGTGATCGAGATAGTTCAACGTCGTCACGATCGACCAACGGTCCATCTGACCTTGGTTGATCTGCTGGGTGCCGTGATAAAGCCCCGTCGTATCGCCCAGGCCGATCGTGTTCGTCGTCGAAAACAACCGGAAGTACGGATTGGCGCTGATAACGCGGTTCTGGTCGAGCAAGGTCAACTTGCCGCTCGCTTCCAATACGCGCTGGATCACGAACATCACGTCCGGGCGGCCCGCATCGTATTCATCGAAGCAGATCGCCACCGGCCGCTGCAGCGCCCATGGTAGCATGCCTTCGCGAAACTCGGTGACCTGCTTGCCGTCCTTCAAGACGATCGCATCCTTGCCGACGAGGTCGATGCGCGACACGTGGCTGTCCAGATTGATCCGCACCATCGGCCAGTTCAGCCGCGCCGCCACCTGCTCCACGTGCGTCGACTTGCCCGTGCCGTGATAGCCCTGAACCATCACGCGCCGGTTGTGCGCGAAGCCCGCCAGGATCGCCAAAGTCGTCTGCGGATCGAAGCGGTACGCCGGATCGATGTCTGGGACGTATTCCGTCTTCTTCGAGAAGGCCGGGACCTTCATGTCGCTTTCAACGCCAAAGTCGCGGGCCGAAACCGTCTTATCCGGCTTGGCGGAGAGGAGATCGTCAGCAGCAGTCATGTTCAGAAAATGCCTTGGAGAATTCGCGCATCAGCTTAACGCGCCGCAGCATGTCAGGAAAAGCGGCTAAATGACGAGAGTTAGACGAGGCCGCCGGCCTTTAGCGTCTGATAGGCCTTGAGCGCCTTTTGCAGCTCCTGCTCGGCCCCACGGTCGCCGCCATTGGAGTCGGGGTGCCAGCGCTTCACAAGCTCGGCATATTTGGCGCGAATCTGCGGGCCGGTGGCGTTCTCTTCGAGTTGCATCGCCTCAAGCGCCAAACTTTGCAGCTTGGTCAGACGACGGCGCGATTTTACCGGGGCGGCGCCAGGATCACCGCCAAGCACGCCCAGAGGGTCAGCGGCGCCGCTCATCCCCTTGCCTCGCCCCGCGGCAGCCAATCGGTCCCCCCGTCCGCCACGGAAGGTCCAGGTTGGCCGGTGCCCGGTCTCTTCCTTCTTGTGGAAGTCGGCCTTCTCGGCCTCCGACATCCCCGCGAAGTAATTCCAGCGTTTGTTGTAGTCGGCCGCGTGGACGGCGCAGAAGTGCCAAAACTGGTTCGCGTGCTCACGGCTCTTCGGCGCCCGATGGAGCCCCGGGCTCTTACATCCTATATGATCGCACGCGCGCTCACTCGGCTCCGGCTCGGCAGCCTTCGCCGCGCCGGCCTTCCCGGCCTTCTTGACGCGGATGTCCACGAATTTGGGACGATATGAAAACGTGTCAGCCATTGGATGGACGAGTATGGGCGCCAGAGGTTAAGCGGACAAGGAATTGACAGAGAACAAAACGCATCTTTCGCGCGCTTCGCGCATTGAAACGCAGCTTCGTGCTCGTTTTAAGCCCGTTCACTTTGTGTTGACGGATCAATCCGGCGCGCACGTAGGGCACGCGGGCGCCCGGCCCGGCGGCGAGACCCATTATCATCTGACCATGCACGCCGCGGCTTTCGACGGGCTTTCCCGCGTCGCGCGTCAACGCTTGGTTTACGAGACGCTTCGTGAAGAATTTGAAACGGGCTTGCACGCACTCACGCTCGACCTCAAAGTTCCAACGGAGACGTGACGCGGACATTCGTTCCGTGGGGCGTGGGGAACGTTATGCTGCGTCGGATATTTGCTTGGCTTCTAGCCATCGTAGCAGGCGTCATACTCGGCGGCGCTTCGGCGTGGGCGACACTGAAATTTGGCGCCGCCAGCTTCACTGAACACTATGGGCGCTGGGTGCATAGCCGCGCCGCGGGCTCGACCGCGGCTGGCCCTTACACACGCGCCATCATCGCACGCGATGGATTGCTGGCGTTGTCAGCGCGGGAAGCGTTGTATTTTTCAATTTACAAAGACGAGCAAGGCCGCCCGCTCAGTGAAAGCTGCATCTACAATGTTGCCGGCTTGCCGCTCGACGCGCGCTGGTGGTCGCTGACGCTGTACGCTGACGACAACTTCCTGGCGCAGAACACAGACAATGCACACTCCATCGACGCCTCGCGGCTTGGCAATGATCGCGCCTGGAGCGCACGCATATCGCCGGTGCGCGGCGATGCAGCGAGTTGGGTGTCGTCACGCGCCGCGCGGCGTGGCTTTAGCCTGACATTGCGGGTGTACAATCCGCAACGCGATTTCCACCCGGACGAAGCGAGCCTGCCAACGCTCACCACCGTTTCGTGCGCGGGAGATCCGTCATGAATTGGGGCAGATACGTTCTTAGCGCGCTTATTGTGGCGGCGCTTGCGCACTTCGCGCTGATCTTCGCCACCCCGCGCGTACTGATGCATGTCGCGATGGATCGCATCACCGGCGGCGCGGAGAATGTTTGGCGCTTGGGCGACCGCGTCACCGCCACCTCGCGCCAAATTGTACGCCCCTCACCCGATTTCGCGTATTCGGCCTGCACCTTCGATCTCACCCAGGGCCCGGTCGTGATCACGGCAACGCCGTGGGACGCCTATTGGTCACTCTCACTCTACGCCGCCAACAGCGACAACTTTTTCGTCATCGACGATCGCGAAGCGCACTATGGCGCCGAGCTCACCGTCGTTCGCAGCGGCACGGCGCACCCCGAGGGCGCGTCGATGATCGTCGAGAGCCCGAGCGTGCGTGGCATCGCACTCATCCGGCGCCTTGCTCCGACCCCAAGCGCATATGATGCGGCAAAGGCAGTGGCGGGCGAAGACATTTGCGCCTCCGTGGCGCGCCTGGCGGGCTAAAACTCCGCCGCGCGAAACGCCGCCAACCGCGCAAACAAGAGCGTCACCGCTTTGCGGCGCGCGCCGGACAATTGCCGCACCGGACTATCGCGCAAAATAGCGCCGCCAAATCCATCGGCGACAATCAGGCCGCATTCCTCTGAAATGAGGTCACGCGGGAATGTCTCGGTGACGCCGAAGAAAAAGCGATCGCAATAATCCACGTACTCCGGCCATTTCTGATCGCATGCATAGTCTTCGAGACAAGATTTGGTTTCGACGATCCAAATCTCGCCTTGCTGCGTCAGCGCCATCACATCGGCGCGACGGCCATTCGCGAGCGGAACTTCAAGGATCGACGCAAGCCCATGTTCCGCCAGCATACGCGTGACGCCGCGCGCAAGCGCTGCGGTGACCTCGGGCCGCTTAAGCGGAATGCCGTCATCCATCAGCACATTTTCGCACTCCCCCTCGGCGGGAACAAGCACCCGGAACTGCGATGCCCGCGCAAGCGTTCGTGCGGCATCGAGAAAAGGATTGTTTCCATGCGTAAGAGCTTTTTCCTGGCCGCGGCGGCCGCGGCCGCGTTGCTTTCCGCGTGCGGCCTTGGCGCACCCGCCTATCCGACATTCGGCGAAGCCTCCTATCGCATTGAAGGATCAACCGCCGACGCAAACGGCGGCGCCCCGGTCCACACCGTTGTCTATCGCGACGGCCCCAAATTGCGCGTTGAGACGGTGCTGCCGAACATGGGCGAGGCCACAATCGTGTTCGATGAATCCACCAATGCCGCATACGTGCTGAATCCGACGGGCCAATTGCCCACGGCGGCCGTTCAACCAGCTACGGCGCCAACCACGACCGCAACGCCGCCCGCCGCCACCACGACGACGGCGCCTCCCGCCACGACAGCCGCCGCGCCGCCGCCGCAAGTTGTGGGGGTCGCTGTTCGCATCGAAGATGCCGACGCGCCGCAGCCATTTGAAACCGCATGGGCGGCTCTCGGCGCCGAGAACGCGCGTTCGACCGGCAAATGCGAAGTCGCGGGAGAGTCCGGCCACGAATGGACGCCGCGCGAAGCGCCGGCGCCAGGCGTGGAGCGCACCGCTTGCATCACCGATGACGGCATCGTGCTCCGTGTCAGCGAAAGCGGCCGCACGCTCTGGGAAGCCACATCGCTGCAACGCGGCGATCAGGATGCAGCGCTGTTTGGCGTGCCCGCGGGCTATCAACTGATCGACCCACAAGCGGTCGCCGAGCAAGTCGGTCAGAACATGGAGCAACTCGATAGCGTCACCGGCGCGACGCAGCCGGCGCAACGAACACCCGCCCCGGCGCCGACGCCTTAGGACCGACACGCACGGCGTTACACGCTGACGCAAAACAAAACGCCCACTCTTTCGAGTGGGCGTTGAAGTTTGCGTACGGACTAGAACTTATTCAGCCGCAACCGCCGCCGCTTTCACATCGCTCAAAGCGCCGGCATTGATGCCAAAATTGATCGTCTTCAAATATTGGATGCCCTCGTCGGCGATCGCGTCGCCGACCATCTCATCGCCTTCGGCCTTGAACTCGTCGAAGTCGATGTACATCGCATAGAAGCCCTTGGTGCGGTCGGTGATGATGCCAGCGTTCCAGAGCGTCTTCACCAGCACGCGGAAGATGTTGGTGCCTTCCTTCATGTGTTCGCGCCGCGCTTCGTCAGTGGCGACTTCCTGGAAGCCCTGCATCACCTTGTCCGGGTCCAAGCCGAACTGCGCGTAGATCGCCGTCATCTGATGCGGCGCGACGAGGTTGAACAGCAGCGTCTGGAAGCAATGCGCCGCCCAGTTCTCGACGATCTCATGCTCTTCGGCCGAAAGCTTCGGAATGGTGCGGTCGGCCCAAATCTTCCCGAACTTGTGGTGGAAAGCTTCGTCCGTCATCACCAGCTGCGTCAGACGCTTCACCAGCGGATCTTCCCACTCTTTGAAAATCGTCGCGAAGGCGCCCATGGCGAGCCCTTCGACCAGCATCTGCATGCCGATGATCTTCTTATAGACCTCCGGCGCGTGCACGATCTCCTGCAGCAACCCGGCGAGCACTGTGCCGGCCGGGAGCGGCGAGCCCCAGCGCGCGATGATGTACTTCGCGAACGCCGTGACGTGACGGCCTTCTTCACGCGTTTGGTTGGCGGCGTATTCCTGTGCGCCCGGATCGCGCAGCACATGGCAGAGCGAAGCCGAGAGATTCAGCGCTCCCTGCTCGCCGTGCAGGATCGAGCTCATCACCCAACGGCCGACTTGGCTCTTAAAGCGGATGCGCTCAGCCGGCTTGTCGGCGAAGTGGTTCGAGACGTAATCGGTCAGCAACGCCGGGATCATCACGTCAGGGATGAAGTCCGTCGTGTCCGGATCGAAGTCGTCTTTGAAGTCGATGTATTTGGTGTCCAGCGGGTCCCAGAAGTGATCGTGGGTCGCCGAGATGATCTTATCGAACGCGGTCGAGCGGTTCAGGTGACGGTCGATCTCCAGCATCTGGCTGAAATCCGTCGGCGGAACGGCGTCATAGACCTCGTCCTTGGTAATTTGGCGGATAGGGGCGGCGGAATCGGCCATCGCGTCGTCTCTCCCGGTATGTGGCCGCAGCCTGGAGCGCGGACCATTCTTCTGAATGGTCACATCCTAGCCGCTCACTTGATCTGGATCAAGAAAAATGACGGGGGCGTCAACTTGACGTTACACTATTGCCTAGTGGCGCTTAGGGCGGCGATTTCCTCGGTATGGCCCCGGGCCGTCAGATAGCTCTGATGAATCTGCCCGGACATCCGCGCGGGCTGGGCGAAAACCCGCGACCGTGCCGTGCTGTTCTCGCGCGGCGCCAGCGAGGCCTGCCCGCTGATCAGATAGGGGCCGCGATCGGCCCCTTCGCAAAACACCGAGAAGGCGTTGCCGCGATACTGGCCGCCGCACGCGCGGCCGTTCAGCGAGCCCTCAAGCACCTCATTTGGCCGTGTCGCCAAAGTGAGATCGCCCAACCCATTCACGCGCCACACCCCGTCCAGAATTGGCGCGCGCTCGAGCCCCGCAATAACGTTCGGCGGGATCGCATTGGTTTGAGCCGCCGTCGGCGCCGCCACGAGGATGAAACCAATTGTGACAAGAACAACGAGTGCGCTGCGCATGGACGCCTCCGATTACAATATCTCCAGCTAAGCGCGTTTCTCGGCGCCTGTCCGTGATCAGCGTCACGGTTCCCGCTAGTCTCTGCAAATGATGACCGACCCGCCCGCCCCTTCGCTCGACGATCTCGACCGCCACGCGCGCGAAGCATGGGCCGAGCTGCCGAAAGAATTTCGCGCGCTCGCGGGCGACGTGCTGATCCGCGTTGAAGATTTCGCCGACGAAGAAACGCTCTCGGAAATGGGCATTGACGATCCGTTCGAACTGACCGGGCTCTATTCAGGCGTCGATCTCACGCAGCGCTCCGTCACCGACCCCACGCCCGGCCAACCGATGGTATTTCTATTCCGGCGGCCAATCCTGGAAGAATGGATCGAACGCGGCGATGTTGGACTTCGGGAGCTTGTCTCGCACGTTCTGGTCCACGAAATCGGTCATCACTTTGGGCTCAGCGACGATCACATGGATCAGCTGCTCGAAGAGGCCGATTGAATTTTCCGACGCGGCCGATCTGCCGTCGCTGATCAGCGACGGCGCTGCTGGCGCCCGATCGGCACCGACGTGCGGTCCGACATTCCAAGCGATTGCGAACAATATTCTTCCGGCGTCGTGAGTTGTGGGCTCATCGGATCGCTGTCGAACGCGCCCTGCACTTGCGTGATGCACTGATCCCACGAGCGCACATCGGCGCGGCGCTCTTCGTTTGATCGGGGATCGCCGTTCGGCGGGCGAACTTGAGTCTCCACTTGGCCGGGCACGACGATGTCGTCGCGATCTGAACGCGCGCGCAGCGGCTGCGACGGCGGCGGCGCCGTCACTTGCGGTGCGGCGACGGGCGGTGCGACGACAGGCGGCGCAGCGACGGGCGGAGGCGCGGATGATATCACCGGCGCACTCTGGCGCGCTGGCGGCGGCGCCGTTGTCACTGGCGCGCTTTGGCGAGCCGGCGGCGGCGATGCGACCTGCGGAGTTGGCGCGGGCGTAGGCGCAGCAGAGGTTTGCGGCGGCGGCAAACTCGCGCGCGGCGCCGGCGCCGGCGCCGTGACCGGGGCCGTCGCGGCGGGTGACGGACGCGTGCGCTGCGCATTGCGGCCTGCCGGTTCGACACCCGCGCAGCCCGCCAGACCCACGGCCAAGGCGAGAGCCGCCAAACGTCCAAACATACGCACGCTCCTCAATTCCCCACGCAGTCACATTAGTGCGAAAACGGTTCCCGCCTAGTCCGCGTACGCCATCAGCTCTGCGACCCAGGCAGGCACTTGCTCGGTTGCTTTTCCGTAACGCCCATTGTCGAAAGCGCTAGCGTTTTCCGATGGTTCGAGATTGATCTCCAGCGTCGGGATTCCCGCCCGCCGCGCCGCCGACACAAATCCCGCGGCCGGATAGACGTTTCCTGAGGTGCCGATCGAGACGAAGAGATCGGCGGCGGCCAGCGCCTCGTAGATTTCATCCATCAAAAAAGGCGTTTCACCGAACCAGACCACGTGCGGCCGCATCCCGCCGACCCGCCCGCAGGCGACGCAGCCAAGATCGATCGAAAGATCGCCATCATACGACACGATGGCTCCGCACTCATGACAGCGCGCCTTCGCGATCTCGCCATGCATGTGCAACACGCGCTGCGCGCCGCCGCGCTCATGCAGATTGTCGACGTTCTGGGTGCAGATGGTGACGTCCCCGTCCCGCTCAGCCCAATTTTGCTGCAGGCGCGCTAAAGCTGTATGCGCCGCGTTCGGTTCAACGCCTTTATGCGTCTTCCGCCGCATATTGTAGAAGTCGAGAACGAAGCCAGGATTGCGCTCATAGCCTTGAATCGACGCAACTTCCTCGAGTTTGTACGTCTTCCAGACGCCGCGCGCGTCACGAAATGTCGACAATCCGGATTCCGCCGAAACGCCTGCCCCGGTCAGAATGAAGATGCGCTTCGCGAGCAATGGAACCTCCGGGCGTAAAAATGGCGGCGTCACAAGGATTCCCCGAAACCGCGACAAGTGTTGACGCGTTTTCCCCGATCCGCTTTGGGAGCCACGGGGGTCATCAGAGGGAAAGGCGCCAGAATGCGCATTGCTTCAATTCTAGCCGCTATTGCGTTGGCGACGTTGGCTACGGCCTGCGCCAATCGCACGGGCGATTTGACTATCGCTGAATGGTGTTCGCAAGACGCATCGCGCGGCAACACCGACATCTGCAAACAACACGCCGACACCGAAGAAGTCCGCACCAGCCTCGGCACGCGGATCGCTGAAGTATTCGGCGTCGCTAACCGCGCTCAACAAACAGCCGACCAAGCGATGGCGCGTGAAGTCGTTTGCGTTACGCGCACGATGAACCGCACGCGCGCCGGCACGTGCGACCCGGGTTACACGCTCACCGGCTGCACCCAGACCCGCTACACCAGCCGCGCTGGCGGCATGGCGATCCTGCGGTCGGTCAGTGACTCGGAGTGTCGCTTCAACAGCCAGGTGCTTGAAGTTCAGGTACGCTGCTGCGCGATGGGCCCGAACCCGCCGCCCGCGACCATGGTGAGAGACACCGCGCCGCCGACGCCGCAAACGCCGCAACCTGCGCCAGTTTCGTAAGCGTCAGCGCCTAACCCAATAACGGATACTCCGCTTCGAGCCTGTAAAGGCTCGGAGCGGATTTTCGCGTCACACTCGAATAGAGTCCGAAACTCCGAACTGTGAACGCCGGCGCTTCGAACAATGAGTGCGCCTGCTCGAACATTTGCACCCGATCCAGCGCCGCGCCGCTCAAATACGCCAGTGTCACGTGCGGCATGAACTTGTGCGGCTCGGGCTTCAGCTTCACGCGCCGCGCCGCCTTCTCGCACGCGGCCGCCAGCTGCTTCAGCCGATCGCTTTCCGCCGCCCCAATCCAAAGCGCGTGCGGATCAGCGCCGCCGAAAGACCCGGCGCCTTTCAAACGAACCTCGAACGGACCGATGCCCCGCGTCGCTGCTTCCAACTCACCATCAAGGTCTTCGGCAACCGGCTCGGCGATCTCGCCGAAGAACCGAAGCGTCAGATGCAAATTCTCACGCGGGCGCCACTTGGCGCCGCCTACGCCGCGCATCAGCGCGAGCAAGCGCGCCGCTGGTTCGTCCGGGATCGCCAACGCTGCGAACAAACGAAGTGACATCACGCTCACAATAGGAGCGATGCAGCTTTGTTCAAAATACCGAAGCGCCGCATGCAAAAAAGCGGCAACCCAGTTGCCGCTTTGTTCAACAATATATCACCAAACGCTGAAACGTCGCCTGACGCCGGCCGAGACGAAATCGGTCCGCGCATTCTGGCAGCACCATTGCTGCGCGCGGTCTTTCATCGGACGGGAAGACCGACTCGGTGCGCGCCGTGGCCCAGGTGTTATGCGCTGCATGAGCAATGCGAGCGGGAACCGGCGGACGGCGCCGAAGTCTTCCGACAAAATGAATGGAATACCCATCGTGCTGACGCGTCAAGCTCGGAACACCAAATGTGATTGCATTGAAATGTGCGCGCGCACTTTGCGTACACGCGCGCACTGATGCGCTTACCAGTTGGTTTAGATGCGCCGCACTTAGAGGACGTCGATCGGCAACTTCAAATAGCGCACGCCATTGGCCTCCGGCGGCGGCAACTCTCCAGCTTGGATGTTCACCTGAATCGACGGCAGAATCAGAGCCGGCATGGAGAGGGTCTTGTCGCGCGCTTCACGCATCGCGACGAACTCGTCCTCGCTGATTCCGGCGAGATGAATATTCTTGCCGCGCTGTTCGCCAACGGTGGTCTGCCAGGCATAAACGTCACGCCCCGGCGCCTTGTAGTCGTGGCACAAGAACATGCGCGTCTCTTCCGGCAGCGCCAATAATTTCTGGATCGACCGATAGAGCGTGCGCGCGTCTCCGCCCGGAAAGTCCGTCCGCGCCGTGCCATAATCCGGCATGAAAACCGTATCTCCGACAAACAGAGCGTCGCCGATCAGATAGGAAACACAGGCCGGCGTGTGCCCGGGCGTGTGCAACACCTTGATCTCAAGCTCGCCAAGCGGAAGCGCCTCGCCGTCCGTCACCAGCCGATCGAAAGGCCGTCCATCCGCGGTCACATAGCTCAGATTGAACACATCCTTGAACACACGCTGCACCGCCTTGATGTGCTCACCGATCACGATCGGCGCGCCGGTCGCCTTTTTCAGGAATGGCGCGCCGGAAATATGGTCGGCGTGAGCGTGAGTCTCGAGCAGCCAATCAATGGTCACAGCTTCCTGTTCGGCCGCCTTCAGCATGGCTTCCGCGGAGCGCGTGCCAGTGCGGCCGGATTTTGGATCGAAATCGAGCACGCTATCGATCACGGCGCCGCGCCGGGTGGCGGGATCCCAGACCAGATAGCTCACTGTGAATGTGGGTTCGTCGAAGAACGCACGCACCTGGGGGACTCTCATGTGAACTCCCGATCATTTATTGGCTGCAATCCTTATATATTAGACATTGCTAATTTAGTTTCCAGTGATATATTGTGCGACACGATGGCGGTCGCTGAACTCTCCCCCACGCAGTTTGCCGCCAAGGCCGGCGCGGCGGCGGCGCTTTTGAAGGCGCTCGCCCACGAGGCGCGCCTGATGGTGCTTTGCCAGCTGCTCGGCGGCGAACATTCGGCCGGCGCGTTGCAGGCGGGCTCTGGCCTCTCACAATCGGCCCTCTCGCAACATCTTGCGCGCTTGCGTGAAGAGGGTCTGGTCGATACCCGCCGCGACGCCCAGAAGATTTATTACCGCCTCGCTGATCCCAACGTTGTACGCGTACTCAGCACGCTCGCGCGGATTTATTGCCCTCCGAAACGGAAACGGAAATGACCTCGCTCAATCCCATCACCGCGCCCGACCTCAAGCGGAAGCTCGATAGCGGCCAGGCCATCCTGATCGACATCCGCGAAACGGACGAGCATGCGCGCGAGCATATCCTCGGCGCACGCCTCGCGCCGCTCTCAGCGATCGATTCACACGATTTCGATCGCGACCACGCCAAAGCCGCGGTGTTTCACTGCCGGTCGGGAATGCGCACGCAATCCAATGCGGCGAAGCTGCTCGCACGCGGGTTTGCCGAGGCCTATTACCTCGAAGGCGGCATCGAAGCCTGGAAACAGGCCGGCTTGCCGGTGCACGCTAACCGCAAGGCGCCGATCGAAATCATGCGGCAAGTTCAAATCACCGCCGGTTCGCTCGTGCTCACCGGCGTTGTGTTGGGCTTCCTCGTCAGCCCCGGCTTTTACGCACTCTCCGCTTTCATCGGCGCCGGCCTCACCTTCGCCGGCGCGACCGGCTGGTGCGGCATGGCGCTTCTGCTAAAGACCATGCCCTGGAATTGCGGCAGCCTTACCGCGTGACGCTCCCCGATTTCCTCGCAATCCTCAGCGGCGGCGCTGTTGGCCTCGTGCTCGCATTGATCGGCGGCGGCGGCTCGATCCTGGCGACGCCGGCGCTGCTTTACGTCGTCGGCGTCGCGAACCCGCACATGGCGATTGGCACCAGCGCGCTTGCGGTTTCGGTCAACGCCTTCGCCAACCTCATCAACCACGCCCGCCGCGGCAACGTAAAATGGCGCTGCGCCATGGTGTTCGCCGCCGCGGGCGTCGTCGGGGCTGCAACCGGCGCCGCTATCGGCAAGATCACCGACGCGCAAGTGCTGCTGCCGCTCTTCGCGCTGCTGATGATCGTCGTCGGCGTCGCCATGCTCCGCCCGCGCAAGGATGAAGGCGCCGGCGACGTTGTTCTCAACGCCCAGAACGCGCCCAAGCTCATCGCTTACGGCCTCGGCGCTGGCGCGCTCTCCGGCTTCTTCGGCATCGGCGGCGGCTTCCTCATCGTCCCCGGCCTCATCGGCGCCACCGGCATGACCATGATCCAGGCCATTGGCTCATCGCTTTTCAGCGTCGGCAGTTTCGGCGCCACCACCGCCGCCTCCTACGCCCTCGACGGCCTCGTCGACTGGCGCATCGCCGCACTCTTCATCGGCGGCGGCCTCATCGGCGGCGTCATCGGCGCAAGCTTCGCCACGCATCTTTCCAAACAACGCGGCGCGCTGCAGCGCGTCTTCGCCGGCGTCGTATTCGCGGTTGCCGCCTACATGCTTTACCGCAGCCTCATCGCGCATTGACGCTAGCGGCCCCGACTCCGCATAACTGAGCCCATGAAAACTTGGCTCCTCGCGCTCGCCGCCGCCATCGCGCTCCTCACGGCCAATACCGCGCAAGCGTGCATGCCGATGCCGCCGCCGCCGCAAGAGCAAGGCGAGAGCGACGAAGCCTACGCGACTCGCGCCGCCGCCTGGCAAGCGCAACGCGACGCCGAAGACGCGCAATGGCGCGCTGACCGCCAATCGCGCCTCTGGGACGAAGCCGACAGCGTCTTCCTCGCCCGCATCGTCCGCGTGCAACCAAACGCCAACGATTACGGCCAACGCGTCACGCTGCGCAGCATCCGCGGTCTCAAAGGCCGCGCCTATGCCAACCGCTTCACGCTGAGCTACACCGAGGCCACCAGCTGCGGCCCGCTCCCCGGCTTCGACGCCATCACCGGCGCCGTCGGCGATGTTTACGTCGTCTTCGTCCGCGGCGGGCGCCCCAACCAGCGCACTGTGCAAGCCACCGCCGCACCCGCCGCCATCACCGACGAACGCATCCGCGTCCTCGTCAACGCCGGCTAACCCGACAACCCACGCGGCTGCGGCAAACGAATTCTAAAGGCGATCGGTGAGCTGTTTCGCCTTTGAACCGAACAATTGCCGGGTGCGCGGCATGGCGGATCTTGTCAAACACAACGAGTTTCGATTCAGTGGTACCGAAGAACGGAGACCACGATGACTGCGATGCGGGCGATAGACGTCTATTCTGGCGTCGGCGGTTGGTCTCTTGGGCTGCGTCTGGCTGGCATCAAAGTCGTTGGATCCTATGAATGGTGGGGCCCAGCAAACGAGACAAACTTCCGCAACAACAAACACCGTGCCCAAACGATAGATGTGCGTACGCTATCCCTAAAGAATCTCCCGAAGCGGATTGATCTGGTTGTTGGAAGTCCGCCGTGCACGCAGTTCTCGTACGCAAATCGCGGTGGCAACGGCGACGTCGCAGATGGGCTTCAGGATTTGATCCGCTTTTTTGAGATCGTGGCGCACGTGCGACCTCGATTCTGGGCAATGGAAAACGTCCCGCGTATCGCGGCGATTATTGACGCGGAGCTGCGGAAAGGTGGCGCGCTTTACCGCTTCCGCCAACTGGGCATCCAACACCGCGTCATAAACATGGAAGCGTTTGGACTACCGCAACGCCGCAGTCGCTGCATTGTCGGTAACTTCGACTTCGCGCTTCTTGATTCGTACCGGGATCAGACTGACGCGCAAACGTTAGGAGGCGTTGTTAGCGCTCTCGACAAAGGCAAGATTTGCGATCCGAACTACGGAATTATCCTCGATCGGCGCAAACTCACGGAGCATGCAATCGAAGAACCGCTCAATGATGAGGAGACCCGGATAAACCGGGCAGCAAAACGGCATCACCCCGTCTACAATCAAATGCCGTTCCCAGATTCTAGTAGAAGAGCGTCTCGAACCGTGACCGCCACTTGCACGCGGGTATCGCGCGAGAGCATTGTAATACGTGACGCAAACGGTCGCTATCGACGTCTCACGCTTCGCGAGCGCGCTTGCTTGCAAGGTTTCCCGATTACGTTTCAGTTCTACGGAAAGTCGCACGCTCAAAAGCTGCGAATGATTGGCAACGCGATGCCACCTCCGATGGCATACTTCATCGCGCATGCGATGAAGGGAACCCCCAAATCGCGGGTGCCTTTACTAACATCATTCGCTAAATCGCTTGTTAGTCCCGAAGCTTCTCCCAAAGAAACGCGTCCCGAAACTGCTGGACGACGCTATCCCGAGAACCGTCGTTTCCGATTTGCGATTCCAAACCTTAGACTCAGCAGCGGCGTTCGCTTTGAGCTGTCCAACCACTTTGACAATGCAAGTACCGAATGGACTGTGGATTTCTATTACGGATCGTCGAAGTCGATCCAATCGATTGATCTTGGCAGACCGCTCCTACGTCCCCTCCTAGCGATCGTGCAGCGGAGACGACGAGACTTGCTTTCGATCGCGAAGGAGGCGGAAGTGCTCGTTTCGCGTTCAGACATCACAAACATGCAATCGCTCTGGTCTCACCGTGGACCGGGCGTCACCCGAGCGTTTGACCTGTTAGACGAAGTTGGAGCCTTGGGCGCACGTATGCGCGACGCCTTTTCGGCGGATGAAGAGCTTGCGAAAGAACTAGTTTCAGAAGCTCTTCGACTGCAGATGGCTCGAAGCCCCATTGGCGAGGAAAAGCTTCTGGCGAACTCAGCAACAATCGCGAGTGGTTTGCTCATTGGCAGCGCTGTGAACGCTGCGCTCGACGAGAAATCGATTCCGAGCACGCGAAAGTCACGACGCGCAATTGTTAGCTCTCATCGAATAGCTTCTTCAGACGCGCCCAACTCTCCTCCGGCAGTTGCCGAATGACTTTGACCAACTTCTCGTCGCCACTGGCGATCACCGCCTTGCGAACAGAATCTGCGAGGCCTTCGCCCTGCTGAACCTCGTCCTCTTCGATATCCATTCCGCGCACAATGGCGCCGGTCCGCAACGCTTCATCGAGCGTTAGAACAAAGTCCACACTCATACTGGAACCACACTGCTGGCAAGTGGTGGCGCCCATTGGGTTCAGGGCTTGGCACTTGGGACATGGGCGAAAACGCGGAGGCGCTTGCGGAAACGCGTGGCCACACTCCTCGCAGGTCTTCGCGCCGAGAGCCGCCTCCGTGGCACAAATCGGACAGCGTTTAGTCTTCGGCGAAGAATCCACGCGCATCCCGGGAGACATTTCGTCTTCGACCCGGCGAGCAAAGGTTTCGAGGATATCGAAGGACGGCATTATAACATAAGCGCGCGTGTCATCGTCCGGACCATTCGTGCGAACTACACGACCGACTGCCTGCCGAAATGCAAGCTCGGTGAGAGCATTCGGCAGGTAAATCAGAACGCGCAAACGCTTGATGTCGACGCCCTCGGAGATCATCGCAACGGAAACGACCCAACGCTTATCAGTGTGCTTGAAGCTGGCGATTTTGTTTTCAACGTTGGGCATCAAGCTGTGAACCACCGTGGGCGCCTCTCCCTCGATAAGTTCGATGAGACGAGCCATGTATTGCGCCATCTCGATTGAAGGCGCGATCACCAGCCCGCCGGCGTTGGCCATTCGCAATCGCAAGTCGGAAAGCTTGCTACTAGCCCACTCGATCATGGTGCCCTGATAACCGTCAGCACGCGGCGTCACCTTGTCCGCCTCGAACTGCGGTGCACACGCGAGCTTGTAAAAGTCGAGCGCGCGTTGCAGGCCGGCGATACGAGAAAGCTCTGGCTTCAAGCTCGCCGGGGACTTACTCGAAACGGTGACCTGCTCTCCATCCTCGAGATCAACGGTGAAGCGGCCTTCGTGTCGATGAAACGTCGCTGGCCGACAATATCCGAGGTCAACAGCCTGACCGTAGCTTATGGTGTAGGTGCCCGCCTCTGGATGATCGATCCTGCCCAGGCTGTCATACGCCATCCAAACAGACTGTTGGCCGTCGGATCTGATGGGCGTCCCGGTAAGCACTAGGACGTACTGAGCCCGCGCGAACGCATCATTTACGCCGCGCCCCCAAGCGGCGGCCACTGCCGCGTGGTGATGCTCATCGCAGATAAGTAGTACACGACTGTCCATGCAAACGGCTTGAAAAGCGTCCTGCAGACCTTGGACGGCCGCCCAAGTTGCACACACGTCGATTTCGATCTTGTCGTCGGCACCCGTGATTTTGCCCATATATCGGCCTGTAACGAGCTTAAAGTCGTCAGCCCATTGCTTCACGACTTCGACTCGCGGCGCGATGACGATGACCCTGTCGATTTCGTCTCGGTCGATAAGGTCTTTGGCGATCGCGCAGGCGGCTATGGTCTTACCCGCGCCTGGAGCAGCATTGATCAAGAAGTGCCGATCCGTGGCCTGATCGACGAGCCAGCTCATCGCTTTTTTCAGCGCTTCGGATTGCCAAGGGCGGAGCTTCATCATCGTCGCACCTTTCTTCAGATTACATCGTTCGCAGAGTGCCTGCCCGTTAAACAGCGCTGTAATGCCGCCTTTCGAGAAGGGCTTCACGTGGTCCGCATGGAAGTCACTGTGGAGCTTGGCACTGCATTTCTTGCATCTCCCACCCGACAAGAGCGCCAAGATGAAACGTTGTCTGGAGGAAAAGAACCGTTTCACTTACTCACCCAGTACTCCGTCAAGGTGATTTCTCGCACAGGCAGGTTTGCCGGCGGCTTCAACGTCGCGTGCTTGTTCACGCGAACCAAAGCGGCCGCGTAGGGCACAGCGCGAGACTCGACCTTCCAGCCTTGCTTTCGCATCTCATAGACGAGTTCAGGCAAGTTGGAGACGCCAAAGAAAATGAGCGCTTCGAGACGTGTGAGCGGCAAACCCGACACCAAGTGCTCTTTCGCCGCCGTCGTTAGCCCGGGGGAGTTTTTACCTGCCATGCTGGTCCCAAGAAAAATTGTAGTCTGCTGTGTCGGTAAGCGTGCGCGCCCCATTCCATTTCGAGCGACTCTCGTTGCTGGTCCAGCTCGAAATGGAGAACTTTCCAACCACCGTCCGACATCGCCAAATCGACTTCTTGAGTCGCAAAGTTCTTCGGCTCGTAGGGTTTCCCAAACTCTCGAAGATCGTCGAAGTCTGACTTGAAGACTTGGACTAGTAGGTGCGCCAACCGTATGAGGTCGGCAGCTGAAGCGCTGATCCCCTCCGTGCGCCTCAGCTCGGCGTAAACTCGTTTGACCCTTTCCGAATCTCTCATCCAGCCCCGCTGTAACGAGAGGTTGAGGAGGTATCTGAGGATGGTCAACCGTAGCGGCAACCGTGATTAGGGAATATTTGGCGATCGCCACGTGAACCGGCTTTGCCACCTTGCGGCATGCACGCACCGACAGCATCGCGCAAGCTCGAGCGCACTACAAAGTGGGTAGTGCTCGGGGAGGAAAATTACTCGCGACAGGCACGCGTCTAAACGGTTGTTTTTGTGCAGACAAACTAAGAAGGCTGGCGGAGAGGGAGGGATTCGAACCCTCGGTGGGCTTGCACCCACTCCGGTTTTCGAGACCGGCCTATTCAGCCACTCTAGCACCTCTCCGGAGGCCCGCTTAATGACGAGCGCCGGGGCGGCTTGCAAGTCCGGCGCC
>JAEUMT010000010.1 GCA_016791365.1 Hyphomonadaceae bacterium | reverse complement strand
ACCAGCAGCTTCATAAAGCGCACGCCCCTACCGTACAGGACGAGTTCGCCGTACTTTCAGGCGCTTCCCAGCGGTTTCACCCTGCGGGACTGCGCAAGTCGCGGGTGCGATGCCGAATTCGCCCAGGCGGATACGGGCGTCCCTCGCGGGTCGCGCGTAACGCATATTACAACGCTTTGTACGCCGGCAGAAGGTGGGCCAGGCGCGCCCCCATTTCGCCACCCAGGGCCTGAAGGCCGTTGATGGGACGGACCATCACCTCGAAGTCGGTGATGAGCCCGTCGGCGTCGAATTGAATGAGGTCGATACCCTTGAGGCTCTTGTCGCCGACACGCGCGCTAAACTCGAGAACGACGCTCAACCCGTCGCCGCTCGCCAATTGCCGGTGATAGGCAAAGTCCTCGAAAACCGTCAGCACCGTGCGCAACAGCAGCATCACCGCTTGCGCCGAATGATACGGCTTGAACGCCATCGGCGAACGGAACGTCGCGTCCGGATGAATGATGCCGCCGATATCGTCGAGATTCTTGCTCTCGACCATTGCGTGCCACTTCGCGAGCGAGGCAGCGACCTTTGGATGGAGGTTAGGGAGATCAGCCATCGGCGGAGCCTAAGCCCCCGCCGGCGCCTACGTCGAGCCGCGGAACCAAGTTTCCAGCTTCCGCTCGGCTTCACGTCAGGGCATGACGCGATCCGGGAGGCGCAATGCACGACGTTATCATCATTGGCGGAGGCCATAACGGGCTGACGTGCGCGGCGTATCTGGCCGAGGCCGGCCTCAAAGTGCTGGTGCTGGAGCGGCGCGATGTCGTCGGCGGCGCGGCGGTCACCGAGGAGTTTCACCCCGGTTTCCGCAATTCGGTCGCGAGCTACACCGTCTCTCTGCTCAATCCCAAGGTGATCGCCGACCTCGATCTGCACCGGCACGGCCTGCGGGTGGTTGAGCGCAAGGTCTCAAACTTCCTGCCGCTCTCGGACAATTCATATTTCATGTCGGCGCCGGGCGTCACGCAATCCGAGGTCGCGAAATTCTCCAATCGTGACGCAACGCGGCTCGAAGAATATGAGCGCCGGCTTGAGGTGATCGCGGACGTGGTGCGCGCGCTGCTGCTGGAGCAACCGCCGAATCTCGTCGAACACGGTTTTGTACGCGGCGTTGAAGAAGCGATACGCGCGGCGGGGCTGGGCGGGCGGCTGAACAAGCTCGACATCACCGGCAAGCGCGACCTGCTCGACCTCTTCACCAAATCCGCAGGCGAGTGGCTCGACGAATGGTTCGAGTCCGCGCCGATCAAGGCGCTGTTCGGTTTTGACTCGATCGTCGGAAACTTTGCGAGCCCCTACACGCCAGGCTCAGCTTACGTGTTGCTGCATCACGTCTTCGGCGAAGTGAACGGCAAGAAAGGTCTGTGGGGCCACGCCATCGGCGGCATGGGCGCCATTACGCAAGCAATGGCCGCCTGCTGCCGCGAACGCGGCGTCGAGATCCGCACCGGCGTTTCGGTCAAGGAAGTCCTGCTCGCGACCTACACGCCCGGCATCACGACGCCGCAAGCACAAGGCGTTGTGACCATCGACGGCGAGACCATCCGCGCCAAGGCGGTGATCTCCAATCTCAATCCGAAGCTGCTCTATCAGCGCCTCGTGCCCGCCGAAGCGCTGCCCGAAGATTTCCGCGAGCGGATCACGCGGTACAAAGTCGGCTCCGGCACATTCCGCATGAACGTGGCGCTCAACGAGCTTCCCACGTTCACATGCAAGCCCGAAGCTGGCGACCATCTCACAGCCGGCATCATCATTGCGCCGTCGATGCAATACATGGAGCGCGCGTACGATGATGCGCGCGCCCACGGCTGGTCGCGCGAGCCGATCGTGGAGATGCTTATTCCATCGACACTGGATGATTCACTCGCACCAGCGGGCAAGCACGTCGCCTCGCTCTTCTGCCAGCACGTACAACCCGAACTTTCCGGCGGCCGCTCTTGGGACGACCACCGCGAAGAAGTCGCCGATCTAATGATCGCCACGGTCGATAAGTACGCGCCAGGCTTCAAAGCAAGCGTGATCGCGCGGCAAATCATGTCGCCGCTCGATCTGGAGCGGACGTTTGGCCTCGTCGCGGGCGACATCATGCATGGCGCGCTTTCGCTCGATCAGCTGTTCAGCGCACGGCCGGTCTTGGGACACGGCGATTATCGGGCGCCGATCAAGGGCCTCTACATGTGCGGCTCAGGCACGCATCCGGGCGGCGGCGTGACCGGCGCGCCGGGGCACAATGCGGCGCAGGTGGTGAAGCGCGATTTCCGGAACGGCGCGGTGCGATGAGATTTACGCGGTGATCGCGCTTCCGGCGGCGTGAGCGTCAGGCGCTGCGCTTATGCGCAGCTTCGCTCTTGATGCGCTTGAACACTGGAACAGTACGGCCGCTCCAGATTTCGATGCGCGCGCCGCAATCGACGCATTCGAACAGGCCGATATCCTTGATCGGCAGAACGCGTTCCTCACGCTCATAACAAGCGCCGCACGCGCAGTTGATGATTGTCGTTTCAGGCGTCATGACGATCGAAAATCTGACGCTTAAAGGTAAACGAAAGTTAGTATGCGCGCCGGATTTACGTACTTGTCACGACGCGAGGCGCGATTGCTTGCACGCTGAGGTAGAATCCCTACTCGGCAGCCACCGTTTCAGGCTCTTCCGCCTGGTGCTTCCACAAGCTGGCATAGAGCCCATCTTTCGCGATGAGGGCCGCGTGTGCGCCCCGTTCGACGATCCGGCCGGCTTCGAGGACGACGATCTGATCGGCGTCGGCGATAGTGCTGAGGCGGTGAGCGACGACGAGCGTCGTCCTGCCGCGCGACGCGGTTTCGAGCGCGGCCTGGACTTCGGCTTCGGTGGCGGAATCGAGGGACGAGGTGGCTTCGTCCAGGATGAGGATCGCCGGGTTCTTCAGCACCACACGTGCAATGCCGACGCGCTGCTTTTCGCCGCCACTAAGTTTCAAGCCGCGCTCACCGACGCGTGTGTCCCAGCCTTGTGGCAGCGCTTCGATGAAATCGAGGAGTTGCGCGCTGCGGGCGGCTTCGTTCAACTCGTCCTGCGTGGCGTCCGGTTTTCCATAGCCGATATTGTAGCGGATCGTATCGTTGAAGAGCACGACGTCCTGCGGAACCAGACCGAGCGCGCTACGGAGCGAATGCTGCGTGACCTCGCGCAAATTTTGACCGTCGATGCGAACCGCGCCCGCGCTGGGATCGTAAAACCGATAGAGCAGCTTTAGCACGGTCGACTTGCCGGCGCCCGACGGCCCGACAATGGCGGTGGTCTTGCCTGCGGGGGCGGTGAAACTCACGGCTTCCAAGCCCATATCCCTGCCCTCGTGCGCGAAGCCGACACTGTCGAATACGACTTCGCCGCGCGTGGCTTTGAGTTCGTGCGCATCCGGCGCGTCGGCGACGTCGGGCTTTTCGTCGAGCAGCGCGAACATCTTCTCCATGTCGATGCTGGTTTGTTTGATTTCGCGATAGGCGAAGCCAAGAATGTTCAGCGGCGCATAGAGATTGGTCATGATGAGGATGACAGCCGTGATGTCTCCGGGACCCATCGGCCCGCGCGCCACCAGCCAGCCGGCGCCGACGACCATGGCTACGAGGCCAACGGTCATGATGAGGCCCTGCGCAATGTTCAGCATCACCAGGGAGGTGTACGCGCGCACGGCGGCTGTCGCGTAGGATGAAAGCGCGCGGTCATAACGTTCGCTCTCACGCTGTTCGGCGGCGAAGCTTTTTACCGTTTCAAAGTTGAGCAACGAGTCGACGGCGCGGCCGGCGGCCTCGGTATCCGCCTCATTCATATCGCGGCGATATTTGAGCCGCCATTCGGTGACGCCAAAGGTTGCCCACGCATAAATGATGACTGTACCCGCGGCGATGGCGGAGAACATCCAGCCGTACTTGAAGCCCAACACAGCGGCGGCGAGCAACAATTCGATGACAGTCGGCGCGATGTTGAAGGCGAGAAAACGCAGCAGGAAGTCGATGGCGCGAATGCCGCGTTCGATGGTGCGATAGACAGCGCCGGTGCGCTTCGATTGATGGAAGCGCACCGAGAGATTGTGGACATGTGTGAACACACGCGTGCCGGCGCGGCGCTGCGCCTGTTCGCTGACGGGCTGAAAGATCGCGTCGCGGATTTGCGGGCCGGCGGTCGAGGCGAAACGGAGCGCGCCCCAGAAACCGGCCAGACCAAGGAAGGCCGGCAGCGCACCCGAAGCGTCGCCGCCGGAGAGCTTGTTGATGCCGTCCGCCAGCACCAAAGGCGAAACGACGGCAAGCACTTTGCTGATCAGCGTCAGCACGAATGCTACGGCGAGCCGGAGGCGCACGCCCTTGTCGTCCAATCCGCCAATCAAACTAAGGAGTTGTGCTATCGTGCGCGTCAGCGGCGGCGCGACATCAGCGGCTGGTTCCGCCTTCGACACTGTCCTGCCTTCACCACGCGCCATTTGGAACAATCCTTGCGGTCACCACTTAAGTGCGGGGAATTTTCCCCGCAATGCCGCCTGATTGGCTAAACCTGTTCAATGCCCATGGCTGATTCCAGCTCCATGCCCCCTGCCATCCGCTCCGTCTGCGTCTATTGCGGCTCCTCCAATACGACCAAGCCGGCCTATTTGGATTTGGCGACACGCTTTGGCGCGGAGTTGGCGGCGCGCGGCATGCGGCTCGTCTATGGCGGCGGCGCCGTTGGCCTGATGGGCCGTGTTGCGAAAGCGACGCATGAAGGCGGCGGCGAAGTGCTCGGCATCATGCCGCGCTTCCTGGAGCGGCGCGAGATCACCTATCAGGACGTGCCGCATCGCATGGTCGACACCATGCATGAGCGCAAGCACATCATGTTCGAAGAGAGCGACGCGTTCGTCGTGCTGCCGGGCGGCATCGGCACGCTTGAGGAAGCGGTCGAAATGCTTTCGTGGAAGCGGCTCGATCTGCACAGGAAGCCGATCATCTTCCTCTCGGAGGATGGGTTCTGGACGCCGTTCTTCACGCTGATGCAGCACACGGTGGATGCGAACCTCACCCCGGCGTCGTTTCAAGACGCGGTGGTGGATGCAAAGTCGATCGACGAATGCTTCGCGGCGTTGGGCGCCCGAGCCCGCGTGTAAGAAACGCCCGGGCCGCTGGACTAACCAGTCATGAGGCCAACGCCCGACCAGGACGCGCGCTATTTGGAAGCCGCCGCCGCGCACGGCGGCGCGCTGCAGCGTTTGGCGTCCGCCACCGAAGCGAATGCCGAGCGCCGGCGCGACCTCCTGCAGGAGATGCACGTAGCGCTGTGGCGAAGCTTTGCGTCCTACGACGGCCGGTGTTCGGTGCGAACCTGGGTGTACCGCGTCGCCCACAACGTGGCCGCGACCCACGTCGATCGCGAGAAGCGAATACGGCCACCGTTTGTAGCGTTGGAAGAAATCGAGCATCTGCCTTCCGCACAGGATGTCTCGGCCGAACTTGAAGAAAACGAAGCGGTGGCGCGGCTGAACGCAATCATCCGCAAGCTTGGGCCGCCGGATCGCCAAGTCATCACCCTGTATCTCGAAGGTCTGGACGCCGCTTCGATCGCCGAAGTGACCGGACTATCGGCCGGCGCCGTCGCAACACGCGTCTCGCGCCTCAAAGGCCAACTCGCCCGCCTGTTTCAAGAGACCGCAAATGTCTGAACACGATCCGCTTCAAAAGCTGTGGACCCAGCGAGCACAGGAGCCCTTCGCCATGTCGCTCTCCGACATCCACCAGCGCGCGGAGCGCTTCCAGACGCGCATCAAGTGGCGCAACTGGATTGAATACGGCGCCGGCGCGCTTGTGGCGGCGGCGTTTGGCGCTATCGCAATCGACACGCCGGATTGGGGCATACGCGCCGGCGCGGCGCTCACCATCGCCGGCGTCATCTACGTTTGCTGGCAGATGGGCGTTCGCGGCGGCGCCACGCGCAAGGACGAAGGTCAAAGCTGGGTGGAGTTTCACCGCGCCGAACTGGTGCGTCAGCGCGATGCGTTGGCGAGCGTATGGCGCTGGTACATCGGGCCGCTCGTGCCCGGCGTGCTGGCGATCATTCTTGCGACCGTGTTCACCCCCGCCGCCGCCGACATCCCGTTGGCCGCGCGCGCGGCGACGGGATTGATGAGCTTGGCCTGGGTGGCGCTGATCTTTGGCGGCGTCGGTTGGCTCAACGCCCGCGGCGCCAGGAAGCTGGAGGCGGAGATCGAAGCCCTGGATCGGGCGCGCGAACGCTGAGTAGGCGCAAGCGCGGCCGATCTAAGCCGTCTGTCCCAGCAGACGTTTGCGCGCACGCTCTTCGCCGATCAACGGAAAGAGCGCGGCCATTTCCGGGCCATGATCCATGCCGGTAAGCGCTTGGCGGAGCGGCATGAAGAGGGCCTTGCCTTTCGCGCCGGTTTTTTCTTTCACCGCGTTGGTGAAGGCTTGCCACGACGTTGCGTCGTAAACACCCTTCGGCAGCACTTCGGCCGCTGCCGATGCGAATGCGCTGTCAGGGACGAAGGGCTCGATCGGGCCATCGACGATGTGCGCCCACTGGCGCGCTTCCGGCAGCAATTGGATGTTGGCGCGGATGGCGTTCCAGAACGCCTCGCCCTTGTCAGCTTCGAGTTTGGCAAGGCGCTCTTTCACCATCGCGTAGTCGTATTGGTGCAAGAGCTGGGCGTTGACGCGCTTGAGGTCCTCGGGATCGAAACGCGCCGGCGCGCGGCCGATCTTGGCGAAGTCGAACTCCGACGCCAGCACGTCGAGCGACGCGCGCGCCTCGACGGGATCGGAGGTGCCGATCTTGGCGAGGTGTGAGAGCACCGTCATTGGCTCGTAGCCTTCGGCGGCGAGTTCGCCGACACCGAGTGAGCCGATGCGCTTGGAAAGCGCGTTGCCGTCCGCGCCGACGAGCAGCGGGAAGTGGCCGAAGAGCGGCACCGGTCCGTCGAGGGCTTCGAAGATTTCGATCTGCACGCCCGAGTTCGTCACGTGGTCTTCGCCGCGCACAATGTGCGTGATCTTGAAGTCGATGTCATCGACAACGCTCGGCAGCGTGTAGAGGAAGGCCCCGTCTTCGCGGATAAGCACGGGGTCGCTCAGCGATGCCGTGTCGATCGAGACGTGGCCCCGGACGAGATCGTCCCAATCCTTGCGCGCGCCGGAGAGCTTGAAGCGCCAGTGGGGCTTTCTGCCTTCGGCTTCGAGCTTGGCGCGGTCGTCCGCTGTGAGCTTCAACGCGGCGCGATCATAGACGGGCGGCTTGCCGGTCGCTTGCGCGATCTTGCGGCGGCGATCGAGTTCTTCCTCGGTCTCGTACGCCGGATAGAGCAGCCCCGCCGCCTTTAGTTTCGCCGCGGCGGCTTCGTACGCCTCGAAGCGGTGCGATTGGTTGGCGCGCTCCTGCCAGTTGAGGCCGAGCCAGCGGAGATCGTCCTCAATGCTTTGCTCATACTCCTTGGTGGAGCGGGCAAGATCGGTGTCGTCGATGCGCAAGAGGACCGAGCCGCCCTGAGGGATCGCGAACAGCCAGTTCATCAACGCCGTGCGGACGTTGCCGACATGGATGCGTCCCGTGGGGGACGGCGCGAAACGGAGGCGAATGGACATTACGTAAGGACTCTTTTCCGGGAGGGCGGGTTATGCGGCGCGTCACCCTGCCCTGTCCAGCGGGCGGGATACGCTTGCCTCGCGCTGGCGCGCCACTAGGGTGCGGCAAAGCTGCATAGGACTACGCAAAGCCGCGCCGAAAGCGTTTCTCAACCTGTTTAGCGGAGCAAATGCGGATCACCCCGCACCCTTGGCGAATATGAACCAACGTCTCTTTCAAGCGTACGTCATGGTCGATTGGAGCGCCGCCTCCAAGCCAACGACAGGTCCCGACTCGATCTGGGTCGGCGTGCTCAAACGCAACGTGCGTTTTCAAATGGCCTTCGAAGCGCACAACCCCGCCACACGCAGGGAGGCCGAAAAGCTTCTCAACAACGTGCTGGATGATCTCAAGCGCAAAGGCGAACGCGCACTCGTTGGTTTTGACTTCCCGATGAGCTTTCCGCGCGGCACGGCCGCCGCGCTCAAGCTCGCTGGCGAACCTTGGCGCGCCCTGCTCGACTTCGCCGCGAAGGAGGTGAAGGACAAACCCGACAACACGAACAATCGCTTCCAGGTTGGCGCGAAGATGAACCGGCTGATGACCGGTGAAGCATTTCCATTCTGGGGCGCCCCCGCGCGCGACGAGCAAACCATGCTCTCAGCCAAGCGCCCGCGCGAACACCGTCCGGGCGACTTGCCCGAGTTGCGCTACGCCGATGAAGCCGCGAAGGGCGCATCGTCGATATGGAAACTCTATTACCAGGGCTCCGTCGGCGGCCAGGCGCTCACGGGCCTGCCCATCGTGAAGCGGCTGCGCGATGCGCGCGCCATCAAACTTTGGCCGTTCGAAACCGGTTGGAAGCCGTTGGCGCCAGCGGATGTCGCGGACCTAGAGGCTGTCATCGCCGAAATCTATCCCTCGCTCTACGCCGCAAAACCAAATGCCGGTGAGATAAAGGATCAGGCTCAAGTCCGCGCCGCATGCGAGCGCTTCAATGCGCTCGATGAAAAATTTCAGCTTGGCGCGGTCTTCGGCCCCGCCAAGGACGACCCACGCCGGGAAATCGTCGAGCGCGAAGAAGGCTGGATTCTCGGCGCGACGGCCTAGAGCGCTATTCAGCGGCCTGCGCGACGACCTTAGCCGGCTTGCCGGCGATCGCCCACCAACGCGCCAGCAGCACGAGAGCGCTCAACACACTTGCCCAGAAAATCGCAAAGAGGAGTCCCGCGACGCCCATTCCCTGGTGTTCGGCGAGCCACCACCCGAGCACCGGCATCACGCCCGCATACGCAAGGATGTGACTGAACGTCGGAAACCAATTGTCGCTGCGCGCGCGCAGAGCCGACGCCGCAACAACCTGCGTACCATCAGGAACCAGCACCAGCGCCGCGACCCACATCAACGATGAGATCAGCGCCGCCAGCGGCACGTCGGCTGTGTAAACGTGTCCAATGCGATCCGCGAACACCAGGATGCCGATCGCGCACAGCACCATGCCGATCGCGTTGAGCCAGATTCCCGTCCATCCGGCGCTCTTGGCGTCTCCCGGGGCCTGGCGGCCGATAGCTTCGGACACAAGCACCGCCGTCGCAGCCGCAAGACCAAGCGCCACCATGAACACGAGCGCCATGAGATTGAGCACAATCTGATAACCGGCGACCACGTCCGCGCTGATGCGCCCCGCGATCACGGTCATCGCCGAAAACGCGCCCGCTTCCACCGCCTGGCTTACCGCCGCGGCCGCGCCCACCGCCAGCAATGCGCCATAGGTTGGCCCTTCGGCGCCCTTGCTCTTGCGCACGCCGAAGGTGACGCCGTCTCTCAAGAAATAGATGCAGAGCAGCAGCGCGCCCGCCAGAAACACACGCGCGCCAACCGTCGCCCACGCCGATCCGACCGCGCCGTGCTCAGGCACCCACCAGAGATTCAGCGCAAGATTGACCGCATTGGCCAACCACATGATCGCGGTCGAAATGCCGGGCTTCTTGATCGACTCCAAAAAGAACGTTCCGGCGATGTAAAGCAGATGCAAGGGTATCGAGAGCGCAAGCACGTTCATGACCGGCGTCGACGGGGCGGCGAGTTCAGCCTCGACACCAAACACCGTAAAAAGATTTCCGCCGGCCGCCCACATGGCGAAGGCCGACAAGACGCCCGCCCCCAATCCAAGAACTAGACCGCGCCGCAGCGCAACGCCCGCACCCTTCTTATTGCCTTCGCCAATCGAGCGCGCGGCGAGCACCTGCACGCCCTGCAACAAGCCGATCGCGGCCACGAGAAACACCGCCGTCGGCGCCCAGCCAAGCGCCTGATGCGGCAACTCATCCGGCGCAAGCTGCCCAACGACGATCACATCGACAAGCGCCATGCCGATGATCCCGAGACGCGCGAGCGCAACGGGTCCGGCAATACGCAACAAAGGCGCAACGAAGGAGCGGGTGGCGGCCATGGGGAGCGCGCTTTTAGCGGAGGCGCGCGAGTCGGTCGAGCTTAGACTGCCGGGGCCGGCGCGGCCGGCGCATCCACGGGCTTCAACCCCTTGTAGAGATAAGACGACAGCCCTGCTTCGAGTGAGACATATAGCACAAGCGCGACAAACGAGCTGATGAACTCGAACAAAATAACGCCAAACATATTCGAATTCAGCGCTGTCTGCATCGACGCGGGATCGAGCACGTTGAACCCGAACACGCGCCCGATCAGCGCCGTAAGCGCAAACATCAGCACGTAAGCTGGAATGAGCAACATCAGGCGCGCCGAACTGATCTGAAACATCGCCCCTTTTGTCCAATTCCAGGTTTCGAAGGTGAGCGTACGCTTGGCGTCAATGCTGGCCGGTGCGGCAAGGTAGAGACGCGATGTCAGCAGCAGCCAAACGACAAAATAAAACAGCACCGTCACCAGCACCGCGGCCGGATTTTCCTCCACAAAGCGCAACATGATCGCCATCACCGCGGCCTGATCGGAATTGGCCGCCTGCAAATCAGCGGCGTAGCGCCCGAGTGGTCCTGCAACGAGGGCAATACTCGCCGGAATAGTGATGACGAACACGACGATGCACATGAAGAAGCCGACGACGACCATCGAGAACCAGACTTTCCAGCCGTCCTGCGGCCAGCGTCCGCGCGCCGGGCCGACGCCATAGAGCGCGGCGCCAACAAGGGCGGCGTACGAAAAGGCCTGGAGGATGCCGTTCGCCACCATGGTCAGCAGACCGACTTGCGGCACGGACAGAGTAACCGCCGAAATGATCGTCGACACCACCGCGAAGATTGCCGCCACGGTCACGACGAAGCGCAGATTTTCGCGCACAAACCGCAGCGCCGCGCCGACGCTCTCGCGCACTGGAACTGTCCCTGCCGGCATGCTCAATCTCCCGTGGCCGCGCTTATGCCTGGATTTGCCGGCGCCTGCGAGCTTGAAGCGCCCGTTCAGGCGCGGCATGTGATCGCTCATGAAACCTGTTCATGTGGTTGGCGGCGGGCTCGCGGGCTCGGAAGCGGCATGGGCGCTGGCGAACGCCGGCGTGCCCGTGGTGCTGCACGAGATGCGCCCGGTGGTGAAAACCGACGCGCATCATACCGGGAAGTTCGCGGAACTCGTCTGCTCCAACTCGTTCCGCAGCGATGACTGGCGCGGCAACGCGGTTGGCCTGCTCCACGAAGAAATGCGCCGCGTCGGCTCGTTGGTGATGACCAGCGCCGGCCCCGCGCAAGTGCCCGCGGGCAGCGCCCTCGCCGTGGATCGCGATGTGTTCAGCGATGCCGTGACAGCGGCGCTTGAGGCGCATCCGTTGATCACGATTGAGCGGGGAGAGATCAAATCATTGCACCAATTACTTCGTCATCCTGGACGTGCGGAGCACGGCCGGGATCCAGGAGCAAACGATGCGGCCTCCGATCCCCTGGATCCCGGTCACGCGTTGCGTGCCCAGGATGACGACAGCATCATCTTCTGCACCGGCCCGCTGACCTCACCGGCCCTCGCCGACTCCATCCGCAACCTCACCGGCGAAGACTCCCTCGCCTTCTTCGATGCGATCGCCCCGATCGTGCACGCGGACTCGATCGACTTCGACATCGCCTGGAAGCAATCGCGCTACGACAAAGAAGGCCCAGGCGGGGACAAGGCGGCGTACGTGAACTGCCCGATGGATGAGGCGCAGTACACTGCGTTCATCAATGCTCTGAACGCCGGCGCCAAAACCGAGTTCAAAGAGTGGGAGAAGAACACACCCTATTTCGAAGGCTGCCTACCGATCGAAGTGATGGCGGAGCGCGGACCCGAGACATTGCGCTTTGGTCCGATGAAGCCCGTGGGCCTGATGGACCCCCGCGTCGGCAAGCGCCCGCACGCGGTGGTGCAACTTCGCCAGGACAACAAGCTCGGCACGCTCTTCAACATCGTTGGCTTCCAGACCAAGCTCAAATACGGCGCGCAGGAAGAAATCTTCCGCATGATCCCAGGCTTGCAGAACGCGCGCTTTGCAAGGCTGGGCGGCATCCACCGCAACACCTTCCTGAATTCGCCGAAGCTCCTCGACAGCACGCTACGCCTGCGCGCCGAGCCGCGCGTGCGCTTTGCCGGGCAAGTCACCGGTGTCGAAGGCTACGTCGAAAGCGCCGCGATGGGCATGATGGCGGGACGCTTTGCAGCGGCGGAGCGTCTGGGCCGTCCGATCGAGCCGCCGCCAGCGACGACAGCCTTCGGCGCACTGATCGCCCACGTGACCGGCGGCCACATCACCGACGGCAAAAGCTCGTTTCAGCCCATGAACGTGAACTTCGGCCTCTTCCCAGAAATCGCCGCGCCGACACACGGGCCGGATGGGAAGAAGCTCAAGGGCGAAGATCGCTCCCGCGCGAAGAAGCTGGCGCTGGCGGAACGGGCTTTGGGGGATTTGGGAGGATGGTTGAGTGCGAACCATCGAGATTGATTGCGCCTCGGTTCGTACAGAGGCCGAATTTTGGCAGCGCTACTTGGACATTGTCCGGCCACAAGGCGCCGACATTTTCGGACGCAACCTTGACGCTTTCGACGATGCGCTTGCCGGCGGACCGGGCTGCCCCGGTGAGATTCAATTGCGCTTCATCCATACCTCCCACTTGAAGAGGCTACGAGCCGGCGCGTTCCTAGAGTCGCTGAAGGAAATCATCTCCGACTATCCCAGCATCAGCCTAAGCTAGCTCCATCGTCCCCTCTCCCCGCGAGGGGAGAGGGTTAGGGTGAGGGTTGGCGCAGGGCTTCGACGGCGAAACGACGTTCCAGACAGTTTGCTCGGCGCGGCTGGTTGTTTGCGTATGCTGCGTGCGGTCACGCAGCATGTCCTTGCTGGGTGACGACGGAGTCATCCCTCACCCTGCCCTCTCCCCTCTCGGGGAGAGGGTTCTGTTCGAACGCAGTCGTTCCCTCTCCCCGCGAGGGGAGAGGGTTAGGGTGAGGGTTGGCGCAGGGCTTCGAGGATGAGCGCGGCGGCAACGCTTGGATCGGAGAGCGCGAGCGCGTCGCGGATGCGCAGAACACGCCAGCCGAGCTTGTTGAGCAACGCCGTTCGTTCAGCGTCGTATCCGATTTGCTCCGCGACATCGTGCGACGAGCCGTCAATCTCGACGATGAGCTTCACTTCCATGCAGGCGAAATCGGCGATGTAGCGGCTGATTGGCCGTTGGCGGCGGAACTTGAAACCGAGGCGGCTGTCGCGGACAATTTCCCAGACGGCGCATTCGGCGCGGCTGGGTTGCTTGCGCATGCCGCGGGCGCGATCTCGGAGCATGCCTTTTGTTGGCGCCTGCGCCATCCCTCACCCTGCCCTCTCCCCTCTCGGGGAGAGGGTTCGTTAGATCAAACCTGCCAAAGGCGAGCTTGGGTCAGCGTACTTCTTCTTCGGCATGCGGCCGGCGAGGTAGGATTCCCGTCCCGCGATGACCGCGTGCTTCATCGCGCGCGCCATCCGGATGGGGTCTTTGGCTTCGGCGATGGCGGTGTTCATGAGGACGCCGTCCACGCCGAGTTCCATCGCGATGGCGGCATCACTCGCAGTGCCGACGCCGGCGTCGACGATGACGGGCACTTTGGTTTGTTCGACGATCAGCCGAATGTTCACCGGGTTCTGGATGCCGAGGCCGGAGCCGATGAGCGAGCCCAGCGGCATGATGGCGACGCAGCCGGCGTCTTCGAGTTTCTTGGCGTAAACGGGATCGTCGCTGCAATAGACCATCACCTCGAAGCCTTCGGCGACGAGGATTTTGGCGGCGCTGAGCGTCTCTTCCATGTCGGGATAGAGCGTCTTCTGGTCAGCGAGCACTTCGAGCTTCACCAGCTTCCAATCGCCAGCCTCGCGCGCAAGGCGGAGCGTGCGCAGCGCTTCGTCGGCCGTGAAGCAGCCGGCTGTGTTGGGCAGAAACGTCGTCTTCTTCGGATCGATGTGATCGGTGAGCCGCTCTTTGCTCGGATCGGAAAGATTCACGCGCCGCACCGCGACCGTGACGATCTCAGCGCCGCTAGCTTCAAGCGCTGCCGCGTTCTCGGCGTAGGTCTTGTACTTGCCGGTGCCGATGATGAGGCGGGAGTCGTAGCTCTTGCCGGCGATGGTGAGTGTGTCGGTCATGAAAGTCTCGCGACTCCCCGCCCCCTTGCGGGGCGGGGTTGGGGGTGGGGGTAACGGCGGTGCTGTTTCCGGATGAGCTGCCGCCCGCACCCCCATCCCTGCCCTTCCCCGCAAGGGGGAAGGGTTCGCGTGATGCCGGCGATGGTGAGGGTGGAGTCAGTCATGGGATCGCTATTTCTACGAACGCGCCCGGCACGATGCCTTTTAGCGCGTCTGTGACGAGATCAGCATATGCCCGGATGCGGGGCCAATTTGTCGTGCTAATCACAACAATCGCTATACGTCGCGTCTCGAGGTTTTGCTGATAGCGCAGGTTCTGATCGGTTGTGACGAACACTTCATAGCCGTCGGCCTCAGCGGCCGAAAGCAGTTCGCCATTCTCAAGCTCGTCCCAGCCGCATTCAAAGGCAGTTGTCACATGGTGCGTTGAGAGGGCTTTGCGAAGCGGGGCCGGTGTCCCCTGGTCAAAAAGCACCTTCATGCAATGGCCGACTAAGCAGTTTCTAGGCTGCGTTGTGCGTGCTCCAGCACAGCGTCAACCTGCACCCGCTCCACACCGGGAAACCAATCCAGGAATTCGTCGACCGTTGCGCCGCCTTCGACATTCTCAAACAGGGCCTTCACTGGCACGCGCGTGCCCTTGAACACCCATGCGCCGCTCACCTTGGCGGCGTTGCGTTCGACTTCGGGGCATTTGGACCAATCGATCATCATTCAAACCTGCGACTGAAGAACGTCAAAGACAACCATCACCCGCCCCCCACGAACTGCACGATCTCCAGCTGATCCCCATCGACCAGAACAATCTGCGACCACAGGCTTTTCGGGGCAATCTCGCGGTTGCGCTCCACCGCCACGCGCCGCCCGTCTATCCCCAGGGAGGCGAGGAGTTCCGCCAGCGTCGCGGAATCGGGCGCTTCTCGCGTTTCTCCATTGACGATCAGACGCATGAGCCTTCCTATCCGCCCGACTTAGAACCCCTTGAGCCGGGGTTCAACGGAAGCCCCCATCCGCCCGCGCAGAGGACGATGCCGGACGCAAAGCCAATCTACGTGCTGAACGGCCCCAACCTGAACCTGTTGGGGACCAGGGAGCCTGAAATCTATGGCCGCGTGACGCTGGCCGAGATCGAAAAAGCATGCGCCGAACGGGCCGCCCAGCTTGGCCGCTTAATCGTTTTCCGCCAATCGAACGTCGAGGGCGAACTGGTCGACTGGCTGCAAGAGGCCCGCGACAAGGCGGCCGCTGTTGTTCTAAACGCCGGCGCCTATACCCACACCTCGGTCGCACTGCACGACGCCATCAAGGCGATCGGCGTTCCGGTGATCGAGACCCACCTCTCCAACCCCGCGGCGCGTGAGGAATTCCGTCACGTTTCGTTAGTG
>JAEUMT010000019.1 GCA_016791365.1 Hyphomonadaceae bacterium | reverse complement strand
GCATTGCTGCATCGCTTCGACCATGCCGATGCGACCCGCTTGCTGGAACGAGTGCTCGCTTGAATCGACGGAGTGGAACGAGCCGTCGATCAACGTCACGGACACATCGACGACCGGAAATCCGATCGCGCCTTTCGCCATCGCGTCCTTCACGCCCGCCTCAACAGCCGGAATCCATTGCCGGGGAATGGCGCCGCCGGTGATCTTGTCGACAAACTGGAAGCCCTCGCCGCGCGGCAGCGGCTTCACCTGGATAACGCAATCGCCAAACTGGCCGTGGCCGCCCGTTTGCTTCTTGTGCCGGCCACGCACCTCCGCGTTCTTGCGCAGGCTTTCCTTGTACGGCGTCGACGGCGGCGCGGTTGACACTTCGACGTTGAAGCGGCCTTTCAACCGCTCAAGCACCGAGCGCAAATGCGGTTCACCCTGGCCCTGCAACAAGATCTCATGCGTGGTCTGATCGTGAACGACATTGAGGCCCGCGTCCTCTTCGACCAATTTCTGCAACGCGCCGGAGAGCCGGACATCATCTTTCCGGTCCTTCGTCGCGATCGCGACCTGATAAACCGGGAAGCGCTTCTTGAAATTGATCCTGATCTTCTGCGGCCCGCTTGCGCCGAGCAGATCGCCGGCCGCCACAGGATCAAGCTTGCCGATAGCGGCGATATCGCCTTCCGGCACGCGTGACACTTTCTTGGTCTGCGATCCGTTCACGGAAAAGAGCGCGCCAGGCCGTTGCTGCGACGCATCGCTCAACGTGATCTGATCGCTATCATTGAGCGCCGATCCGAACACCCGCGCGTACGCAAGCTTGCCAGCCTGCCCCGCGTGCGAAATTTTCATCACGTAAGCGCCATTGCCGGACAGTCCCAGCCGCGCCGCCGCATATTTCGGCGCCGGCGTGTCGTGCCGAAACGCCTTCAGCAGCCGCCGCACGCCGTTGCCATTGGCGGTCGAGCCAAAGAACACCGGCGCGATCAAGCCATCGCGAAGCTCCGCCACCAGATCGCGGAATACCGTGTCGCGATCCGGCGTCACGTCGGACAGCAGTTTTTCCATCAGCTCGTCATCGAAATCAGCGAGTTGTTCGAGCAGATGGAAACGCGCTTCGGTTTCGCGCTCGGCCAAATCCTTGGGAATGTCGATGATCTCGGAAGGCTTGCCCGACTGATACCGATACGCGCGCTCAAGCGCCAAATCGACAAAGCCGGTAATCTTCTCGCCTTCCCAAATCGGAATCTGGCGGGCGACCAGCGGCGTTGTCGACACCGGCTGCAGCGCTTCCAGCAGATCACGGATGCGGCCGCGCGCGGTATCGATCTTGTTGATGAAAATCGCGCGCGGGATTTGCAGATCTTCGAGCGCTTTGAGGAAAGGCTGAACCAGCACAGCCTTGTCCGGATCAGGATCGGCGACCACGACCGCGAGATCGACGGCCGGCAATGCAAAGTCAGCATCCGCTAGAAAATCGACGGCGCCTGGCGCGTCCATGAGGGCGTAATGGTCGCCCATGAAATCGATTGCAGTGAAATTGGTTTCGATCGATTGGCCCGCCGCGGCCGGGGAAATTCCCGCGCCACCCGAAGCAGCTGAAGCCAGAGCTTGGATCAACGCCGTCTTGCCCGCTCCGGTCGGACCGACGACGGCAATAGCCCTCACCACATTAGCCGATTTACTTTCAGGCATGGCGCACACTCCCTTGCTTCCCGTTGCGGGGTTGGGGCGGCGCCAGCGGCCGGCGCCGCTTCTCGCTTATGTCGGCCTGTCCAGGCCGAGACAGGTCACTGTTTCACCGAAACAACAAACGCGCAACGGGGAGCGTAAATAACGCGTGCGCCGCCGGCGCTTTTCGCGCTAGCGAACCGGCGCCTTAGCCGCCTTCCTCGAAAACTCCGCGTACTTGAGATCAATGCACTTGATGTGCGCGGAAAGCCAAAGGCGGAGGAACTGAAAGAATTCGGGTGATGGTGAGCCGCCCGCCGCTTCCGCGGTTGCCTGGTGCGCAGCGAAATCTCTGAGCAGCTTGCCGTGAATCCGCTTGTGGTTCTCACGATCGGCGTAGCCGATGCGCGCCATAAACGCCTCTTCGTCACGGAAGTGACGAGTGGTCACCGCACCCAGATGCGCAATCATGGAATTGATCGGCGCGCCCCTTTTGCCCGCTTGGTGCGCGTCATAGATCGCATTCATGGCATCGAGGATGTCCTGATGCTCGCGGTTCATATCGTGGACGCCTATGTCCAGGCTGCGGTCCCAAGTCATAATCGGCATAAATCCCTCCTGTCTTTGCAAACACGAGGGTCGCGCCGCTCCTCCTTCGGGCGATTAACCGCAACTGTCATTTCTGGAGCGGCGCGATGTCTCATCCGTAAGAGTACGTAACCCAACCATGGAGTTCAGGGCTGAGCCAGGAGGGACGGCTCAAGTAGAAGATGCACTAACCGCAGTCGCGGCGATTGCCCCGGAAGAACGGCGCTACAGAACCCGCGAATCCGAACTCGTGATAGTCGCCGCTAACGTCAAAGACGGCGACGCTGTCCAGGCGCCAGCCGCCCCTGCCAAATACCGCCACCCAAAACTCCGCAGGCCCCCCCAACATCCTTCAATCCGCGCCCACTCGGCCGAAGATGGCGCACGCGTCACGCAAGACGCCAATAGCAGCACGACCAGGACAGCGATCTTGCGCATCATCAATCCTCCGCTTGTTGCTTGGGTGCGCCCGGGCGCTTACCGAGTCACCTATACGTGATATCCGCACGTCTCGTCGCAATCCGGTTCAGCGGTCTCATCCACCGGTCTAGAGTTCGGACGGAGATAGACGATGCCAAGAATGAACGCCCTGGCGCCCGCACCCGGAGGCGAGCAAGCGTTTCAGACGCCAAGCAGCGGCATCGCGCCGAACGGCCTCCCCTATTTCGACTGGGATCAAGGCGCCCAGCAGCTCAACCGCGAAGGCTGGAGCTGGAGCGCAACACTCGGAACGCCAGTCACCATCACCTATGCGTTCCGCCAAACAGGCACGCCGCCTTCAGACGCCGGCGTTTCAGGCTTCCAACAATTCAACGCGATCCAAATCGCAACCGCCGAGCAATTGCTCGCGCGCTGGGCGGAAGTCGCGAACATCAGTTTCGTGAGGGTCGGCGCAGGCTATTCGAACGAAGCGACAATCCTGTTCGGAAACTTTCTCAATGGGCCAGCGCAATTCTCCGCGTTCGCCTTTCTTCCGACGCCTGAGGGCCGGGAAAGCGATCTCGAAAACGGCGACATCTGGGTCAATGGTTCGCGAAACTACGACGCCGATCCGGTTTCATTTCCTCTCGGCGCGCAAATTCTGCTTCATGAAATTGGTCATACGCTGGGACTCTTGCACCCAAGTGTTTATGACGGCGGCGCGCAGAGCGGCGTTACGTACGACGCCGATGCGGATTTCTGGCAAGATACGCGCCAGTTCACAGTGCAGAGCTACTTCAATGAGAGCTTCACTGGCGGCTCCTACGGCCAATACTACGTAACCACACCGCAAATGTTCGATATCGCGGCCGCGCAATATCTCTACGGCCCGAACATGACGACGCGAACGGGCGCCACCACTTACGGCTTCAATTCCAATACGGGCATTGGCGCCTTCTCGATCGCCTCCGCAGCCCAAGGCGCCATTTTTTGCATCTGGGATGCAGGCGGCATCGATACGCTTGATCTTTCAGGTTACGGCACGAACTCCGAAATCGATCTGCGTCCGGAATCGTTTTCGAGCGCCGGCACGCACTCATCCGGCGCCATGCGCGGCAACATCTCGATCGCGCGCGGCGTCACCATCGAAAACGCGATCGGCGGCTCGGGCAACGACACGATCATTGGCAATGGCGCCAATAACATTCTCATCGGCGGCGCCGGTGCGGACCGCATCAGCGGCGGCGACGGCAACGACCTGATCTACGCCGACGCTGCCGATGAACTGAACTTCGTAACCGGCGGCGCGGGGACTGACACGTTCGCCTTCACCAGCGGCAGCGCGCCGACGACGTTCAATCTCGTGGCGCAGGGTTTTGAAGCGGCCGAGGGCCGCTTCACCGATACAGGCTCAAATCCATGGGCCACGCGCA
>JAEUMT010000006.1 GCA_016791365.1 Hyphomonadaceae bacterium | reverse complement strand
CCAGCAAGCGGGTCGCATCGGCATGGTCGAAGCGATGCAGCAATGCGGGTCGGTGCTGCTGGAGCCGATCGAGAAGCTCTCGATCTACACGCCAAGCTCGGGAACGCCGAAGATCAACTCGGCCGTCTCCGCGCACAATGGTCAAATCCTTGGCTTCGAGCCGCGCGAAGGTTGGCCTGGCTGGGATCGGGTGGATGTTTATTTGCCGCATAGTGAGCGGCAGAATTTCATCATCGAGCTGCGTTCGCTGACGCAAGGATTGGCGACTTTTGAAGCGGCGTTCGACCACATGGTCGAAGTCAGCGGCCGTCGGGCCGACGATGTCGCGAAGAAGGTGCAGGCGCAAGCGAGCGCTTGAGGCACGCGGGCGCTTCGCGCGAAGCGGGGCTTCGGCGGCGAACGGGTCGAATTGGATTTCTTGGACCGCCGGCGTCTCGCCGGCGGCCGGACGCAAACATTCCACGGCCAGTGCGTTTGCCAACACCGTCGCCGGCGAGACGCCGGCGATCCAAGGGGGATGCGCGCGCTTACGAGGTGTCGGACGAGTGTGGTGCGGACAGCATGTGTTCGCAGACGAGTGCGTGTGCGGCAGGCGCGGCAATGATGAGGCGCGCGCCGCGCAAGCCTTTTCGGATGCGCTTGAGGAAATAGGCGATGGCGCGTTCTGGGTGTTGCAATGCGTCAAGGAGCACGAAGACGCGATCGATGACGCCGGCTTTGCGTGCGCGGATGTTGGCGCGTTTGTAAAAGAGCTGGCCGCGTGACCGCGCGATGCGAAAGCCGTCCGGCGCCAAGGCGGGGCGGTGCTTCTTGCTTGGCAGCGGGCCGAAACGCGCGACGGCGTGAAGAAAGAGCGTGAGCTCTACGGTGCGTTCAGCATGACGCAGAAGATCGCCGAGCTTTTTGCTGCGGCCGCTGAACCCAAAGCTTGCGATGAGGCCGAACAACCAACAGACGAAACGCAGCGCCGAAGCGGAGAACGCTTCGACGCGGGCTTCAGTCAGGAGGGGCGGCAGATGTTTCAAGGCGCGGGCATTCTATGGCTGCGGCGGAGGTGTGGGATTGACTTGGGGCGCGGGGCTTTGTTTTCAGCGGAATTGTCGGAGAAAGTGTAGGATAGAGGGGGAGAAAAGAGCGTGTGTCACCCTTTCCGTCCCACTTCGATTGGTGGATCGTATAGTCCCATTCTCCCGAGGCATTGGCATGTTCGATCACGGTGTCCGACATCTGGAAGCCTACATCGACTTCTTGTCAGCAGTCATTTTGTGCGCACCAGATCGATTTCCTAAGGAGAGTTTTCTTAAGGACGATCAACAACTGAATCTTGATCGCGCGTTCGCGCTTCTTAATGATCGGTTCGGTCTCGTTGAGGATCGCGTCAAGAAGCCCGAAATATTGCCACGGCTCCGGGAATTGCTTGATGCGGCGTTGGTCGCGTACAGGCAGGGCGAAGAAGTCCGTGGGGCGCATTTGGTACAAGATTTTCGGGGTCTAATTCTTGAAAGCGTGCGGCGCTGACATCTCGATCGGGTTGAATCGTAGCCACGCTGGCAGATGTAGTCGGCCAAACCATCGGAAACGGTGACGCACGCTCTTTCGCATCGAACGCTTCGGCTGCTATGTGGCGAAAGAGTATGTCACCGGCTTGTCCGATTGGTCGACGGATGCGCGGGATAGAGGCGCTTTCTGCTTTCCTTCTCCTGGTTAAGGAGAAGGTGTCCGCGAAGCGGACGGATGAGGTTTTCTGCTCTCACCGGAAGAGGTTGCGCGTGTTATCCGGAAGCGCCGGTAAACTTCACCCGTCAGTTCGCTTCGCTCACTGACACCCTCTCCTTAACCAGGAGAGGGGACGCGGTTGCGCGAAGGAAAGAGTGTATGTCACTTGTTTGTCACCGGCTTGGAAAGACGCCGCTCATCGTAAGCGGCCCACAAGCAGGCGGCGATGATCAAGGCGGCGCCGGCGTATATTTCCGGTCTCGGCACTTCGTGAAAGAGGAAGAAGCCGATCAGACTCGCATAGATGAGTTCGGTGTAGTGGATTGGCGCGAGCTGTTGGGCTTCGGCGCGGGCGTAGGCTTGCGCCATCAGGTACATGAAGACGGCGGCGAGGGCGCCGAGCTGGAGGAAGAACCACCAGGTGTCGAGATTTGGGGGTGTGGCGAAGGCGATGGTGGGCGTGAGCAGGATTGCGCCAGGCACAACGCTGGTCATCAGGCTGACAATGACGGGGCCGTCTTTCTGCGCTCGCTCCCGCAGGAGCACCATTGCGACCGAGAAGAAGGTCGCCGCGAGCAGGGCGGCGATAACGCCCACATCGTGCATTGGTGATTCAGCTTCACTGGGCGCGCCTTGCATGGCGATGATGATGCCCGCGAAGCCGACGAGCGCGCAGATGACGCTCGAAACGCGGATGCGCTCTTTCAGCAAAACAAAAGCCACGAACGGCGCCAGCAGCGGATAGATGAAGGAAAGCGTCACCGCTTCGGCGAGCGGCAGGACTTTGAGCGACCAGAAGAACGTGACGGCGCAGATGGCGATGACGAAGCCGCGAAGGCCGTGCGCGCGCCACATCTCTTTTGTGATCGTGGGATGTCCCGCGCGCCACCAGATCAAGAGCGAAAAGAACGCGCCGAAAAGATAGCGCCCGAAGCTCACCAGCAGAACATGATTGCTCTGCAAGAGATGTTTGATGGTCGCGTCCATCGACGCGCCGGCCATGATCGCCAGCGTGAGCACAATCGCCGGCGGCAGGCGCGCGAACATGAAAACTCCCCGCGCGCCTTTTGGCCCGCGGGGAGTCTGATCGCAATGCGATTCCGTGTCTTACGGCGTGGTCGTTGCCGGTGGCGGGGTTGTCGTTTCGCCCGCTGGCGTGCCGCCGGTTTGTGCGTCAAGGGATTCGCCAGCCTCTTCGGCCGGGCCTTGGCCCAGATCGGTCGTGCCGGTCGTCGCTTGTTCGGCGGCGGTGTCGGTGTTTTCGCCGGCCTCTTCGTTCGGGCCTTGGCTGCAAGCGACAACGCCCAGCATGCTCAGGGCCGCCGCGGCGCCCAGCAATGACTTCAACATCCTTGTTTCTCCTGAAGTGTCCCAGTTGTTGGACGGCGTAGCGGCCGCCGGGGGTTTCAACGTTCCGTGAAGAACACGGTTCCGCCGAAAAGGTACGGCGCCGGCGACGAGGTCGCGCGGCGCCGTGTTTCCGGATGCGTTCGACCAGCAGAACGCACCTCGGGAAAGCTGGTTACGGATTGGTGCTGCCATCGCCGTCGGTTGCGTCGTTCAACGCGTCGGCGGCGTCATTGTTCTGTTGAGTCCCGGTGGCCTCGTCGATGCCTTCGCCGGCTTGCTCAAGCGGGCCGTCGCCGAGGTTTTCGCCGCCTTGGGTCGCTTCCTCGATCGCGGAATCCGCGTTTTCACCAGCGCTTTCGGCACTGCCGCCGTTGCCGCAAGCGGCAAGGCCAAGGGTGAAGGCGGCGATGGCGGCGGTAGCGAGCAACTTGCGCATTTCAAACTCCTCATCTCGTGCCGGTGCGGCGGAGATTGCGGATCAGAAACACTGTGAACCGGCCTTGGTTCCTGGGCGGGAACGCTGGTCTCCCACGGCGGGCAAGCTATAAGCGGCGCAACGAGGGAACAATGGCGGCGCAACTTACGGAAGACCAAGAGCTTATTGTCGAAACGGCGCGGGGCTTTGCCCAGGAAAAGCTGCGCCCCAATGCGGCGCGCTGGGAAGAAGAGGGCTTGAACCGCGAGGTTCTGCGGGAGCTTGCGAGCCTGGGCTTCGGCGGCATTTATGTGCGCGAAGAGCATGGCGGCTCGGGTCTCACACGCCTCGACGCGGCGCTGATCTTTGAAGAGCTTTCGCGCGGGTGCATCGCGACCGCGGCGTTTCTGTCCATTCACAACATGTGTTCATGGATGATCGACAGTTTTGGCGATGACGCGCAGCGCGCCGAATGGTTGCCGAAGCTGACGACGATGGAGAAGATCGCGTCTTATTGTTTGACTGAACCAGGCTCTGGTTCGGATGCCGGCGCGCTACGGACGACGGCAAAGCCGGATGGCAATTCGCAATATGTGATCAATGGCTCGAAAGCGTTCATCTCGGGCGCTGGGTTCTCCGATCTTTATGTTCTGATGTGCCGTACCGGCGAAGATGGCCCGAAGGGCGTTTCAACCGTTCTGGTGCCGGATGGCGCCAAAGGTCTCTCGTTCGGCAAGAACGAGGACAAGATGGGTTGGCGCGCGCAGCCGACGGCGATCGTAAACTTCGAAGATTGCCGCGTGCCGGTGGACAATCGAATTGGCCCGGAAGGCGAGGGCTTCAAGTACGCGATGAAAGGTCTCGATGGCGGGCGGCTGAATATCGCGGCGTGTGCGCTTGGCGGCGCGCAAGATGCGCTGGATCGCGCGCTTGGCTACGTGAAGGAACGCAAGCAGTTCGGCAAGCGGCTCGCGGATTTTCAGAATACCCAGTTCGTGTTGGCGGATATGGAGACAGAGCTCGCGGCGTGCCGCTCGCTGCTGCACACGGCGGCGCGCAAACTCGATGCGAAGGCGCCGGATGCGACGAAATATTGCGCGATGGCGAAGCGGTTCGTGACCGACGCGGCGTTCAGGGTCGCGGACCAGGCGCTGCAGCTGCATGGCGGCTATGGCTATCTCGCCGATTACGAAGTCGAGCGCATTGTGCGCGATCTGCGCGTGCACCGTATTTTGGAAGGCACGAACGAGATCATGCGGGTGATTGTGTCGCGCGAGATGCTCAAGGAATGAGCCGAGACACCAAGGCCGAGACGCGCGCGATCAACATTGTTTTGTGGCGCGATTGGGATCCGATCGGCTGCGGCGTGCCTGAGGATGAATACGAGTCTTACGTCTGGCCGGTGTACAAGCTTTTGATCGACGGCGCGCCGCGCGAAGATATCGTGACCTATCTAAGATGGGCGGCGGATGAGAATATTACGCTGCCAGTGCCCGAAAACCGCCTGCAGGCGGTCGTTGATAAACTCATGGCGCTCGGCGTGAGGCCGGCAGGAGAGCTGAAATGATTATGCGCGCTATGGGGCTTGGCTTCTTGATGTGGCTCGCGGTGGCGGCGGCGTTTCGGTTCGGCGGTCAGTACTTTTTTCTGCCCGAGGAGTCGCTGCGCCTGGTGACTTTTCTTTCCGCGCCTGTCGTTGGCGCGGTTTTGGGTTTCATCTTTCTCAAATTGCTTGGCGAAACCTCGGGAGATGAGGGCGAGGCCTCGATTGGGTTGGCGTTGCCGGTGATCCTGCTCAATGGCTTCCTCACCCATGAATTTCCCAATGCGTTTCCGAATTTGGATGAAACGCTGGATGCGACCTTCGGCGCGTGGTCGTTGCTGTTTGGCGGTTCGATCCTGTTTGTGGGGCTCTGGAACACGAAGCTCTCGCCGCAGGACGAGCGTATATGAATAGACGCGACCTCCTGGTGGGCGCGGCGGCATTGGCGGGGTGCGCAAGCATGAGCGAAACGTCGAACGGCCGCCCGATCGTGATCGCGCACCGGGGCGCCTCGGCGTATCGGCCCGAGCACACATTAGCGTCATACACGCTAGCGATCGAACAGGGCGCTGATTTCATCGAACCTGATTTGGTGATGACAAAGGATCACTTTCTGGTCTGCCGTCATGAGAATGAGATTACGCAGACGACGAACGTGGCGGATCATCCCGAGTTTGCGTCGCGGCGGAAAACGAAGACGGTCGACGGTGTTGAAGCGCTTGGCTGGTGGGTTGAGGACTTTACGCTCGCCGAGTTGAAGACATTGCGCGCGCGGGAACGTATCCCGCAATTGCGTCCGGCGAACACGCAGTACAACGATCAGTTCGAAGTGCCGACGTTCGCGGAGGCGCTCGCGCTGGCGCAGGCCCGCGGCAAAGGCATCTATCCGGAGCTGAAGCATCCTACTTTCTTGCGCGAGCAGGGCGTTGATCCCGTGCCGGCTTTTATCGCCGCCGTGAACGAAGGCGGCGGCCAGCGCGCGGCGGACATCATGTTCGTGCAGTGCTTCGAGATCGGCGCGATCCGGACGCTGGCGCGGATGTCGTCGATCCGCTGGACCTGCGTGCAGCTGGTGGCGGCGGATGGCGGGCCTTGGGATCAGCGCGAGACGAGCTACGCTTCGATGCTGACCGACGATGGTTTGCGCCGCATCGCGGAATACGCGCGCGGACTGGGCGCGGAGAAGTCGCTGGTCATTCCGCGCGACGCCGGCAACAACCTGGCGGGACCGACTGATCTGGTCGCGCGGGCGCATGCCGCGAATTTGGTGGTGCATCCGTGGACGATGCGGCCGGAGAACTTCTTTCTGCCGACGTCGCTGCGTATCGGTGATGCGGGCGCGGCGGACTATATGCGTCAGCACGGCAATCTGGATGCGGAGCTGCGCGCGTTCTATGCGGCGGGCGTCGACGGCGTGTTTAGCGACGATCCGGCGGCGGCGGTTGCGGCGCGGGCTTAGGCGACGCGGCGGAGCATGTTGCGGTTGAGGATCGGCGCCTGGGCGTCGAGGATGTCCTTCAACACGCGCTCACGGGTTTGATCTTCCTTGATGGTCAGCAGGTGGATTTCTTTCGCGCCGAGATTTTCGGCGGCCTGCCACATGTCGTGACGGTTCAGCGTCTGAGAAAAGTCAGCGCATTGCGCCGCGAACAAGCAGATCGGGCCGCCCCAATCTTGCGACGGCTGATCGTGAGGCTTCACGAACATATAGACGCCGCCGACCGGCTCCCACGCACGTTGGGCGCGCGCGATTTCGAACTCGAACCAGCGACCGCTGCCGCCTTGCCAATTGAAAGTATTCACAGCGCCCTCCGGCGAACCGACCTTAAGCTGGAAGCCTAAAGTGAGTCGGCCGCGTGCGCGCTACGGCGCCGGATCCATGCTTACGGATTGGACATCCGCGGCGTCGAAGAATGCGGGCCAGAAGTCTTCGATCGCACGTGCTTGGCGTTCGACGTTGTCGGGCCGATCGATTGGAACCACGCGTAAATCAATGCGCGCGAAGTCCGGCGGGCCGCTTGGTGCGGTGGCGATCCAATCCGCATAATTCGCCTCCGAAACGTAGAGTGAGAAGCCTTGTGGATTGTGCTCGAGCAGATCCGACACGAGCACCAGGCGGCGGCGCGGAATCTCGGCGCCGAAATCCGGGTCAGCGGCGACGGCGCGCAGCGCCGCGATGATTGGCGAGGCGCGTTGCGGTCCGCCGGAAGCAGCGCTGCGGAGGGCGCTGTCTAAAGCCTGAGCGAACTCTTCGTCCCACGTCGCTTGCACCATGCGCGCGTTTTCAAACAGCGGGTTTGCTTGCTCGGGCGGACGCGGCAGGCATTGGGAAAAGAGTATCGATGGCTCCTGAGGTCGGCGCACATTGATGCGCATGATCGTCAGGCGATCATATTGGCCGAGTCGCGCGCGCTCTTGCGCCAGGACCGCACGCAACTTGCGGCGATGGCGGGCCTCGAGCCGATCGGTGGAGTCGACAAGGACGATCGTGTGCGCGCTGAGGGCGGCATCGAGACGGCAGAGCGTGGTTGCGTCCGTTGGCGGCGGACGAAGAAAGAGCGCGGCGCTTGCAAGTCCCCCCAGCGCCGCGAGCGCCAGGACAATGAGTGCAACGCCGAGCGCATTGCGGCCATTGGCGGCGCGCCGCCGGTTCACGCCGGCCCGCCAGTGTTGTTGCGGTCGGTCGCGGCTTCCAGGTCAACGAGCAAGCCCTCAAGCGCTTGCGTTGATTGGGCTTGCGCTTCGGCCAAGCGGGCGCGCGCGTCGTCGATCAGGGCCGCGGCGGCGCCCAGGGCGTCAAGCGACGGGCCGACCGACGGCGGCTCGGCGCTGAAATAGGCGGGCGCCGGGGATGTGCGATGCGCCGCATTCTCCTGGCGATAAAGATGGATAGCGCCCGAGGCTGCGTCATCGAGCGCCCGCGCTTGCGCGTCGAGCGTCTCCATCTTTGCCGCCACGGCGTCAAACGCCTTGTTCATGGCTTCGAACTCGGCCCGCATCTTTTCCAGGCGCGCTGACAGAGCATCCTTGGCGACGTTGATTGGCGCTTCCAGTTCAGTGCGCGCCTCCGCCCGGAAATCCGAGAGGGCTTCGGTTGCCGCTTTCGCGGCGCGATCCATTTTGCCGAAATCGGGATACGGATCGTCGAACCCTGAATAGCCTTTGAGTGCGGAGAACACCCAGACTCCGGCGCCGAGCATGAGAAGGATGATGGCTTGGGGGGAGTCCAGAGACAGTAACGACCACAGGTGAAAGCTTGCGTCCGAGCCCATGTCGAGTTGGCGGCCGCTGATCGCGGCCAATTGATCGCGCCAGTCCGCCGCAAAGAGGTTGAGCATCAAGGCGAGCGCGCCAACGCCCGCGAAGGCGCCGGCCCCTAAGGTCTTCATCGGCCAACGCTGATGCTGCAAATAGCGCAACCCTAGAAAGCCCGCGATGAAGCCGAGGGTTACGTTGGCGCCGGAGAGGCCGACGGCGGTGATGGCGCCGCCGAGCAGGCCGCGTTCGTCGTCCTCGGCGAATAGAGCGGCGCTGAACAACGCTTCGAACACGGCGGCGCAGAACAGCAGGCCTGACTGCAAGAGGGTCGAGCGTGGGTAAATCGCTGTGCGGCGCAATTCATGCGCGTGCTTGAACGCATTGAGTTCCGCCCGCGCCTCGCTGGCCCGCCTTGAGGCTTCGTCCCAATCGTGGGCCACGCGGCTGGAAACCTGGCGCAGCGCTAACCGCGCATCCAGGGCGGGTCCCATGAAATCCTGCGGCGCGGGCGAAAGGGTGCGCATCCGGCGTTCGGCGTCAGCCAGTGCGTCCTGTCTGGATTGATCCACGCGCGCGCGTTCGGCGGCGACCGCGCTGATGATCTGCCGTTCGGTATCCGACAAGTCCTGGGCGTCGTGGCGGGGGAGATTGCGGGCGGCGTCTTCGCGCGCGTGCTTTTTTATGCCGAGCTTCCTGTCGAGAGCGGACGCGCTCATGCCTTGCGGCGGCCTGGCCGCAGCACGCTCGGCGTTGGGCTTTGTTTGCCCTCCATCCATGGAGCCGTTCCCCCGGCAGGTAGTAAAGCGCGTATGCCGCGCTTCTCCAAGAGGCGCGCGGGGTCTATCAGGGGCTCGTGATTGATCTCAGAACCCTGTTGCAGCTCGCTGATGCCGCCGCCGCCGCCGCCGGCGAAGCGCTTTTGGCCAATCGTGTGCAGTGGGGGGTGATTGAAGCCGAGCAGGGCCGTGAAGTGAAAATCGGCGCCGATAAGCACGCCGAAGACATTGTGCTGGCGGCGATTTCGCGCGGGAGCGATTTCCCGATCATCTCTGAAGAAGCAGGCTGGGCCAGGTCCATGCAGCGCGGCGATCGCTTCGTTTGGGCGATCGATCCGCTTGACGGCAGCGTCAATTATCTTCGGGGCTACCCGCATTGCGCCGTCTCGATCGCGCTATTGGACGAGGGCAAGCCGGTGCTCGGCGTGGTCGATTGCTTCGTGACGCGCGAGCGCTTCACCGGTGCGGTCGGCCAAGGCGCCTGGCTGAATGGCGCGCCGATGCGGGTTTCGGAGATCGAGAATCCGGCCAAGGGCATTTTGCAGACTGGCGTGCCGTCGCGCGCCAGTGACGCATCGATGAAGGCGTTCGAGGAGCGGCTGCGGACCTGGCAAAAAGTGCGGATGATTGGATCAGCGGCGACGGCGCTGGCCTATGTCGCTGCCGGGCGCGCTGAGGCGTACCGGGAATCCGGCTCGATGATCTGGGACGTCGCGGCCGGTTGTGCGTTGGTTGAGACCGCGGGCGGGACCGTCCGGATCGAGGGTGAAGCGCTGGATCAGCCGCTCGAAGTCGCGGCGTGCAATGGATCAGCTCCCCTGCCTGGCTAGTGGACCTTATCCGTTTCGTAACAGACGGCTATGGACCCGACGGATTAGTGTGCTTTCCGCGTTAGCATCTCCAAGTTGTTAGAGCGGAACATCAGTTTTGCTCATGGACATGACGTTGCGCGAGCTTCAAAAGTAGCGAACTGAAGTCCCAGCTGTGGGGGAATATGCTTCGAGACACGATCCTCATCGGGTCGGCTCAGGCCGTCAATGAAGCTTGGGAAGCGCGCGCCGATTGGGCGCCCGCGAGCCTTAGCGTATGCGGCGTCGCGCTCGTCGGCCCGGGTGAGACTCCCCTCCGGGTTTTGAACCGTGCGCCCATCTGGGACGCTGTTGATATTGCGGGTGCCGCGACCGCCGCCGTTGTGCTTGTCGATCCGCCCGCCGATGGCGCTGTTCGTCGAACGGTGCTCACGCACATAGCCGCCGCGGGTCTCAAGCCATTCATTTTGACCGCCGGCAAGTTGCGTCGATTGAAGCTTGAAGATCTGATCGGAAGCCCGCTTGGCGACGTGGACTTCGCCCGCATTCGCAAGCTCATCGCCGGCAAACGCGTGCTGGTTACGGGCGGCGGCGGCTCGATTGGCAGCGAGTTGGCGCGTCGGCTCGCGACGCTCTCCCCCCAACGGCTGACCCTGCTCGATAGCTCCGAGCACAACCTCTACAGAATTGGCCTCGAATTGCCCGACGCCGTGCAAATTCTGGCTGACATTCGCGACGCCAGCTCCATTGGACGGTGGTTCGCCAAGGAACGCCCGGAGATTGTATTCCACGCAGCCGCGCTCAAGCAGGTGCCGATGGTCGAGGCGTTCGCGAGCGAGGGCGTGCTCACCAATCTGCTGGGTTTGCGGAATGTCGCCGAAGCGGCGCGTGGCGTTTGCGCCGATCTGATTTTTGTGTCGACGGATAAGGCCGTCGATCCCTCAAGCATTATGGGCGCAACAAAGCGTCTGGGTGAGCTCTATTGCCAAGCGCTGGATCGCGAGGGTGGCGGCCGTGCTATTCCTTTGCGTCTCGGCAATGTGTTGGGCTCGGCCGGTTCTGTAACGCCGATCTTTGAGGCGCAGCTCGCGGAGGGCGGGCCGCTGACAGTGACCGATCCGGATGTGACGCGGTTTTTCCTGTCTATCCCGCAAGCGGCGGACGCATTGTTGCAGGCCGCTGCCGTTGGTCTGACGGCGGAGCCGCACGGCAGCGCGCTTGTCATCGAGATGGGAGAGGCGTTGCCTGTCGTCGAACTCGCGCGGGAGGTCATTCGTCTGCAAGGTCTAAGACCCGATACGGACGTGCCCATCGTGTTCACGGGCCTGCGGCCGGGTGAGAAATTGCATGAGGCGCTGGTCGCGGCTGATGAGTGGCGGGAAGCGGATCCGGCCGAAGGCGTGATTGCTGTCGCGTCGCCGGCTCGCACGCTGGCGGACGTGGCGGCTTCGATCGATATGTTGACGACGCTCGCGCGTGAAGGCGCGAACGACAAAATCGCCGCTGCACTCTTTGACGCGATCGGTGCGCGTCCCGCGGATACGATCGCGAAGAGCCGCGCCTAGTCGAGCGTTCGCCTGAAGCGAAACAGCGCTAACGTTGCTAGCGCCAACAGGATGATCGTCAGCGGCCAGAGGTCGGAGACGACGTCAACGAAACCCGCGCCCTTCAGGATGATCTCACGGACGATGCGCAGGAAATGCGTGATTGGCAGCGCTTCGCCAATGGCTTGCGCCCATGCGGGCATCGCGCGGAACGGAAACATGAAGCCCGAGAGCAGGATCGACGGCAGGAAGATGAAGAACGTCATTTGCATGGCTTGCATCTGGGTGCGCGCCACGGTGGAGATCAGGTAGCCCAGCATCAGGTTCGCCAGGATGAACAGGGTCACCGCCACAAGGAACGTGAGAAACGAGCCTGTAAACGGGATGCGGAAGAGCAGCACCGCGACCGTCAGTACAATCGCAACCTGGATGGCGCCGACGAAGACGTAAGGCGTCGTCTTGCCGATCATGACTTCGAGCGGGCGCACGGGCGTCGCCAGCAGGTTTTCCATCGTGCCGCGCTCGGTTTCGCGGGTGAGCGCGATCGAGGTGATCATTACCATGGTCATGGTGAGAATAACGCCGAGGAGGGCGGGCACGATATTGAAAGAGGTGACGCCCGCGGGATTGTAACGGCGGTGCATGACGATTTCGTATGGCGCAGGCGAGGGCGCGAGGAACGAGAGTGAGCCTTGAAATTCAGGTGCAAATGCCTGCGCCGCCACTTGCTGGATCGCGGCAATCGCGCCGCCGGCGGCGACTGGATCACTCGCGTCGGCCGCAACCAGGATTTGCGGACGCTCTCCGCGAACAAGCCGGCGCTCGAATCCTTCGGGAATTGAGATGAGGAACGTTGCCTGGCCCGAGCGGATCATGGCTTCGCCATCTTCGGCGCGCTGCGTGACGGCGACGATGTCGACATAGGTTGATTGGGCGAGCGAGGCGAGAAACGCCCGGGTCAGCGGCCCATCCTCGCGCATCTCGACGACGGCGGGCATGTGACGCGGATCTGTGTTGATCGCGTAGCCGAAAAGCACAAGCTGCATCACCGGCATCATGATCATGATCGCGAACGTCGGCCGGTCGCGGCGCATCTGCACCAGTTCTTTCAGGAACACCGCGAAGACGCGGGCCCACGAAAGATCGAACAATGCTGCCAATGGAGAGGTCATAAGCGCGGAAGCCTATGGAGCGCGGGCGTCCCCGCCCGCATGGCGCGGGCGCCAACCTTGAACGCTGGTGTTTGTTCGCTCGAGCGCATGCGGGCGGGGACGCCCGCGCTCCATGAGGACCGCTCCATCATTGGAAATTATCCATCGCGCCGGACATGAGGTAGATGAAGATCTCTTCGAACCCTGCCTCGATCGGCGCGATTTCGACATGAGGCTGCGCCGCCTTCACTGCGCGCGCCGCTGCTTCCAACGCCCCCGGATTCTTGCCGCAAGCGTGGATCTCCGCCCCAAAGCGCGCGACCAGTTCAACACCAGGCGAAGCCTCAAGCAGCTCCTGCGCCTTCATCAGCGGTCGGCCAGCGATGCGCCAACCATAGAGGCCAATCTGCTTCGGAATTGCCGCCGTCGGCGAGTCGATGAGCTTTTTGCCGTAAGCAATGTAGGCGATGGAATCGCACTGCACGGCCTCGTCCATGTAGTGCGTGCTGACGAGCGTGGTGACGCCTTGAGCCGAGTAGCGCCGGATCGCATCCCAGAAATCGCGGCGCGCTTTTGGATCGACGCCGGCGGTGGGTTCGTCGAGGAGCAGGAGCTCTGGCTCATGGATCATGCATGCGGCGAGCGCCAGGCGTTGCTTCCAACCGCCGGAGAGTTTGCCTGCGAGCTGCGTCTGCCGCTCGACCAGGCCCAGGTCGGCAAGTGCGGCGTCCACACGTTCGGCGCGTCGGTCCAGTCCATAAAGTCGCGAGATAAATTCGAGGTTCTCGCGGATTGAGAGGTCTTCGTAGAGAGAGAATTTTTGCGTCATGTAGCCGACGCGTTCTTTGATCTTGAGGCTCTCTTTGAGAACGTCGAAGCCAAGCACTTCGCCTTCGCCGCTTTCGGGCTTTAGCAAGCCGCACACCATCCGGATCGTCGTCGTCTTTCCCGAGCCGTTCGGACCCAGGAAGCCGTAGATCGCGCCGCGCGGCACTTTGAGATCGAAATTGTCCACGACTGTCCGATCGCCGAAGCGCTTGGTCAGCCCGCGCACGTCGATGACGGTGTCGGTCATTCCGCGATCCGGATGTCCACGGGCATGCCTGGGCGGATCGGCGTCGCGTCGCCAAATCGCGCTTCGATCAGGAAGACGAGCTTCTCGCGTTGATCGAGCGAGTAGATCACCGGCGGCGTGAATTGCGGCTCGGTGGCGACGAAACTGACACGCGCTTCGACGGGTTGCGCGCAGCCGTCGCAGCTCACCATGACGCGCGCGCCAACGGGCAGCTGCGCCAGCATCGCTTCGGGTGCGAAGAAGCGCACCTTCATGTTCTCTGGCGTCAGCAGCGATGCGATCGGCTGGCCCGCGGCGACGACTTCGCCTTGGCGATGAAAGATTTGCTGGATCGTGCCCGCCAGCGGCGCCGTGCCGGCGAGATCCTGGAGCCGCTCCTGCGCCAAGCTCGTTTCGGCGCCCGCGGCGGCGGCTTGCCGGCGTGCTTGCGCGAGTTGTGCGTTTGCGACATCGAGCGAGGCGCGATCGGCATCGAGCCGCGCGCGCGAGTAGAAGCCGCGCTCAGCAAGCTGCGCGCTACGCGCGTAGTTGCGTTGCGCCAGAATCGCTTGTGCTTGCGCTGTCCGAACGGCTGCTGCTGCGGCGGCGCGTTGCGCCTGAGCGCCCTGGGCACCGTAGTTCAAGCGATTTGGATCAAGGCGGAACACGCGCGCGCCTGCTTCAACCGCGTCGCCCTCACGCACGAACAACTCACCGACGACGCCGGCGTCCTGGCTCGAGAGATAGATGTAGTCCGCCTCGCCATAGCCTTGCAGCACATTCGATGTTTCGCGTCCGCAGGCGGCGGCGAGCAATGCGAGAGAAAGGATCAAAAAGCGCTTCATGCGCGTGGCTCCAGCCCGGAGAGCAGGACATCGAACTGCTGTTCGATCAGTTTTTGCGGTTCATTGAGAGCGGTTTCACCGCCCAGGACATGCGTCCACATCGCCTCAAAGAAGAGCGGGCCGATGAACGCGCGCACGACCGCGCCCGTATCGACGCGCCGGATCTGGCCTTTCGCCATCGCGCCTTCGATCAAGGTTTCCAGCGCGCCGCGCGCCTTTTCGACGACGTGCTCACGGTAGTATGTCGCGATTTCGGGGAAGCGGCCCGAGATGCCGATCACCAGGCGCGGCACGGCGAAGAGGTTGGGATCGCTTAGTTTGAACGCGGCGGCTGTGGCCATCATGCGGAGCGCCGTTTTCGGATCGGCTGCGCCCATTGCGGCGATCTGTTGGACGCTCTCGGCCAATGGGCCGACCTTGGCTTCGATCAAAGCTTCCAGCACCGCGACCTTGCTCGGGAAGTAGAGGTAGATCGCCGCCTTGGAGAGCCCGGCGCGTCTGGCGATGTCCTCCATGCGCGCCGCTTCAAAGCCGCGCGCGACGAACTCCTCAAGCGCCGCTTCCAGGATTTCCTCAGGCCGCGCGCCCGCCCGCCGGCGCCAGCGAGGGGCGGCCTCGGCCGTCTTGGAGGCGTGATTGGGGCTCATACGCCACAAATAACTGACTGGTCAGTTATTTGCAAGCCTGAATTGCGCACGCGCCAAGAAAATGGGCGGCGTCCGGAGGAGCGCCGCCCGTAGTCGGGAAGAGGAGAAGCGCGGCGGCGCTGCAATGGAGCGCCGCCGCTAAACCGCGCTTAGTAGCGCGCGGTGAACACCACGCTCGTCGTCTGCGGCGCGCCGTAATAGACGGTGCGGATGTTGCCGACCGACGAGAATTCCTGGCCGTCGGTCTTATAGACTTCGTCGGTCAGGTTGCGACCCTGCAGCGCGATCGAGAAGATGTCGTTGACGTTCCAGGTGAGGCTCGCGTCGTAGAGCCAGTAATCGTCCTGGAAGAGCCCTTCGATCTCGACGTTGGAGTTCGTCGGGGTGTTGTCGACAGCGAGCGCCATCCGCGAGCGGAAACGCGCTGAGCCAGCCAGCACGACAGAGCTCTCGTTCGCGAGCTCCCAGGTGTAGGCTGCGCCAAATCGCGAGGTCCATTCCGGCGAGAACGCCGGTGTTTGGAACGCGCGGCTGTCGTCGAAGTCCGGCACGCCACCGTCGAAACGCAAGTCTTCGAACTCGCCGTACTCAGCGTGGAGATAGCCAATCTGAGCATCGAGCCTGAGGGCGTCGATCGGGTTGTAGATAAGCTCCAGTTCGGCGCCGGAGATTTCGAGCTGGCCGGCATTGAGCACGCTGAGTTCGATGCTCGGCAGGCCGGTGCCCGGATCGGTGGTCAGGTTCGAGACGCGCGCCTGGAAGTCGCGATAGTCGTTGTAGAACGCCGCGAAGTTCGCGCGCAGACGGCCGTCCCACCAATCCGACTTAAAGCCGGCTTCGTATGACGTGACTGTTTCCGGATCGTACGGAGCTTCTTCGCCGGGATTGTTAGCGCGGCCGTTGAAGCCGCCCGACTTGAAGCCTTGTGCGACGCGTCCGTAGAGCAGGAAGTCGTCGTTCAGCTGGTAGTCGAGCGAGATCAGGCCTGACAGGTCATCCCACGTGTTGTCGATATTGACCGGCGGGCGCGCCGGATTAGCGGTGAAAAGCACGTTGGATGAGAAGGTTGAAGTCGTACGGAAGTAATCCTTCTCTTCCTCGGTGTAGCGCAGGCCGCCCGAAATGCTGAGGCGATCGGAAAGCTGATACGTCGAGTTCAGGTACGCCGCCATGCTCGTGGTTTGCAGGTCGTCGTCGACGGTGCGCAGGAACGTGCCGCCGCCGAAGAAGGTGCCGAGCAGATCGTCGGCATAAGCTTCCTGATGCGACGCCACGTTTTCACGCATGTAGAAAAGACCGCCGACCGTGGTCCAGCGTTCGCCTTCCCAGATCGCCTGGAATTCCTGGCTCACCTGGTTCTGAGCGACGTCGACGAGCACGTCACCGAGTTCAAGCGGGGTGGCGTCGATGTCGACATAGTCGGTGTAGGCCAGATTGCGGTACGCCGAGATCGAACGCAGCGTGAGGTTGGAACTGAGTTCCCAATTTGCGCTCAGCGACGTGCCCCAGTGCTCCATCACGCTCGAATTTGGCAAGCCGGGCGTGGCTTGAGCGGTGAAGTTGAACTCGGGCAGCGGGCTCGGCACGGCGCCAGCCGGGATCGGCACGCCGGCGATTGTGGTGAGCGAGCTGACCGCCTGGCCCATCGTCAATGCATTGTCTTCCTCGGCGTAGTCGGCCGAGAAATCCACGCTGAAGTTCGGCGTTGCGTCCCACGCGGCTTGCACACGGCCGCCCCAGGCGTTGCGGTTGTTGTACTCCGCGCCGGTCGCGGGGTTGGTGACGTAGCCATCGCGGGTAGCGCCGAAGAGCGCGCCGCCGACGGCGAAGTTCTCTGTCAACGGGCCTGATGCGGCGAGGCGCGATTCAAGCTGGCCGTAGTCGCCGACGGTGACCTGGAAGAGGCCGTGCTGGTCTTGGCCCGGACGGCGGGTGACGACTGAGTAGGCGCCGCCGATCGTGTTCTTGCCGTAGAGCGTGCCTTGCGGGCCGCGCAGAACTTCGACGCGCTCGATGTCGAGCAGGTCCATCTGCGTGCCGCGGATGCGCGAATAGTAAACGCCATCGACGTAGAAGCCGACCGCGGGGTCGAAGGTTTGCAGCGCGTCCGGCTGACCGACGCCGCGAATGTAGATGTTGGTTGCGTTGGATGAGCCGCGGCCTTGAACGATGTTCAGGTTCGGCACCGCGCCTTGTAGGCCGGTCGCGTCGTTGGCGCCGATGCGCTCGAGTTGCTCGCTCGAGAACGCCGAGACCGAAGCGGGGACCTCTTGCAGCGATTCTTCCGTGCGCCGTGCGGTGACGACGATTTCTTCATCAGCACTAGCGCCATCTTGCGCGAATGCCGGCGCGGCGAGTGCGAACGGCGATGCCGCTACACTGGCCAACAAAAGCGCGACACGCGCCTTATCACCAAAATGCTTCATGGGGTTGCTCCTCCGCTCCTCAATTCGGGCCGCCGCGTTTCGCGGACGAAAGCCTCGATATGATTCAAAAAATCGTCTGGCGCTTCGAGATGCGGCACGTGGCCGGCGCCCTTGATGATGACGCGCTTGGCGTTTGGGGCCGTGAGCGCGATGAATTCGGTCGCGCCGTCATCGTAAACTTGGCTGTCGCCGCCATGGATTACGAGCATCGGCGTCGTGATGCGCGCGAGCGCGGTGCGAAAATCCTGACCGGCCATGGAGCGCCAGTACGAGGCCATGGCGTGTGCATCCGCTTGCGCCATTTGACCGGCCGCCCACGCTTCAAGCTCAGGGCAGGCTTCGCGCATTGACGCCGCGAACATGCGCGGCGCAAAGCGAGATACGTAAGACCGCCAATCGGATTCGATCTCGCTCACGGTGTTGGCGACGTCGCCGGCGCCGTAGCCGGTGGAGATTCCGTGCTCCCAGTCTTCATCGTTGATGAGACGCGGACTCATGTCTTCGACGATGAGACCGTTCAACCGTGCGCCGATGCGCGGCGCCGCGGCCCAAAGCGCCATCGCGCCCATGGACCAGCCGAGCGCGTATGCGCTCTTGAGGTCGAGCGCTTCGAAGAAGTGCGCGATATCGTCAGCCAGGGTTTCGATAGTGAGCGGCGACAGACCGTTCTCTGAGCCGGCGTGGCCGCGCAAAGTCAGCGTGTAAACGCGGTGGCTCTTGGCGAGTTCAACGGCGAGGTCGCGGAAGAAAGCGCCGTTGGCGGCCCAGCCGTGCACCAGAACAATAGGAGCGCCCGCGCCGGCTTCGGCGTAGGACATGGCCGCCCCGTCTGGCAAAACACAGTGAGGCATGTGCCTCGCATTCCCCCCTCGGACCGTTTCTCGGGCCGAATTTTGTTGTCTTGCGCCGGCTTATATCGGAGACTTGAAACATGAGTCAACATTCAGGTTCCGATCCGGAGGTCGCCGAGGAGCGTTCTGGGCCGAAGACTGAGCGGGGTAGGCGCACCCTTCGGCGGTTGCTGGATGCCGCAGGGGAAGAATTCGGCGCACGCGGGTATCACGACACCGCCATATCCAACATCACGCAGGGCGCGGGTGTCGGGCTCGGCACCTTCTACGTTTACTTCAAGAGCAAGGAAGAAGTGTTTCGCGCGCTTGTCGCCGACATGGGCGCGCGCACGCGTCACGCGATGACGGAGAGCACGCGCGGCGCGCACGATCGCTTGGAAGCGGAGCGCCTCGGCATTCAGGCGTTTATCGAGTTTGTGCGATCACACAAGGCGCTCTACCGCGTCGTCATGGAGGCGCAGTTCGTGGCGCCGGAAGCGTACCGCGACTATTACCGCACATTCGCCGCCGCCTATCGACAGCAGCTGGCGCAGGCCGCTTCACGTGGTGAAATCAGCGAAGGTCAGGACGATGAAGTTCGTGTGTGGGCATTGATGGGCGCCTCGAGCTTTCTCGGCATACGATATGGCATCTGGGACGCCGACACAGATTCCGCGTCTGTCGCGGAAGCTGCTTCGGATCTGATGATCAACGGGCTCGCGCCGCGAGCCGCGAAAGACAAAGCGCCGAAATAAGCGGCGCGCGTGGGAGTGAGTTATGGGTGTCGACCTCGTCGACATCACCGCGAAACGGGCGGCGCTGACGCCCAATCGCATCGCCTTCGAGGATGCGCTGACCGGGCGCACGCTCACCTATGCTCAACTTGAAGATCGCTGCGCGCGCGCGGCGTCTGTGCTCGCATCTTTCGGCATTGGCCGCGAGGACCGCGTGGCGATCCTTTGCCGCAACCGTATCGAGTTCTTCGAGATCATGTTCGCGTGCGCCAAGCTTGGCGCGATCTTTGTGCCGCTCAACTGGCGATCGCCAGCCGTGGAGCTATCGGCTCTGATCGCTGATTGCGGCGCCAAGCTGGTGGTTTTCGGCGCTGACGACGAAGACGCTGCGAATGCGCTGAGCCGTGAGGGTTTGGCGCATTTGGCGCTGGACGAATATGGACCGCCGGCGTCCTCGCCGGCAGGCGCCGGCGCTCCATACGAGCACTTGCTCGCCGACGCTTCGCCGCTGGCGACGGACCGTCGTTGGCCGGGCGATGCGACTTGGTTCTTGATGTACACGTCGGGCACCACCGGGCAGCCGAAGGGCGTCATCCAGACGTATCAAATGTCGGTGGTGAACGCGTTTCATGTCGGTGAAGCGTTTGATCTGCGCGATGGCGATACGACGCTCAATTTTCTGCCGCTGTTTCACAGCGCCGGCATTCAGCTTGTCACCATTCCGACCTTAATCGCGGGCGGCACGGTGATTGTGCTGCCTGGCTTCGACGAAGCGCGCGCGCTCTCGCTGATGCCGCGGCTCGATATCTTCTTTGGCGTGCCGGCGGTGTATCAGCAACTGGCGCTGCATCCCGACTTCGAGAAAGCCGATCTCGCGCGTGTGCGCTCCTGGGGTTGCGGTGGCGCGCCATTGGCGGACGTCCTGGTCGAACGCTATGCCGCGAAGGGCGTGATGGTCTGCAACGGCTATGGCATGACCGAGACGGGACCGACGGCGTTCATCGCCATGAAGGAAGATGCGCTGCGGAAGATTGGCTCCGTGGGCAAACCGCTCATGCTGCTCGATGTGCGCATTGTCGATGCGGACGGGAGCGACGTGGCCGTTGGCGAGAGCGGAGAGATTTGGATGCGCGGGCCCGGGCTTACGCCGGGCTATTGGAGAAAGCCGGAAGAGACGGCCAAAGCGCTCACCGCCGACGGCTGGCTGAAAAGCGGCGATATAGGCCGCCGTGACGCGGAGGGCTGCTATTACGTCGCTGGCCGCATCAAGGAGATGTACATTTCAGGCGGCGAGAACGTGTATCCGGCCGAGGTCGAAAATGTCCTCGCGAGACATCCGTCCATCCTCGAGACCGCGATCATTGGCGTGGCGGACGAAAAATGGGGCGAGGTGGGTCACGCCTTCATCATGCTGCGCCCCGGCGCAGCGCCGGTCACCGCCGGCGAGGTGATTGAGTTTTGCCGCGTCAATGTCGCTGGCTATAAAACCCCGCGCCACGTGACGTTCGTGGACGAATTCCCGCGCACCGCCGCGGGCAAGATTAGAAAACACCTGCTCGCGCCGGCGCCCAACGCACCCGCGCGCTAAGCAGCGAGGGGAGCGCGCGAGACGATCATGACCTTCATGCGAAATGCGTCACGTCGCGCGTTGCTCGCGGGCGCTTCCGGCGCCGTGTTGATGAGCGGTTGCGCGTCTTTTTTTTCGACCGGCGCTGACACCGGTGACAGTGAAAGCAGGCGCGAGACGTTGCGGGCGATGAAGCGCGCGGCGCGGTTCATGCGTGAGCGCGTGGCGTATCGCGGCGGCTATGTGTGGAGCTACGCGTCGGATTTCTCGCGCCGTTGGGGCGAGATGGAAGCGTTTCCGACGATGATCTGGATCCAGCCGCCGGGCACGGCGACGGTTGGTCATCTCTATCTCGATTGCTTCCACGCGACGCGCGATGAGTTCTACTACCAGGCGGCGATGGATGTGGCTGAAGGCTTGATCGCCGCGCAGCATCCGGCGGGCGGCTGGAATTATCTCCACGACTTCGCGGGCGAAGAGAGCACGCGCAATTGGTACGACACGATCGGCAAGAACGGCTGGCGGCTGGAAGAATTCCATCATTATTACGGCAATGCGACGTTTGATGACGCCGGCACGAGCGAAGCATCGCAGTTTCTGCTGCGTATGTATTTGGAGCGCCGCGCATCGCGCTTGCGCGAACCGGTCGAAAGAGCGCTGCGCTTTGTGCTCGATAGCCAATATGCGAACGGCGGCTGGCCGCAGCGGTTTCCGCTGACAACGGAGGTTGGTCTGCACGGCCGCGCCGATTACACGCGTCAGATCACGTTCAACGATGATGTCGCCGGCGAGAACATCAAGTTCCTGCTGATGGTCTATCAAACGCTGGGTGATGAGCGGGCGCTGGCCGCGATCCGCCGCGCCATGGATATTTTCGTGGCGACACAACAGCCCGCGCCGCAGGCGGGGTGGGGGCTGCAACACGATGTCGGGACGTTGCGTCCGGTGGCCGCGCGCACTTACGAACCTGAAGCGCTGACCGCGCATACGACCTATTTGAACATCACGCAGCTGATGAATTTCTACGAGTGGACCGGCGAAGCGCGCTTTCTTGCGCGCGTGCCCGAAGCCATTGCGTGGCTCGACTCGGTCTATCTCCCTGACGCACAGGTTCAGATCGCCGGACGCCGATATCCGACATTCACCGAGATCGGGTCCAATCGCGCGCGGATTGTTCATCGCCGCGGTTCGAACGTGATCAACGGTGAGTATTATTGGAATTACGATGTCCGGGCGCCGATCACGCACTATTCGCAATGGCGCAACCTGGATGTTGAGGCGCTGCGCGCGCGCTATGACCGGTTGCGTGTCGCGGATGCGGAGCAACTCGCCGCGACTTCACCGCTACGGCCGCGCCGTGATTTTCGCCTGCCGCGCTATTTTACGACGCAGAACATCGAGGTTTCGGACCTCAATTCGAATGTTGGAGCGGGCGCGGCTCAGCGACCGTCGTCACAGCGGGTTCAAGAGCTGATCGCTACGCTCAATGCGGAGGGATATTGGCCAACACCACTCACCGCCACGAGCAATCCGTATATCGGAGATGGTTCGCAGACACCCGTGGAAGGCGATTTTTCGCAGACGCTGGTGGGCGATGCGTCCGACACTTCGCCCCACACGACCGATCAGCCCGTAATCGGAATTTCGACCGGGACTTTCATCCAGAATATGTCTGCGCTTCTGCTCAGCGCCGGTTCAGGCGAGTAGGAGAAGGCTGGATATGTCCCGGTGAGGGGCCTATCCTAGCCGGGGTGGGGAATAAGCCGTGACCGAGCAGCCAGGCAGCGAAGAGCGTACAATCCGTTTGGCGTCGATTGTCTCGATCGACATCGTCGGCTTTTCAACCATGTCCGAACGCGATCAGCGCAATGCGGCGCGCAAGGTTGAAAATCTGCGCGCGCGCGTTGAACGCGTCGCCATCGCCAATGGCGGACGTTTGTTCAACACCGCCGGCGACGGTTTCATGCTCGAATTCGCGTCGGCGGGCCAAGCGCTCGGCGCGATACAGGAAATTCTCGACAAGCGCACGAAGGGTGAGCCGCCGATCCGCGTCGGCGCGCACGTTGGCGATGTGATCGTCACCGCGACGGATGATTTGCTTGGTCACGGGGTCAATGTCGCCGCGCGCCTGCAGGCATTGGCGGAGCCTGGCACGGCGTTGGTGTCGTCCGAATTCCGTTCCATGGCGCGCAACTCGCCGCAAAGCGCTTTCCAGTCACGCGGGCAAAAGCCGCTCGATAATATTGATCAGCGCGTGCAGACGTTCGAAATTCTCTCGAAGCGCCAGAAGTTCGCGCGCGCCTCACGCCGCGTGGGATGGATGGCTGCCGCGGCCGCCGCCGTTGGCGTGCTCATCTATTTTAGCCCGATGCTGTTTGGATTCGCGCAGGACTACATGCGCACGCAACAGCAAACGGCGGCGCAGCAGCAACAGCAACAACAACAAGCCGTGCAGCAGCTCGCCGCAACGCCAGTGGAAACGCCCGCCTCGCCGGTTGAAGAGCCGCCGACGCGCGTGCCCGGTTATACCTTTAGCGATTGCACCGGCTGCCCTGAAATGACGGTGCTGGCGGGCGGTTTGTTCGTGATGGGCTCGCCGGACAACGAGCCTGGGCGCGGCCGTGACGAAGGTCCGCTGCGCGAGGTCTCAGTCTCGCCGTTTGCGATGGGAAAATATGAAGTGACGTTTTCGCAGTGGGACGCGTGTCTCGCTGGCGGCGGCTGCAATGGCTATTCGCCGCCGGATGGCGGCTGGGGCCGCGGTGATCGGCCGGTGACAGGCGTTTCGTGGGAAGATGCGCAAGCTTATGTGAGTTGGCTCAACGCTCAGGCTGGCGGCCAGCAATATCGTTTGCCCAGTGAGGCAGAGTGGGAATACGCGGCGCGCTCCGGTCAGAATGCGGCGTATGCGTTCGGCGCGCGCGTGACGCAGACGCAAGCGACGTTCCAAACACGGCAAACCACGCCGGTCGGCGCGCACGAAGGCAATGCGTTCAATCTTTATGACATGCACGGCAACGCCGGCGAGTGGGTCACCGATTGCTACGCGCCGAACTATAACCTGGCGCCGATCGACGGCATCGCGGTGCAGGCCGATGAATGCCGTCGCCGTGTCTATCGGGGCGGCAAGTTCAACGACCAGGCGCCGGTGTTGCGCGCCGCCGCGCGTCGCTCAAATGAGTTCAATTCCCGCACACAAGGCATCGGCTTCCGCGTCGCGCGCGCGCTGGACTAAGCTCGTCGAATGGATTGAGGCCCTTGGTCTCATGTCGTTCGTCGCATCAAGCGCTTAGGTGTGACCTCGGGCACAGACAAAGCAGTTCGTGGCGCTGCAGGAACGTCCCTGGGCAACGTGCGCAAAGCTGGGGCGAGGGACGATGAGCGGACAATTCCGGCTCGCACAGATTTCCGACACGCATATCCGTACGGATGATGCGGGCGCGGCCGCGGGACAATTGAAGCGGGCGATGGAGCAAGCGCGCGACTATCGCGCCGACGTTATCTTGCTCACCGGCGATCTTGTGAACGATGAGCGCGAGGATGAATACGCCGCCCTGGCGGAGGCGATCGAGAATCCGCCGGCGCCGCTTTATCTGATGCCTGGCAATCACGACGAGCGCACGCTTCTGCGCAGCCGGTTTCCGCAGCACGCTTATTTGCCACGTGAAGGCCCACTGCATTTTACGATTGAGCAGTTTCCAGTTCGGATCGTGGCGCTGGACGACGTTGTCCCTGGTGAGACGCATGGTTTGCTGCGCCGGTCGGGGGCCGAATGGCTCGAATCGACGCTTTCAGCGGAGCGAACGCGGCCAACGCTGATCGCGCTCCATCATCCGCCGTTCCTCACGCACGACCTCCTGTTCGATACGATCGGCCTGCTCGACGCGGAGGAGTTCGCCAATGTTGTATCCAGGCACCGTCAGGTGCTGCGGGTTGTCTGTGGTCACCATCACCGTGTCGCGGTTGGGCAGGCGGCGCACGCGCCGGTCATTGTCGCGCCGTCGACGTCGTGGACCTACGGGCTGGCGATGGACGATGGGCAGCGCATAGCTCCGAGGACCAGCGAACGGCCCGGGTGGATGCTCCACGCCTGGACGCCAACTGGCGGTTTTGCCAGCCATTTCATGGGCCTGTAGCGGCAATCGGTGTGGGAAGGTCCCTAGAACGCAGGTGGGCCCGATCTATCGATCGGGCCCGTGCTGCGGTGGCGCCTGGGCGGGGGGAGTAGGTCGGCGCCGTGGGAAGAACCTTTGGTCAAGGCATCCGTTCCCTCTGTTTTAAGAAAAATTTCGCGGCCGGCTCTGCCCCGGGCGTGTCAGGAGGCGGCTACGGGCGGATACCTCCCGGTAAGCGCCTCAGGGCGCCCCGCCCCATTGCCCGTCAGACCAAAGTTGTCGCGGTTTCGCGCCCTGGCCGAGCGTGCGCTGGCGAAGAGGCTTGATTGGCCGGGCGCCGGGGCGATTATGTAAGAGTCGTACAAGATAACGAAGCCTTCATGATCGCTCATCTGGAGGTTCGTGGACGCGCGTAAAGATTGCGACACTGTAGAACCCAGAACCGCGAGGCATCGCGGCACGAGAGACGGGGAAGCTACACTGATGGCACGCGAACGGGAACCGCAGAAAGCGTCAAAGAAAGCTCGTAAAGTGAGCGCGGTACGGCGAACAACGCAGCAACCGAAGAGGGCAGAGGCAGGCAAGAAGCTGGAGCAGGAATTCACAACCGAAGATGGTCAGCCGCTATTCCGGGTCATCAATCTGACGTTGCTAAGCGAGGAGCTGAAAGCCTGGGATCTAAAGTATGAACGTCGCGTCGCGCCGGAATTCAGGTTGCGTTGTAGCGCGGCAGTGCTCGAGTGTTTCGTTGGCCTGACCGCTGAAGTGGTCGAACTCGTCATGGACTTGGCGCGCGCGCGCGTGCACGCGGCCGAGACGCAGCTCTGTGGCCTGGAGACCCTGTACGTTGTCGGGCGTCTGCCGGTCACGATCCAGGACCTCAACTCGTGGTGGCTATCGTTCAATGTCGGCGAGCTGTGGTTCAAGATCGAGGTTTGTGACGAGCGGGTGCGCAAGAACGAGCTGATCCGCGATTATGAAATCGTTGTGGCGGATGGGCCGTCGCCGCCGGAAACGCCGAAACCAACGCTGCAGCGTCTTCAAAAGAATGATCCCCCAAAGCGCATTGGGCCTCGGCCGCGCGCGCGAAAGAACCGGGCTGACTCAAAGGCGGTTCGCGGAACCAAGATACGAGCCCCGCAACGGAAAACTCCAAACGCATCGCGTGAAGGGGGAAAGCGAAGGAAGAGCGCAAAGCGCGCCGCTATGGCGATGTTCAAGCGTAGCGTTCGGAAAATCGATGTGTTTCGCGATAACGTAGATTTCAATTTGAGAGAGCTGACGCGCATCGCTCCAATAGTCTTGCGCCAGTGCGTCACACGCTTGCGGCAGATTGGCGGTAGCGTGTTGCGGGCAATGTGTGATGTCAGAGTGGAAATTGTACAACTCGCACATCAAAGTACTGCGTTCGTTGTCTTTAGGCGCCTTGCGTTAACCTCCTCGTGCGCAAACGTAGGCGGGGCATTCGGATCGGAAGCGCGGCTGGAATCGAGGATGGTCGGTCAGAATACCGGACTAAGTCTCGTCCTGAGTTCGTGGATATGGGCTGAACCCTCTTCAATCGATCGGAACCAAAGTTCCTCCGGCATCGATTGGAGCTTGGATATTTTTGGCGTGCCGGAAGAGAAGCAGGCATTCACATGAAGTCAGGCCTAGAGCAGCTCAAGAAGGCGGCGAGCCGCACACGCAAGGCGAAGGGACCTCCGGTTCTTTCAACTTCGGAGGCGCGCGCGAATTTCGCGGAGGCTCTAGAAACCGCGCAAGTGGACAATGCCGTGATCGGGTTCGACCGCTATGGTCGAACCGTCGCGGCGCTCGTCCCTGTGGAGGCGATCTACATGCTTGCGGGGTTGGGCAAGCTCGTGGATCCCGACACGCGCAAGGAGATAGAGAGCGGCGCCGTCGCCTTTGCGAAGAACGTTCCGTATCGGTCGGTCGATCCTGCTTCTGTTACGGCCGCTGTGAAGAGCAAAGGCGCGAGGGCGCCGAGCAAATCAGCGCGGCCGTCTCCCAATAAACGCCGGACGCCAGCTGCGCCGGCCCGGAAGGCGACGAAGGGCGGAAAGCGCTAGAATTTTTCGCGCGCATCATTTTCGGCTCGCGCTATAAGCGCGCGCGAAGGAGCGATGCGCATGAAGACGAAAGCGGCGGTTGCGTTCGAGGCGAAGAAGCCTCTTGAAATTGTTGAAGTCGATCTCGAAGGCCCCCGTGCGGGCGAAGTGCTGGTCGAAATCAAAGCAACCGGCGTCTGCCACACGGATTCATACACGCTCGACGGGTTTGATAGCGAAGCCGCGTGGCCGGCGATCCTTGGGCACGAAGGTGCGGGGATCGTGCGGGAGATCGGCGCCGGCGTGACCAGCGTCGCTGTCGGCGATCACGTTATTCCGCTTTACACGCCTGAGTGCCGCCAGTGCAAAAGCTGCTTGTCGCGTAAGACCAACCTCTGCACCGCGATCCGCGCCACGCAGGGCAAGGGGCTGATGCCCGATGGGTCGTCGCGCTTTTCCTACAAAGGCAAGCCGGTGCTCCATTACATGGGGTGCAGCACGTTCAGCAATCACACCGTGTTGCCGGAAATAGCGGTCGCTAAAATTCGCAAGGACGCGCCGTTTGAATCGGCTTGTTACGTCGGTTGCGGCGTGACGACGGGCGTCGGCGCCGTGATCAACACGGCAAAAGTTGAAGCGGGCGCCAATTGTATCGTGTTCGGCCTCGGCGGCATCGGTCTCAATGTCATTCAAGGTTTGAAGATGGTCGGGGCCAACATGATCGTTGGCGTCGATCTCAATCCTGCTCGCGAGGAGTGGGGCAAGAAATTCGGGATGACGCATTTCGTCAACCCAAAGAATGTCAGCGGCGATTTGGTTGCGCACTTGGTTGAGCTGACCGGCGGCGGCGCGGATTATACTTTCGATGCGACCGGCAACACGACCGTCATGCGCCAGGCGCTTGAGGCCTGCCATCGTGGCTGGGGCGAGAGCATTATCATTGGTGTCGCCGAAGCCGGCAAGGAAGTGGCGACGCGGCCATTCCAGTTGGTCACCGGACGCGTTTGGAAAGGCACCGCGTTCGGCGGCGCGCGCGGCCGCACGGATGTGCCGAAGATCATCGATTGGTACATGGACAAGAAGATCGCCATCGATCCGATGATCACGCACAAACTGCCGCTGGAGCGGATCAACGAAGCGTTCGATCTGATGCACAAGGGTGAGAGCATTCGTAGCGTGATTGTTTTTTGATGCGCTACGCCGGCCCTCTGACGCCGGTGCAAGCGAGTGCGTTCTGGCGACTCGGTCGGCTTAATGGCGATGATTTGGGCCGACTGGCGATGCAGTGGCTTGAAGAGGATCAGCCGTCCGAGAGTGTCGCCGTCTTGGCTGGGGAAAGCGACATCACCCTGGCCGAGCACGGGGCTCTTTTTGAGCGGTGCCTGCGTGAACTGAACGTTTCGCCGCCATCTGAGCGCCTCGCAGCTTGGCTCTACATTCAGACGTTGTTGCAAGCTGCGCGCGACGGCGCCGACCCACTCGACGTGGTCGACGACGCGCTGTTCGTGGACCACAAAGGCATCGCATTGTTTGAACCGCGCAACCTCGCTGGCGACGGCAAGGCCTACGCGGCAGAAGAGCTTGGCATGGAGAATTTGCTCGGCCTCTATTGGACGCTCGACGATCCCAATCTCACGCCGAAAGAGGTAAAATGCGCGATGGACGAGATGAAAGACGAATGCGCGCGCGTCCTTGCTGTGTTTTACACGGAGCCGCCGAATGACTGACTGGAAGCTCCCATGGTCCGCGTCTTGCCAGTGCGGTGGCGTGAAGATGCGGGTGACGCAGCCGCCGATGATTGCGTTGGCGTGCCATTGCCGGTCGTGTCAGCGGCTGACGAGTGGGGCGTATTCGCTGACGCTGATGATCCCCGAGACTGGGTTTGAGGTGATCGAAGGCGCGCCAGAGATCGGCGGCATGCATCGCGCCGAGTTGCAGCATTCATTCTGTCCGCGCTGCAAGAACTGGCTGTTCACGCGGCCGCAGGGCATGCCGTTCGTGAACTTCCGGCCGGCGACGCTCGAGGACTCAAGCTGGGTGCAGCCGTATGCTGAGACGGGCGCGCAAGATAAGCTGCCGGGCGCGGTGAGCGGCGCGAAGCACTCGTATCCTGAGTTTCCGCCGCCATCGGACTACGAGATGCTGATGGAAGGTTTCGCGCGCGAAGGCGCGAAGCCGCGCTAACGCCGTCATCCTGGGGCTCGCGGTAGCGAGAGCCCGGGATTCAAAGTTCTCAAGCGCGGGTGCTTGTCGCCCCTGGATTCTGGGCTCAATGCTTCGCATCGCCCCAGAATGACGGATTGTAGGAGCGACGTTTGGAAATCCTGAAACAGCATCGCGTCCATGGCGGCACGCTGAACTATGCGCATCACCAGAGCGCGTCGACCGGCACGAAGATGACGCTCTCCGTTTATATGCCGCCAGGCAAGGGGCCTTTTCCGTATCTGATCTGGTTATCGGGTCTGACCTGCACGGAAGAAAATTTCACGACCAAGGCCGGCGCCTACAGCGCAGCGGCCAAGCACGGCGTCGCCATTGTTGCGCCGGATACATCTCCGCGCGGTGAACGTGTAGCGGATGATCCAGCCTACGATTTGGGACAAGGCGCTGGCTTCTACGTTGACGCAACGCAGACGCCCTGGGCGCCGTACTTCAAGATGGAAAGCTACGTCGCGCGCGATTTGATCGAGGCCGTGGAAGGAGCGTTTCCGCTGGCTCCGCGCCGCTCGATATTTGGTCACTCGATGGGCGGACATGGCGCGCTGACATTGGCGATGAAGTATCCGGACTTGTTCAAGAGCGTGTCGGCGTTCGCGCCGATTGCGTCGCCAACGCGGTGTCCGTGGGGAGAGAAGGCCTTCGGCGCTTATCTCGGGCCGGATCGCGATGCTTGGCGTGGGCATGATGCGTCGCTGCTCATCGAAGCCGGCAAAGCCGCGCCGTTCGATGACATCCTGATCGATCAGGGAACGGCGGACGCGTTCCTGAAAGAGCAGCTCAAGCCCGAACTCCTGGAAGCGGCGGCGGGCAAAGTCGGTCAGAAGCTTACGTTGCGCATGCAGGAAGGCTACGATCACTCGTATTTCTTCATGGCGAGTTTCGTCTCCGAACACGTCGCCTTTCACGCCGCGCGCTTGGCGTAACGGTTACAAGGTCGCCGGGGCTTGGCGGCGGACGATTGCGGCGCGACATCCATGTTGACGCGGCGGCGATGGCGCCGAGCGCAATGAACGAGCCCGCGCGAATGACGCCCGAAAGCTGCGCGGTGTCGATAAAGAAGACCTTTGCGATGGTGATTGCGAAGATCGCAAGGCCGATCCAGCGGAGTACGGGATCGTTGCGCACGGCGCCGAGCGCGAGCGCGGCAGTCGCCAGCACCGCCCAAATGCCGGAATAAATCCAAAGCTCGATCTCGCCCGGGCGCGCGGTGGCCATGTCCGCCCCGTGATAGGCCCAGCGTACGATCAGTGTGGCGGCAACGAAGATATGCGTGGCGCATGCGATCGTGGCTGTTGGCACCATCCACTTCATGCCGCGCACGTGCGGCACGTCGGGCGCAACGTAGCTCAACGCGGCGGCGGCGCCGTAGGCAAGCAGGGCCATGAACGCACCGGCGCCGCTGATGAGGTGCGCGGGCCACGCGCCCCACCACGGATTGAACAGCGCCCACATCCCCAGGCCGGCGAAACCGAGCGCCGGCCAAATCGCGGCCGACCAGATGGATTGCAGATCGTAGAGATAGGCGCGCGTTGTGTCGCGGCCCGGAGCGAAACGGGTGAGCACCGCGCCGGTGATCACGAGGATCAGTGGCCAAAGCGCATGGGCCAGGCCTTCGAGCGCATATGGCGCGGCGCCGTCGTCCATGTAGCCGCGGTGATGCAGCCAGCGAATGGCGCTGTGCCCGAAACTCCATGCGAAGAGTACGGCCGCGGACGCCGCGGCAAAACGTGTCGGTTCGGCGGTGCGCGAGACGGACAACGCACGACCGAGAGCAAGCGCGAGCACGATCGCCACGGCCTGCGCGAGAACCGCGAGCATCGTCGAGAAGGCGTTGCTGGATGCGCTATCGTGCGTACCCCAGATCGGATGTTGGAGGGCGAGCACAATCAGGGCGGAAGCGCCGATTCCTCCCCAGCTCACGGAACGCATGGAATGCATCAAGTCTTCCGTGAAGGGGCGGTGCGGGTTCTTGCGGGCTCTAACGCGCGCGACAACGGTGAAGGCGAGCGCAAGACCAAGAAATGCGAGCGCGAAGCAAGCAGCTTCGAAGAGGCCAATTTCCGGCGACGCCATTGAGCCGCTATGGAAGGCGTGACGGATTTCCATGATCAGCCAGATGAGCGACAGTGCGCCACCGGCGATCGCGTAAGCGCGCGCGGCGGTGCGCTGGCGCGCATAGAGGCGGATGGCCGCCCAGAATGCCAAGGCGGCCGACGCGGCAAATGCGAGCGCAAGCGCGTTGACGATGGGCATGCCGTTGACGACGGCGCGGCCGGGGCCGCCCCACCACGGATTGAGCAAGATGCCAGGAACGGTCAGCGCATAGAGAAGGCCGAGTCCGAGTAAGGCATGCCCACGCCAAGCGCCGATAAAACCTGGCGTCTCGTGAATGCGCGGCAAGAGGATGAGGCCCGCGGCCAATAGAGCCAGAACGCGCAGCGAGGTTTCCGTAAATCCGTCGAGGGCGAGGCCGGCCCCGCCGGCGGCGATCCATCGCAGCGCCACAAACAAGCCGACAAGGAGCGTGATGGCCGTTGCCGCGCTGAGAGCCTCGGCGACGAGCGTGTTTGCATTGCTGCGTCGCACGATCGTTGAGCCGCCGAAGAGGAGAACGGCGGCGCCGAGCAAAATCAGCAGGCCCGCCCAGAGAGGAAAGACGCCGCTCAATATCGGGTTGATCAGCGACGGCGAGAGGGCTTGCGCGATGGTGAGCGCGGCGCCCGTGAGTGTGCTCCAAGCCGTGACGCGCCAACCGCGCCAGACAAAGCCGGCAACGAACAAGAGGGTTGCGGCGGCGTGGCCGAGCGCACGCGCCTCGGCCGGGAAAGATGATTCCACACCCAGCAGCACGAGTGCGGCGCCGGCGCCGGCCCACCAAGCGACGGCGACATCTGTTTTGCGATCCTGCGCGGATTTTTCAGCGTACCAGGCGGCGGCAAACGACAGAAGGCTCGCTGCGAAGAGCGGAAGCCATGCCGCGACGGCGTGCCAATCGACCCGCGAAAATGCCGCGAGAAGCGTCAGCACTGCGGCGCCAGTCGCGCCAGCCGCTGCGATCAGGATGCGACCGGTGCGGTGCGGATTGGCGAACAGCGCGCAGATGACGCAGCTGAAGGCGGCGAGCAAGATCGTCGGGTAGAAATCCGGTCCGAGCGGGCCAATGGCGACGCGCGCGCGCAAGAAGGCGACGAAGCTGATGGTGAGCGCCGCAACGGCCACGGCAAGCGTGACCGGCGCGGCGTGGCGTTCGCGCACGCTGTAGCTGGCCAGTGCAACATGGAAGATGCTGATCAGCGCGGGGCCCGCGATCATGCCACTGACAATGGGCGCTACGGCGAGCCACGCCCAAACCAGCAGGGCGCTCGAAATGCTGATGGCGATGCTGGGTCCGAGGCTGCTGACGGCTGACCAGCTCAGCCGCTCTTTGCTTTCATCCGCAAGTGGCGCGCGGAACGCCGCCAGCACGCCGCCAATGCTGGCGATGCTGGCGAAGATGAGTGCGCGGCGGACATCATCGATTGCGATCGACGCGAAGAACCAGAAGTAGAGCCCCAGTACTGTCGTGAGCGCCGCCCACGACCAGCGCTTGAAGAAAGCCAGTGCGAAACCGCCAGCGCTGACAATCGCGACATAGAGTGCGAGCGCCCATGACGGCCAGATCGTCGAACTGGCGATAGCTGGCGCCAGTAGAGCGAGGCCGATCGCGAGAACGCCGAGCGCCTGGCCGTGCATGAGCGAAAGGCCGATCAGCGCCAGTGCGCAGAGCATCAGGAGCGCGGCCCCGCCGGGCCAATCGATAAAGTGATAGAGGCCGTGCGCCGCCCAGGTGGTGGTGTAAAAAACGACAACGCCGGCGCCGGCGAGCAATGCCGACATGAGCGGATGCCCGGGTGGACGCGTGATGCCGATACGGCGCGTCCATTCGCTGGCGCCGAGCAATGCCGCGCCAAGCACGAGAGCGGCAACCAGGCGAACCGTTGGGGTGAACCATGCCGACTGCGCGGCGACCGCGACGAGATAAATCGCGCCCATGGAAAGGGCGATGCCCGCAATCCATGCGAGGCCATTTTCGGCAAGCCATTGGTCAAGCCGCTTTGGCGGCGCCTGCGGCTTCGGCGGCGGAAGGGGCCTAGTCTCTGCTTCCGGCGACTCCATGATCGGATCGTCGAGCAGCAGCGGCGAATGCATACGCGGCGGGGAGGCGGCAGGCGCCGGGGCGGCTGGCTGCGGGGTAGCCGGCTCGCTTGTATCGTTTGAGGCTTCAGGAAGTGGATTGTCGAGCACGAGCACATCGTCCGGCACGACTTCAGTCAGCAGCAGTTCCTCGGAAGGAGCAGATGGTGGGGCGGGTGAGCCAGAATCTTGCGGTTGTCCGGCGGACGGCGACGTGGAGCGAAGGGTGAAGAGTTGCAGTTCAAGCTCGGCGACGCGGCGCGCGAGACCGTCGATGCGTTGCGCCAGCAACCACACCCACACGCCCAACGGCAGAAACGCTAAAACCCACAATTCCAAGACGCGCCGCCCCTCGCCGGCAGTCGCCCAAGATCGCGCGCGCGTGGTGGCGTCGCAATAGTTTGCGTCACCAACGCGCGGCGCTTCCCCGGCAACGCGAGTTTGCGCGCGTCCCCGCGACGTGCTCAAACCCGCTTATGGAATTTACATTTTCACCGCCTCCGCAGCCATCCGTTGCAATCGTTGGGAGCGGCGTACGCTTTCCGGTACGCCGCATTTTCTGCGTTGGGAGAAACTACGCCGATCACGTACGTGAAATGGGGAATGATCCTAAGAGTGAGCCGCCATTGTTCTTCTCGAAGCCCGCGGACGCAGTGGTCGAAAGCGGTGCGTCAATCTCATATCCGTCGAACACTTCGAACTTTCATCATGAAGTCGAACTTGTGATCGCCATTGGAAAGGGCGGCGCGAATATTCCGGAGGGAAGCGCCATTAACCATGTTTGGGGTTACGGTGTTGGCGTCGATCTTACGCGGCGTGACCGGCAAGCCGAGGCGAAGAAGGCGGGCACGCCTTGGGATACCGCAAAGGGATTCGATCAATCGGCGCCGATCAGCGCGCTTACGCCGCTCGCAAGCAGTGGCGACGTAACTAACGCGCGGATCTGGATCGCGGTGAACGGCGAAATGCGTCAGGACGCGAATACGCGCGATATGATCTGGAGCGTCCGAGAAATCATCGCGGCGTTGTCGCGATGGTGGGACTTGAAGGCCGGTGACCTCATTTTCACGGGATCGCCGTCAGGCGTCAGCGCGCTCAATCCTGGCGACGAGATTGAGTGCGGTATCGATGGTCTGGCGCCGTTGAGGTTTTCAATCGCGCGCTAAGCTTCCAAAGCAAGCAAGGCAAAAGTCGCGAGCCAATGCTCGCCCATGTAGTCGCCTGCAACGTGAGGCAGGCTTGCCGCGATATGGAGCGCGGCGGCGTCGCGCGCACGTGACGTCACCGGATGCGCGTCGCCGAGCGCCGTTGCGATTGAACGCCAGCACCAGGCGCGGGAGAAATTCAGGCCGTCCAGGTGCGCGATTTTGCCATCCGTGCGATCGCTCACGCGCGCCGGTGAGAACAGCGTCGCTGGTTCGCGTCTCGCCGCGCCTGGCAGGAAATCCTCGAACCAGGCGCGAAACGCCGCGGGCGCCAGAAAGCGGCGCATGCACTCCGCTTCCATCAAGGTTGGCGAGAGAAAGTCGTCCTGGCTTGGCTCCCAACTTTGCGCCACGCGATCGCCGCCGTACCAGGCGATGACTTTGTCGCGCATCAGCGCGTACAGCTCCGGATCGTTTGGCTCGGCGTAGTCAGCGGCCAAACGCAGCGCGAATGCAGTGGATGAATGAACGCCCGTGCGAACCGGATAGTCTGAAAGCGGCAAGAAAGCGCGGAAGCGGTCGGCGAGGGCGCGCGCGAGCGGACGCAAGGTTTCGGCAGCGCGTTCGCCTTTGTCGGTTCTGTGTTGCTCAAGTTCGCACTGAAGCGCGAGCAACCAGCCCCAGCCGTAGGGGCGTTCGAAGCCGCGAGCTTCCGGACGCGCGATGTAGGCGATCTCGCCGGCAACGTTCGCGGTCGTGATGTAATCTTGAAAAAGCGCGGAAACTTGCGAAGCGCTTGAGAGATCGGGATAGCGGCGCGTGAGACGCGCGAGCAGCCAATAGCCGTGCACGCAGGAGTGCCAATCGTAGCTGCCGAAGAAAATTGGGTGCGCGGCGCGCGGTCCCATGATTTCGGACGGCCCCGCCATCGCGTGCTGCATGATGTTCGGGTATTCGCGACTCACATGCGCGAGCGCGAGGCCCGCAAACTTTTCGGCGATGTCTTTGCTCAGTTGGGTCATGCGGGGAAGGCCAGAAGACGCATCAAGACGATGTTGGCGATGAGCAGCGGCAGCGCGGTGGGGATTTGCGCGCGAATGACGCCATTGAGAGCGGCTTTGCGGTCCGGAAGCTCAAGCAGGTTTGCCGGCACGACGTTGAAGTTGGCGGCCATCGGCGTCATTAGCGTGCCGCAGAAGCCCGCCAGCATTCCGATGGCGCACACACGCGCCGGATCGCCGCCCAGCGCGACGACGACGAACGGCAGGCCGACAGCTGCCGTCATCACGGGGAATGCCGCGAAGGCATTGCCCATGATGATCGTGAACAGCGCCATGCCAATGCAGTATGCGGCGACCGCAACTGTGCGCGTGTCGAGCGGAATAAATTGCGAGAACAGCGCGCCAACCTGTTCGCCAACGCCCGCCACCAGGAACACCGCGCCAAGCGAAGCGAGCATTTGCGGCAGGATCGCCGCCCATCCGACCGCGTCGAGCAGGCGCCGCGCCTCCTGCAGCGGCGCGAGCGCCGGCGGGCGCAGCCATAGCATGCAAACGGCAACGGCGATGAGAGCGCCGAGGATAAGCGAAATCAATGTCGCTTGCGCGGGATCGATGATCGTGGCGCCCCAATCGGTTTCCTTCGCTATCAGCGTGCCGCCAAGCGCAACAGCGGGGATGATCAGCGCCGGAAGAAAGAGCAAATCACCGCGCTTCATGGCGCTTTCGCGCCGCTCTTGCGGCGATGTGGTCGCGGGTTTGCCCTGACCAAGCCCTATCACGGCAACCACAACGAGACCCAGTGCGAGTAAACCGTTGCCGAGATCGCCAAGATACTGACCAGCGAGGAAGCTGATCGCCAGTAAACCCCAGAACAGGAAATTGAAGAACCGGCGCGGGTTGTGCTTGTCGCTCAACGAAAGGATCGCGATCGCCAGGAAGAAAAGCCCGACGGCGATATAAACGAGCGGCATCGTGATCATCGCGCGGTCTCCGCCTTGGTGAGCACGCGCTTCAAATGCCGATCCAGCATCCACAGCCTGGTCGAGTGGATTGCGAAGGCGCAGATCGCCGTTGGGATTGCCCAGATAGAAAGCTGCAGCGGCTCGACGACAATGCCGTTCTGCTCAAGGAAGCCCTTGATCAGCAAAATCGAGGCAATGGCGATGAAGATGTCCTCGCCGAAGAAGAGTCCGATATTGTCGGCGGCGGCGGCGTGAGAGCGGATGAGATATCGTTCGCGGTCTGGGACGGCGCCGTGGTGGGTTTCGGCGGCGCCTTCCGCCATTGGCGCCACAAGCGGCCGCACCATTTGCGCATGCCCGCCAAGAGAGGTGAGGCCGAGAGCGGCAGAGGCTTGCCGGACAACGAAATAGACGAACAGCACCCGACCAACAGTGGCGGCCTTGACGCGTGAGATCAGGATGCGCGCGCGTTCCTGCAGGCCGGAGCGCTCCAGCAAGCCGATGGCGAGCAGCACAAACCAAACCACGCTGACATAGCGGCTATCGTTGAATGCTTTGCCGAACGCGGCGATTGTCGACAGCGCGGCGTCGTACATGATCTGGACGTTGGCCTCGGGTGTCCAGGCGGCCGCAAGCCCTGTCGTCAGTGCGGCGGCCATTACGACGAGTAATGGATTGGCGCGGAGCACAAAGCCCAGCACGACAACGCCGATCCCCAATAGTACGAGCATGCTCTTTCGCCTTATGCTTTGCCGTATCCGCCACCGCCGGGTGTTTCGATCACAAACACATCGCCAGGCTGCACCTGCGCCTTACCGGTCGCGGCAAGCGTTGTGACCGATCCATCAGTTCGCTCGATGCGATTTGCGCCAGGCGCTCCGTCGTCGCCGCCGTTCAGTCCGAACGGGGCCGTCGATCGCCGGTTTGCGAGCATCGCGGCCGTCATGGGTTCGCGGAAACGAATGCGCCGGAGCGCGCCGTCGCCACCTTTGTGCGCTCCGGCGCCGCCAGAGCCACGCCGAACACTGAATCGTTCGACGAGAACAGGAAAGCGAGTCTCCAGCACCTCAGGATCGGTGAGACGCGAGTTGGTCATGTGCGTTTGCACCACGGCTGCGCCATCGAATGAAGGCCCGGCCCCGGCGCCGCCGCAGATGGTCTCGTAATATTGGCGCTTCTCGTCGCCGAAGGTGAAGTTGTTCATTGTGCCTTGCGACGCGGCGAGGGCGCCGAGGGCGCCATAGAGCGCGTCAACCACCACTTGGCTCGTTTCGACATTGCCGGCAACGACGGCGGCGCCGCGTTTGGGGTGCAGAAGCGAGCCTTCCGGAACGATGATTTCAATCGGCTTTAGACAGCCTTCGTTGAGCGGAATGTTGTCATCAACCAGCGTCCGGAAGACGTAGAGTGTGGCCGCGCGCGTAATTGCGAGAGGTGCGTTGAAATTGGTGTCTTGTTGCGCGCTGGTCCCGGTGAAGTCGACCTTCACGCTGCGGTTTGAATGATTTGGCGTGATGGCGACCTTCACTATTGCGCCGCTGTCCATCGCGACCGTGGACGATCCGGGCTTGAGCTGGTCGATGACCCGGCGGATTTGTTCTTCGGCGTTGTCCTGGACGTGACCCATGTATGCGGCCACACCGGCGCGGCCGTAATGTGAAACAAGCCGTTTCAGTTCTTCGGCGCCGCGGGCACAAGCCGCGATCTGAGCTTTTAGGTCCGCAATGTTGCGATCAATGTCGCGCGCGGGATGTGGCCCGGATGCGAAGAGGGCGCGCGTTTCAGCTTCAAGCAGGCGGCCGTCCTGAACGAGTAGGAAGTTCTCGATCAGCACGCCTTCATCCGCGATCGTGCGCGAGTCCGGGGGCATTGAGCCAGGGGTGATGCCGCCGATGTCGGCGTGGTGTCCGCGCGCAGCGGTGAAGAAGGCGGGGCGTGAATCGCCGTCAAGTATGATCGGCGCGATCAACGTGATGTCAGGCAAGTGGGTGCCGCCGGCGTGCGGCGCGTTGAGCATGTAGATGTCGCCTGGGCGCATCGTAGCGCCGCGTTGGCGAATGATCTCACGTACGCTGTCGCTCATTGAGCCGAGATGCACGGGGATGTGCGGCGCGTTGGCGACGAGCCCGCCTGTCGCGTCAAAAATCGCGCAAGAGAAGTCGAGACGTTCCTTGATGTTCACGGACGATGCTGTTGTCTGCAGCGCCAAACCCATTTCCTCAGCGACGCCCATGAAGCGGTTGTTGAACACTTCAAGCAAAATCGGATCGGCGTGGGCGCCTACGGCGCGGCGTTCGATGTGCGCGATGCGGGAGAGGATGAGATCGCCGTGTTCGCTCATCCGTGCGCGCCATCCTGGCGCGACGTAGGTGGTCGAGCTTTGTTCGAGGATCAGCGCCGGACCGTTCACTTCCGTCCCGGCGGCCAGCGCCTCGCGCAGGTGCGCGGGAGCGTCGCGGGTTTCGCCGTCGGCGTGAAGCCGAATCGTAGCCGGCCCCCCCAGGTCGGCGGAGGGGCGCGGCGCGGCGGGCGCGGCGACGCCCGTTTCTTCGATGGCTTCCGCCGATAGCGACGCAACGACGATGGCGCGATCAGGATCGATGAAGCCAAATCGTTTCTGGTGCTCAGCTTCGAACGCTTGCGCCAGATTGTTGTCGCTCAAAGAGATCGGAATTGCGGAATCGGCGCCGTCGTATTTCAGGTGCGCCAGAACCAAAACGGAGCGCTCGGCCTTGCCATCTTGCGGGAGCAGGTGCTGCGCCCGCTGGACCAGAGTGCCGGCGCGCGCTGTGATGTCCGCGCTCGCGAGCGGTTCTTCGACGGTTTCTTCAACGACAGCGCGGACATCGGCCAGACCGATGCCCCAAGCGCTTAGAACGCCGGCAAGAGGATGCAGCAGGATGGTCTCAACACCGACGGCGTCCGCGACTGCGCATGCGTGCTGACCACCGGCGCCTCCAAACGCGACGAGTGCGTATTCGGCTGGGTTGTATCCACGCTGAATCGAAATCTTCTTGATCGCCTCAGCCATGCTCTCATTGGCGATGCGCAAGAAGCCTTCGGCTGCTTCCTCAGATGTGATTTCGCGGCCGGTCCTGGCTTCGATCTCCGCACAGAGCGATGCGAACCTTGAGACGACGATGTCGCGATCAAGTTGCGCGTTGGCGTTTGGCCCGAAGATCGCGGGGAAGAATTCGGGGCGCACGCGACCCAGGAGCACGTTGCAGTCGGTGATCGTAAGCGGCCCGCCACGGCGATAGCAGGCGGGTCCGGGGTCGGCGCCGGCGCTGTGCGGGCCGACGCGCAAGCGCATGCCGTCGAAGTAGCAAATGGAGCCGCCGCCCGCGGCGACGGTGTGGACCTGCAGCATCGGCGCTGAGAGCCGCACGCCGGCGACGACGCTCTCGTTTGTGCGTTCGTAGGCGCCGGCGAAATGTGAGACGTCGGTCGAGGTGCCGCCCATGTCAAAGCCGAGCGCGTGATCGAAACCGGCGCGCCTTGCGGCTGCCGCCATGCCAACGACGCCGCCAGCGGGGCCGGAAAGCACAGCATCGCGGCCGCGGAAGCTGTCCGCGCGGGCGAGGCCGCCGTTGGACTGCATGAAGAGAACATTCGGCCCGCCAGCGCTTTCGGCTGGCGAGGGCGCCGGCGGCCCGAGGAAGCCTTTCTGAAAGCCGTCAATGTAGGCGCGGAGCACCGGCGAGAGATACGCGTCGGCGACTGTTGTGTCGGCGCGCGGCACAAACTTGATCAAACCGCTGATTTCGGAGCTCACGCTGATCTGCGTGAAGCCGATCTCGCGGGCGATATCGGCGAGCCGCTGTTCGTGCGCCGGGTATGCCCAGCCATGAAGGCACGCGATGGCGGCGGCGCGAAAGCCATCGTCATAGGCGCTCTGCAGCTGCGTCCGCGCATGAGCTTCGTCGAGCGGCGTCAGCACCTCACCTTCGGCGGTGACGCGCTCGCGCACTTCGATGACGCGCTGGTGCAGCAGGTCCGGCTTGATGATATGCAGCGCGAAGATGTCTGGCCGCGCTTGCGTGCCGATTTCCAGGGCGTCGCCGAATCCATCGGTCACCACCAACACGACATTGGCGCCTTTGCGCTCCAGCAACGCGTTGGTGGCGACGGTGGTGCCGAGCTTCACCGCCTGGATGTCGGAGAGTGTTCCGCCATGCTCTTTGAGAATGAGTCGCATCGCCTCAAGCGCGGCGTCTTCGTAGCGGCCCGGGTTTACCGACAAGAGCTTCTTGACGATTTCGATGCCGCCGGGGCCGCGCGCCACGACGTCGGTGAACGTGCCGCCGCGGTCGATCCAGAATTGCCAGCCCTCACTCATCGCGCGCGACCATGCCAGCCGCCGCCAAGCAATCAAGCGCTTAGCGATTGCCGCGACACCTTAGAGCGGAGTACGTTCCGCCCCGCATAGGGAGCAGGCCGCTTGAAGCCCACCAATATCGCGAACCCCGACTACTTTCATAAGGTCGTGGATTGTCAGTGGGCGTGTCCGGCGCATACGCCCGTGCCCGAGTACATCCGGCTGATCGCGGCGCAGCGTTATGCCGACGCGTACATGGTCAATTGGAAGTCGAACGTGTTTCCGGGCGTGCTCGGGCGCACCTGCGATCGTCCGTGTGAACCGGCGTGCCGCCGTGGACGCGTGGAAGATGAGCCGGTCGCGATTTGCCGGCTCAAGCGCGTCGCGGCGGACAATAAGGGCGAGATCACCGATCTGTTGCCGCCGGCGGCCAAGAAGAAAAATGGCAAGCGCGTCGTTTGTATCGGTGCGGGACCGGCTTCGCTGACGGTGGCGCGTGATCTTCTGCCGCTTGGCTATGAAGTTCACATCTATGACGCGGAAAAGAAGGGTGGCGGCATGATCCGCACCCAAATCCCGCGCTTCCGCTTGCCGGAAAGTGTGATCGACGAAGAGGTGGACTACATTCTGCGCTACGAGCCAGTCACGCACTTCGGCACGCGTGTCGATTCGTTGAAAGATGTGCTTGCCCAGAATTGGGACGCGGTTTTCGTCGGCACAGGTGCGCCGCGCGGCCGTGATTTGGGCTTGCCAGGCCAGAAGGAAGCTGCCGCCAATATCCATATCGGCATCGATTGGCTCTCGAGCGTCTCGTTCGAGCACATCGACAAGATCGGCAGGCGCGTGATCGTGCTCGGCGGCGGCAACACCGCGATGGATTGCTGCCGCACCTCGCGCCGTTTGGGTGGTGAGGACGTAAAGGTGGTGGTGCGCTCGGGCTTTGATGAGATGAAAGCGAGCCCGTGGGAAAAAGAGGACGCCCAGCATGAGGGCATCCCGATCATCAACTTCCACAACCCGAAGGAATTCACGCACAAAAACGGCAAGCTCACCGGCGTGCTGTTCACGAAAATGCACTGGGTCGAAAAAGACGGGAAGAAGCGGCTTGAGCCGACGGGTGAGCCAGACGTTCACTTCGAGTGCGATGATGTGCTGATGGCGGTTGGTCAGGAGAACTCGTTTCCCTGGATCGAGCGCGACATCGGCATGACGTTCGACAAATGGGACATGCCCGTCGTCGATGAGGTGACGAAGCAATCCTCGATCCCGAGCGTGTTCTTTGGCGGCGACGCTGCGTTCGGACCGAAAAATATAATCTGGGCCGTCGCGCACGGTCATGATGCGGCGGTGTCGATCGACCTGTTTTGCCAGGGCAAGGACGTGAAGGATCGCCTGCCGCCTGGCGTTTCGATGATGTCCACCAAGATGGGCATTCACGAGTGGGCGTACGATAACGATATCTCGCTTGATCTTCGCTACAAGGTGCCGCTCGTCGAGCCTGGCGTTGCGCTGCGCAACGTGAAGATCGAGGTCGAAAAGGGTTTCGATCCGCTGCTGGGCTACAAGGAAGCGCAACGCTGTCTGAACTGCGATGTGCAAACGGTATTTTCGGCGCCGGCCTGTATCGAGTGCGATGCGTGCGTCGATATCTGCCCCATGGATTGCATAACGTTCACGGAGAACGGTGAGGAGACGGAACTTCGTGAACGTTTGAGTGCGCCGGCGGCGAATCTCACTCAGGATTTGTACGTGCAGGACGGATTGAAGACCGCGCGCGTGATGGTGAAGGACGAAGACGTTTGCCTTCACTGCGGGCTGTGCGCGGAGCGTTGTCCGACGGGCGCGTGGGACATGCAGCAATTCTATCTCGACATCACGCAGGCCGGCTGCGCGCCGAAATCACCATCTCGCAAACGCGAGACTGTTGGCGCGAAATAAATCGGGACTCGAATTATCTTGCTGCACGCCGCTGCTATGTTAGCGTTGCCGTGGGCAGGGGATTTTGTGTCGCGCGCAATGCGCGCGTGTCCCGCGACGTCGCACAAGCGACCGCCGCTAATATAGGACGGCGCATCTGCCAATTGGCCTCAGCGCCGCTCCCATTGTCGGGAACCTCCAGGGGAGCACTAACATGAAGCGTTTTGTAACAGCCGTAGCGCTTGGTCTTGCGCTGAGTTCGTTCGCGCCAGTGGCGATGGCGCAGGAACAAACTCAGTTTAGATCAGCTGAGGCGCGCGCGTTTTCGACGGAAGAGCTGCAACAATACGGCTTGTCGGCGGAAGACTCAGCTCAGGTCGCAGCCTATCAAGAGCAAGGCTACAACGTCGTCGTGATGACGCCGGAAGAAGCCGCGCAATACGAAGCCGGCATGACGACAACCCATTGGTTGCTCATCGGTTTGCTGGTGGTCGTCGTGGTTGTCGCCGCAACCTGATTGTTCCAGCACTTGTGGGGAGATCCGTAGTGGTCTCCCTGCAACGTTCTGGTGTTGCTGGCGCACAAGAGTGCTCAATCGGCAGTGCGGTAGGAACCGTGCACTGTAGGCCGCGTTTGGCAAGGTCGGGCGTCGCAGCCGAAAGCTGCGGCGGTCGTGGAAGTGGTGTGTTGGGCTTCTGCCAGCCATCGCTTTCCCCGTTTTGAGGACAGGAAGGGACCACCCCATGAAGTCTCGTTTTCTCGGCGCTGCGGCGCTTGCTTTCGCGCTAGCCACCGCACCCGCCTATGCTGAACAAGCACAATTCCGTTCGGCTGCTCCGCAGACCTTTACGGCGCAAGAACTCCAAAGCTACGGCCTCGGCGCCGATGCGTCGAACCGCGCCATGGAGCTGCAAAATCAAGGGTACGAAGTGCGCGTGCTCTCGGAAGAAGAAGCCGCTGACTACCAGGCCGGCATCACGGACAACCAATGGCTGCTGCTCGGCATTCTCGCCGGCGTGGTCGTCATTGCGGTCGCAGTCGGCTAATGCTGAGGCGCTTAAGCGCCGCGGCTTTGTCGTTGGCGTTCATCATCGCTGGATGCGCCGTCACGCCGGTACCCGACGTGAGCACGTTCGCCGAAGAGAGCGCCAACAACAGCTTTGAAGTGTTCGACCGGCGCATGGAGGCCAATGCCCTCGTGTTGCCGGTCGCGCACGACCGCCAGACAGAAGGACCCTCCTGCGGGGCGCACGCTCTGGCGAGCGTGATCAATTACTGGCGCGGCCCGGGCACGATCGCCGGGAATGACATTTATGCCAGCACGCCGCCGGCGCAGTCCGCCGGATATTCGATCGCGGAACTGCTGACTCTCGCGCAAGCCAATGGCCTCGTTGCAAGTGGCGTCCGGCTGGACAATGCCGCGATCATCCGCGAACTGGAAAGCGGGCGCCCGGTGCTTGTCGCAGTGCGACTGCCGTCCATTTACGTCCAGAACAGGACCTTCCCCGGCGCCAACACGCCCGTCATCGGCTACGCCGGCGGCTTCCTCTCGAACCGAGTGGGGCAGGTGTCGGAGCTTACCGGCCTGGAGATGGTCGACCATTACCTTTTGGTCGTGGGCTATGACGATGAGCGCTTCGTCGTGGTCGAGCCGGTGATGGGGTATCGGACGATCAGCCAGGACAAGCTCGACCGCTATCGCAGCCATTTCGGCAATGCCTCGATCGTGTTCAGCGCAAACCGGCCGCCGCAGCGCGCTTCGCGCGGCTGAGCCCTTCAATTGCAGGTCGTGACAGGCTATTGAGTTGCTCCCCGCGGAGCGGACTGGCTGCTTTCGCGCGGGTTACGAGGCGCACACCTTCGCATGGCCAAGCCACTCGCCGCGACGAACGATTTCGTTGTCAAATTCGCCAATGTGAATGGCTCCGGTTCGGCCAGCGCCAACGGCTTATTCGCCAAGGTGATCTTGCGCATGGGCGTGCCGGTGGGCGCGCGCAACATCTTCCCCTCGAACATTCAGGGTCTGCCGACCTGGTACGAAGTGCGGGTGTCGGAAGCGGGCTGGCTCGGACGCCGTGGCGGTGTCGACCTTATGATCGCGATGAACCCGCAAACATGGGACGCCGACATCAAAGCGGTCGAAGCCGGCGGCTATCTCCTTTATGATTCATCCAAGCCGCTGCCGGCGTCGAAGTTTCGCGATGACATCACCATCATCGGCGCGCCTTTGACGGAGTTGATCGCGAGTGAGTTCGCCGATCCGCGTCAGCGGCAGCTGTTCAAGAATATTTGCTATGTCGGCGTGCTGGCGCAGCTGCTGGGCTTTGAGACCCAGGTCGTAAAGGACCTGCTGAAGGAAGAGTTCAAGGGCAAGGACAAGCTGATCGAGCCGAACTTCAAGGCTTTTGAGCTTGGCTATAAATACGCGTCCGATCACCTGGCGCCGATCGGCCTCAAATTGAAGCGCGCGGACAAGGTTGGCGACCGCATTTTTGTCGAAGGCAATGAGGCGGCCGCGCTTGGCGCGGTTTATGGCGGCGCCACGTTCTGTGCCTGGTATCCAATCACGCCGTCGACATCGCTTGCGGAAGGCTTTCAGAAATATTGCCAGATGCTCCGCAAGGACGCGGACGGCAAGAACCGTTACGCCATCGTGCAGGCGGAAGATGAAATTGCCTCGATCGGCATGGTGATGGGCGCCGGCTGGGCGGGCTCGCGCGCATTTACCTGCACCTCCGGTCCCGGCATTTCGCTGATGAACGAGTTCGTCGGCTTTTCGTACTACGCCGAGATTCCGGCTGTGATCTTCGATGTGCAACGCGGAGGCCCATCGACGGGCATGCCGACGCGTACGCAACAGTCAGACTTGCTCCTCGCCGCATACGCCTCACACGGCGACACCAAGCATCCGATGCTGTTTCCAGGCAATCCGACGGAAGCGTTCGAATTCGGCGCGCAGGCGTTCGATCTCGCCGATTTTTTCCAGACGACCATCTTCGTCATGCTTGAACTTGATATCGGCATGCAGGAATGGCTCACGCCGCCGTTCAAATGGGACGCCAAGCGCCACCTCAACCGCGGCAAGGTGCTGTCGTACGAGCATTTGGAGCAGGGCGTTGCGTTTGGCCGCTACCGCGATGTCGATGGCGACGCGGTGCCGTATCGCACGCTTCCCGGCACGCACCCCACTAAAGGCAGTTACTTCACGCGCGGCTCGTCACATGACAAGGACGCGCGCTATTCCGAGAAGGGCGAGGACTACACCGAAGGCATGGAGCGCTTGCTGCGCAAATGGGAGACCATGAAATCCCACGTGCCGGCGCCGATTGTCCGCAAGGCCTCGAAGGCGGCGCCCGACGGCGTGATCTATATGGGCTCCACCGATCCTTCGATGGAAGAAGCGCTGCACGCGCTCGAAGGACACAGCATCCATCTCGATGCGATGCGCATTCGCGGATTTCCGTTCAGCAATGAAGTGTTCGACTTTATCAACGAGCACGAGCAAGTGTTCGTGGTCGAACAGAACCGTGATGCGCAGCTGAAGTCATTGTTGGTGAACGAGGGCGGCATCAATCCGGCGAATCTCGTCTCGGTGCTGCACTATGACGGCACGCCGATCACGGCGCGTTTCATCATCGCCGCCATCACCGAAAAGCTCAAAGGCCCGCACGCGGCGCCGCTGCGGGAGAAAGCGTAATGACCTACATCGCCAAACCGCCGTTGCATCACCCGTCGCTGGAAAAGAACGCGCTCGGCTTCACCCGCCGCGATTATGAAGGGCGTATCTCCACGCTCTGCGCTGGGTGTGGGCACGACTCGATCAGCGCGTCGATTATTCAAGCTTGCTTCGAAATCGATCTTGCCCCGCATCGGCTCGCAAAGTTCTCGGGGATCGGTTGCTCGTCGAAGACGCCGGACTATTTCGTCAGCCCCGCGCACGGCTTCAATGCCGTCCACGGCCGCATGCCGTCGGTGCTCACCGGCGCCAACATCGCTGCTCGCGATCTGATTTATCTCGGCGTCAGCGGCGATGGCGACAGCGCTTCGATTGGCCTCGGTCAATTCTGCCACGCTGTCCGCCGCGGCGTGAACATGACGTACATCTGCGAAAACAACGGCGTTTACGGGCTTACCAAGGGCCAGTTCTCCGCCACGTCCGACAAGGGCTCGAAGGCCAAGAAGGGCGCGGAGAACAAGGATAGCGCCATCGATCTTGTCATGCTCGCGCTGCAACTCGGCGCCACCTACGTTGGCCGCAGCTTCTCGGGCGACAAGCACCAGCTCGTGCCGCTGATCAAAGGCGCGCTTTCGCACAAGGGCACGTCGTTCATCGACGTCATCAGCCCGTGCGTGGCGTTTAATAATCACGTCGGCTCGACCAAGAGCTTCGACTACGTGCGCGAGCACAATGAGGCGGTGAACCGTGTCGATGTCATCACGCCGCGTGCGCCGATCACGGCTGACTATAAGGCTGGTGAATTGAAGGAAGTTCGCCAGCACGACGGATCAATTCTGCGTCTGCGTAAGATCGAAGACGATTACGACGCGACAGATCGGAACGAAGCGCTCGGCTATCTCGCGCGCAAAGCCGCCGAAGGCGAGATCGTGACGGGTCTGCTCTATGTCGATCCGGAAGCGAGCGATTTGCACGATTCAATGGGCACGGTTGATACGCCGTTGAACAAGTTGCCCGACGCGGATCTCATTCCGAGCGTGGCGGACCTGGAAAAGATCAACGCTAGTTTGCGCTAGCGGCGGTGAGCGTCACCTCTCCCTGTAAGGGAGAGGTCGCTTCGAACTTTGTTCGAAGCGGGTGAGGGTGATCAGGCGTCGGACGAGTTGCATGCACCCTCATCACAATCCTCACCCAAACCGCTCAATCCTAAACGGTGCAATATCGACCGGCGGCGGCTTGTCCGCTGCGATCGCCGCGATGATCTCCGCCGTGATCGGCGCTTCCGTCAGTCCCAAATGCGCATGCCCGAACGCGTAGAGCACTTTCGGCGCGCGCTCCAAGCGGCCGATGGCGGGTAGAAAATCGGGCAGGGACGGACGCGAGCCAACCCAGCGATCGGGGTTCGCTTCAAATTTGATCCCGAGTTCACCGATGCGCTGCCGCAGACGCCGCCACTTGCGTTCATCGCCGGGCGCATCCGGCGACCCAAACTCCACGAAACTCGTGCAGCGCAAACCGCTTGTGAAGCGCGACACCGCGATGAAATTCTCTTCAAACACTGTCGTCGGCAGATCGTGCGGCCAATTCGTCTCCGCGCTCTGCAGATGATAGCCGCGCTCGCCAATCAGCGGCGCGCGCACGCCAAGCTGCTCCATCAGCGACCGCGACCAAGGCCCCGCGCATACGAGCACTGCATCCGCCTCGCGCGCCGGACCATCCGCCAGAGCGATGCGCGCGTTCGCCTCAAGCCGCGTAACCCGGCCGGTGACCATCTCTCCGCCACGCTCCGCAAACGAAGCCAACATGGCAGCCCGCGCGCCCTGAGGGTCGCTGACTTGCCCGGTGCCGCTGAAAATCACGGCCGCGGTCGGCGGGCGATTGAGCACATTTCCATAGCGCGCCAATTCCGCGCCCGTCATTTCGCGATAGCTCGTCGTGCGGCCCCATGTCGCCGCCGCGCACGCCGCCAATCCGTCGGCCGCGCCGCGCTCTGTCATCCATGCCGTCGCATGGCCGTGTGGGATCACAATCTCGGGCGCGCCCGCCAATTCCGCGATCCGGCGCCAGGCCGGCAAGGAATCCGCCAGCAGTTCGATCAGCGCCTCGCGCCCGCGCTCGAACCGGGCCGGATCGCACGCGCGCAGGAACTGCATCGACCACGGCGTCCAAAGCGCTACATCGCTCCAGCGAAAATCGAGCGGGCCGCCCGCGCCAAAGCTCGACCGGGGCGCGCGCAGGACATTTCCCCATGCCGACCACGGCGCCACCTGCTCGGCGCCGATATGGCCGGCATTGCCGTAGGATGCGCCGCGCCGCGGATCGCCCGGATCGATCAACGTCACCTGAACGCCCGCCGCCTGCAGCCGCAGCGCGGAGGAGGCGCCAACAATGCCGCCGCCAATGACCAGAATCGTTTTCATCGCCCCACCGGATCGTATAGGTTTGCCCGCGTAAGCAACTGGGGGTTCTGATGCAAGTCGATTGGCATGGCGTGTTTCCGGCGGCGACGACGCAGTTCGCGCCCGATCTCTCCATTGATATCGGCGAAACCCAGCGCGTGCAGGACGCGCTGATCCGTGACGGCGTCCACGGCCTCATTATTATGGGCACCGTGGGCGAGAACAATTCGCTGTTGCCGGACGAAAAACGGGACGTATTGCGGGCCGCTGTTGAAGCCGTCGGCAAGCGCGCGCCGATTATCGCGGGCGTTTCCGAACTCGACACCAATCGCGCCATCGAATTTGCACGTGACGCCGAGAAGCTCGGCGCGGATGGCCTGATGTTGTTGCCGGCCATGGTTTATGTGCCGGCGGAAGCCGAACTCGTGGCGCATTTCAAGGCGGTCGCGAAGGAAACCAGCCTGCCGATTATGCTCTATAACAATCCGCCGGCGTACCGCGTGAGCGTGGGCATCGAAGCGATCAAGCAACTCGCGGATATTCCAAACATTGTCTGTCTGAAAGAGAGCGCGCCGGACACGCGCCGCTTCACCGATCTCTACAATGCCGTTGGCGACAAAATCATGTTGTTTGCCGGCCTGGACGATGTCGCGCTTGAAGGCTTGATGCTTGGCGCGAAGGGCTGGGTGTCGGGGCTGACCAACGCGTTTCCAAAGGAATCGCTCGAGCTTTACAACGCCTTCAAGCGCAATGATTTGGAAACAGCGCTCGCGATCTATCGCTGGTTTATGCCGCTGCTGCATTTAGATGCCGAGCACGACCTTGTTCAGTCCATTAAGCTCGCTGAGCAAATTATGGGCCGGGGCAGTGAGCGTGTAAGGCCGCCGCGCTATCCGCTCATCGGCGCGCGTCGCGCTGAGGTCACCGCCATGGTTGAGAAGGCGGCCGCGACGCGCCCGGCGTTGAAGGCAGCCGCGTGACGCGTCACGTCTTTCGCTGCATCGACGGGCACACGGCTGGCAACCCGGTGCGACTCGTCATCGAAGGCGCGCCGGAACTCGTTGGCTCGAGCATGAGTGAGCGCCGTCAGGATTTTCTGACGCGCTACGATTGGATTCGCACTGGCCTTTGCTTCGAGCCCCGCGGCCACGACATGATGAGCGGTGGTTTTCTCTATCCGCCAACGACGCCCGACGCCGATGTCGGCATCCTCTTTATCGAAACCAGCGGGTGTTTGCCGATGTGCGGGCATGGCACGATCGGGATCGTGACATTCGCGCTTGAGAACGGCTTGATAAAACCCCGCACGCCCGGGCGTTTTGTTGCCGAGGTCCCGGCCGGGAAGATCGAACTCAATTATGTGCAAGAAGGCGGGCGCGTGCGGAGCGTCCGGATTCGCAATGTCCCAAGTTACCTCGCCGCCGAGAACGTTCGCATTGATGTTCCGGATTTTGGGGCGCTGACGCTCGACATCGCATATGGCGGCAATTTCTACGCGATCATCGAGCCGCAAGGCGCTTACAAGAGCCTCGACGATCTCGGCGCCGCGCGCATCCTTCAGCTTTCGCCGGTCATTCGTCGGATTGTGCGTGAGCAAGTCGAGCCAGTGCATCCGGTCGACTCCACTATTCGCGGCGTCAGCCACGTGCTCTGGGCCGATGCGCCCAAGAGCAAAGACGCTGACGGCCGCAACGCCGTGTTCTATGGCGACAAAGCGATTGATCGCTCGCCGTGCGGCACCGGCACTTCAGCGCGCTTGGCTCACCTGCACGCAAAAGGCCGTCTCAAGGTCGGCGAAGCGTTCGTGCATGAGAGCTACATTTGCAGCCGGTTCATTGGACGCGTTGAAGCGGAAACCGAGATTGGCGGCCAACGCGCAATTGTTCCGTCGATCGAAGGCAGCGCCATCGCGACAGGCCGCAATGAAATCTGGATCGACGACGAAGACGTCTTCGCGCACGGCTTCCAGGTGATCTGATCAGGCGAACGCTGGTGCGTTCGCGAACGGATCGTCGATGCTTGCCGCAGGCTGCGTAAACCAGCGCGGACCTTTGTCGGTCATGTAGAAGTGATCCTCGTGCCGCACGCCAAACCGGCCTGGCACGACAACCATTGGCTCATTTGAGAAACACATGCCGGGCGCGAGCGGTGTGATATCGCCGCGGCACAGATTTGGCGCTTCGTGCACATCGAGGCCGATGCCGTGACCGGTGCGGTGAGGCAGGCCGGGCAGGCGATAGTCCGGGCCAAATCCATGTCGTTCCAACACAACGCGCGCCGCATAATCCGCCGCTTCGCATGGCGCTCCCAGGATGGCGGCGTCGAACGCCGCGGCTTGTGCTTCCTTCTCCGCGTCCCACACCTTGCGTACATCTGTTGTAGGTTCGCCGAACACGTACGTGCGCGTGATGTCTGAATTGTACCCGTCAATCTGGGTTCCTGTATCAATCAGCACCACGGCTCCCGGGGCCAATGCGCGGTCTGCCTCGCCGCCGTGGGGCAGCGACGTATCTTCGCCAAATGAGACAATGCAGAACGTGGTGCCGTTGCCGCCGAAAGCGCGGTGCTGCTCATCGATGAAGCGCTGAACTTCGGAGGCGCGCTGACCTTCATGCAATTGCTTCCACGCGCGCCGATGAACTTCCAGCGTAATGTCCTTCGCGTGCTGCATCAGAGCAAGCTCAGACGCGGATTTTTGTCGCCGCAATGTGTTGATGAGGGGGCCGCCGTCTATCAACCGGTCGTCTCCCATTTCTCCGCGTAAACGCAGATACATGAAAAGGGCGATCTGATCGTCAAGCGCGACGCGGCCTGTGGGGAGGCGATCCGCGATGAGACGATAGGGATTTTCGTCCTCCTCCCAGGTCAACACCTCGCCCGGCACGCCAATGATGCTCGATACCTTCTCAAGCTCAAACCGCGGTGCGACATATTCCAGCCGGTTTGCATGCACGATGGCGCCGCAGAAGCGTTCGGACGCGTGCCAGGAAACGCCTGTGAAGTATTTCAGGCTCGTCGTGGAGCCCAGAAGCACGGCCTTCACGCCGATATCTTCCATGTTGCGGCGCAACGCGGCGAGACGTTCAGCGCGCTCGGCGGCGCCGATCGGTGGCGGACGGTTTGGCATAAGAGCGATCCTGTTGAGGCGGATATTGTAAGGCGCTGACTGTCGTGCTCAATTGAAAAGCGACGGGGAGGTGCGCATGCGCGACATCGGTGCGATCGCGCAAGCGGCGCTGCAATGGGTCATGACAATCGTCGGCGCGCTGCTCGCCGCGCTGTCTGTGATCGCTATCGTGTTCACGAGCGTTCTGCTCCGGACCGCCCACAAACGCGGTGAACTGGCGCCTAAGGTGGAGGCGATTGGTCTCGGCGCGGTGACGAATTTCTTTGACACTCTCGGTATTGGCTCTTTTGCGCCGACCACCGCGTACATGAAGCTCCGCAAGATGGCGCCGGATAGCTACTTTCCGGCAATCCTCAACGCTGGTCACGCGCTGCCTACGGTGGCGCAGGCGCTGATTTTCATTTCGCTTGTTCAGGTTGATCCGGTGCTGCTGATCTCGTGCATAGCGGCATCATGCGTGGGCGCTTTTGTCGGTGCGCCGATTGTGGAAAAATCGCCGGTGCGATTGGTGCAGGGCGTGGTCGGCGTCGCGCTGCTGATCGCAGCCGCGCTCTACGCAATGTCGAACCTGCACCTCATGCCGGTCGGTGGTGAGGCGTTGAGCTTGCCGCCGGCATATTTCGCGGTGGCTGTTGTCGGGCACTTCCTCATGGGCGCGCTCATGATGTTTGGCATTGGCCTCTACGCACCCTCATTGGTGCTGCTCAGTCTTCTGGGACTGAATCCCGCTGCCGCGTTTCCCATCATGATGGGCTCGTGCGCATTCTTGATGCCAGCCTCGAGCCTAAAGCTCGTCCGTTCCGAGCGCATCGACTTGCGGATTGTGCTTGGCATGGCGCTTGGCGGCATACCCGCGGTCTTGCTGGCGGCATTCGTCGTCAAGTCTCTCGACCTCGTCACACTGCGTTGGCTGGTCGTGGTTGTTGTTATCTACGCTTCTATATTGCTGCTGCGCTCGGCGCTGACGGCAAAGCCCAATGTGCAGGACGCCGGTTCTGCGAAAAACCCGTGAGACTCTCATGAAACGACTGATTTTCGCGCTTGCGCTTTCGATGGCCTCAATCGGCGCCGCCGCGGCGCAAACGCCCAGTGCGGAGCTCTCGCGATTGTTCTCCGATGAGCGCGCATTCGGATATCGCGAGGATCCGCTAAGCGCCACGAGCGCCGGCATTCATGACTATGATGACCGCCTGCCGTCGGTAACCCCGGAGGCAAACGCGCGGCAATTGCGCGAGAACCAAGCGTTTCTGGCTCGCCTGCGCACGATCGACCGCGCGCAACTCACACGTCAGGAGCAGGTGAGTTACGATCTGTTTGAGTTCATGGTCAGCCAGCGCGTGACGCTTGGCCGCTACAACGAATGGCGTCTGCCGCTCAACAGCGATAGCGGCTTTTACTCGGACATCATCCTGCTCGATGAGCTGCAATCGCCGCGCACGGTGCGCGACTATGAGAACTACATTGCGCGTCTCAATGATATGCCGCGCTATTTCCGCGAGCATATCGCCAACATGCGCCAAGGCATGCGCGACGGATTTACGTTGCCGCGCGAGATCATCACTGGCGTTTCGCAAGTTGTGAGCGGCTTTAGGTTCGACAACCCCGAGACGATGCGGCTTTTCGGCCCGTTCGATCGCTTTCCAGCCAGTGTGCCGCAATCCGAGCGGGCGCGGTTGCGTGAAGCGGGCCGTGCGGCAATCGCCAACAGCGTGATCCCGGCGTTTGACGAATTCAGAACTTTCTTTGAAGCGGAATACGCCCCGCGCGCCCGTGCGACAATCGCGGCGCAACGCCTGCCGAATGGCCGCGCCTATTACGCCGATCTCGTACGCTATTTCACGACGCTGCCTGACGCGACGCCACAGCAAATCCATCAAATCGGTCTTCGGGAGGTCGCGCGGATCCGGGCGGCGATGGAAACGGAAATGCGGGCATCGGGCTTTCAAGGAACGTTTCCCGAGTTCTTGACCTTCTTGCGTACAGATCCGCAGTTTTATGCAACGACACCCGAGCAATTGCTGCGTGAAGCTGCATGGATTACGCGCGAGATCGACGGCCAGATGCCCAATTATTTTGGGCGTATTCCGCGGCGTCCATACACGGTTGAGCCTGTCCCGGCGGCGATTGCGCCAAACTATACCGGCGGCCGCTACAATGGTGGGCGCCTCGATCAGGCGGGAGAGTATTGGGTCAATACCTACGCACTCAACACGCGTCCGCTCTACGTCTTGCCGTCGCTGACCGCGCACGAAGCCGCGCCGGGACACCACACGCAAATTTCGATGGCGCGCGAACTGGAGAATCTTCCTGAATTTCGCGGCACTTTTTATCCGCACGCGTTCGGCGAGGGCTGGGGCCTCTATTCAGAGCGCCTCGGTGAGGAGATGGGAATTTATCATACGCCGTATCAGCGCTTCGGCCGTTTGACCTATGAGATGTGGCGGGCGTGCCGATTGGTTGTTGATACTGGCATGCACTCGATGGGCTGGTCGCGTCAGCGCGCGCTCGACTATCTGGAAGCGAACACAGCGCTATCGACGCACGAAATCCGCACAGAAGTGGATCGCTATATCGGCTGGCCGGGGCAAGCGCTCGCCTACAAGATCGGCGAGCTGCAGATCGTCGCGTTACGCCAGCGCGCCGAAGCCGCGCTTGGCGATCGCTTCGACATCCGCGCCTTTCACGATGTGGTGCTCGGCAATGGCGGCGTCACGCTGCCGGTGCTGGAACGTCAGGTCGACGAATACATCGCGGCAACCCGCGCGCGGTAGCGTTTACTTGGTGCCGTACATCCGGTCGCCGGCGTCCCCGAGGCCGGGCACAATATAGCTGTGCTCGTTGAGCCGTTCATCGATCGCCGCTGTCCAGATCGAAACGTCGGGGTGATGGCTGCGAACGACATCGACGCCTTCGGGCGCCGCAAGCAGGCACACGAGGCGAATATCGGTAACGCCGTTCTCCTTTAACCGATCGAGCGCCGCCACCGCGGTGTGCCCCGTCGCCAGCATGGGATCGATCACAATGACCAACCGTTCCGCCACATCGCTCGGCGCCTTGAAATAATACTCGACGGCGTTCAGCGTTTTTGGATCGCGGTAGAGGCCGATGTGAGCCACACGCGCCGACGGCACCAGTTCAAGCATGCCATCGAGCAACCCCATGCCGGCGCGCAGGATTGGTGCGAACACGAGTTTCTTTCCCGCGAGCCGTTTGCCTGTCATCGCCGCCACCGGCGTTTCGACCGCGACATCTTCGAGCGGCAGATCGCGTGTCACCTCGTAGCAAAGCAAGACGCTGATTTCGCGCAGCAGCGCGCGGAACGATCGCGTCGACGTCTCCTTGTCGCGAAGGATCGTAAGCTTGTGCTGCACCAACGGGTGATCGACGATCGTGACGCCTTGCATCAAAACACCGTACCATCGCTATGAATGAGAAGGGGCGGCCCGCCGCCGGCGCGCTTGGCGCGGGCGATCTCTCGGCCTGCCGCCCAAGTGCCGCCCTCCAGAACCCGGGCGAGCGGGAATTGTTCGGCGCTTAGGCCCAATCTCTCGCGCACCATCGGCGCGATGCGATCAAGCAAAGCAATCGTCAAAGAACGCCAGGCTACGATCGCGGGATCGCTGACATTGTACGAACGCGCCTGATCGTTGCGAAGCGATAGTACGCCCATGTCGATGAAGAGCCCGCCGTTGCGATATTCCGCCAGTCCGGTAAGCCCATCAATCTCAACAACGCGCACGCCCGCCGCCTCAAGCGGCTCGATCAACGAATAAGCAAGCCATTGCGAGAGCTTGTGCAGCGGGACATAGCCAAGCTGCGGATGCGGCCAGCAATCACCGAGCGGAACGCCATCGAGCCTGGGGCGATTTTCCCAGATCGGCCCGAGCGCTTCGAGGAGGACTTCAAGAATGATCGGTGCGGCGAGTACGCCGTTCGCCGCGCGCGCCTTCAGCACATCATAAAGCCCGCCGGGCCGCGGCGCATCTTGCAGCGCAAAGAGAGCAGGACATGCATCTACCGTTTGCCCCAGCCGATTGAGCAAGCGCGCGCGACCGTCGAGGCCTTCAAGAGGATTGGTGTCGCGCACCAGAAATGCATCCGCGAGCGCCGCGCCATCCAGTCGCGCCAATCCCTCCGCATCGGCGCGCAATGGATCGGTGGGATCGGCGGAGAAGCCGCCCCACTCAAACAGCCGCAAGCTCGCGAGCGCCAGGCCCTCCGAGCGCGTGGCGATCAAGTCGGTGCTTGGGTCTTCAAACCGCCAAGCGGCGCCCGCGCCTGCATCTAGGAGCACCGAGGTGATGGCCAGATCGAACTCCGCGCGCGCCTTCGCGTCGGCGCCGTGCCACGTAACGTCGCTGGAAATCTCGCGCCAGAAGTCGCGGCCGCCGAAGACGAAGTGCCGCCAGCGTGCATGGAATGGCACGTCGAGCGTCGGATAACGTTCGCGCACGACGCTGGCGACAAAATCCGCACACGCAGGCAGTGCGTCGAGATTGAGCGTCCAGTCGTCCAACTCGCCCGCCGCCGCCAGCGCGAACGCCTCATTCGCGCGCGTGCGCACGGCCGCTGCGCTGAGCAGGGCGTGTGCGTCAGAAATCCTTGAGGTCACGCCCCACCGTGCGGGTTAGATCTTCCTCGGTCGGCGCCGCTTCGGCGCTGAAATAGCCGGCGGCCTTCTTGGCTTCGAGTTCGACGCTCGCGTCCGGCGGCACCAGTTCCGGCGGGATCGGCACGCGCTCTCCGATGGCGATGCCCGAAGACGTGATCGCGTCGTGCTTCATATTCGACATCGAGACAAAGCGATCGATGCGCGTAATGCCGAGCCAATGCAGCACGTCCGGCATCAATTGCTGAAACCGCGCATCCTGGACGCCTGCGACGCATTCTGTGCGCTCGAAATAGGTGGCCGCCTGATCGCCTCCAGGTTGACGCTTGCGTGCATTGTACACGAGGAACTTCGTCACCTCGCCAAGCGCGCGGCCTTCTTTGCGGTTGTAAACGATCAGTCCCGCGCCGCCGTTCTGCGCTTCGCGCACACATTCTTCGATGCCGTGCGTGAGGTACGGGCGGCAGGTGCATATGTCAGAGCCGAACACGTCGGAGCCGTTGCACTCGTCGTGCACACGGCACGTGAGGCGCCGAGCAGGGTCGGCGATCGCCGCGGGATCGCCAAAAATGTAAAGTGTCATGCCGCCGATTGGCGGCAGGAAGACGCTCAAATCCGGACGCGTCACCAACTCCGGATACATGCCGCCGGTTTGCTCAAACAAGGTATGCCGCAAACGTTCTTCGCTGACTCCGAACCGCGCCGCGACACCGGGCAGATGCCACACCGGATCAATCGCCGCCTTGGTCACGGCGACATCGCCACTCTCGTGCACGATTGCGCCATCGACACTCAGACGTTTAAGGCGGATCGCCTCGCGCACTTCGGGAAGCGACAAGCGCGCCTTGGTGATCGCGATCGTCGGACGAATGTCGACGCCTGTATCAATCTCGGCCTTGAACGCATCCGCAACTAAGTGACCCCATGGGTCAAGTGAAACGATTCTGCCCGCATCGCGCCATTGCGGAAACGGCCCCATTTGCACGAGCGGCGAAGTGTCTTTCAAATCCGGTCGCACGCTTGGGTTCAGCGCGCCAGCCGACACCGCGAGCGCGCGATACACGGAGTACGCGCCGCCATAGGCGCCAATCGCGTTGCGATCCGTCGTAACCGAGCCAATCACGGGCCCGCGCTCTTGCGCGCTCGCCGCGCCCCAATGAATTGGAAAGCGCAACGCGGCGCCGGTCCCCGGATGGGAAGTCAGGCGGATGTGACCGATGCGGTTTTCGGACATGTTTGTTTCGTCGGCGTCGAATACGCCCTCGTGATTCGTAATGTGAGCGTGCGGCGCCTGTTAGGCAAGGCGCGTGGGCGTCGCCGCAATTACGCCTTCAACAAGTCCAGCATCGCCATGGCTGCCGCCGGATTGCGCTCTTTGGCGCCGCTGATGAAGTAGAGGAACACGTCGCCCGACTTCTCCCAGTCACGCGCCGTCTTGGCCCATTTCTTCAATGCGGCCTTCGGATAGCCCGCGGGTTCATCAGCCTGCGTCAGCTCCAAGCGCGCGTAGGAAAAATCCGCGGTCGGTTCGACGATGAGCGGGTGCTTCTCGGATTCCACGGTTACAACCGCGATGTTGCGGTCGCGCGCGATCTTCAAGAACGTTTCATCCGTGAAGCTCGCGTGCCGCACTTCGATCGCGTGCCGCAGTTTTAGCTTGCCCAGCTTCTCCGGCAGCATGTCGAAATAGGCGTTGATCTCGTCGGCATCGAATTTCTTGTACGGCGCCATCTGCCAGAAGATTGGTCCGAGCTTTGAACCCAATTCGCCGACACCGCTATTGAAAAACCACTCGATCGATTGCGCCGCCTCGCGCAAATCCTTCCGCTGCACCGCGGCGCGCGGCGCCTTTACCGAGAACATGAAGTTCTCGGGCGTGGAGGATGCCCATTTCTTGAACGAAGTCGCGGTTTGTGTCCGATAGAAGGTCGCGTTGATCTCGATCGCTGTCACCTTGCTTGAGGCGTATTCCAGCTGCTTCGCCGCGGCGAGCTTGGGCGGATAGAAAGTTTCCTCCCAAGGCTCAAAGCTCCAACCGCCGATGCCGACGCGGATCGTCATCTCATTCGCCTGTGAACTTCGGTGTGCGCTTTTCGGTGAAGGCGTCCACGGCTTCCTTGTGATCGCGGGTCTCGTGCGCCAGCGCCTGGAACGCGGCCGACAATTCAAGCACATCGCTCAAGCGTCCATGCTGCGCCTCACGCAGAAGCCGCTTTGCCAGCCGCACCGTGCGGGGAGGGTTCACAGCGATGCGCTCGGCCACCTTGCGCGCCTCATCCATCAGCACTTCGTCCGAAACGACGCGTGACACCAGGCCGATCCGCGCTGCTTCATCCGCGTCGATCGTATCGCCTGTAAGCACCAATTCAGCCGCGCGCGATGCGCCGATGGCATTGGTCAAGATCCACGCGCCGCCGTCGCCCGGAATGATGCCGACTTTCACAAAGCTCGAAGCCATCTTCGCCGACGCGCCAGCAAGCCGGATGTCGCACAGTACGCCGATATCGAGTCCCAAGCCGATCGCATGGCCATTGATCGCCGCGATCGTCGCGACCTCAACATCCGCCAGCGCCTTGATCACGGAATGCACGCCACGTCGATAGTTCGCGCGCGTGCCGTCCGGCGTCGCGCGCGGACCGATGCCGCTGCGCTCACGGATCGCCTTGAGGTCGCCGCCCGCGCAAAACGACTTGCCCGCGCCGGTGAGGATCACCGCATTGACGCCTTCATCGTCATTCGCCTTCCACAGCGCGCCGGCGAGATCGTCGCAATCTTGCTGGGTCGCGATGGCGTTGCGGCTTTCGGGCCGGTTCAGCGTAATCGTCGCAACGCGACCGGATTTTTCGTAGGTGGCGAACGTCATGGAGGCTCCGCGGAAATCTCCGCGTGGCTTAAACGATCAGCCCTCCGGCGCCAATGCTAGTCCGGCCCAGAACCCTCTACGTATGCAATCAAATCCTCGCTCTGCGCCGGATTCGGACCATGCTTGGTCACGTCCACACGGGCGCGGCCATCGCGCCCTGCAACGACAGCGATTTGCGTCTCGGCGTCCGCTTGGAACTGATAGCGCGCGCCATTCGCGTCCGTCTGCTCGGTTCCGTCGCGTACTTCGAGTGAGAACGTCGTCGTGCGGCCATTCTCAGCGATATCGATCGGCTGCGCGGTCGCCGCCGTCGCGAAGTCATAGGCGTGATAGAGGAGGTCGCCATCGCCATCCTCACTGACGACAATGGTGCGCCGTCCGGTGAAACCCATCAATCGTGTGCGGGGCAACCAACGGCAAGCGATGTCGCGCTCGCCAAGACGCACACTCGAATACGCGGGCGTGTAGGCGGCGCCTGGTGTCTCCAGCATGCCAGAATTGATCTGGCGAACATGGCCCGCTTCGACGTTGTTCTGAGATAGCGTTGTGTAGGTGCTTCCGGCCGCACCCTCCGACTCGCCAATCTGATGCTCGGTGCGCTGAATAAGCGCGCCGTTCGGCTTGTCGTACTGCGCCACGCGCGCCGTGGTCCCGTCGCGCTCGAATACCAACAGCAACGGCGCGTTGATCGCGTCGCAAATGAACCATGGCGCGGCGATGGCTTGTACAGTCGGAATGGCGGGCGGAGGTTCGGATGGGCCGCAAGCGGTGAGCAGGGCGGCAGCGGCAAGAAGCGTGTAGCGCATGCGGAACATCTCCGGTTTCCGCCACTATAGTGCGCGCCAACGGCGCCGCAATTTTGGTCGCGCCGCGCTAGAGACCTAATCTGCTTCGCGTTGTCTTTGTGATGGCGACCGCGCTTTTTGCGTAGTCGGCCCATGGATCAGGCTCGTTCAGCCGGGCGTGCATGTCTTTCAGCTTGAACACAGACGCCGCAGGGATGGTTTTCAGCTCATCCCAGCTCACCGGCACGGCTATGGGCGCTGTGCCGCGCGCACGCGGTGAGTAGGGCGCAATCGCAGTCGCGCCGCGCCCATTGCGCAGATAGTCGATGAAGATGCGGCCTTTGCGCTTGGCCTTCGACATGTTCGCGACGAAGCGCTTGGGATCGAGCGCCGCGATTTGCTCTGCGACATCACCGGCGAATTGCTTGAACTCGCCCCATTCAAGCTTCGGTTTCACGTTGAGCACAATGTGAATGCCCTTGCCGCCGGTGATCATCGCAAACGATGCGAGGTCGGCGCTTTCGAGCAGAGCTTTGATGTCGAACGCCGCGCGCTTGACGATTTGAAAGTCCAAGTCCTCATCCGGATCGAGATCGAAGATCAGACGGTCGGGATGCTCCAGATCCTTGTTCTTCGAGCCCCAGAGATGAAATTCCAGTGCGCTGATTTGCGCCGCGGAAACGATCGCGGTTGCATCCGGTAGCGTAATGTACTCTTCCGGCTTGCCGTCGCTCTCGGCGATCTCGATCAGCTTGATCTCCTTCGGCATGCCTTTCATCGCGTGCTTCTGAAAGAACGTCTGCTTGCCGACGCCGTCCGGCGCGCGCACCAAGCTTACCGGCCGGCCAAAGAGATGCGCGCCCATGCGATCGGCGGCCATGTCGAGATAGGCCGCCAGTTCGGCTTTCGTGACGCCGGATTCGGGGAAGAGCACTTTGTCGGGGTGCGTCAGCCGCACGCGTGTGCGCATCGATGGCGCCGCTTGCTCGGCCTGCACATCTTTCGCTGCTTTGTCGCCGCGCAATCCGAGGAAAACGCCATGCCGGATGGCGCCTTCGCTCGTGAACTCCGCGAACTTCACTTGCGCCACCAGCTTTGGCTCAACCCACTTCGCGCCTTTGGCGGCAAGACGCGGCACGGTGAGCGCCGGCTTCGCGCGTTCGAGTGTCGTCAGCTTCTCATAGAGCGAAGCGAGTGTTCTATCGTTGAACCCCGTGCCGACATTGCCGCGATAGACAAGCTTGCCGTCAACGCGGTCGGCCATCATCAGCGCCGCGAATGCGCGGCCCTTGAGCGATGGCTGATAGCCGACGATCACAAATTCCTGCTCGTTGATCAGCTTCACCTTGAGCCACGAGTTCGTGCGTCCGCTCTGATAGGTCGAACTCGCTTTCTTTGAAACGACGCCCTCAAGCCCCTGATCGCGAAACGCCGCGAGCACTGCGGGCCCATTGCCTTCGAAATGGGGGCTGACGCGCACCGGCGCTTTGGCTTTCGCCAGCAGCCTGTCCAGGCGCGCTTTTCGCTCGCTCAGCGGCGTCTTGCGCAGATCTTTCGCGCCATCGGCCAGCAGATCGAAAACGAAGTAAGAGACGCCTTTGGCGACACCGCTCTCCAGCGATTTTTGCAGCGCCGAAAAATCCGTCTTGCCGCTTGCCTGCGCGACAGCGACTTCGCCATCCAGCAGCACGTCTTTCAGATTGAGCGCCGCTAATGCATCGGCGATAGACTGAAACTTGCCTGTCCAGTCCAAGCCCGTGCGGGTGTAAAGCCGCACGCTATCACCGCTCACCGCCGCCTGGATGCGATAACCGTCATATTTGATCTCATGAATCCAGGCATCGCTCTCCGGCGCTTTCTCCACGCGCGTCGCCAGCGCCGGTTCCACGAACGCCCATTTCGGCGGCTTCGCCGCTTTCGGCGCGCGTTCGCCGCCCTTGCTCCACACGCGCGCGCCACCCGAGCGCACGTCCTCAATCGTGCGGCCCGACACCACGCTGGTCACGCTACGCGCGACCGGGTCTTCCTTGCCGGCGAACGCGTCCTTCGATTTGAACAGGAGCCAAGGATTGCCGCGCTCGCCCTCGCGCGGCTTGATCTTGACCATGTGAAATTCGCCCATCAGCCGCTCACCGGCTAGCACGAATTTCAGCTCGCCCTTCGCCATGCCCTCATCGGGATCGAGCAGCCACTTCACCTTGCCCGTATCCCAAATGATCACCGAGCCGGCGCCGTATTCGCCCTTTGGAATGACGCCTTCGAAGGCGCCATATTCGATCGGATGGTTTTCGGTGCGCATCGCGAGGCGCTTGATGCTGGGATCCAGGGAAGGGCCCTGCGGCACCGCCCAGCTCATCAGCACGCCATCGTGCTCAAGCCGAAAATCGTAGTGCAACCGCGTCGCCGCGTGCTTTTGCACGACGAACATGCCGCCAGCGTCTTTCACGGCGCCGCCGGCGGGCTCTGTTGTCTTCTTGAAATCGCGCTTGCGGTTGTACTCGGCGAGATCGCCGACTGAATCGCTCTTACCCGAGGTGGTCCTTTTCTTCGCCGCCATCACGCACCCATTCCCGGGGCGACGCGCAAGCGGCGAGCCCGGGACCCATAAACTCGCATGGCTCGGACGTTGTGCTCGAAGCGTCGAGCAGTTGGGGTTATGGGTCCCGGACTTGGCGCTGCGCGCCAATCCGGGAATGGGTAGCTCACTTTTTCGCTCGCTTTGTCGGCGCTTTAGCCGGCGCCTTAGCGCGGGGTGTCTTGGTGCGCTCGGCCGCGGCGCGGCGCTTCGGCGCCGGCGCTTCTCCTTCCTCTTCGCCGACCACTTTCGACTTCTTAGCGAGCGATTTCTTCAGCGCCTCCACCAGCGAGACGACGTTATCTCCGTGGTCTCTCGACGGCTCTTCCTGGTCTTCCAGGACCAATTCGCCATGGCGCTCGATCTTCTTTTTCACGAGCCGCTCGATCGCAATCGCGTACTCATCTTCGAACTTAGTGGGATCGAACTTCGCCTTCTTGCGGTTGATCAGTTCCTCCGCGAGATCGATCAAATCCTTGTCGAGCTTGCCCGACGGAATCTCATCGAAGAAGGCGTTGGCCTTGCGCAGCTCCTGCGCGTAGTGGACGGTCTCCACCGTTAGCCCGCCTTCGTATGGCTTCACTGCAGCGATATACGAGCGTCCGCGCATCGTGATCTGACCGAGACCAACCGTTTTCGTCTTTTTCAACGCCTCGCAGACGACGCGATACGGCTCGTCCGCCATCTTGCCGTCCGGCAGCGCATAATAGGGCTTATCGAAATAGATCGGGTCGATCGTGTCCGCTGGCGCGAACTGGATCATGTCGAGCGTCTTCTTCGAGTCGACTTTCAGCGCGTCGAACTCTTCATCGCTAAAGAGCACGTAGCGGCCCTTGGTGTATTCGTAGCCTTTGACGATCTCGTCATTCGCCACGGCGCCAACGCCCGGCGCGACCTTCTCGTAGCGAATGCGCTGCTTAGAAGGCTCGTGAATCTGGTTGAACGAAATCTTTTCCTTGGAATCCAAGGCCGAATAGAGCTTCACCGGCAGCGCGACGAGCGCGAGCCGAATGTGCCCTGTCCAAACTGGACGAGCTGGAGGCGCCATGACCCTTAAACACCCTGACGTGACCCGACGTTCCGTTAGCGTAACATCATTGGGAACTGGTCACAACGCGCGTGGTTGGCGTTTACCTTACTTTGCGACGGTCGCCGTAGGTGGCGCGCGCTGCTTCCACGAACGCGCCGCCGCGCTCGCGCATGCGATCGGAAAACACGAGCCCGACATCGCGGCTCAAATCGAAGCCAGCGAGATTCACCGAGGCGAGGCCAGGGCGCTTGAAACTTGATGGCGCAACCGTCACGCCCAGCCCCGCCGCGACCATGCTCATGGCGCGATCGTCGCTGAGCGTGCGCAGGCTGAAAGAGGGGCGCACGTCGCGATTGGTGAAATAGCGGGAAATCTCCGGCAGGCCTTCGCACTGGCGTCGCACGATCATCGTCTCGCCAGCGAGCTTGCCGCCCTCAATCTCCTCCACCCCCGACAGTTTGTGGTTAGCGGCGACGAACAATACGTAAGGCTCGTTCCGCAGCTGCTCCTGCGCGAAGCTCTCCAAGCCTGGCCGCAGGATCGTGATCGCCACATCGAGGCGGCCATCGGAGAGGCGATTGGCGATATCGCGCTCGGTGGAATCCAAAATCTCCAGCGCCTCGCCGCCGGCGTTCCGCGCGTGCTGCGCCACCACGCGCTCCAAATCCCGCGCTGGAATGGTCGAGAGAATGCCTGCGCGCAGGCGCTTTAGCTGCGGCGCTTCGGAGACCTCGCGGAGCGCGGCTTCGTATTCCTGTGTGATCCGCCGCGCATGCTGCAGGAACTTGCTGCCGGCCGGCGTTAGCGACACCCGCCGCGTCGTCCGCTCGAACAGGCGCGCGCCGACCTCGGCCTCCAGCTTGGCGATGCCGATCGAGAGCGTCGGCTGCGTGACGGAGACCCGCTGCGCCGCCTTGGAGAACGACCCCAACTCGGCGACCGCCAGAAAGTAGCGCAGTAGATAGCGATCCATAGATCGTATCTATTAGTGTTGTTCGAAACGTTCAATTTCTATTGGGGAAGCAAATCAATTAGGGCTGGCTCACAACCAAACAGGCGTCGGTCTGAGCCTGTCGAAGACCAGAGCCCGCACCGGCCCTTCGACAAGCTCAGGGCGACGCTCCTGATGTTTGCCGGGAGCCCTTCATGACCGACTCCTACCAGCTCGATTTTCAGCTCGGCGAAACCGCTGACGCCATCCGCGAAACAACCCGCAAGTACGCCAGCGCTCGCATCGCGCCGATGGCCGCGGAGATCGACGCCACCAACAAATTCCCGCGCGAGCTTTGGCCAGAGATGGGCGAGCTTGGCCTGCACGGCATCACCGTCGCCGAAGAAGATGGTGGCTTGGGCCTTGGCTATCTCGAACACGTCGTTGCGATGGAGGAGGTCAGCCGCGCGAGCGCTTCGGTGGGCCTCAGCTACGGCGCGCACTCGAACCTCTGCATCAACCAGCTCCGCCGCTGGGCGACGCCCGAGCAAAAGCAGAAATATCTCCCCAAGCTCATCAGCGGCGAACACGTCGGCTCGCTCGCCATGAGCGAAGCGGGCGCCGGTTCCGATGTCGTCAGCATGAAATTGCGCGCCGAGAAGAAGGGCGATCGCTACGTGCTCAATGGCACGAAGTTCTGGATCACCAACGCGCCAGAAGCCAACACACTCGTCGTCTATGCCAAAACTGAACCGGGTGCAGGCTCCGGCGGCATCACCGCCTTCATCATCGAGCGCGGCATGAAGGGCTTTAGCACCAGCCAGAAGCTCGACAAAATGGGTATGCGCGGCTCGGACACCGGCGAACTGGTGTTCGAAGACTGTGAAGTGCCGGAAGAGAACGTCATGGGCGGCCTCAATCGCGGCGTCGCTGTGCTGATGAGCGGCCTCGACTACGAGCGCGCCGTGCTTGCCGCAGGCCCGCTGGGCATCATGCAGGCCTGCCTCGACGTCGTGCTGCCCTACGTCCGCGAGCGCAAACAATTCGGCAAGCCGATCGGCTCGTTCCAGCTGATCCAGGCCAAGGTCGCCGACATGATCGTCGCGCTTAATTCCGCGCGCGCTTACGTCTATGCCGTCGCCAAATCCTGCGACGCCGGCAAGACCACGCGCCACGACGCAGCCGGCGCTATCCTTTACGCCTCCGAGAGCGCGGTGAAGACCTCGCTCGAAGCCATCCAAGCCCTCGGCGGCGCAGGCTATACCAAAGACTTCCCAGTTGAGCGCTTCCTCCGCGACGCTAAGCTCTACGACATCGGCGCCGGCACCAACGAAGTCCGGCGGTTTTTGATTGGGCGGGAGATCATTGGTGGCGGCTAATTCGTGTTTCTTCGTCATCCTGGACACGCCGAAGGCGTGGCCGGGATCCAGAGCTGCCAGCACGTCAGTGGCTCCTGGATCCCGGGCTCGCTCCGCTCGCCCAGGATGACGGTTTGGTGTAGCTGCGTTCTATGAAGCTCAAGTCGTCAATCGATCCCAATTCCGAAGCCTTCGCCAAGAACGCGGCGCATCATCGCGGCTTGGCGCAGCAGCTGCGTGAAACCACCGCGACCATCGCACTCGGCGGCCCGGAAGAATCCCGCGCGCGGCACACCAAGCGCAACAAGCTGCTCCCGCGCGAGCGCGTTGAACGTTTGCTTGATCCGGGTGCGCCGTTTCTCGAAGTCGGCGCGCTCGCGGCGTACGATCTCTACAACGGTGAGGCGCCCGCCGCTGGCGTGATTACTGGCGTGGGCCGTGTGTCGGGCCGCGAAGTGATGATCGTCGCCAACGACGCCACGGTGAAGGGCGGCGCGTATTTCCCGATGACGGTGAAGAAGCATCTGCGCGCGCAAGAGATCGCGATGCAGAACAAGCTGCCGTGCGTCTATCTCGTCGATAGCGGCGGCGCGAACCTGCCGCACCAAGCCGAAGTCTTCCCCGACCGCGACCATTTCGGTCGTATCTTCTTCAACCAAGCGCGCATGTCGGGCGAGGGCATCGCGCAGATCGCCTGCGTCATGGGCTCATGCACGGCCGGCGGCGCCTACGTGCCGGCGATGAGCGATGAAACCGTCATCGTCCGTAATCAAGGCACCATCTTCCTCGGCGGGCCTCCGTTGGTGAAAGCCGCAACCGGCGAAGTGATCAGCGCCGAAGATCTCGGCGGCGGCGACATGCACGCGCGCAAGAGCGGCGTCGTCGATCACCTCGCGCAAGACGATGCGCACGCGCTGCATTTGGTTCGCCGCATCGTCGCGAACCTCAACACGGTGAAACAAGTGGGCCTCGATCTCCGCGAACCGATCGCGCCCGCGTACGATGCCGAGAGCATCTACGGCGTCATCCCGGATGACGTGCGCACGCCGTACGACGTCCGCGAAGTCATCGCCCGCATCGTCGACGGCAGCGAGCTTGACGAATTCCGCCCACTCTACGGCCCGACGCTCGTCACCGGCTTTGCGCGCATCTGGGGCTTCCCCGTCGCGATCCTCGCCAACAACGGCATTCTGTTCAGCGAAAGCGCGCAGAAGGGCGCGCACTTCATCGAACTCGCCTGCAAGCGCGGCATTCCGCTGCTCTTCTTGCAAAACATTTCCGGCTTCATGGTCGGCGGCAAGTACGAAGCCGGCGGCATCGCCAAGGACGGCGCGAAAATGGTGACAGCCGTCGCTTCCGCCGAAGTGCCGAAATTCACCGTGCTGATCGGCGGCTCGTTCGGCGCCGGCAATTACGGCATGTGCGGCCGCGCGTACTCGCCACGCTTCCTCTTCACCTGGCCCAACTCCCGCATCTCCGTGATGGGCGGCGAACAAGCCGCCAGCGTGCTCGCGCAAGTGAAGCGCGACGGCATGGAAGCGAAAGGCGAGACCTGGGCGAAAGCCGACGAAGAAAAATTCAAAGACCCGATCCGCGCCCGCTACGAAGCCGAAGGCGATCCCTATCACGCCACCGCGCGGTTATGGGACGATGGCATCATCGACCCCGCGCAAACACGCGATGTGTTGGGCTTGGCGATAAGCGCAAGCTTGAACGCTCCCATTCCGGAGACACGCTTTGGCGTGTTTAGGATGTAGCGATGGATATCGGCTCGATCATCACGCTGATCTTCCTCGACAGCGCGGGCCTCATGGCAGGCTGGGGGATCATCCTCATTCTGCTCTGGATCCGTCCGGAGTACATGTTCCTGCTGTTCTATGTCGTCGCGAACCACATTCTCGTTTTCTTGTTCAACGTGCCGCAACTGACCTGGGCCGATGCGCCGGACTATGCGCTCCGCCATGCAGTCGTTGCCGTGATCGAAATCGCCATCGGCGTTCCGATCGTCGCGCTCTTCAAATGGTTGAAGACGCGCAAGACCGGCGCTGACAAGCAGCTCGACAAGGACATGGAGCGCATCCGAGCCGAGATCGCTGCGCGTGAGCCTCAACAATGAGCAATACCCATCACCGTCATTCCGGACGCGACGAAGTCGCGATCCGGAACCCAGGGGCGACCGCTCCGTCGTTGGCCCCTGGATTCCGGGTTCGTCGCTGCGCGACGCCCCAGAATGACGAAGAGCGCTTCATATGACAGATGCGTCTCAACCCGCCTCAACAGCGAACCGCGGCTTCCTCTGGTGGCTGTCGGTGATCCTTGCGCCGATCGGCCTGTTCGGCGGCCCGATTGAGATCGCCAACATGGTGTCGGGCGTCGTCGAGTGGCATGGGCCCATTGGCTATCTTGTGAACTTCTGGTCCGAGAACATCAGCGTTCACTTCGCCAACGTGTTCGGGCTGATCACCAACGTCTTTCACATCCGGCCGCTTTCGGACATCGTCGTCTCCTACCTTACGCTCGGTGTTCTGTTCATCAGCAGCATGCTGCGCGCAATTGCGCTGATGCAGATCAAGCTGCCGCCGCTCATGCTGTGGCTCGTGCTGCCGACTGCAATCTTCGCTTGGCCGGCCGTCTTTCTTCAACTCGACGGCCTGCTTCACAAGAAGAGTCGGGGCCCGACGCTGCTGATCCTCGCGCCGTTCCTGTTGTTTCTCGTACTTTGGCTCATCAACGCCGTGTGGGCGTAGCAACGTGGTTTGAATGCTTAAATCCGTCCTTATCGCAAACAATGCCGCGAGTGTTCGCCGCTCTTCACCCCTCCCCCCTTGCGGGGGAGGGGCAGGGGAGGGGGAGCGTTCCGACGCGCTGACTTTTGAAGAAGTTTGCACCGACATTGGTGCGCGTTCCGCGATAGCCCGCGCTGCGCGTCGCTCCCCACCCCCTGCCCCCGCCCCGCGAGGGGGCGGGGAATGGCGCCCGCCATGTTGAAATCAGTCCTCATAGCCAATCGCGGAGAAATCGCGCGGCGCGTCATCCGCACGGCGAAGCGTCTCGGCGTGCGCACTGTCGCGGTCTATTCCGACGCTGACGCGAAAGCGCTGCACGTGCGCGAGGCGGACGAAGCCGTGCACATCGGCGCATCGCCAGCGAAGGAGAGCTATCTGCGCGGCGAGAAGATCATCGCCGCCGCCAAGCAAACCGGCGCCGAGGCGATCCATCCGGGTTACGGCTTTCTTTCCGAGAACGCCGATTTCGCGCAGGCCGTCATCGATGCGGGCCTCATCTGGATCGGCCCAAAGCCTGACTCCATCCGCGCCATGGGCCTTAAGGACGCGGCCAAGAAACTCATGGCCGAAGCCGGCGTGCCGACGACGCCTGGCTATCTCGGCGAGGATCAAAGCGAAGAGCGCTTGCAGAAGGAGGCCGACGCGATCGGCTATCCGGTGTTGATCAAAGCAGTCGCCGGCGGCGGCGGCAAAGGCATGCGCAAGGTCGAGAAGAAGGGCGATTTCAAAGCCGCGCTGCAATCGGCCAAGCGTGAAGCGGCGGCGGCGTTCGGTGATGATCGCGTGCTGCTCGAAATGTACGTGCAGCGCCCGCGCCATATTGAGGTGCAGGTGTTTGGCGATACGCATGGGCAGGTCGTGCATCTGTTCGAGCGCGATTGCTCGCTGCAGCGCCGCCACCAGAAGGTGATCGAAGAAGCGCCCGCGCCGGGCATGGACGACGCCACGCGCAAAGCCGTCACCGATGCGGCAGTGCTCGCGGCGAAAGCCGTGAATTACATCGGCGCCGGCACCATCGAGTTCATCGCCGACGCCAGCGAAGGCCTGCGCGGCGACCGCATCTGGTTCATGGAAATGAACACGCGCCTGCAAGTCGAACACCCGGTCACCGAGGAGATCACGGGGCAAGATTTGGTCGAATGGCAACTGCGTGTGGCGAGCGGCGAAAAGCTGCCGTTGAAGCAGGAAGAGTTGAAGATCAATGGTTGGGCGATGGAGGCGCGGCTGTATGCGGAAAACGCCGCCGCCGGCTTCCTCCCCAGCACCGGGAAGCTCCGGATGTTCGGCCTACCTGATCGCCCGGAAGACGGCGTGCGCGTGGATTCCGCTGTCGGTTGGGGCGATGAGATTACGCCTTTCTATGATCCGATGATCGCTAAGATCATCGCGAAGGGAAACGATCGCGGCGCTGCGCTGAATCAGTTGCGCGACGCGATGCTGCGAGTGGAGGTATGGCCGGTGCATACAAACGCCGGCTTCGCAATTCGCTGCCTTGAGGATGCCGCGTTTCGCGAGGGCTCTGTGGACACCGGGCTCATCGCTTCGCGCGGCGAAGAGCTCACGCGAACGCCTCAGCCAGATGCAAGAGTTTTGCAGGGAGCTGCCAACGGCTTTGTTCGCCGTGCCGCCCGCCCCAGCCTGTACGGTCCGACGCCGCCGGAGATCCGAAACTCACCATGGGCCGTGTTGGAAGGGTTTCGCGTAAACGCGGCACCACAGCGGCGCACGTTGCTGCGCTTCAAAGGCGATGCCATCAGTGTTGAGGCGGCGGGTGCTACCACGAATGCGCTTTGGGGGCATAGCGAGGCGGACGCCGTCATCGTGTTCGATCGCGGCGAAGCCTACGAATTCACGCTCGACACCGGTGAGCGCAGCGCTGATGAAGCCGCAGCCGGCGATGGCGCGATCCTTTCGCCGATGCCGGGTAAGATCGTCTCCGTCGCCGCGAAAGCTGGCGCGAAATTGAAGAAGGGCGATCCCATCCTCGTGCTCGAAGCGATGAAGATGGAGCACACGCTGACGGCGCCGTTTGACGGCACGCTCGCCGAGCTCAACGCTAAAGCCGGCGCGCAGGTGAGTGAGGGCGTGTTGTTGGCGCGATTGGACAAGGACTAGCTCAAGAACCCTCTTCCTCCCTTGGGAGGGAGAGGGCAGGGTGAGGGTGGAGCACAGCCGTCAGACGATTTGCGTCGCGTGTACTCTTGATCCTTCCGCGCCACCCCCTCACCCTAGCCCTCTCCCCCTTGCGGGGAAGAGGGTTCTTGAGCGATGGCCGCCAAAGGCATGTTGCGGGATAGAGCGCGTGGCATGCGCAAGCAGCCAAGCCAAGCCGAGCACATCGTGTGGGAGCTTGTTCGTGGTCGCCAGCTCGGTGCGAAGTTTCGACGACAGCATCCAATCGATAACTACATTGCGGACTTCGCATGCATTGATGCGAAGCTGATTGTCGAGATTGATGGCCGGTCGCACGACACAGAAGAACAGCGGTTGTGGGACGATCAGCGTGCGAGACGCCTTAACGAACTCGGCTGGCGTCTGTTTGTAGTTCGCGATGACGATATTTTGCGCGACGCGCCGGCGGTGGTTGAGCGCATCACGTCTGAACTCCGCGCCACCCCCTCACCCTGCCCTCTCCCCCTTGCGGGGAAGAGGGGACTACGGAGCTAAACCGCGAACTCGGCCTCCGCTTGTTCGTGATGGCGCACTGCGTCGCCGAACACTTCGTTCACGCCTACGACGGCCATTTCCGGCACGCTGGCGTTTGAGGGTACGCTTGCGCCCGCGCCAACACGGGCGCCGGCGCCGATGAAGGCGTGGCTGCCGATGCGCACCTGGCGCACGAGCACGCGCGAGCGCCCGCCATCCGTCTTTTTGCGCACGTGCGCCACCAGTTCAACTTCGCGGGCAAAGACCACGCGGTTGCCGATGTCCATCAGCCCGCGATCAAGCACGTCCATGCGCACTGGCCATTCGACGCCGTAGCCGACGCGCGAGCCCCACATGCGCAGCCACATGGAATAGAAACCCGGAAACACGCGCAGCAGGGATTCAAGATATGGGAGCGCGTCATAAAATGCTTGGATGTGATGGGAGGCGAGCCAAGGCGAAAATACGCGTCCGTCGATCTGATTGACGCCCTGTTTCAGTTGCGCCCAGCGTAGCATGACGCGTTGCGCCATCGGCGGCAGAAAATAAGTCACCAACAGCACGAGGATAGCGCTCCACAGCGAGGGCCATTGCGCGAACACGCCTAGCGCCGCCAACAACAGCACTGTCATCAGCAGCGGGAAATACGAGAACAGCCTGTCGGCCGCGGTCATCATGCTGCGTCACTGTGCGCTGCGCCGGCGATCAGCGCGTAAAGCTCATCTGCGCCACGCGCCGCACGCAACGCCGCACGCACGTCCGCGTGCTTCAAGAAACGCGCAATCCGCGACAGCGCCTTCAAGTGATCGGCGCTTCGATCCGGCGGCGAGAGCAGCATGAAGACGAGATCAGCGGGTCGATTGTCCATCGCCTCGAAATCCTGCGGCGGGTCGAGGCGCGCGAAGGCGGCGATCGGGCGGGTGAGCCCAGCAAGCGGACCGTGGGGAGTCGCCACGCCTTCGCCGAGGCCGGTGCCGTTCAAGCGTTCACGGATCAGCACGGTGTCGAACGCCGCGCGCGCATCGATGCCCGCGCTTTTTGCCAATGTCTCGGCCATGAGCTGCAACGCCTGCCGACGCGACGTCGCAAGCAAGCGTGGCACGATCGCATTCGCCGCAACCAAATCGCTCAGATCGCTCATTCTCACCCTGCGCGCCGCTCCTTCCGAGAAGGAGCCAGATAACTCAGGCGCCGTTTTTCAGGTTCCCGCGCCCCGGATCAATCCAGCCAACATTTCCGTCACTCCGGCGATACACGACGTTGAGTTCGCCATTGGCGGCGTTCCTAAACATCAGCGCCGGTGATTCGGTCAAATCGAGCTGCATCACCGCCATGGACACCGTCATGGTCCGCACCGGCTTTGTGGCTTCGGCGATCACCAGAGGCGCCGCTTCGCCATTTGCCTCTGCGTTCACGCCGTCGTCCTCGGGTTCTTCCTCTAACGGGGCGAGCACATAGGACGAAGCGTCCTCAGCCGGAAGGGGAGATTTGTTGTCTGTGTGATGATTTCGGAGGCGCCTTTTGTAGCGGCGCACCCGCTTTTCAAGCTTCTCCAACGCATCGCCAAACGCGCTGTGCGCATCGCCGCCATGGCCTTCGGCCTGTAAGGAAATTCCGGAGGGAAGGTGGACCAAACAATCCACCGCAATGCCAACGCCGCCGCCGTTCTTGGCTACCGTGACCACTGCGTCCGTCGCGCGGTTAAAGTACTTCCCAACGCCGCTGGCGAGTTCGTTTTCGATACGAGTTCTGAGCGCTTCGCCGACGTCCATCTGCCGTCCAGCGATTTGAATTCGCATAAAGGAGCCTCCTTGGTTCGACCATGGCGCTCTCGGGGCCCGCGCCGCCCCCAAGAGCGCCCCGATGCCAGTACCAAAGGTAGGCCCCGATATGCCGGGGGTCAACGCGAGGCCGCGATGTTTCTCGTCGCATGTGCGCACGTTTGTCTTTGATTTATGTCGCTTAACCACCATCTAGGCGCCGGGGAGAGGAAATGAGCGCCGACGAGAGCGCAACCATACCGGCAGCTGAGTCGCCGCAGCGCACGCAATGGTTCGACCTTGCGGCGATTGTGGTGTGCACGCTCGCTTGGGGAACGACGTGGTTCGCGATCACCAAACAGCTCGGCGTCGTCGATCCTGTTGTCTCCGTTACGTATCGCTTCGCGCTTGCGGCGGCGCTGTTGTTTGCGTGGGGCGCGTTGCGGCGTGAATCTCTTACGCTCAATCGCGCCCAACATTTCGCGGCGCTCGGCGTCGGCTTCTTCACGTTCGCCGTCGACTATTCATTCGTTTATTGGGCCGAGGAGCGTGTGACCTCCGCGGTTGTCGCCGTCGTGTTCGCGGCGATGGCGTTCGTGAACCTCGTTGTGTTTCGCGTCGCCTTCAATCAGCGCGCGCCATTATTGGCTTGGGCCGCGGGTGGTCTCGGCGTTCTCGGCGTCGGGTTTTTGTCGTGGGAGGAAATTTCATCCGCCGAGTTGAGCAACCGGGCGCTCGCCGGCATTGGCCTCACGCTGGCCGGCGTGTTCTCCGCCGCGATCGGCAACGTCTATGCGCGCAAGGGCGAGATGGCTGGCGCTGGCGTCGTCGCGTCGACAGGCTGGGCGATGGCGTATGGCGCGGCGATGTTGGCGGTGTTTGCTGTCGCGACGGGCAAGACCTGGGCGTTTGAATTTACCGCGCCCTACATTCTCTCGCTCTTGCATCTCTCGCTCGTGGGCTCCGTCATAGCGTTCGCACTATATTATGGCCTAGCGCGCAGACGCGGATACTCAACCGCATCCTACATCTCCGCACTCACGCCGCCCTTGGCGATGTTCGTCTCGGCTTTGTTCGAGGACAAGAGCTGGGGCGTGCTTGCGCTCAGCGGCGTTGTGCTTGTCCTGGCGGGACAGGTGCTGTTGCTGCGATCGAAGCGCGCCGCCTAAGCGGGCGCTGTCGGCGCCGCATCGGCCGCCTTTGGCGCGAGCAGCTTGTTGAACAGCACCGCGAACACCACCAGCGCCACCGCGCCGGCGGCGATCACCATCGCGTGCATGGCCCAGAAGCTGAACCCGTCCATCGTCTCGATCATGCCGGCCACCTTGCCGGTGGCGAGGTTGCAGATGAACAAGTGCAGATAATAGATGCCAATGAAGAGCCCGCCGACCTGGCGCGGCGCGGCGCGTGAGAAGAGCGCAAGGCCCACCGGGAAAATCATCGCAAACCCGATGTCATTGACGACGTGAAAGCCGATGCCCCAGAGCAGCGATACCGGTTCGCCTGTCACGGCGCGGTTGGCGCTTGCGAGCGCCAGGATCATTGGCGCGCCGGCGGCGATCACGGCGCCGATGGCGAGCTTGATGATCTCGTCAGGCTCTTTCCAGTATTTCGCGTACACGCTCCAGAACACGAGCGCGCCGCCCACGGTGATGGTGGAGATGATGGCGTCGAGTGAGACGAGCCACGAAACCGGCATGGTCTCGCCGAAGAAGACGAGATTGTAGTTCTGCTCGCCCCAGAGCAGGTAGGCGTTGAAGATTTCCTGGTTGCCGATGGCGGTCGCCGCGAGGATCGGCAGCATGGCGATCAGCACCGCCATCGTCGCCCAATCGCGGCTAGTGAGTTTGTCCTTCGGTGCGCCCGCGGCGGCGCGGCCGCGCGGTTGCTCCGGCGGCAGATATTTGCGGCCCCAAAGATAAACAACGAGTGCGATCGCCATGCCGACGCCTGCAGCGCCGAAGCCGTAATGCCAGGCGATCTTCTCACCAAGGAAGCCGGTTACGATTGGCGCGACGATCACCGCGATTTGCACACCGAGGAGGAAGGTTTGATACGCGGTCGTACGGCGCAAATCGTCGGGACCGTAGAGTTCGCCAACCTGGCTGGCGATGTTGCCCTTGAAGAGGCCAACGCCGATGAACAAGCACGCGATGGCGGCAACGAACGCGACATCGAACGCCATCAGGAAGTGACCTGCCACCATGAAGAGCGCGCCGAGCGCGACAGTCACGGTGCGGCCGAGGAAACGGTCAGCAATCCAGCCGCCGATCATGGGCGTTGCATACACGCCCGCGGAATACACGCCGGTGATCGCGGCGGCCGTTGCGATCGGCGTTGCGAGTTCGTTGCTGCCGTCGCCGATGCCGAACACCTGGCTGAGCCAGCCATAGGCGGCGGCGACGGCGCCCTTGAATTGCTCGAAGCCCGCAACCGCGCCCACGTGCTCGGGCAGCAGCAGGTATTGCGTGAGATACAGCACCAGCAGCGCTTGCATGCCGTAATACGAGAAGCGTTCCCATGCTTCGGCGAACACCAGGTACCAAAGCCCGCGCGGGTGGCCGAGAATATCTTTGCCGGCTGGCGGTACGAAGGCAGTGGTCATGGCCGATCCCCGAAATGTCCCGGCAGCGGCCTATCACACCGGTTTGGCGGCGCTACCGCGTTTCTACAGTTGGCGGCGCTCGCAAGCGCGAGATGAGCGCGGTTAGGGCATCGCACGGATCGCGGCTTCAACGCCCGGCCGTTGGACGGCGAACACCGGATTCTGGGTCAGGCTGAGATTGGTCTGCATCACCGTGAGGAAGGCCATCAGATTGTGTCGGTGCGCAAGGCCGATATTCGACCTAAACCAATTGTCCGACGAGACGCCGATCGGGCTCGCATTGGCGACGCGTGTAAACCACTCGGTCCATTCGGCTTCGCTGAACGCGTTGCGCTGCGCCATATAGAGAATCGGCGCGGCGAGGCGTTCGCTTTCGCCGTAAATGTAGAAGTGCCCGCTCGGCGCCAGTTGCAGCGCGATGGCGTCGCGAATGCGGATCAGGTCCGGCTTCGCGACGGCTTCGTTGAGCACGAGTTGCAGCATGAGATCGCTCGCGTGCGCGGACGCGTGGCGATAGCCTTCGCCGGGCGTGAAGCCGCGATAGTCGGTGATGCTGGTCATGTACGCGATTGCGGCGTTGATCAGCTGTGCGCGCTGCGTTGGAGTCATCCACGGCGCGATGCGATCGGTGCGCGCAACATCGGCGAGGACCAGCGCCGCGAACGGCCGTTGGAAGCCTTGCGGATCGGGCGCCGTGAGCTTGGCTTGCAGGTCGGTGTTCAGCGCTGCGAGCGTTTCCGTCGTCAGCAGCGCGTTGCGCATGTAGTGCTGCAATGCTTCGAAGGCGATCGCATCGCGGATCGTTTCATCCGGATCGCCAAGGCATGACGCCAGTTCGCGCGCGAAGCGGTTGCGCGTGGCCTCATCCGCGATTGCCCACTCATTGGCTTTGAGCGCTTGCATGCGCGCGCGGTCGAAGCCAGCCGGCTGGCATGTTTGAGCTTGCGGCGCTTCCGGCGGCGGTGTCGCGCAGGCGGCCAGAGCGAGCAGTGAGAGGGCGAGGACTGGGGGTTTCATTCCTGTACGATCACTGGTGGTTGCGACCGGCGGCAATTGCTGTGCGACCAATGACGCGGCAACCGAGACGATTTTGCCGCCGTCGCCAAGGCAACTGCTTCTAGCTTGACGTGTGCAACCATTGCATATAGACTTGCGGGGTCGTCATGCCACGGCTCGTGCGGTTCTCCAGCACCGAGATCGCGATGTACTTCGCAGATCACAACCCGCCGCACTTTCATGTGCTTGGCAGGGACGGCGCTGCACAAGTGGCGATCGAGACATTGGAAGTCATCGCGATGAGCGGCCGTGTCGATCTTCGTGAAGCTTTGGAATGGGTCGCGCAGAACAAGGCGCTGTTGGAAGCGAAATGGAATGAGTTGAGCGCATGATTGGAAAGATCACGAACGTCGCGGTGATTGGCGACAAGCGGTTGGAGATTGCTTGGGACGATGGGCACGTTGCGCCTGTTGACCTCGCAGAGGTTATTGCCGGGCACAAGGCGCTCGTGCCCTTGAAGCAGAAGGGCGAGTTCGCGCGCGTTAATGTCAGCCGCGACCGCTGGTCTATCGAATGGCCAAGCGGCGTCGATTTCGGCGCGCAGCAATTGCGCCGCTGGGCGGATGAGCAAGCGGGTGAGGCGATGCCTGTTGCGGATTTCCGCGCGTGGATGGACGAGTATGGGCTGACGCAAGAAGCTGCCGCGCAAGCGCTCGGCCTGTCGCGCCGCATGATTGCTTACTATCTGAGCGGCGAAAAGGTGATCCCGAAAACGGTGATGCTGGCGACTGAGGGATGGGCGGCGCGGGAGGAGGCTTAGGCTCACGTTCTTTGTGAGCGGATACCCCGCACGCTACTTCTGATTCCGAGGCCGCAACGCGTCGGGATTGCGGTACTAAACGTCCGAATCGAGTACGCTTTGGTGTCAGTCGAAGAACCGGCGCGATAGAGCGGAGCCATAGGTGGCAAAAGACATCCTTTTGGGTCTCGGGCTGATAGCTGTTCCGTGGTTGGCGATCTGGCTATTTGTCGAAGTGCCGCAAGATGCCGCGCGTCGTGAATATCTCGAAAACAGAAATGCAGATGCGGCTGTCGAACTGCTACCTCCTGAAACGTTAGCTCGCTATCGCGAGCACATGCATAGTCGAACGCGATTGCTGGTAAGACAGTTGGACGCTGGCCTGCTTGTCGAGACCTACGACCCAGAGCGGGGTGACGATCTGCTAGAAGTCACGCGGTTCGTTCCGTCGAATGCGCCTTACTTCCTGACCTGTGAGTCGGACGTACAAGCTACATTCGCGTCGGGCGGCGAACTGATCGATTTACATTTCACGGACGGCATCAACCCGCTGGGACATCCTCCCTCGCCGGAACTCGGTGTGCCGTACAATAGCGTTGCCGCATCGAGCCTGTTTGACGCTCTTTGCGACGACGCTCGCTCCTACCTTCAAGGTCTCGGGTTCGTAGAACTAGACATGCTGGAGGTGATAGGGCGGTCGGCCGAGTCCCAGCCCTAGAGCCCGTGCGCCAACTTCCGCTTGCGCTCCACTGAGCTTGGTATCCGCAAGCTCTCGCGATATTTCGCCACCGTGCGCCGCGCGATTTCGATGCCTTTTTCGCGGAGGATTTCGACGATGCGGTCGTCGGAGAGAATTTCGACGGGCGTCTCAGTGTCGATGAGGCCCTTGATCTGATAGCGCACGGCTTCGGCGGAGTGGCTTTCGCCGCCATCGGCGGCGTTGATCGAGGCGGTGAAGAAGTATTTCAGCTCGAACACGCCGCGCGCGCAGGAAAGATACTTGTTTGAGGTGACGCGGCTCACTGTCGACTCGTGCATCTCGATGGCGGCGGCGACAGTTTTCAGATTGAGCGGACGCAAGTGCGCGACGCCGTTGGCGAAGAAGCCATCTTGCTGGCGCACGATTTCGCGCGCGACTTTGAGGATGGTCTTGGCGCGCTGATCCAGGCTCTTCACCAACCATGAGGCGTTCGCCGCGCACTCGGTCAGGAATTGCTTGTCTTCCTCGCGTTTGGCGGTTTTTGACACCGTCGCGTAATAGCGCTGGTTCATCAGCACGCGCGGCATGGTGTCAGTGTTGAGTTCGACCAGCCACGTGCCGTCAGGCGATTGCTTGATGTAAACGTCAGGCGCGACCGATTGCACGGCGCCGCCGCCAAAGCCGGCGCCGGGCTTCGGCGTCAGCGCGCGCACTTCGGCAATCATGTCGGAGAGATCTTCGCGATCGACGCCGCAGAGCGTCATCAAGCGCTCGAAATGGCCCTTGGCGAGCAGATCGAGATTGGTGATCAGCGCTTCCATCGCCGGATCGAAGCGGCCGCGCTCTTTCAGCTGCAGCGTGAGGCACTCAGGGATATCGCGCGCCATAACGCCGGTGGGCTCGAAGCCCTGCATGACTTGCAAGACGCGCAATACATCCGCATCGCTGGCGCCGATGCGGTATGCGATTTCGAGCACGTCGGCGCGCATATAGCCCCAGTCATCGACGGCATCGATCAGCACGCCGCCGATCATGCGTTCGACGGGGGAGAGGCCAGCTTCGGTGAGTTGAGCGTCGAGGTGTTCGGCCAGCGTCTTGTCGCTGGCGAGCGTTTCCTCGATGCCCGGCATGTCATCGAAGCTTTTGCCGGAGGAGGACTTCGACCAATCCTGCATTGGCGCGGCGCCGGCTTCGGCCAGTTCGTTTGCGCTGAGGTCGGGCGCCATGTCGGCGACGCTGACATCGAGCGCGGCTTCGGCGGGCGCCATGCCGCTGTCGAATTCGAGTTGTTGTGCGTCGCCGCCGTCTTCGGATTTCTTCGCTTCGGTCGAACCTTCTTCGCGCTCGAGCAGCGGGTTACGCTCAAGCTCGCCTTCGACGAATTCCTGCAGCTCGACGTTGGAAAGCTGCAGCAGTTTGATCGCCTGCTGCAATTGCGGCGTCATCACCAGGGCTTGGCCCTGGCGCATCTCTAGGCGGGGGGTCATCGCCATGGGCGGGCCACCGTCTAGTTGAAATCTTTGCCGAGATACCTTTCGCGCACGGTCCGGTCCGAGA
>JAEUMT010000061.1 GCA_016791365.1 Hyphomonadaceae bacterium | reverse complement strand
CACATGAGGCATGTTCCGCGTCCTTGCAATACTGTGTTTACATACAGTCTATCGCTTAGCGGAAAGTTCTTTTACCCTCAGCCGAAATGCCTGCCGTTGCTAGACATTGCCAGCCAGTGCCCGTCACTCCCACTCGATTGTCCCGGGCGGCTTACTCGTTACGTCGTACACCACGCGATTGACGCCCCGCACTTCGTTGATGATGCGCGTCGCGGTCCGGCCGAGGAAATCCATTGAGTACGGGAAGAAGTCCGCCGTCATGCCGTCAGTGCTCGTCACCGCGCGGAGCGCACACACGCTCTCATACGTCCGGTGATCGCCCATCACGCCGACCGTCTTCACCGGCAGCAACACCGCGAACGCCTGCCAGATCTGATCGTACAAACCCGCCTTGCGGATCTCGTCGAGATAAATCGCATCAGCCTGGCGCAACGTGTCCAGCCGCTCCTTGGTGATCTCGCCCGGCACGCGGATCGCGAGCCCCGGCCCCGGGAACGGATGGCGACCCACAAACGCGGGCGGCAAGCCAAGCTCACGCCCCAATGCCCGCACTTCATCCTTGAAGAGATCGCGCAGCGGCTCGAGCAGCTTCAACGTCATCTCTTCCGGCAGACCGCCAACATTGTGGTGCGACTTGATTGTCACCGAGGGCCCACCCGTAGCCGACTTCGACTCGATCACGTCCGGATAAAGCGTGCCCTGCGCCAGAAACTGCGCGCCGCCAGTCTCAAAGGCCTTCGTATCGAACACTTCCACGAACAGCCGCCCGATGGTTTTGCGCTTCACTTCCGGATCAGAAACGCCCGCGAGTTGGCCCAAAAAGAGCTCACTCTCTTCGGCGTGGATCAGCTTGATATTGTAGTGCTCGCGGAAGAGCTTCACGACCTGCTCGCTCTCGCCTAAGCGCATCATGCCGTGATCGACGTAAACGCATGTCAGCTGATCGCCGATCGCTTCATGGATCAACACCGCCGCCACACTTGAATCAACACCACCCGACAACCCGCAAATCACCTTGCCGTCGCCGACCTGCTCACGAATGCGCGCGATCGCTTCGGCCTTGAACGCCTTCATCGACCAATCGCCCTTCATGCCGGCGATGCGATGGGTGAAATTCCTCAACAACTTGCCGCCATCGGGCGTGTGCACGACCTCGGGGTGAAACATCGTCGTGTAATAACGGCGCTTCTCATCAACAGCGATCGCGAACGGCGCGTTCTCGCTCGTCGCCACCACCTCGAAACCTTCGGCCAGCTTAGTCACGCGGTCGCCGTGGCTCATCCACACCGGATAGCGCTGGCCCACATTCCACACGCCCTCGAACAGCGACGAGCTTTTCTTGATCTCAACATCGGCGCGCCCGAACTCACGCGCGTGCCCGCCTTCAACGACGCCGCCAAGCTGCACCTGCATCGTCTGCTGACCGTAGCAGATCGCCAGGATCGGCACGCCGAGCTTGAACGCTTCCTCCGCCGCCCGCGGCGAGCCTGCATCCATCACGCTCGCCGGCCCGCCGGAGAAGATGATCGCCTTGGGCTGAAAGCGCTTCAGGAAGTCAGCGTCGACTTTGTTGAACGGATGGATTTCGCAATAGACGCCATTCTCCCGCACGCGCCGCGCGATGAGCTGCGTAACCTGACTGCCGAAATCGATGATGAGAGCGTGTTCGTGGTGAGCAGCGGAGTCCGTGATGTGCTCAGGAGCCGCTTGGGTCTCTTTGTTCTGCGCCATGGCCTGAAATGGAGTGCGTCGCGGCAAGCGTCAATTCGCAGGAATGCATACGCCACTCTCATTTCCCCTCCCCATGATGGGGAGGGGTCAGGGGTGGGGTGAACCGCCAGCCCACCCAACACAAGCTCAGCGTCGTGATCGCCCCACTTGCGAACTATTCGCAACAAGTATATCTTGCCCTCATGCGTCTCGCCCTAAAGACCGGCAGCTATTCCTGATGCACCTCGTGGTGGCGATCGCCGTCACCTACACGATCACCCGCGACTGGCGCGCCGCCCTTGCCGTCGGCCTCATCGAACCCGCGTCCAGACCGTGGCTTTCCTGATCCACGACCGCATCTGGAGCCGGATCGACGCGAAGCGGAGTGCGTAACCGAAACGACCATTCAGCGCTGGGACACTACGGCGTTTCGCAGGGCGGTGACCGCTATTTCGTAGTAGCCGCCGCCAGGTCGCGAGTCTTCCGGCCAACTCTCCCACTCTAGGAGGGCCTCGCGTAGAACCTCGCGATCTCCCACTGAGGGCGCAAGGGCAGCAATTACCGCAGCAATTTTCCGGCGCGTGTACTGGTAGCCGTCAGGGTTTGCTCCGCCGGCCAAGCCCGTTAGTTTATCGACGACAGCGCTCGCCGGTCCAATCTCCACCATCAGATCAATCAGCGAGTACTTAAAGTCTTTCAGACCAGAAGGCGCGCGCAACGACGTCAATATCTCGTAGAGATCATCGACATCGATTTCATTCACGGCGGCACGATGCTCAGCGAGTGCCCGCTGGAAGGCCGCAAACATGTCCACTTCGTTCTTGTTGCCCGCTGCAATTTCCTTCGTCTGGTCGATCGCGGAACTTAACGGAAAACGATCGGAGTCCGCCGACAACGCGGCGATGAACGCTCGCGTTTCCAGGTCCGATAGCGCCCAATAGAGATGCCGAAGCCTGCTCTCGTCATACTTTCGGAAATTGACCGTGCCATGTCGGCCTAATCCCTTGAGGTCAAACGCCTCACGTGCACTCGCCGGTTTTAAGCTCTCTTCGCCAATGCCCTTGTCGCCGAGACGCGCCGACCTCACGGCCTTGAGAAGTTCGCTTCGCTCAACCAATTCATCCAAACGAGTGATGTGCCCCGCCGCGAACAGACGCTTTTGGTTTCGATTTCGCGTAGCTACGCCGAGCGCCTGCAGTAAGGATGCAATCAACACCAAGTCCACCATGGCGCGAGCGAGAAACACCGTGTGTTTTGCGGCTGCAGACTCAAACTTGATGAGATCGTTGGCTGGATTGATGCTGTAGATCTCTGCCCAATCTATGATTGGAACGGCCTTCGCTAACTCAACACCGAAAAATCCGAACCACTCCAAGTACGTCTTGCCAGTCGCGCCAGCGAACAAATTTGGGCCAAATACCTGCCCGACGTGAAGCTGCATCATTGTGATAGGCAACAGCGTAAAAACGAACATGAACCCGAGAAGTGTTTCATCGCGATAGTCCTCGCGAAATCCCACACGATACGGTGCATCGTATCTGTACTCGGTCATGGCCGCGAGAGCGCGATCTTCCTCCACCCAGCTCCACAGCCGCGACACCGAGATCGCGATTACGAATCCCAGCCCAGCGGGCACTAATCCGAGCGGCGGCGGAAGAAACCAAGCAAGGAGCGTTAAACAGGTTAGGGTCCCAGCTAAAAGACCGTAGCGACGGAGCGTCGTCTCGTGCCCCATACCGGCGACACTCGCGCCTATCCGCACGAAGCCGGTGTCCACCCAGTTGTAGAAGGACGCCAAGAACTTTGTCCTTCGCGCCAAAGAACCCGTGCCGCGGCCGAGCGCCTGAATGAACTCCGTCTCCGCCAGCGTGTCGATGAACACAACTATGCCGAATACGCCAATCACTGCACCGCAGAGCACTAGTCCGTAGAAATTCTCGAAGGCTAAGGACGAACCGACTCCACCTGCAATGTACGCGAGGACGGCGATTACGACGACGACGGCTGTGCTGACCAACGCGCTAATTGCTTCGGATTCATCGTCCGGCCCAAGCTCACCTTCCTTTGCTTTGGATCGAGCGATCCGATCGCGCTTTTGCTCTTCGAACTCAGCAAAAATGGCGGCGTTCCAAATATTCGGAATGAATGCGACAGCGAGGAAAACAAAAAGCGCCATACGCGCCGCGAGCTGCGCGCGTGTATCTGGCAGCAGCCCGGTCCCGAAGAGCGACGCCCCGCCGAATATTGCGTTCTGAACGACGATCCCCGTCAGCGCGACGAGCAGTCCTAGCGAAAGAACGGGGAGCAGAAGGCCAGGGCCACTCTGCAGGTTATCTTTTGCATTCAGGAAAAACAGCAAGACTGGGAGTAGGACGACAGCGGAAGCGCCCACAAATGCCGTCTTGGACTCTGCGGAATTCAGCATGCCAGGCGTTGGGCCGAAAACGTTAATCCACAACGCGGCTACGAGGGCGCCCATGCCAAGAAGACACCAAATCGCGAGGTACCCGTTTCGCGTCTTGAACAGCCACGTCAAGAAACCTGAGAACCAACCAGAGCGTGGCGCTCCCGGCGGAGCCAATGATGCGGCTCCTGCTCCATCAGCCATCGCTTACCCCCGTCCTTACCCTTTCGCAATAAAGCGTCTTGACGCCTAAAAGGGAAGCGACGTGTGGAACGTTGACGTCGATCTCGACGTGATGTCAGCCGACGGCTTCACGCAAAGGCCCGCAAAAAACTGGCTCTTTTCGCGTGCCGCCCCCAGAGCAGTGTGAAAAATCGCACCGACGCGATCCTATCCCACCACCCTGCGCCCAAAATCCCAACGCCATCAACGCCGCGTACAAAATTTATCCCACACCTCCAAACCTGAGTGATACTGCGCACATCCCTCGCACCGGAGGTTCACCGGCTAGCCGAGCCAAGCATCGCATCACAGGCACTACCTCAGCGCGTCTCCACGCGCCCTGCTCCCGCTTGCGCGCAAGCGAAAGCGTCTCGCCGAAGCCCGAAAAGCGAAGGCGGACAGCGGCAGTCGGAATCTGGCAGTCGGCAATCGCAAGATTGGCCCGAGGTGCCTTCGCGCGTCACCTGACTGCCGATTGCCGACTGCCGATCGCCACCAGCGGCGCGCCAATCTCGCCCGCGACAAGCGCCGCCAACACAGCCGGCGCAAACGGCGCGCGCGAGATCGGCGACATGATCCAGTCGCGCACGAAGGCAAACGCGTCGCTGTCGGATTGATACGCCGGCGTGAACATCCACGAGGCCAGCTGATAGAGCTTGATATGAAAGCCCCGCATCCGCGCATATTCGCCAAGCGCCGCATCGAAATTGCTCTGCGTCTCCAGCGCGCGCGCCAGCGCCAGCGCGTCGAGCAACGCCATGTTCGCGCCCTGCCCGAGCTGCGGGCTCGCGCAATGCCAGCTGTCGCCAACATGCACGCACGCGCGCGACACCGGATCGGCGATCGTGCGGTGCGCATAGGTCGCGAACACCAAATCCTCGTGCCGCGCAATCTGCGCGAGCAATGGTTCAGTCTCCGGCCAAAGCGCGCGCACTTCGTCCTTCCATGCTTCGAGCGGCGCCTTCAGCCAGGCGTCGCGGTCCGTGTGTTTCAAGCTCCAGAAGAAAGCACACATCCGGGTCGCCTTGCCGGCATGCCGGGCGGAAGCCGGCGATCCCTGCAATCTTCCAATCGGCAGCACTCCAACCATCTTCCGCGCCTGCCGATAGCGTTGCTCCAGCGCCGCCTCGTCAAACCCGCCGGCCCAATCCAGGCTCGCCCACAGCGCCCCAAACGGCAGCGGCTTCGGCGCGCCGCCCGAAAGCGGCGAGCGCATCCCTAGCGCGTCGATGATCAGATCGAACCGGGCGCTCATCGCGCCGTCGGCAAACACGAGCCGCTTTTCGTGCACGGCCGCGACATCGCGCCCGCTCTCAATCTCCGCGCCCGCCGCCAGCGCCGCGTCATACAAGACCTGAAACAGCGCCCCGCGATGCACGCCCAAGCCACACGGCGCATCCTTCCCGCGCGCCGCATAGCGCACATCGAGCACCACATTGCCGCGCGGCTCGGCGCGTCCGAACAAGCGCTGAATCGGCGCGCCCAGAGCGCGGATCGCATCGCCGGCGCCGATTTCATCGAGCACGCGCAAGCCGACAGGCTGGAGAATGATGCCCGATCCCAAGGGCTGCGGCGTTTCGAGCTTGTCGAACAGCACAACGTTCAGGCCCAGTTGGCGCAGCAACGTCGCGCACGCGAGCCCGGCGACGCCGCATCCGGCAATGGCGATACTGAGCCGCTTCATATGGTTTCGCGCCGGTTAGTCTTAAGCAGGATTAGCAACACAACCGAACGGCGCGCTAACCGCGATGTGACAAGATGCGCCACATGACGACGCTATCGCCCGTTCCCGCGGCGCCTGCGCCCAACACGACGCAGAGCCAACATCAGCGTGTCCCCGTCGAGTACGGGGCGGCCATCACGCATCGCGATCTCGTGCGCGAAAAGCTCCGCGTCGATCCTGCTTCCATCGCGCACAAGAAGCGCGCCATGCCCGAACACCGGCGCGCCGATCATCGGGGACAACACGTCGATATCAAAGTTTAGCTTCGCTGCAGCACAGCCACATAGAAGCCGTCGCAGCCGGTCTTGAGCGGCGTCATCTGCACGCCGATCTGGCGCGCGTACGCGGGCAAACCCGCAAGCTCCAATCCGACGGGCGTAAAGTCGGCGTAAGCTCCAAGGAATGAAGCGACCGTGTCCTCATTTTCTTCCGGCAGCACCGAACAGGTGACGTAAACCAGCCGCCCCCCGGCCTTCACCAGCGGCGCCGCCAGAGCCAGCGCCTGCTGCTGCTCTTCCAGCCGCTTCGCCAACGCATTCGGCCTAAGGCGCCACTTTGAGTCCGGGCTACGCCGCCACGTCCCCGACCCCGTGCACGGCGCATCGACGAACACCACATCCATCTTGTCGCGCAAATCGGCCAACGCGTCCTTCGTCCGCATCGGCGTCCTGATCTGCACATTGCGCACGCCGGCGCGATCGAGCCGCTCCTTCAACGGCGCAAGCCGGCGCCCGTCGATGTCATGTGCGAAGATCTGGCCCTTGTTTTCCATCAGCGCCGCGAGCGCGAGAGTTTTGCCCCCGCCGCCGGCGCAAACATCCGCCACCTGCATCCCCGGCTGCGCGCCCGACACCCGCGCGGCGATCTGCGACCCCTCGTCCTGCACCTCAAACCAGCCTTTGACGAAAGCCTGCTCCGTCGCCCAGGGAAACGTTCGCCCCTGCGACCACGGTATCCGCACCCCATCCGGCGCATGCGGCGTCAACGAAGGCGGCTCCTTCAATTTCGGGCTTTCGCTCAACGCCGCGACAAGCTTCTCGCGATCCGCCTTCAACGTGTTCGCGCGCAGATCGAGCGGCGCGGGCGCAGCAAGCGCTGCGCCTTCTTCGGCGGCGCCGTCACCAAATGCCCGCGCGAAACTTGCGACAAGCCATTCGGGAAAATCGCCACGCACATAAGCGGGCGCTTCGGCAATGTTGTCGCCATTCAGCGCGGCCCGCTCCGCATCCGTCATCGGTGACGGCGCATGCGGATCATCGACGAGGCTCTGCTCGATCCATTGCGCGCTCTGCCCGAAGCCCCAGCGCAGCGCACCCCACACCCAGGCGCGCGGCGTATCTTCACCCATCCGCCAAGCACTCGATTGCTTCCAGCGCAACGCGCCAAAAACCAGGTCGCCGATCTCGGCGCGGTCTTTCGAGCCGGCAAAGCGGTGCGTGAGCATCCATGCCTTCACGGCGTCGGTCGCGGGTTGGCGCTGGGTTTCGAGCGAAGTCAGAATTTCGATTGCCGCCTGTTGGCGGGCGCCATTGCGCATTGGGAGGTCCCCACAAAAAATAAAAACGAAGAGGCGTTAGCCTCCGAGTGGATAGTTCGGCGCTTCGCGCGTGATCGACACGTCATGCACGTGGCTCTCGCGCAAACCAGCGCTCGTGATCTTCACGAACCGCGCCTTCTCGCGCATCTCTTTCAGGTTCGCCGCGCCGACATATCCCATCGAAGCGCGCAAGCCGCCGATCAGCTGGTGCACAATATTCGCCACCGGACCCTTGAACGGCACGCGCCCTTCAATGCCTTCCGGCACCAGCTTCATCTGATCCGTAACCTCCTTCTGGAAGTAGCGGTCCGCCGAACCACGCGCCATCGCGCCGAGCGAACCCATGCCACGATAGCTCTTATAGGAGCGGCCCTGGTACAGCATCACCTCGCCAGGAGCTTCTTCTGAACCCGCGAGCAACGAGCCGATCATCGCCACTTCGGCGCCGCCAGCGAGCGCTTTGGCGAGATCGCCCGAGAACTTGATGCCGCCATCGGCGATCACCGGCACGTCGGCTTTGCGCGCGGCGCTCGCCGCATCCATCACCGCAGTCAGCTGCGGCACGCCAACGCCAGCAACGATCCGCGTCGTGCAGATCGAGCCCGGGCCGATGCCGACCTTCACGGAATCCGCGCCCGCATCGATCAGCGCCTTCGCGCCGTCGGCGGTCGCGACGTTGCCGGCGATGATCTGCGTGTTGTTGGACTCGCGCTTCACGCGGTTCACAGCGGCAAGCACGGAGCTCGAATGTCCATGCGCGGTGTCGATCACCACCACATCGACGCCGGCTTCGATCAGCGCCATCGAGCGCTCGTAGCCCGCGTCGCCAATCGTGGAAGCGGCGCCGACCAGCAAACGGCCGCGCTCGTCCTTGGCGCGGTTCGGGAAGGCTTGCGCCTTCTCGAAATCCTTCACGGTAATGAGGCCGGTGACCTTGTTGCCGCCATCGACGACGATCACGCGCTCGATGCGGTGCTTGTGCAGCAGCTTCTTGGCGTCGCCTTCGTTCACGCCGTCGAGCACGGTGATGAGGTTGTCCTTCGTCATCAACTCGGAAACGCGCTGGGTCATATCGGCGAAACGCATATCGCGGTTGGTCAGAATGCCGACGAGCCTGCCGGTTTCGCGATCGACCACGGGAAAGCCCGAAATCTTGCGCGCTTCCTTGATGAGGACGATCTCGCCGACCGTCATGTCCGGATGGATCGTGATCGGATCGATCACCATGCCGCTCTCGAACTTCTTGACCATCTTCACCTGGTCGGCCTGTTCGGCCGGCGTCATGTTGCGGTGAATGACGCCCAAGCCGCCCGCTTGCGCCATGGCGATGGCGAGGCGTGCTTCGGTCACCGTATCCATGGCGGCGGAGATGAGCGGAATGTTGAGGCTGATGCCGCGCGTCAGGCGCGTCGCGGTGTTCACGTCAGCCGGCAGCACATCCGACGGGCCCGGTTCAAGGAGCACGTCGTCAAAGGTCAAAGCTTCACGGATTTCCATGTTCGGCTGGTAGAGATTCTTTCCCGTCCTGTCCAGAGTGCCCCGCCTCAAAGGAGCCATGCCATGCCGGAAGTCGCCCTCGAAACGGTCACGCCACAACTTCTCGCGGCCGTGCGGGCCAAGGTCGAAATCAAGGACATCCCGCAGGCGTGGAAGCCGGCGATTTATCAGGTGAAGGCGCATCTCGCCGAACACGCCGAACTCAGCCCCGGCCGGCAGGTGTTTCTTTATCATCACCCGACGCAGCGGCAGGCGGCCATGGATATCGACTTCGGCATAGAAGTCGCACGCCCCTTCGCGGATGCCGGCGCAGTGACGTGCGTGTCAACGCCGGCAGGCAAAGTCGCGACCGCCGTGCATTTGGGCGCGCTCAGCTCCTTGCCGCAAACCCATATGGGCATCCACCAATGGTGCGCCGCCAACGGCCACGCGATCGGCGGCTTTTCCTGGGAGACCTATGAATGGGGCAACGGCCCTGACCCGATCCAAACGATCGTGCGCTATCTGTTGCGCTAGCTCTTGCGCCCCATCGCGACGACATAGACTTCGGAGCTTTCCGCGCGGCTCGCGGGTGGCTTCGCGTGCTTCACCGTCGCGAACCCCTGTTTCAGTCGCGTCAGTAACGTGGTGTCCAACCCACCTTGGAAAGCCTTGGTGACGAAGGCGCCGCCGGGCGCAAGGTGCGCGAGCGCGAAATCGGCGGCGGCGTCCGCCAGCGCCCCGGTGCGGATTTGATCGGTACGCGCGTGGCCGGTGGTGTTGGCGGCCATATCGGAGAGCACCAGATCAGGCGCCCCGCCAAGGGCGTTCAGCAGAATGCCCGGCGTCTCCTCATCAAGCAGGTCCAGTTCGAAGAACGTCGCGCCAGGGAGCGGCTCGATGGCAAGAAGATCGACGCCCACGACAACGCTGGCGCCGCGCTGCACCGCCACTTGCGCCCAGCCTCCCGGCGCCGCGCCAAGGTCTATGACCCTCATGCCGCGCTTGAGGAAATGAAACTCGTCATTCAGCTCAATGAGCTTGTAGGCAGCGCGCGCGCGATAGCCGTCAGCGCGCGCGCGCGCGACGTAAGGATCGTTCAGGTGCCGCTTCATCCAATTGCGCGAGCTCTCGTCGAGCTTCTTGTTCTTCACGCGCGTGAACATCTGGCGCTCGCCGCCGGCGCCGCTCTTCGGTTTGCCGGTCCAACGGCGCTTAGGGGGCTCTTCATCGCTCATGGCCGCGCCTCATACTGCGCCATCAGGCGCATAAGCACGCCTTCGCGCAAGCCGCGATCGGCGACACGGATGCGCTCGGCCGGCCAGACACGCAGCACCGCGTCAAGAATGGCGCCGCCAATAACGACAAGGTCAGCGCGATCCTTGCCGATGCAGGCGTTCTCGGCTCGCTCCTCACGGGTCTGCGCCAGGAGCTTAGCGATCGTGGCGCGGCAATCCTTCACGTCGAACCACATGCCATCGACGCGGGCGCGGTTGTAACGCGGCAAGTCGAGAAAAACACCGGCGAGCGACGTCACCGTGCCCGAAGTGCCGATGATGTGACCACGTCCGTCCGCGAAAGCCTGGCGCAAATGCTGGGCCTGCCCGACAGTGGCGATGGTCTCGGCAAGGCGTGTGACCACGCTCTCGAACCATTCATACTTCGCCTCGCCCTCGGGCTCGGATTCATCTTCCGCCAACGTCACGACGCCGATCGGGCATGTGCCCCACGACACGATGGGTGGATTTAGTCCCGCGTCCAACACCGCGCTCGGGGCCACCCAACTGATCTCGGTCGATCCCCCACCAATATCGACGATCATGGCGTGCTCGGCTTCGCGCTCGATCAAGCTGGCGCAACCGAGCACCGAGAGCCGCGCTTCATCTTCAGCGGAAATGATCTCGAACTTGAGCCCGAGATCTTTCTCGATGCGATTGAGAAAAACCTGCCCATTCGAAGCGGCGCGGCACGCTTGCGTCGCCACGCAGCCAACGAGAATAGGTTCGCGCGCCTCGATACGTTGGGCGCATGCCGCCAGCGCCTGATAGGCGCGCGCCATCGCGCCCTCGCTCAACCGGCCCGTGTGCGCGAGCCCTTCGCCCAGGCGCACGATGCGCGAAAACCCGTCGACAACCTTCAAGCTGCCGTCCACGTTCCGGTGCGCCATCAACAGACGACAATTGTTCGTGCCCAGGTCCAGCGCCGCGAAAATAGGCGGTCGCTGGCGCGGGCCGGAGCGCGCGTCGCCTCGCGACGCCTGCGCCCGCCCTTCACTATTCATTTTCAATTCATCCGGCAGCGCGTCGCCGCTCTGCAAAACTGACAGTTCACGACGATGCTAGCGATTTTGCGCCGTGGGCACACCCCGGATTCGCCCGCTTTCAGCCCTGTTCGCGCGAATCCGCGGTCCATAAGACACATATTCGTGTCCACATGAGCCGGAGATGGGACCAATCCTTGTGAGCCGCGTTATCGCTCCATACCTTACTTCCGCGAGAGGAAAGAAGGAGGAAGAAGGAGGAGAAAATGCAGCAAGCGAAATTCTCCATTGGCCAAGTGGTCCGCCACAAGCTGTTTCCATTCCGCGGCGTCGTGTTCGATGTCGACCCGGAGTTTTCGAACACCGAGGAATGGATGGCGGCGATCCCCGAGCCCGTGCGCCCGGACCCGAAGCAGCCCTTCTACCATCTCTTCGCAGAGAATTCGGACAGCCATTACGTCGCCTATGTCTCGGAACAGAATTTGGTCCCTGACGACAGCGGCGAACCCGTCGAACACCCGTCCATCGATCTTCTGTTCGATGAGACTGACGACGGCGAATACAAGCTGCGCCCGGAAGTCGTGAACTAACGACGACGGCGCGAAGCAAGAAATGATCGGCGGTCGCAGCAGTGCGACCGCCGATTTAATATGGACCGCCGACGTCTCGCCGGCATGCGCCAGTGTTGGCCGGCGGGACGCCGGCGGTCCATATTAGGTGCGTTGAAACGGATAGAAATCGCCGCCGAGCGGCAGGATGCGTCTGAGATCGTCGAGCGCGGTTTGCGTCTCCATAACCAGCGCTGGATCGCCGAGATCGCCGGGCGCCAATTCTTCGCGGTAGTGCTTCCTGATCCAGCCTTCGAGTTTCCCGGCCAGCGCGTCATCCAGGAAGAAGCCCTGCGCCGCCGCCGCGCGCTCCTCCGGCGTCATCACGATACGTAGCCGCAAACACGCAGGTCCGCCGCCATTGCGCATGCTCTCGCGCACTTCGACATACTCGACCTGGCCGATCGCCGCGCCCGAGTGCGCGATCATCTCAGCGACGTAGGCGGCGGTCTTGTTGTTCTCTCGCACTTCGGTCGGTGCGATCAAGCTCAGCGACGCCGCACCTGTTGTGCGGATGAGCTGCGAGTTGAAAAGATACGACGTGATCGCATCATCCAGACCGACACGGGCGCGCGGGACTTCGACAAAGACCGGCTCGAAGCCTTGCGCCTTGGCGCGGACCTCTGCGAAGAGCGCCGCCTTGTCTGCGAACGCGTCCTCGTGGTGAAACAGCACCTGCTCGTGCGCCACCGCCACAACGTCATTGTGAAAGGCGCCGGCGTCGATCGCCTGCGGCGCCTGGCGCGCGAAGATCGCAGCCTTGACCGCGTGGCTGCGCGCGATAGCGGCGGCGGCTTCGAGCGTCTGGCGCGCAGGAAAACCGGCCTTGGTCTCGCCGGCCCCGCGGCCATAGACGAAAATCTCAACCCCGGGCGCGCCAGCATTCGCGGCCATGCGCATGTGGTTCGCCGCGCCTTCGTCGGAGAGCGTGTCGTGCGCGAGCAAAGCGGAATGCACCGCGAAGTGTTGATCGCTGTTTAGCAGGCGGCGCAACGTGCGTTCGGTTTGTTCGCCTTCGAGCACGCGATGAAGCATGGTCTGCAAATTAGCGACTGTGGCGTGCAAGCGGCCGTCACTGGTATCGGCGCTCGGCGAGATCGTTGCGGCGTTGGCGGCCCACATGGCGGACGCCGCCAGCGCGGCGCGCGCGATCGTGGGTTCGCTTTTCCAAGCAGTCGCCCAAACCTCGCCGTCAGAGCCGGTGAACCCGAGCGAACGCAGCCAAGAAATGTTGGGACGCTCATGTGGCGGCAGAACGCCCTGGCTCAAACCCAGTGCGCGCAGCCTTTGCATCTTGGCTAGCCCCTGCAACGCAGCGTCGCGTGGGCGCGCGACCATGTTCGCATTGCGCGCCGAAGCCAGGTTGCCTTCGGAGAGGCCGGCATAATTGTGCGTGGGACCGATGAGTCCGTCGAAATTGATCTCTTCGGCGCCGGCCCCGGTCATTGCGGCAAACCAGGCGCCGCAATCGCTTCAGCCTTCTCCGAGAGTTGCGTCGAGACCGGATAGGCGACGTAATCCGCAGCGTAGTACGCGCTCGGGCGCAGCGAACCGGAGAGGCCTGGTCCGCCAAACGGCATCGCGCCGGAGGCGCCTGTCGTCGGTCTGTTCCAGTTGAGGACGCCCACGCGCATCTCGTCCTTCACCCGCGCCCAAAGCGCCGGATCGTCGCTGATGAGACCGCCCGACAAACCAAAGCGCGTCGCGTTGGCGAGATCCATAGCGTGATCGAAATCCGGCGCGCGATAGACCTGCAGCACCGGACCGAACAGTTCCTCGTCGGGCGGCGTGAGCCCCGTCACATCAACAATCGCGGGATGCACAAACGCGCCATCACGCTTCACCGGCACGATCGACTTCGCGCCCATCGCGATAAGCCCCTGCTCGAACTTCACCGCGCGCTCGGCCGAATGCGCATTCACCAACGGTCCAAGGAACGCTTCCGGCGACTGCGTCGCGGGTCCGACCGCGATCTTCGGCGTGAGGTCGGCAAGCGCCGCGATGATCGCATCGCCCGCCGCGCCTTCCGGCACGATGAGACGGCGCGCGCACGAGCAGCGCTGACCGCTGGTGGCGAAAGCCGAGTGCGCGATGAGATTGGCCGCCGCTGCCACATCCACTGGCGGCCAGACGATCAGCGGATTGTTGCCGCCGAGTTCAAGCGCCAGGATCACATCGGGGCGGCCCGCGAACTTCTTGTGGATCAGCGCACCGGTGTGCGCCGATCCGGTAAAGAGCACGCCGTTGAGGCCATGCGAATCCAAGAGCGCGGCGCCCGTTTCCCGCGCGCCTTGCAACAGGTTGAGGACGCCAGCGGGCAAGCCCGCAGCTTCCCATGCTTCCACCATCAGCGCCGCGACGCCCGGCGTGATTTCGCTCGGCTTGAACAGCACGCAATTGCCCGCGAGCAACGCCGGCACGATGTGTCCGTTCGGCAAGTGGCCCGGAAAATTGAACGGCCCGAAGACGCCGAGCACGCCGTGCGCGTGATGCGAGAGCGTCATCGCGCCAAAGGCGGCTTTCTCCTCCCGCGCACCCGCGCGCTCGGCCTGGGCGCGGATCGAGATTTCGATCTTGCCGATCATGGCGGCGACTTCGCCCTTGGCGTCCCACGTCACCTTGCCCATTTCGCGGCTGATCGCGGCGGCGATCTGATCGCTGCGCTTCTCAATCTCCTTGGCGAACGCACGCGCAATAGCGATGCGCTCATCAACAGGGCGGCGCGACCAGCCCGGAAACGCCAGGCGCGCGGCCGCCATCGCTTCGGCGACATCATCTTCGCTGGCGGCGGCGCCTTCCCAGACTTTGTCGCCGGTTGCCGGATCGTAGGACGCAAACTTCTCGCCGTGGCCCTTGTGCCAGGCGCCGCCGATGTAGAGTTCAGTGCGCATTATCAACCCAGATAAGGACCTCGGCGCCGGCGTCGAGCTTCAAGGCCGCAAGGACCGCGCTATCCACTTGCGCCACGCCATTGGCAATCGCCGCATGCGCCGACACACAGCGGTAATTTTGGATGTTTGGCACGGCGATCAAGGCCCGCTTGGCGTTCGCGAGTTCAGTCACCGGCTCGATGCGCAGCCGTCTCGATTCACGCAGCGTCCGGATGTGATCACGCTGAACGCTCATCAACGGCCCGCCGTCGAAAATGTCGACGACGTTGGAGAACGCAAAGCCTTCCCACTCCAACAGACGCTGCGCGCCCTCACCATCCTTGTGGCAGGCGCCAACGACATCGCGCGCCGATTGCGGCAGCAGGTCCACATAAATGGCGTGCTGCGGCATAAGATCGAGGATGAATTGGTTGTCGGTGATGGCGCTGAGCTTATCGGCCTCGGCGAAATCCATCTTGAAGAAGTGACGCCCGACCGCCTCCCAGAACGGAGACGTGCCATCAGGATAGACCACGCCACGCAGTTCGGAGACGACCTGGCTCCGAAAGCGCTGCGGCTGCGTCGCCATCAGCATATAACGGTTCTGCGCAAGCGCGCGGCCAATGCCGCCATTGCGGTGCTCGGGCCGCACGAACAGCGACCCGACTTCGCTGCAGCCGGTGAAGTCGTTCACGCCGATCAGCACGCGCATGTCGAACCGGCGGTTTACCGCCGCCGATGATTGCGCCTCGGTGAACATGCGAAAATTGAAGAAGGGCGGCGTCTCGCCAATCGTCGCTTTGACGCCGCAGCAACCGGCAAGCGTGCCGGTCGCAATGTGCTCAAGCGCGATGAAGTAGCGCTCGCTGCCGACGCTCGTGGCGGTGGAGGCAAAACTCTGCTCGGAAAGCGCGAGCTTTGCCGCCATCGCCTTGTCATCGAGCATCAGGCTGGTGAACCCCGCGCCGGCGATCTCGCGCAATTGCTTGAAGCCCTCGAGGTCTGCCGGACCCGCGGCGCGCATGACATACGCTGGTGCGCTCACGAGCGAAGGCTCCGGACGTCAAAGACGCCATTGTTGACGCCGGCGAGCAGCAGGAAAGAAAGCTTGGCGCGCTCGGCGAAACTGGGGATCAGCGCGAACTCACCGTCGCTATGGAGGTTGCCGCCGCAGGGACCGAGCGTGTCGATGTTCGGACAACCGGCGGCGGCGAGATTGTTGCCTTCGCAAACGCCGCCGGAGGGCTTGAATTGCAGATCGAGACCCAACGCGGCGCCGGCTTGGCGCGTCCACGCCACCATCGTGCGCTGCTGATCGTTGAGCGGTTTGGGCGGACGCGTAAAGCCGCCGTGCAGATGCGTGTCGATGCCCTCGCGCTGGCCAATCTCGCACGCGATGCGGCGCACCTCGGCTTCGGCCCAGGCGCCGCTTTCGGCATCCGGCACACGCACGTTGAAGCGCAGCACCGCGCGCTCGGGCACGACATTGACCGCGCCGCCGCCATCGATGGCGCCGACATTGAACGTCACACCGTCGCGCTGGCCGTTGAGTTTGTTCAGCGCCAGTGCGGCTTCCGCTGCGGCCAAAATGGCGCTGCGGCCATCCGTGAACGCGCGGCCAACGTGCGCGGCGCGGCCTTTCACGGCGAGGTGGAAATTGGCCGAGCCCTTGCGGGCGTCAACAAGCGCGCCGTCGGCCATCGCCGGTTCGTAGGTCAATCCAAGATGCGCGCGCGCGCCAAGGTCAGCGAGCAGCGGCGCACTGCCCATCGAACCGATCTCTTCATCAGGACTCAGCAACACTTCGTAGCCGACCCACTTATCGCCCGGCATCGCTTCGAACGCCTTCAACGCCGCGAGCATGATGGCGATACCGCCCTTCATGTCGGCGACGCCCGGCCCACGCAAAATCTCTCCCTCGCGCCACGGCGCCTGAAACGGATGCGCGGCGGGAAACACGGTGTCGTAGTGGCCGGTGAGCGCGATCTGGATAGGTGCATCCGGGCGCACGCGCGCGCGGATCGAGGCGCCGTGCTCAACATCCATGACTTCGCCATCAGGGCGCACGCGCTGTGACGGCTTAAGATCCACGACTTCCGGCGGCGCCGGCAGTTCCGCGATGGCGTCGAGCAGCGTGACGCGCATCGCCGCCAATCCGGGCAATTCGAACGAACCGGAATTGATCGCCGACCAGGCTTCAGCACGCGCCACAAGGCTCTCGCCTTCGCCATCCAGACGCTCAAGCAGGGGCTCGACATCGGCGCTCCAGGCGGAACGCGATACGACTGCGGGAGTGTCTAGGGACATGAGCTGGAGGTATCCTACGGGCAGCGAAACTGTCCACCCCGGACAACCCTCTCAGACCATAGCCCCACAAAGCAACAGGCCCGGCTTTTGGCCAGGCCTGCGCTTAGTTCTAGCTTTGTCGAGCAGCGATTAGCGGAAGCTGATCGTCACCGCCGTACGGCGGTTCAGAGGCTCACGCACGCCGTCGCGCGTCGCACGGGCGAGATCGCTTTCGCCACGCGCTTGCGTTTGGATC
>JAEUMT010000052.1 GCA_016791365.1 Hyphomonadaceae bacterium | reverse complement strand
GGCGTTTCCATGTTCACGCCCGCATCTGACTTGGCCGGTTCTTGCGGCGCCGGCGGCGAGCACGCGGCGGCGGCCAAAAGCGCGATAGTCGCAATGAGCGGTCTCAGCATGATCAATGTCCCTCTTGTCGTGCGATCCGGCTTTGGTTGGCGGCGGAAGCGCCGCGCTCGATCTCGCGGCGGCGGATCATAAGATAGGCCGCGGGAATGACGAACAAAGACAAAAGCGGCGCCGAGAGCATGCCGCCCACCAAAGGCGCTGCAATCCGGCGCATCACCTCAGCGCCCGCTCCACCTGTCCACAAGATTGGGAACAAGCCAGCAAGAATGACAGCGACCGTCATCGCCTTGGGGCGCAAGCGCAGCAGCGCACCCTCGCGCACCGCCTCGGCGATCAGCGCGGGCGTCAACTCCTCGCCGCGATCAAGCCGCTCCTGCAAGGCGTTCTTCAGATAGATCAGCATGACGACGCCGAACTCGGCGGCGAGCCCCGCGAGCGCGATGAACCCGACGGCGACGGCGACCGAGAAATCGTAGCCCAACAAGTAGACGAGCCAGATACCGCCCGTGAGCGCAAACGGCAGGCTGGCCATCACGATCGCCGCTTCATCGAAGCGGCGGAAGGTGGCGTAAAGCAACAGGAATATGATCGCCAAGGTCGCCGGTCCGACGATGGACAAACGCTGGGCCGCGCGCTCCAAATACTCGAACTGTCCCGAATAAGCGACGCTGACACCGGCGGGCAATTGCTGTTCAAAAACCGCACGCCGTAAATCGCCTACGACGGACGCAAGATCGCGCCCGCGCACATCGACATAGACGAAGGCCGAAAGCCGCCCATTCTCGCTGCGGATCATCGAGGGACCATCAGCGATCTCGACGCGCGCCACTTCGCCGAGCGTCAATCTCAAGCCCGCTTCGGTAACGATGGGCAGCGCGATCAGACGCTCCAGCGTGTCGCGCACTTCGCGCGGGTAGCGGAGGTTGATCGGATAGCGTGCGCGGCCGTCGACGATTTCACCGATATTTTCCCCGCCAATGGCGCCGGAGACCACCGTCTGCACGTCTTCGACATTGAGCCCGTACCGCGAGACCGCGAAGCGATCGATCTCGACATTGACATAGCGCCCACCCGTAATGCGCTCGGCCACAGCAGAGGACACACCCGGCACGCCGCGCGCCGCCTGTTCGATTGCGCGTGCGGCCGCATCGATCGAAGCGAGATCTGGACCGCTCACCTTGACGCCAATGGGACTTTTGACGCCCGTCGCCAGCATGTCGATGCGGTTGCGGATCGGCGGCACCCATACATTGGTCAGCCCCGGCACTTGCACGACGCGGTCGAGATCTTCGATCAAGCGCGCCGGCGTCATGCCCGGACGCCACTCAGAGCGCGGCCGCAGCCGGATCGTCGTCTCGAACATTTCGAGCGGTGCGGGATCGGTTGCGGTCTCGGCCCTGCCCGCCTTACCGAACACGCTATCCACTTCCGGCACGGTGCGGATAAGCCGGTCTGTCTGCTGCAACAGCTCGGACGCTTCCGAAGCAGAAAGCCCCGGAAGCGCCGTGGGCATGTAGAGCAGATCGCCTTCATCCATCATCGGCATGAACTCGCCGCCGACGCGCGAGAGCGGCCAGGACGTGGTTGCGAACGCAAGCAACGCCAGCAAGAGGATGAGCCGCGGATTGATCAAAGTGAACTCGATCGCCGGCCGATAGAGACCGGTCAGAAAGCGATTCACTGGATTGTCGTCTTCGTGGGGAATGCGGCCTCTGATCCAATAGCCCATCAGCACCGGCGTGAGCGTCACGGCCAAAGCAGCCGACGCCGCCATCGCGTAGGTCTTGGTGAAAGCGAGCGGCGCGAACAGGCGCCCTTCCTGCGCCTGCAAGGTGAACACCGGCAGGAAGGAGAGCGTGATGATCAAGAGGCTGAAGAAGAGCGCCGGCCCCACTTCAACCGCAGCGTCAGTGATGACGCGCCAATGGTCCGCGCCTTGCGGCATCTCGCCGTCATGCTCGTCGCGCCAACGTTCCAATTTCTTGTGCGCGTTCTCGACCATGACGATGGCCGCATCGACCATGGCCCCCACAGCGATGGCGATGCCTGAGAGCGACATGATGTTGGCGTCGACGCCTTGGAGGCGCATCACAAGAAATGCCGTAGCGACGCCCAGCGGCAGCGTCACG
>JAEUMT010000044.1 GCA_016791365.1 Hyphomonadaceae bacterium | reverse complement strand
AGCCGTGGCCACAATAAAACGCCAGCGGCGCAGGACAACGCCGTAGAGGTTCTTGAGCTGCGCGCCCTGATCTTCCTCGACGGGATAATCCGGCTCGCGTAGCTCTTCCGCGCCGCGTCTGATCGAGACCACGTTCATCCTTGCTGGGCCCTTTGAGCGTTCCCGCCGCTCTAACGGCGCAGCTTAATCCCGATCACCACGCGGTTGATATCGTATTCTCTTCCGAACTGCAGTCCGTCAGAGGTCTGCGCGTAGTGGCCGGCTTCAGCGAAAAGCGCAGCGCCGCGATTGATCAGATAGTCAGCGCGGACCTCAACCGACGAACGCGTATCTTCACGATCTATGCCGTTATAGTCGTCGAGGCTGTAGCCGGTCGTGAAGCCAAACACGACGTTGCGCCGCCACTCGTAATCAATGGCGAAGGTCGCATTGTTGGCGACATAGCTTGAGGCGCCGAAGGCGCCGGCATCAGCCACTTCGCGCGAGGCGCCGAGCGAGACGGTGACGAGTTCGTCCGGGTACCATTCCAAATTAGCGCGCAAGGCAAGGCCAGAGGTTTCTCCGATCCCTGGCTCGTCGTAGGTTTGGCTGAGATAGCCCACGCCGACTTCGCCACGCATTAGCCTGGTGAGATCGAAATTGGCGCCGATCAGAGCTTCATAGCCCTCCGAGTCCCGGTTCACGAGCGAGTCCGGTGGATCGAGGTCGTAATCGCGTTGGTTGGCGCCTACAGCCACAAAGAGCGCTGTAAGCGGGCTAATTGCGTAATCGAGGCGTAAACCCGCCTCCAAGACTTCGCGGTCGCGATCATCCTGCTCGACCGGTGTTAGGTTGAAGAGGATTCCATCGTCGTAGTCAAAACTGCTGTATTGCGTTTCGCCGGAAATGCGCAGCCGGTTGAAGGCTTTGACGAAACCCACATTGCCAGACAGCGTGGTGTATCCGATCGGTTCATCCAGCGGCAGATTGGTCGGCGAACTCGACAGAGGCTCCGTCCGATCGCCGTAAGCGACGCCGCCATGAAAATAGAAATCGCGATAGACGTCGAGCTGGCCATCGATTGAACCGATGAGGTCAGTCGTATTGGCACGGTCGAAGTCCGTGTAGAAACGAGACGGCGCCGAAAGAGCGAAATTGAGCGCGTGCGTGCTCCATTGCGAACGGAGCGTGAGGCTCGGATCGACATGCCAGAGCAAGTCTTCCTCAGTGTTCGTGTCGGTGCCGAAGACGTTGTCGGTGTACTCGCCGGCGAGTAATAATTCCGGCGTGAGCACGAAGCCGCCCATCCGAATGCCGACAGCGGCGGACTCAGGCTTTGAGCGGTCGCGAACGCTGACGTTGCGGTCACGATCGAAATTGTCGCCATCCTGCGCCAACGCGGGCTGTGCGCCAACGCCCCAGGCCCCGAGCGCTGCCGCCATAATCGCTAGCGACGCTTCTAATTTCCTCATGCCCCACCTCTTGTGCCGTGCGCTGGGCCTACGCAGCCCCCTGGCCCCAGCACTGAATGCCCTCATGCACAGCGCGCGCGCGCTGTTAGTCTATGTAGCCGCTGCCGCCACCGCCGCCGGGCGCGCCGATGCCGCCCGAACCAAACGCTTGACCAGGCGCCCCGCCCGCCGCCACGCCGCCGGTGGCCCCATAAGAGGCAAGCGCGAGCTGCGCGATCTGGCAGGTTTCGGGCAGAGCTTGACGCACTTCCGGACGCGCCAATGTCGTTTGCGCTTGCGCGATCGCAGCGCTGTTGCTGCCATATATCTCGGCAAGATTGGCGCGTTGCAACGGACACACGGCCTCGGCGATATCAGCCAAAGCCGCCCCGCGCGTTGCGCGCGTGATCGCGGCCATCATTGCATTGGCATCGCCGGTGGCGCCCGCCAGTTCCGCGAGGATCATCCGCTGCAAGCCGGTAACCGCCGCATCCTCGGTCCCGCTGGACGTCGAGGCCATAACGGGGGTTGTTCCCATGACAGTCAGCGCCGCCAGCGCCATAACAAGCCTACGATATGGCATTATCGCCCCCTTCAAATATCACCAACCTTAGCAGTAACGCCTCGGGGGCAAAAGTCGAGCCTAAGGTTGGCAACGGCGCCCGCCAACGGCATGTG
>JAEUMT010000041.1 GCA_016791365.1 Hyphomonadaceae bacterium | reverse complement strand
GTGGGCGTGACCGCCGCCACGGAAAATCGGCGCGTTCTACGCGCCGTGACGCGCCTGGCCCGTGCCCTTTTGCTTGTAGAGCTTGGAGTGCGTCACAGCGACTTCGCCGCGCGACAGCGTCTTGTGTGTGCCGGCGCGGCGTTTAGCGAGTTGGTACTTCACCATGCGCTGCAGGATGTCGCCGCGGATTTCGGTCAGGCCGAAAACCTCGTCGTCGAGGTCGATCGACCCGGACTTCTTGGCGTCGAGAGTTACGATATCGAGCTTCATGCCGCGGCTCCCGAATCAGCATTGGCGGCGGTCTTGAAGGCGCCCGGCTTCGGGGCTTCCTTCGGCAGCGTCGCCTTCACGGCGTCGCGCACTTCAACCCAGCCGCCTTCCGCGCCCGGCACAGCGCCGCGCACGAAGATCAGGCCGCGCTTTGCGTCCGTCTTCACAACAACGAGGTTCTGGGTGGTGACGCGCTCGTCACCGAGGTGGCCGGCCATCTTCTTACCTTTGAAGACTTTGCCCGGATCCTGGCGCTGGCCGGTCGAACCGTGCGAGCGGTGCGAAACCGAGACGCCGTGCGTGGCGCGCAGGCCGCCGAAGTTCCAGCGCTTCATGGCGCCGGCGAAACCCTTACCAATGCTGATGCCAGCGACATCAACTTTTTGGCCGGGGACGAAGTGCTCGGCCGAAATCACCGCGCCGACCGGCAGCAAGTTGTCTTCCGAGACGCGGAACTCACGAACGACCGCCTTCGGCTCGACCTTAGCGCGCGCGAACTGACCACGCTCGGCGGCAGTCTTGTTCTTGGCCTTGGTGGCGCCGGCGGCGAGCTGAACAGCGTTGTAGCCATCACCCTTCGCTTCGCGAGCGGGCGCTGCGCCCTTCTCGTTCTTGCGCGACTTCTTCGGCTTCAGCGCAACAGCGTCGCCGGCGGAGTTCTTGTACTCCTCAGCGCCAACGGTGCGGCGGCCAACGACTTGGCAACCGGCAAGATCGAGCACGGTGACCGGGATATGCGCATTGTCTTCACCGAAGACGCGCATCATGCCGACCTTGCGTGCGATCACGCCAGTGCGACGGGAAGCTTCTTTGGCCATCGCTATTAACCCAGCACTTGGATTTGAACGTCGACGCCAGCGGAGAGATCGAGCTTCATCAGCGCATCGACCGTTTGCGGCGTCGGTTGAACGATATCGAGCACGCGCTTGAACGTGCGGATTTCGAATTGCTCGCGGCTCTTCTTGTCGACGTGCGGCGAGCGGTTGACGGTGAACTTCTCAATGCGCGTCGGCAGCGGCACCGGGCCGATCACGGTCGCGCCGGTGCGCTTTGCCGTCGACACGATTTCCTTCGCCGACAAATCGAGCGTGCGGTGATCGAAGGCCTTGAGCCTGATCCGGATGTTTTGCTGCATCATCGCAAAAATCTTCCCAAATTCACTCAGCGCCCGCGACCTGCATCGCTGAACGCAAAATTCGGCGACGCGCCTCGTTGAGGCTCGCCGACGAGAAAAACGCCGCCCGAGCCGGACGGCGCTTTGATAGAGTGGATCGCAAAAAACGCTGCTCTTACGGGGCCTTCGACCCCGCGTGCTCAACCCCGTTTGTCCCCCTGGGACCTATTGGGAAGCTGCCGCGTAGCTTTGCGAACCGCGTCTAAGCATAAGCTTACAGCCGGCTCGAAGGGCGGTGTCCTATAGGGGCGAAACCCGGGCGTCAAGGCGCGTTTTGCGCGCCTGTCATTGGCCTACGGATACCTCGCCTGAACCCCAAACCTCCTGGCGGATGCTGCCGGTCGCTGATGCAGCCGTCACGCTGCCTGAACCCGCTATTTCCGCGTCAATTGTGCCAACTTGCGCATTCACATCCACGCCGCCCGAGCCGACGATTGAAACCTCGAGCGCCTGAACTGTCGCGGCGATTGCGACATCGCCCGAGCCGGCCAGATCAATGTTCGCATTGGTGATGGCGCCGCCCTGAATATTGACGCTGCCCGAGCCCGCGCCGTCCGAGTTCAATTCGCCCGTCAAAGAGGCCAGCGTCACTGAGCCGGAGCCGGCGATGTCAATTGAGGCGCCGTTCGCCACGGCCCCGACTACCACATCAGAGGAGCCGGCAACGTCGGCGTTCAGGCTTTGGGCGGCGCCCGCGTTCACATCGCCCGACCCGGCCACATCCATAGTCAGCTCACCGGCCACGTCTCCGGCGTTGGTCGTGCTGCAGCCGCTGACGTCGAGTTCCAGCGACTGGCTTGCGCCAATTTCGGTTGTGCCGGCGCCGCTGCGATCGATCACCAGCGCGCGCGGAGCGCGAATGGTGATGTGAGGCAGCTCAGCGGCTTCAAATTCGCCGTCGCCATAACCACGAACACTGGCGCTGCCGCCAACGCCGCAATCGCGCACGCGGCCACGAAGCTGCCCGTCAATGATCACCCGGCCTTCGTCCGAAGACACGGTCGGCATCGGCAATTGCCCGGAACTATTATTGATTTCAACCACATAATCCGTGCGATCTTCCGGCGTAATGGTCACGACCGCCGCCAGATTGCGGATACGCAGGCGTTCGCCCGCGAAGGTCTCCGCCGCCATCGTTCCGGCGCTTACGGCAACAACAGGCGCCGTACCGGCGCCGCCCTCGTCGTCACCGATATGCATACTGAAATTGGAGAAATTCGGCCCGCCGAACACAGCGCCGATCCCGAAAATGATCGCAACGGCGATCGCGGCCACAAAGACAAACCGTTCCATCCAAGGACTCTCCCTCGCGCCTCCGAGTCAGGCGGCTCTCACCCCAAAGATGCCTCTCACCCTGACTTCGGATGCAAGACTATTGCGGGGGGCTCACTTGGCCCGGGCGGGCGGGCAAAGAAAAAGCCCCCGGAGCGGCTGCTCCGGGGGCTTTCTATCGCGCTCAAAGAGCTTCGACTATTCGACGACCTTTGCGACGACGCCCGAACCAACGGTGCGGCCGCCTTCGCGAATGGCGAAGCGGAGACCTTGGTCCATCGCGATCGGGTTGATGAGCTCAACCACCATCTTAATGTTGTCGCCTGGCATAACCATTTCGACGCCGGCCGGCAGCTGAACGATGCCGGTCACGTCGGTGGTGCGGAAGTAGAATTGCGGACGATAGTTTGTGAAGAACGGGGTGTGACGGCCGCCTTCTTCCTTCGTCAGAATGTACACTTCGGCTTCGAACTTCTTGTGCGGCGTGATCGAGCCCGGCTTGGCCAGAACCTGGCCGCGCTCAACGCCTTCACGGTCGATACCGCGCAGC
>JAEUMT010000016.1 GCA_016791365.1 Hyphomonadaceae bacterium | reverse complement strand
CGCGCCGCGCACCTTTTTCGCGATGAAATCGGGATGCCGATCCGGTCTTTCCTGCTTTGGTCGAAGCTCCGGCGCGCCATGACCGGCATCGCCCAGGGATTGTCGCTCACCGAGGCCGCCCATCATGGCGGCTTTGCAGACCAGGCTCACTTCTCGCGCACTTGCGTGCGCATGTTTGGCGCGAGCCCGCTCACCATCACGGGCGCGATGAAGTTCGACGAAGCGTAGCTGTTTCGTTCAAGCATTTTGCGGCGATCCCAGCCAATTTGGGCGCGAGGAGATCCCAATGCACCTTGCCGTTCGCTATCTTGCCTACCCGCTCGTCATCGGGATCGTATTCATTGGCGCCGTAACGCTGGCCGCCGCGCCGGGCGCCGCCATTGCTTTGCCTATTCTGACGCTTGCCGGCGTGCTTGTGATTGGGGGACTGGAGCGGCTCTCGCCATATCAGCAGGCCTGGACCAAGAACCACGGCGATCTCTGGGCTGACATCCAGTATAATCTCATGGGTGCGGTCCTCATTCAGGCGAGCGTGCATTTCATCTACCCGCTTAGCGCAGCGGCGCTGTCGCTCGGACTTTGGCCCAGCACATGGCCGCTCTGGGCGAGCGTGCTCGGCGTCGGAATCATTATCGATTTCGGACTCTATTGGATGCACCGCTGGAGCCATCGCTCGGCAATTCTTTGGCGTTTCCATCAGCCACATCATAGCCCCGAACGTCTCTATTGGCTGAACGGCGAGCGCCGCCACTTGGTGAGCGCGCTCCTTCTGGCGACGCCTGGCCTTGCTGCTGTGGCATTACTCGGCGCGCCTCAGGCAGCGCTTGCGGCATGGTTTGCGATCCTGCCGGTGCATCTCGCTTTCCAGCACGCCAATATCGACTACACGCTCGGACCATTCCGCCGCCTGCTCGGCGTCGCCGAGATGCATCGTTGGCACCACAAGCGCCACTACGAGGACGCCCAGGTCAATTTCGGTGAGGCGTTCCTTGTGTGGGATTGGCTGTTCGGGAGCCTTCACGACGCCTCAGAGAAAATCGAAAGCGCGGATTTGGGCTTGAGCGACGCGACCTATCCGAAGGGGTTTTTCACCCAGCACGCGGCGCCATTCGACCCGCGGCGCTGAGAATGTTCGCTTCGCTCGCAAGGCTTTGCGCGAGTCTCGATCCGTCACGGCGCTCCATTTGAATGGTCACGACGAATGAACAACTCTGCCTACATCCCCGCGCTCGGTCGCCGCGAATGGACCGGGATGTATGATTGGGTCATTGCGGCCATGACGCGCGAGCGCGTCTGGCGATCGCCTGTCCTTACGGCGCTCGACGCGCGCACCGGCGAGGTCATCGTCGATCTGGGCGCAGGCACCGGCTCGCTCGGCATCATGATCAAAAAGCACGCGCCGGGCGCCCGTCTCGTGGCTGTCGATCCAGACCCTGACGTAAGGCTCATCGGCGAACGAAAGGCCCGCGCGGCGGGCGTGGAAATCGATTACGAAACCGCCATGGGACACGCGCACCTCGCCTCTGTTGAGGCAGCCGAAGCGGATACGGTGACATGCTCTCTTGTGCGGCGCCAATGTCCGCTTGAAGCGAAGCAGAGCATTCTGGAGAACGCGTTTCGGCTGCTAAAGCCAGGCGGGAGGCTCGTGCTTGCCGATTACGGCGAACAGCCGACGCCGTTGATGCGAACGGCCTTCTTGCTGGTCCAGATGACCGACGGCTTCGAGCCGACCGAGCACAATCGCCGCGGCGCGGTCCCCCATTTGTTGCAGGCCTGCGGCTTTCAACGCACTGAGATAGTAAAGCGCGTACCTACGGCGACCGGCCTGATCTCGATTTGGCGAGCCACGAAGGAAGTCTAAGTAAACCACAACGCCGCTACGGCTAATAACCGCCCGGTAACGCGTCCGGCGACTGCCGTGCGAGCGACAAAGCGCTTCAAGACGCCAAATCGCGTGGGCGAGGGGAACTGCGTCGCTACGTCAGCCGCAATTTCGGTCGCGTCAGGTTTGCGCGCGAGCGCGCAGCCATAAGCGCAGCCGCAAGAGCCGGGTGAAACCCGGTCAAACCTGCTCACAGTTCATGAGCCGCTAGTTTGCGGGCGGCCGCGGCGCGCGCGCGGAGGAATGATAAACGACGATACGCCAAGCGCCATCGCGGCGCTGCAACACGCTGGTCGCGACGCCGCGGCGTGAAATCGGCGCGCGGGCTGCAGCTTCAGGGAACGTGATCTCGTAGGTGTAGACTTCGCTGGCGTAAGCCAGATCCCCCACCACCTCGACGTCGGTCTCAAGGCCGTCAAAATCAAAGCTGGCGATGTCGCGCAATTCCGGCCCCAAGTGGTGAGCGAGGTAGGTGGCGAAATCGCCCTCGACGCCGCCTTGCTCGAAGACTTGCGAGTCTGGCCAGAAGTAGCGTGCGGCCGCCTCGCCGTCGCGGGCCTCAACCGCTTGCCGGTAACCTGAGAGGACCGCTTCCACGGCCGCCTCGTCGGCGCTGGGCTGGGCTGCCGCTGCGCCCGCCATGGCCCAGGCTGCGACAAAGACGACGACCAATTTCTTCAGCATCCACGCCTCCCCTTTTTCCGTGCTGCATCTATTTGCGTTTACGCGCCGGTTGCTGATTTCCCGCATCTTGGCGCCAATCTCAGGCGTAAGGCCTGAGGGATCGCGCGGAAGCGCGCGTATTCTAAGATACTGTCGGGTTTTTCTCAGAGTGGAGCAACGT
>JAEUMT010000057.1 GCA_016791365.1 Hyphomonadaceae bacterium | reverse complement strand
AGCACCGGTGCATGCCGGCGAGGACGCCGGCGCTCCATATTGGCGCCTCGCCCTTATTGCGCTGGTGTCCTTGGTCTGCATCACAAGCGCGACCGCCCAAGCGCCGCCGCCCGTGAATGCAGCGGCGATCAGCGCGGAACGCCCGCCACAAACTCTCGCCGACTTCCACTTCTTCCGCGACGCCGCCGCGCGCCAGCCCAACGCGCGCGTCACGGCTTACGATCTCAACACGCCGCTCTATTCCGATGGCGCGCTGAAGTTTCGCTACCTCTATGTGCCGCCGGGCCAACAGGCGCGGTACCGCGACGAAGGCGTATTCGAGTTTCCCGTCGGCACGGTGCTGATCAAGACCTTCGCCTTCGCCGCCGACATGCGCCGGCCTGACGAGAACGTGCGCTTCCTCGAAACCCGCCTGCTCGTCCGCCGCGCCGAAGGCTGGGTCGCCTATCCTTACGTCTGGAACGAAGCGCAAACCGAAGCGCGGCTCTCGCCCATCGGCGCAACCGTCCCGGTGAGCTTCACCAACGAAGAGGGTCAGGCCATCGCGCTCGAGTGGGTCGTGCCAAACCGCAACCAGTGCAAAGGCTGCCACGATCTCGCGGGCGACCTCACGCCAATCGGCCCAAGCGCACGCAACTTGAATCGCGCCGGACCACACATCGCCTTCTCGCCCTGGAATGACGGCAGTGACGCCGCCGCCATCCCCCGCTCCGAACCGATCTCCACCAACCAACTCGATGCCTGGGCCGACGACCACATCCTCACCGGCGCGCCACGCGCGACTGAGGCGCCGCATGCGCCGCGCGCGTTCGACGCCTCAACCGGCTCGCTCGACCTCCGCGCCCGCGCCTACCTCGATGTAAACTGTGCGCACTGCCACAACCCGCAAGGCCCCGCCCATACGTCCGGGCTTGATCTGCGTTGGAGCCAGCACGAACCGATCAGCTGGGGCGTGAACAAACGCCCCGTCGCGGCTGGCCGCGGTTCAGCCGGCTACGAGTTCGCCATCGATCCCGGCCACCCCGAACGTTCGATCCTGCTCTTTCGCATGCGCTCGACCGATCCCGGCGTGATGATGCCCGAGACCGGCCGCCAATTGGTCGATGAACGCGGCGCGGCGCTCATCGAACAATGGATCGCGCAGATGCAAGCGGACGGAAGCAGCGAGTGACCTCAAACTTCTGCCAGCAGCGGGCCCGCGTCGTGCTTCGACAAGCTCAGCATGACGCTACTTCAAAATAGCGCAGGAGTATGAATTGGCGTCACCCTGAGCCTGTCGAAGGGCGACGCCGCGCGCCACCGCGGGCCCGCTGCTGCTTCTTACTCAATGCAACCAGCTGCCATCAACCATACCCACGCCAATCGCTGCATGAACCGCGAGCGCCATCAGCACCAGTGATGCGAGCACGAAAATCAGGAATCGCAGCGGGATGAAATTGCCGAGCGCTTGCACCAGCGAGTGCACGATGCGGATCGCAACATAGGCCCAGGCAAGTCCGATATTGATCGGATGATCGCCTTGACCCAGAAACTGCAACGCAAAACAGAGCGCATAGAAGATCGTCGGCTGCTCCATGAGGTGGTTGTAATTGTTGGCGACATTGGCGCTCGGCAGCGCTGCCATCTGCTCCTTGGTGGCCTCGCCCGGCTTCACCTTCGCCGCCGCCATCGCCGGGATGCGCGTCGCATAGAGCCAGATCAGCATCACCAGAGACCAGATCACCAGCGCAACGACCGGCGCAATCATTCCGTGTTCGTACATGTTTTCCTCCCCGCGCCGCGGATCATCCGCCCGGTTCCCGCGGCTCGCAACCCTCCCGTTACGCGAGCGGGGTTGGCGCTGGCGGTCCGCGCCCGTAGTTTCGCGCCGGTTTTCATGAGGGACAGATGAGCAAGGACGACGAAACGCCAACGCACCGCACCAACTTCCTCGAGGCGATCATCGAATGGATGATCTACACGAGCCGCTGGCTGATGGCGCCGGTCTATCTCGGTCTGATCGTGGCGCTCGGCATCCTGATCATCACCTTCTTCCGCGAACTCTATCTACAAGTGCCCCAAGTGCTGACGATGGATGAGACGGACATCATCCTGCTCGTGCTGACGCTGGTCGATCTCTCGTTGGCCGGAAATCTGGTGCTGATTATCCTCTTCTCGGGCTACGAGAACTTCGTCTCGAAGATGGAGATGGCGCACAAGGATCGCGACCGCCCCGAATGGATGGGCACGATCGATTTCAGCGGTCTCAAGATCAAGCTCATCGCCTCCATCGTTGCGATCAGCGGCATTCACTTGTTGAAGATCTTCATGAACCTCAGCACCTACACCGAGACCCAGTTGATGTGGTACACGATCATCCACCTCGTCTTCATTCTCTCGGGCGTCTGTATCGCTGGGATGGATTGGCTGGAAGAGAAAGCGCACGAAACCCACGCGCGCTACAAGAGCGGCCACTAACCATCTGCATGAAGCGCGCCGAAGCCATGGCGGCGACACCAAAGCGTCGAAATCTGCATCGATCCTGCTAAGGCCAGGATTCGAGATCACATCCGGGACAGATGCGACGCCATGCGCGCTTTGCCTTCGGCCTCGGGTTCTGGCCAATCATTCAACACGCACTTTGCCGCGATCGCTCGCGCCTGCTATCGACAGCGCCAGGCTACGGGTGGACAGTGATGGGCGACGGCGCGCGAATAGACACGTCCATCGATCAAACCAGCGCACGGCCGGCGCCCGCCGACGGGCCGGGCCCGGAGATCGTCCGCTTCATCTGCGGGATTTATCTCGCCCTCGCCGGCTGGAAACTGCGCGGCGATTTTCCCGCGCTGGATAAAGCCGTGCTGGTCGCGGCGCCGCACACGTCCAACTGGGATGGCCTCAACATGCTGGCCACGGCCGGCTATTATCGCGTGAAGCTAAGATGGATGGGCAAGAAGAGCCTCACGACCGGCCCGTTCGGCGGCGTGATCAAATGGCTTGGCTGCGTTCCGATCGACCGCTCCGCCGCCAACGACGTGGTGCGCGTGATGACGGACGCGTTCGCCGCCGCGCCGAAGATGATCCTCGCCATTCCGCCCGAAGGCACGCGCAGCGCCACGCGCGAATGGAAGACCGGCTTCTACCACATCGCCCGCGCCGCCAACGTTCCGCTCATTCTCAGCGTCCTCGACTACGGCGCAAAAACCGTCAGCCTCGCCGCCGTGATCAGCCCAAGCGGCGACTACGACGCCGACTTACGCGTGATCCAAAGCTATTACGCGACCGCCACCGGCAAGCACGCCGACAAGTTCAAGATCAGGCGTTAACGCTGGCGCGCTCGACCGCGCGTGAAATCGCATCGATGAGCGTGTCATAGAGCCCCGGCGGCAGGTCATGGCCCATGCCTGCGATGATGCGCAGCTCGGCGCCCGCAATGTTCGCCGCAAGATCCTTGCCGCCCTCGACAGAGACCAACGGGTCGGCATCGCCATGCAGCACCACCACCGGCGCTTTGATCTTTGGGAGCTTCGCGCGTCGATCGCCATTGGCAATGACAGCCGCGAGATGACGCCCCGCCCCGGTCGGAAAATAGGAGCGCAGCGCATCCGCCCGCAACCGCTCCCGCGCGACCTGCTCATCGAACGGATAACCCGGGCTGCCAATCGTGTACGCGTTGCGGATCGCGTGATCGAGATAGGCTTCCATATCCTCGGCCGGATCGGGCGCCCGCGTCGTCAGCACCGCCATCGCTTCGGGCTTCGCCGGCGGCACCGCCGGATTGCCGGTCGACGTAAAGATCGCGGTGAACGACAGAACGCGTTCAGGATAATCAGCGGCCACAAGCTGGCCGATCATGCCGCCCATCGAGGCGCCCGCAACGTGCGCGCGCTGTATGCCAAGGTGATCGAGCAGCCCAACCGCGTCAGCGGCCATATCATCGAGCGTGTATGGAATGTCGGGCCTCTTGCCCTGCATCATGGCGCCGACAACGCTTTCGACAGTCGGCGCGCCCGTGAACTTCTGCGACAAGCCCACGTCGCGATTGTCATAACGGATCACGCGAAAGCCGCGCGCGAGCAATTTTTCGTAGAACGCAGGCGCCCATCGCGTCAGCTGCGAACCCAGCCCCATGATGAGCAATAGCGGCGCGCCATTGTCAGGCCCGTGCACTTCGTACTCGATATCGATGCCGTTGATCTTCGCCTGCGCCATCGTTTCCGCCCCTCGCTTGTGGCGGCGAGTTTGAACAGCCGGGAACAAACGCGCAAGAAACTGACGCCACGGCGCCCGCAACTACATCCGCTCCGGAACCTCAATTCCGAGCAGGTCCAACGTCAGCGTGAGCTGCTTCAGCGTTGCCGCCGCCAGCGCCAGCCGTGAAGCGCGCACCGCGCCCTCCGACGGCAGGATCGGACAATTGGTATAAAAGCCGGAAAATGCCTGCGCGAGATTGAAGGCATGCTCGGCCAAGAAGTGCGGCGACTTCTTGTCGTAGGCCGTGCGCAGCGCGCCATCAAACGCGTCAAGCGCCAGCGCCAGCGCGCGTTCGGACTCGTGCTCGATGGCGATGACTCCCCCGCCCCCTTGTGGGGCGGGGGTTGGGGGGTGGGGGGCGTTCAACCGCTCAGGCGCCTGCGCGTCGGAACGACCCCCCTCACCCTGCCCTCTCCCCCGCAAGGGGGGAGAGGGTGTGAGCCCCATCTCTTCGGCTTTGCGCAGGATGCTTTTGATGCGCACGGCTTGGTAAAGCAGGTACGGGCCCGTCTTGCCTTCGAAGCTCATGAAGCGATCGAGATCGAAGATGTAGCTCGTGCCGCGGAAGTTCGAGAGATCGGCGAACTTGATCGCGGCGATCGCGACCTTGTGGGCGACGTCTTCGAATTCTTCCTTTGAGAAGTCGGCGCCGATCTCGTTCTCTTTCAGGCGATGACGCGCCTTCTCTTCGGCTTGGCCGATGAGGTCTTGCAGTTTGAGGACGCCGCCGGCGCGGGTTTTGAACGGCGTGCCGTCGGGGCCGTTCATGGTGCCGAAGCCGATGTGTTCGAGTTGGTCGCGCTGCGCGTAACCGGCCTTGGCGGCAGCGCGATAGACTTGCTCGAAGTGATCGGCTTGGCGCTGGTCGACGCAATAGAGAATGAGATCGGGCTTTTGATCGCGCATGCGCTGCACGATCGTGGCGAGATCGGTCGTGCCGTACATCGCCGAGCCTTCGGACGACACCACGAGCAACGGGTCAGGGCTTTCGACTTCGACAACCGTGCCGTCGTCGCGCTTTTTCTTTCTGGTCTCGCCGGGACCCGCGACGCGGAGAATGCGCGCGCCCTGATCATCCTCAAGCAGCCCCTTCTTACCGAGGTCCTCGACCATGCCCGGGATCAGCGGATCGGCATCGCTCTCGCCTAGCCAAAGATCGAAGTCGACGCCGAGCGAGGCAAAGTCGCGCTTCTGCGCGGCCATCGAGACGTCGTGCATCGCCTTCCAGATGGTGCGGTGCAGCTCGCTGCCGCCCTGCAGCGCGGCGGTGGCTTTGCGCGCGCGGTCGCGCACATTGATGTCGCCCTCTTTCACGCGCTTGGCGTAGGCCGGATAGATCGCCTCGAGCTGGTCGAGCGTCAGCGCTTTCAAACGCGCATCGAGCTTCGCCTCATCATCGAAGCCGCCAAGTTCGTCTTCGAGCGCCGTGATAACGAGCCCCATCTGGAAGCCCCAATCGCCGAAATGCGCATCGCCCCAGACCTCATCGCCGCGGAAGCGATAGATGCGCTTGACGCTCTCGCCGATGATCGAGGCGCGCAGGTGCCCGACATGCATGCCCTTGGCGACGTTCGGCCCGCCGTAATCGACGACGACGCGGCGCTTGTGTTCGACAAGCGAAGCGCCGGCGTGTGCGTCGTCCGCCACGAATTGCGCACGCCTGGTCAGCGCATCGGCGGTGACTTTGAAATTGAGAAACCCGGGCCCGGCGATGCTCGGTGCTGGCGAAAGCTCCGTCGCGCTCCACTCGGCGGCGACGGATTGTGCGACCTCTTGCGGCTTCTTGCCGGCAGCCTTCGCAACGGCGAGCGCGCCATTGGCCTGAAACTCACCAAGATCGGGGCGATCCGAACGGCGCACGTCGGCGTGCTTCGGATCGAGTCCAAGCTTGGCGAACACACGAGCGTTCGCCGCGGTGAAGGCGCTGGCGAGGTCTTTCATGATGGCAGTAGGCAATAGGCAGTAGGCAGTAGGGTTTCAAGCACAGTCGGCTACTGCCAACTGCCCATTGCCTACTGCCCGCTTCTCCTACTGTCCCGGCGCCTGCGTCTCGCCCGCATCGATGCGGAAGCGGCGGCCTTCGCGGTTGAACTGCAATTGCTCCGGCGTCAGCTCGAAGCCGACGAGAATCTCGAAGTTCTCACCCGACGTCTCAGGCGTGGCGCGCGGAATCACGATCTGCTCGATGCGCTCGCGGTGGGTGACGACGTCTTGTCCGCGCGGGAAGCGCACGTCGACATCGAAATACACTTTCTCGATCGGCGCGCGGCCGCGGCGGGTGACCGCCACCCAATAGCGGTAGGTCTGACGATCGCTGGTCGCCGCCGGTCCACGGCCGAACGCCATCTCGATCTCCATATTCATGGTGATCGGATCAGCATCCAGATAGCGGCAAAGACCATGCACGCCTTGCATTTCGCCGGTGTATTCGATGTTGGCGTAGCGCGGCGCGTTCGGCTGGTTAAACTTCACGATCCGCGCCGTGTCATAGAGCACGCCCATGAGCGGGCACGGGCCGACATTCGGCCGGTCATCCAGTCCGAACATACGATCGAACGCATTCGGAGAACGCTGCTGCGAGGCCGATTGCGCCTCTTCGTTGACGCCCCCCGGCAGTTCGACCGTCGGCGTCCGGCGGTTGCTGGAACAAGCGCCCAGCGCGAGGACAGCCGAAAGGATTACAGCGTGCGCGAGCTTCATTCAGATCCTCGTGTCCGCCTTCAAAGGGCCGTGCGGCGGCGGCCGCATGTCTCACCCCGCCCTGAAGGCAAATGGCAGATGGCCGTGATAGCTTTGCGGCGGGGCGCCCGCAACAGAGCCCGGCGCCTGCCTCCTCAACTTTCACCCTTGAGCCGATGACCACACCGGAAAAACCCCAAATATCAGTCCTCTTGGCCGCTCCGCGCGGCTTTTGCGCAGGGGTGGACCGCGCCATTCAGATCGTTGAGCAAGCGATCCGGAAGTGGGGCGCGCCGGTCTATGTCCGCCACGAGATTGTCCACAACCGCCATGTGGTCGAGCGACTGGAAGCACTGGGCGCGGTGTTCGTCGAAGAACTGGACGATTGTCCGGCCGATCGTCCCGTCATCTTCTCGGCCCACGGCGTGCCCAAATCGGTGCCCGCCGCCGCCAGGGCGCGTGAGATGATCTATGTCGACGCCACCTGCCCGCTGGTCTCCAAGGTCCACGTTGAAGCACAGCGCCATTACGACGCCGGCCATGAAATTGTGTTGATCGGCCACGCCGGCCATCCCGAAGTCATCGGCACGATGGGACAATTGCCGCCAGGCGCGATCACGTTGCTGGAAACCGTCGCCGACGCCGACGCCTTCCAGCCGCGCGACGCAACGCAGCTCTCATTCGTCACCCAGACAACGCTCTCGGTGGACGACACCGCCGAAATGGTCGGCGTGCTGCAGCGCCGCTTTCCCGGCATCGCCGCGCCGCACAAAGAAGACATCTGCTACGCCACCACCAACCGCCAGGACGCCGTCAAGGCAATGGCCGAGCAAGCCGATCTCGTCTTGGTCATCGGCTCGCCGAAAAGTTCAAACTCGGTGCGCCTCGTTGAAGTCGCTAAACGCGCCGGCGCCCGCGATGCGCGTCTCGTCGGCTCAGCCGAAGATGTCGATTGGAGCTGGTTCGACGACGTGCGCAGCGTCGGCGTCACCGCCGGCGCCAGCGCGCCCGAAGATTTGGTCGAAGCCCTCATCGCCGCCATCGCCGCGCGCTTCGACGCCCGCGTCGAAGAAGTCCGCGTCACGAAGGAAGACGTCGTCTTCAAGCTGCCGCGGGTTTTGGCGGAGTGATGGAACGCCGCAAACGCCTCCCCTCCTCCCTTGCGGAGGAGGGGCCGGGGGAGGAGGGGCGTTCCACCGCTCAGGCGCCGGATCGTTTCAACGCCCCTCACCCCCTAACCCCCTCTCCGCCTCGGGATCGCTTTGCGATCCCGCCGCTTCAAGATTCACCGGCCGCTCTGCGGCCGGTGGGGAGAGGGGGAACGTGAGCCACGAAATCCCCGCCCTCCTCTACGAAATCATCCAGGATTTGCGCGCACGCAACCCAGAGCACATCCCGCTCATCGGCGTCGCCGGCGCACAAGGCTCAGGCAAGAGCTACCAATGCCGTCTGCTCGCGACGGCGAACCAGCCGCGCTTTGCACACTTCTCGCTGGATGACGTTTATCTCAGCAGCGATGCGCGCGGTTATCTGGCCGCCCATGAGCATCCGCTGTTCGTGACGCGCGGGGCGCCCGGAACGCACGATCTCTATCTCGCGCAGCAGACCATATGGGCGCTACGCCAAGACATGAGGCAGCGCTTGGTCCCGCTGCCGCGCTTCGACAAAGCGACGGACAATCCAGTCCCCGAAAACGCGTGGCCGCTCTTTCAGAGCCCGGCCGAGGCAATCGTGATGGATGGCTGGTGTCTTGGCGCCACGCCGGTGGACGAGAGCGCGCTACTCGAACCGATCAACGATTTCGAACGAACGGAAGATAGGAATCGCGTTTGGCGCGGGATCGCCAACGAAGAACTGCGGAAAGGCTACGGCGAGTTCTTTCAATCGTTCGACGCGATTGTGTACTTGCGGCCGCCCAACTGGGAGATCGTTCCCCAATGGCGCAGGCAAGCGGAAGAACAATTGCGGGGCCGTCCCCTAACCAAAGACGAGTTAGCATGGCTGGATGAGTTCATGTCGCACTACGAACGCATCACCCGCTCGATGATGGCCGGGCATCACCGGGCGAAATGCATTGTGCATCTCGACGAAGCGCGGAATGTTCTGCGGGTGGAAGAGAGATGATTGATGAGCGTGCAATCTCCCCGCCCCCTCGTGGGGCGGGGCCGGGGGTGGGGGGCGATCCAACGCGCCGGCGCCTCTTTGTTTGCACGCCCCCCCTCCCCAACCCTCCCCCACAAGGGGGGAGGGAGTAGAGTGGCCGTTTACACAACCCTCTCCGACGACGAGGTCGCGCTGCTCCTCTCGCAATACGACATCGGCCACGCGCTTGCCTGTGAAGGCATTGCCGAGGGCGTCGAGAACACGAACTACAAACTGACGACGCCAACCGGCGCCTACATCCTCACGATCTTCGAGCGCCGCGTCTCGGAAGCGGATCTGCCGTTCTTCGTGCGCGTGATGGAACGCCTCGCAGCGCGCGACTTTCCCGCGCCGAAGCCAATCGCCACGCGCGACGGCGCCTTCCTCACGCGCGTCAAAGGCAAGCCCGCCGCGATCGTCACGCACCTTGCCGGCGAATGGCCAAGGCAGATCGACATCCGCCACTGCGCCGCCGTCGGTGAAACGCTCGCGCGCATGCACGTTGCGCTCGACGGCTTCGACGCAACGCGTCCCAATGCCCTGAGTGTGCGCGGCTGGGAGACCCTGCTCGTGCCGCGCACCGGTGAAGCCAACGCGCTCCGCCCCGGCCTCGGCGACATCGTGCACCGCGATATGATGGCTGTGCGCATGGCGTGGCGGAACGATCTGCCAACCGGAATCATCCACGCCGATCTCTTCCCGGACAACGCCCTCTTCGAAGGCGGCAAACTCACCGGCGTCATCGACTTCTATTTCGCCTGCACCGACGCGCTCGCCTACGATCTCGCCGTCTGCCTCAACGCCTGGTGCTTCGACGGCGCCCGCTACGAGATCGAACGCGGCCGCGCGATGATCGCCGCCTACGAAAAAGTGCGCCCGCTTTCAAAGCTGGAACGCCAAATGCTGCCAACGCTCGCGCGCGGCGCCGCGCTACGCTTCTTCGCCACCCGTCTCACCGACTGGACCGCAACCCCCGCGGGCGCAACCGTCACGCCGAAAGACCCACTCGAATACGCCGACAAGCTAACCTTCCATCGCAACGCCCGCAGCGAAGCGGACTATGGCGCCTAGCGAATTCCCCACGCGCAGCGTGGCTTGGTTTTTCGCAGGCCTGTTTGCAATATTCCCTGCCGGAGCGGTTGCGACCCTGACGTCGAACTCTTCTGACGTTGCGGGCTACATGGCGTTCAACACAGCGATCGCGTGGGGCGCCGGCGCGTGCGTTTGTGTTGGCGTGCTGCGCGCGTGGCACTCGATCACGCACCGTTTTGAGTCCTTCTCACCATCAACGATGGCAGTCATCACAGCAATCGTCGGCGCGGTTGCCGGTTTGATTGGCGCAGCAATCGCCTCGACCACAACATTCGCGGTCATCTTGTTCTTGGCCGCGTTCCTCGGCTCATTTCAGGGCGCTGCAATCGCGTGGTTCATTGTCGGCCCCGACTTACACACGCCTCCTAAATTGCAGAGTGACCCCGAAGAGGAAGACGATACCGCGAATCCCCCTACATCCCCGCCATGAGCAACACGGTGGATATCTGGACGGACGGCGCCTGCAGCGGCAATCCCGGCCCCGGTGGCTGGGGCGCGATCCTGCATTATGCCGGAACCGAGAAAGAACTCTCCGGCGCCGAAGCCGCGACCACCAACAACCGCATGGAGCTCATGGCCGCGATCCAGGCGCTCGACGCGTTGAAGCGCTCAAGCAAGGTGCGCGTGCACACCGATTCCAAGTACGTCATGGACGGCGTCACCAAGTGGATTCACGGCTGGAAGAAGAACGGCTGGAAAACCGCCGACAAAAAGCCGGTGAAGAACGAAGACCTTTGGAAGCGTCTCGATGAAGCCAATGCCCGCCATCAGGTCGAATGGAAATGGGTCAAAGGCCACGCCGATAACGTCAACAACAACCGCGCCGACGAACTGGCGCGCAACGCCATTCAAACACTGAAAAGCTAGCGCAACTCGAACCCTCTCCTTCCCGGAGAGAGTCGGCGCGCAGCGGCGGGGTGAGGGGCGTTCCGACGATCAGGCGCCTGCATGTTTGAGCGCCCCCCTAGCCCCTCTCCGCAAGGGAGAGGGGGAATCGCGCGCTTGACTCTAGTTCAAACTTGAACCATTTAGTTCAACCTTAAACCAATAGGTGATGCATGCCGTCCCGCCGCCATGTGCTCTCGCTTTTGTCCGCCGCGCCGTTTTCACCGGCGCTCACGGCCTGCGCCGAAGCTGCCCTGCCTGATCCCTATGCCGCCTGGCGCGCGCCAGGCGCCGGTGAAACCGACACGCGGCGCTTTGCGCTGGCGCACGCGATCCTCGCGCCCAATCCGCACAACACGCAGCCATGGCTTGTCGAACTCAGCGATCCCGACGCCATGACGCTCTATTGCGACCTCGATCGGCGCCTGCCGTTCACCGATCCGCTCGACCGGCAAATCACCATCGGGTGCGGGTGTTTTCTCGAACTCTACTCCATGTCGGCGGGGCTGCAGAATTATTGGCCGGCGATCGAATTTTTCCCCGAAGGCGAGCCAACCCCGCGCCTCGATGCGCGCCCGGTTGCACGCGTCACGCTCGGTCCCCGTCAGGCGCAGCCAAACAGCGATCCCTCCACGTTGGAGATCGCCAACCGCCGCACCAACCGCAATCCATATCAAACGCGCGTGCCCTCCGCGGAAGCGTTGGACGAATTGGTCAATGTCGTTGTCGGTATGGGCGAGGAATATACCGGCGGCGTTTATTGGACGAACGATCCCGCGCGCGTCGCGCAGGGCCGCGACCTCGTCTGGCGCGCCTGGGATCGCGAATTACGCACCGAAGGCGCTGCGGCGGAAACATTCGAATGGCTGCGCTTCGGCCGGCGCGCCATCGCCGAACATCGCGACGGCCTCGGCATGTCCGGCGCCGGCATCGAACTCTTCAAGCTGCTCGGCCAGCTCGATCGCGACGACCTCATCGATCCCGACTCGCAAGCCAACCAAACCGCGGCGCGCAACTGGCGCGAGATGGCGATGAATTCGCCGGCGTTCCTCTGGATCACCTCGACCGGCGACACGCCCTCCGCCCGCCTCAACGCCGGACGCGCCTACGCGCGGCTCGCGCTCGCGGCGGCCAATATGGGTCTCGCACTGCATCCCTGGAGCCAGGCGCTGCAGGAGTACGAAGAAATGGCCGACCTCCGCGGCGAAATGCGCGACTTCCTCGCCCCGCCGGAAGGCGAAACCGTACAGATGCTGGTGCGCATCGGCTATGCCGAAGCAAGCGCGCCTTCCGCGCGCCGCGACGTTCAGGATCTCATGCGGGCATGAAGCAGGACGAAGCGCTCCGCATCTCGTTTCAAGTGATGAGCGAGATCGCGATCATCGGACATCTGGCCGACACCGCGCTCGGCAAGCTCCTGCCGCCCGAACTCTCCGTCGCCGGCTTCGGCGTACTCAACCACTTCGTACGCTTGAATGTCGAAGGCGAAAGCCCTGCCCGCCTGGCGCGCGCGTTTCAAGTCACCAAAGGCGCGATGACCTACACGCTGCAGCAACTCGAAGAATTGAACTACGTCACGCTCTCGCCCGATCCCGCCGACGCGCGCGCCAAGATCGTGCGTATCACCAGGCGCGGCCGCAAGGCGCGCGACGCCAGCGTCGCGCTCGTCAATCCTGGGATGAAGGCGCTCATCGAGAGACTTGGCGCCGAAGAATTCGCCCGCGCGCTGCCGTTTCTAACCAAGATGCGCCAAGTGTTGGACGCGGCTCGGGACTAAGCGGCGCGAACGCTGCCAAAGTAGCGTCACCCTAAGCCTGCCGCCTTAGCCCGCGCGAACCTTCAAAGTTGCGCCGTCGACGCTATCGATCACCACCGTCTGGCCGGGGGTTAGCGCTTCATCGCTCACCGCGCGCCAGACCGTATCGGCGATCTTTACCGAACCCGTTCCATTGGCGAACACGGTGATGACGCCGCGCGTCCCGATCAGCGTCTTCGAGCGTTCATTCAGCCCCTCGGCGTTATTCTGCGCGCGCCAACGTTGCACGATCGGGCGGCCAAACGCGGTGAGCGCGATCACGAGCACCGCGAAGACCGCCACGTCCACGACCCAGCTCGTGGCGCCCGTCATGGAGATGAGCGCTGTCAGAAACGCCGCCACCGCCGGCCAAAGCAGATAAGTCGTGCCCGTCATCATTTCGGCGATGAGCAGGATCAGTCCGAAGACGAGCCAGTGCTGCGGGCCAAAGCTCGACAGAAAGGTGATCACCGTATCCATGTGCCGAATATAATGGGTGAGTGGTCAGTAGTCAGTAGGGATTAGCCGAACTGACCACTGACTACTGACCACGAACTCCTTTAACGCGGCGCCGGGGTCGGCGCGCGCGGCGCCGTCCAGGGCGTGCCGCCGCCGGCGCCTGTCTCACCTTGCGCATTCAGTGCGCGCAGCCCTTCCACCAGGCCGGCGATCCCCGAAAGATCGGCCGGGATGATGACAGTGCGCTGCTGATTCGAGGTGGCGAGCTTGCCGAACGCTTCGACATATTTCAGGCCCAGGAAGTAGCGGATGGCGTTGACGTCGCCCTTGCCGATCGCCTGGGAGACCATGTCCGTCGCCTTCGCCTCGGCTTCGGCTTCCCGTTCACGCGCTTCGGAATCACGGAACGCGGCTTCGCGGCGGCCTTCGGCTTCGAGGATCGCCGATTGCTTGGCGCCTTCCGCGCGCAAAACCGCGGCTTGCTTGTCGCCTTCCGCTTCGAGGATTTGCGCACGGCGTTCGCGTTCCGCCTTCATCTGGCGGGCCATCGCCTGCGTGAGGTCGGCCGGCGGCTGCAGGTCCTTGATTTCGACGCGCATGACCTTCGTGCCCCACGCGTGCGTCGCGCCGTCGATGACGGTCAACAGGCGCGCGTTGATGCTGTCGCGCTGTGAAAGCACTTCGTCGAGGTCCATCGAGCCGACGACCGTACGCACGTTGGTCAAGCAGAGGTTCAAGACCGCGAGGCGATAGTTTTCCACTTCGTACGCGGCTTTCGCGGCGTCCATGACTTGGATGAAGACGATGGCGTCGACCGAGACAACCGCGTTGTCCTTGGTGATCACATCCTGGCGCGGCACATCGAGCACCGCTTCCATCATCGACATGCGCTTGCCAAGGCGATCGACGAACGGAATGAGAAACGCGATGCCCGGGCGCAGCGTACCGGTGTAACGGCCGAAGCGCTCAACGGTGTATTGGAAACCTTGCGGCACGACCTTGATGGCGCTGAACGCCAGAACAAGCGCCATAACTGCGAAGAAAATCACAACCGTCATCGCATTTCACTCCCACCGCTTCTGCGGCCACATGCGTTCTTGCGCGGGTAATCAGCGTTAAGTTCAGCCTAATTGGCTGAGCATGTATTCCGCGCTGGAAACTTTGTATTCACCAGCTTCTTCAACGTTCAACTGAGATACCACCCCATCCTTGACGATCATTGAATAACGCTTCGATCGCGGCCCCATGCCGAACTTTGAAAAATCCGCATCAAGACCGGTCGCGCGCGCGAATTCGCCTGAGCCGTCGGACAACATTGAAATCTGATCAACCACGTTCTGATCCTTCGCCCACGCCCCCATGACGAAGTGATCGTTCACCGCCGTGCACGCGACGGTGTCGATGCCCTTGTCCTTGAACTCGGCCAGGTGGTCGCGAAAGCTCGGCAGGTGGCGGGCCGAGCATGTCGGCGTGAACGCGCCTGGAACTGCAAACAGCGCCACCGTCTTGCCGCCGAAGACCTCGGCGGTGCGCATCTGCTTCATGCCCTCGCTCGTGGGCACGTTGAATTGAACCTCCGGCAGCCTGTCGCCAACCTTGATCATGCCGACCTCCCTCGATCTCACGGGGTTATGTAGGCAACCAGCGCGCCATATGCGAGCGCCCTCTTGCGCGGAACCTTCGGGCGCGGGACCATCGGCGCCATGAGCGATACGCTAACCGGCAAACTTCTCGTCGCGATGCCAGGCATGAGCGACCCGCGCTTCGACAAGAGCGTCATCATGATGTGCGCCCACGACGCCGAGCACGCGATGGGCGTCGTGGTCAATCGCCCGAAAGATGATCTGATGCTCTCGGAGGTGCTCGGACATTTGGGCCTGCGCCCCGATGAGCGCGTGTCGGATCGCATCGTCCTCGACGGCGGCCCCGTGCGCCCCGATCGCGGCTACGTGCTGCACACCGAGGATTTCGCCGCCGGCGACGCCACCCAGAGCGTCGCGCCGGGTCTGCGCCTCACCGCGACGCGCGACGTGCTTGAAGCCGTAGCCGGCGATCAGGCGCCGGCGAGCTTTGTGCTGGCGCTCGGCTGCGCCGGCTGGAGCGCCGGTCAATTGGAAGACGAACTCCGCCACAACGCCTGGCTCGTCGTCGACTACAACGAAGCCATCGTCTTCGATGAAACCCACGACGACAAATGGGAGCGCGCGATCAAATCGCTCGGCTTCGATCCCTCGCAACTCAGCGAGGCCGCCGGAAACGCGTAACGCCGCCTACGCAATCGCGCACCCGCGGACGGCTAATATTTTTCTCATGACCTTGTCGCGCCTCTTGGCGCGACCCATGTCGCGTACCCGCACACAATGTGCGGGTTTGTACAAAAGGACATGCATGAGCAAATCCCCGCTTCTCGCCTACATTCTACTCGATCGTTCTGGCTCCATGGAGGATTGCCGCGACACCACAATCGATGCGTTCAATGAATACGTCATGGGGTTGCGCCGCTCCGATGAAGTTGACGCCCGTGTCACGCTGACGATCTTCGACTCGCAAAGCATCGACACGCTGCAGCAAGCCGAACCGGCGAAAAGCTCCCTCGAACTCAGCCGCCAAACCTACGTGCCGCGCGCAACCACGCCGCTTCTGGATGCGATCGGCCACGCCGTGGCGGATATCGACAAGATCGGGCTGCGCGCCGGCGAAAAGGTCGGCTTGGTGATCCTCACCGACGGCCTCGAAAACGCCAGCAAGGAGCACGCCAAGGAGACGATCCGCAAATTGCTGACCGACCGGCAGGACAACAAAGGCTGGCTCGTCACCTTCCTTGGCGCGGACATCGACGCGTTCGCCGAAGCCGGCGCCATCGGCATCAAAGGCGGCAATTATCTCGCGTTGAAGAAAGGCAAACTGCGCGAGTCCATGGGCCACACCTTCGCGTCGCAAGCCCGCTACGCGCGCTCCGGCGACATCAACGAAGCCGCGTTCCTCGACGCCGAACGCGAAGACGCCAACGACGACGGCCCCAAGAAAGCCTAAGCCATTGCGCGGCGCTCCATGCGGGGCGCCGCGCTTTTCTGTTCTCAGCCCAACCGAAAACCAATCGGTATGCGTACGCGCCCACCTGCCACCGAGCGGCCGTCGACCATGACCGGCTGCAACCGGAACTCACGCGCGACACGCAGTGCCGCATTGCCGAAGCCGTAGCCGCTTGGCGTCTCTTCAAGGACAGTGCAAACGAGCGTGCCGTCGGCATTGGCAAAACACTCCAGCACCACCCGTCCGTCCCGCCCTTCCCGCAGCGCGCGCCGCGGATAGACGCGGGCGAACGCCGCTGCATCGGGGCGCGTCGCCCAAGTCGGACTGGTTATGTCGAAAGGTTCAGGCTTGCCTTCGACTTCGGCAACGTCCGGCAGCGGTTCGATCTGCACCGTATCTTCAGTCGCCTCCAGGCCTTCTTCTTCCAACACCGGCGCCGCGGCCAAGAATCGCTCATCTACATAACCGACTGCGCCATTGGGCAACCTGACCGCCAGCCAAGCGCCCGGAAAATTGCCAACAACTCGCCCAGAAATGCTGAACGGCTCACCAGGCAGCAACGTTGTGAACACTTGCCCGTCCGAAGTTGGCGCTGTTCTGACAGGCGCGCCCTCGGTGCGCGCCGTAAGCGGCGCGTCGGGCGTAAATTGCTCGACGGTGAAACTTGGCGCTAGCGACGTCGCCGGAATTTGTTCGGCGACCTCGACCGGCGGCGGCGCGCTTATTTGCGTCCAATAGTAGAAACCCGCGGCTCCCGCCGCGACCACCACAACAAGTGCAAGCGCAATCGCCACTCCGATCCATCTACCGGCGCCGCCATCGCGCCGTTCGGTCGGCATTTCGTGGTCTTTGTATTCGCGCACCGGCGCGTAGGCCTGCGCGCGCTCTGCCGGTTTGGGCGGCGGAGTTACGGGTCGCGGCGTAGGCGGAGACTGTGCGAATGTCTCCACCACGGGCTCGCGCTCGCGCGCCTGCGGCGCGGCCGGAGCCGGCGGCGCTTCCCAGGCTGTCGCCGCGTCGCGCACCGCTGCTTCAACCCGTCCAGCCAGCCCCGACGCAATGCTGCCAACACCCAAAGCAATGCCGCCGCCACCAGACTCGACGTGCCGGTTAGTGATGTTGAACTCGCCTTGCAGTTTCGGATTTTCCGAGTCGATCTTGCGCCGCAAGAATTCGAGCATGTTTGACAGAAATTCCTTGTCCGTCGAAACGATCAACGTCGAACGTCCGTCGCAAGTGCCGATCGAAAGCCCACCCGTCACTTTTTGATTGAGGTTGATGTAGATCAATCCCGCGCCAAGCAGGATCATCATAAAACCCATGACGCCGTCGTTCGGCAGCGTCGCAAGGCCAGCAAGCGCGAGCAAGCCGCCGACGATGAGGAGCAAATGACTGCGACTGCCCTCGATAATGCGAATAGTGCCGATATTGCCCAGCCAAAGAACTCTTGCGCCCAGTTCGATCGTTCGTTCGCGGACGACAGCGACGCCAGACTTCAGTTCAGAACCCTGCTCTGCCTTTGCCGCGCCCGCGCCCAACAACTCTAGAAAATTGATCATTGTGCGCCACCCGCACGAAGCGCGAATGGATCGGATGGATGAGCGCCTGCCCAAGCCCGCAGGCCAGCTTGATCCTGCGCCTCGATGTGGTACGCGAGCTGAGCGAGGTCGGGCCGCTGCAACCGCCCCCCAAACGAGTGCAAGCAGCTTGCGCCAGCCCTCATGACTCGCTTCGCCGCGCCAGGCGCTTAAATCCTCCGCGTGGATCATGTTAAACGGCGGCGCCAAGCGGCACGGCGCGAGGACGACCGGCGCCAAAATATCGCGCGCGCGCCCATACTCTGCCTCGCCGAGCACCCAGTCGGACACGCTAGCCGCCGGCGACCAGCACACAATTTGAACCTTGCACCCGTCGAGCTCTTCGCAAATCTCTTGCGTGAAGGATCGCCCAGACTGCAGCTGCGCATCGGACCACACCGTGATCGCCAACGCCTCCAGCGCTCTGACCAGGAGTTCCACACGCGCCCGTTCTTCGCGCTTATAGGAAATGAACACATCGGCAGGCGGGCGCGCTCGCACCGGAGACGCCACGCGATTGACCGCAGCGCTCACGCCCGCGTCGCCGCGCCCGGCGAATCTCACTTGCGCCAGCAATTGACGCATACTTTGAGCGCCGAACTTGCCGTCGCCCGCAATGATCTGCTGCTCGGCGCCAGCGACGCGTGTGACGAAATCTCGGTCGATTTGGGCGCGAATGAGCGATGCCTTGAGATCGCCCAGCGCGCCGATGAGATCGCCGAACTGGTCTGAACTCAGTTGGACGACGGTTTCAGATGCGCGCGGACCAATAACGATATCGCCGCCCTTGCCGCTCGCGATCGAGCCATTGCCGAGCGCAATGCCGCCGCCGCCGGAATTTATGTTCACCATAGCCGCCCCCAGCTTCTGGTCTAAGATGTGCGGATGTTTCCGCCGTCGCCGCTTGCGATCGCACCATCGCCAAGCGCTACGCCGCCGCCGCCCGAGTTGATGTATTCGTTCTTGATGTCGAACCGACCGATCATGTGGATGTTTTCGGTATCGACCTTTCGGCGGATGAACTCGAGCATGTCGTTGAGAAATTGCTCATTCGTTGAAACGATAAGCGTCGAGCGGCCGTCGCAGGTGCCGATGGAAAGGCCTTTATCGACCTTTTGCATGAGATTGATCCAGATCAGCACCGCGCCTACAGCAAGCGCGCCGACGCCCGTCAGGAAGTTGTCCTGCAGACCAATAAGTCCAAAAATAGCCAGCAGCCCGCCAACGATGAGCAACGCATAACTGCGTTGATTTCGAACCAGCGTGATGGCGCCGATATTATTGACCGCGACAACCGTGTCGCCAATCTCGATAGTTCGTTCGCGAATTTCACCGACGCCGGACGTGATCCGTTTAACGTCCGCGCCCGGCCGCAGCGCGGCCAATGATGGCGCAGCCATGATAGCCCCCATGCCCAAGCTGCGTTGGCCGCAGCGTATGCTTGTAGGGGTAATCTAGCACGCATAGGAGCGCAATGTGTGGTCTTTCACAATGCGGCTTAGCCTTTTCGTAAAACCCGCTGCGTCGAAGCGGGATACTTCATCAACGCCGCCGCCGGCCGGATCGGACGCCGCTCGAGATTGCCGCCGCAATTGGGGCACTGCCCCTTCAACGCACCGTCCGCGCACGCCGCGCAAAACGTGCACTCGAACGTACAGATGCGCGCATCGGCGCTCTCCGGCGGCAAGTCACGGTCACAGTTTTCGCAATTGGGCCGCAGCTGCAGCATCAGGCCGCTCCCGTCATCTGCTCGATCGCTTCGCGGCGTTGCTGCGCGAAGGCCGCGAACAACTGCTTTACCGCCGCCACGGTTTTCTCCTCCGCCACCTCAGGCCGGCCTGAGTTGAACGGCGGCGCCGGCGCGTATTCGATCGCGAGCTGAATCATCTTCGCCACGTCATCGCCCGCAAGTTCAGCGGCAATGGTGAGCGCGATGTCGATCCCCGCCGTGACGCCGCCGCCGGTGATGACATTGCCGTCCCGCACCACGCGCGCATCATCGGGGATTGCGCCGAACATCGAGAGCAATTCACGATAGGCCCAGTGGCTGCCAGCGCGCTTGCCAGTGATCAGCCCCGCGGCGGCGAGGATGAGCGAGCCCGTGCAAACGCTGGTGATGTATTTCGCGCCGCCGCCCAGCCGCTTCACCTCAGCCATGAAGGCTTGATCTTGCATCGCCTCGGTTTGGCCGGGGCCGCCGGGGATCATGATCATGTCCGCGCTGACGACATCGCTCAGCTTGGCGAGATCGGTGAACGTGAGCCCCCTCTCGGTCTTCAACACGCCGCCGTCTTTCGATGCGATGATCACCTCGGTGTTCGGCACACGCGCCAGCACTTCATACGGGCCGGTGAAATCCAGCTGCGTCAGGCGCGGATAGAGGATGAAGACGATGCGGGTTTTAGCCATGGCCGGAGACCTCCATTGACAATCCAATCATGGCGCGGGAAGCCTTTGGCTTAAATGTCAAAGAAGCCTCCTTTTCCGCCATCGAAGCGCGCGCCATCATCCGCGCAAGCAGCCCGCGATCCGAGAAAGGTGCTGATCGTCCTCTTTCCCGGTTTTCAGATTGTCGACGCCGCCGGCCCGATCGGCGCCTTCGAAGTCGCGTCACGCTTCGCGCCCGGCGCCTACGAACTGCGGACCGTCGCGGCCGGCGCCGGACTCACCCCCTCGTCCTCCGGCATACCAATGCCCGCGGAGGCCATCGGCCGCGCCAGGATCGACACCTTCATCGTCGTCGGCGGCAACGGCACGCGCGAAGCGTTACAGGACGCAGCGCTCATCCGCGCCATCGCCCGCGCGCCATCGCGGGCGCGCCGCGTCGCAAGCGTGTGCTCCGGCGCGTTTCTGTTGGCGCAAGCGGGGTTGCTCGCGGGCAAGCGCGCAACGACACATTGGCGCCGCGCCGCCCAACTCGCGCAGATGTTTCCTGAGGTGCGCGTCGAGGCGGACTGCATCTACGTAAAGGACGGCGCGGTCTGGACGTCCGCTGGCATCACCGCCGGCATCGATCTCGCGCTCGCGATGATCGCGGAAGATCTCGGTGAAGACGTTGCGGCGGACGTCGCGCGCGAAATGGTCGTCTATGCCAAGCGCCCTGGCGGACAGGCCCAGCATTCGGCCCTCCTCGATCTCGACGCCAAAGCCTCGCGCTTTGCTCAGCTCAACACCTGGATGCGCGAACACCTCGGCGAAGACCTCTCCGTTGAGCGCCTGGCCGCGCAAGCCGCGATGAGCCCCCGCAATTTCGCCCGCGCCTACGCAGCGGAAACTGGGGTCACGCCCGCAAAAGCCGTCGAGCGCCTGCGCGCGGAAACGGCCCGCACGGCGCTGGCGCAAGGCGGCGCCATCCAGGACATCGCACGGCGCACCGGCTTCGGCGATCCCGAACGCATGCGCCGCGCCTTCACCCGTCTCTACGGCGCCCCGCCCGCCGCCATGCGAAGAACCATGCGCCGCGCTTGACGAATTCGACGTTGAGGAGGACGAACGCGCCCATGGCTGATACGCAAAAATCCATCTTCGTCACCGGCGCCGGCTCCGGCATTGGCCGGGCGACGGCAAAGCTCTTCGCCGACCGCGGCTGGTTCGTCGGCCTCTTCGACGTCAACCAACAAGGCCTCGACGAAACGTCGGCGATGCTGCCGGAAGGCCAGCGCATTTCAATGACGTTCGACGTGCGTGACCGCGCCGGCTGGGCGCGCGCCGTCGAAACATTCGGCCAGGCCACAAACCGGCGCATGAACGTGCTCTTCAACAACGCCGGCGTCGGCCGCGGCGGGCCGATCGATGAAATGCCGGGCGACGACATTGATCTGGTGCTCGATGTAAACCTGAAAGGCGTCATCAACGGCGTGAACGCCGCGCTGCCGCTGCTGCGCGAAACGCCAGGCGGGCGCATCGTCAACACCGCGTCAGTGGCCGGCGTTTTCGGCGCGCCGAACATGGCCGTCTATTGCGCGACGAAGTTCGGCGTGCGCGGCCTCACCGAAGCGCTCGACGTCGAGTTCTCGAAATACGGCGTGCGCGTCGTCAGCTTGATGCCATGGTTCGTCGACACCGCAATTCTCGACGGCCTGCCGGCGGGCTCAAGCGAGGGCGGCAACCGCCGCATTCGCGACGCGCTGACAGAGAACAAAACCGCGATCTATCCGGTCAGCATGGCCGCTGAGCGCGCGTGGGATGCAGCGCACGGCAACGAGATCCACTACATGGTCGGCAAGGAAGCCGAGCGCGCGCGTTTCTTCGCCCGCTTCTTCCCGGGCATGATGCGCAATCAGATCAAGAAACAGTTCAGCAGCAGCGACAGCTGAGGCTTAAGTCGCGACTTCGGCCGGCGTCGCTGAACCATTGTGCGCCGTGGTATCCGTCACCGCGTCTGCCGGCGCTGGCGCCGCTTCTTCAGTCACGCCGCCTTCAACGCCTTCCAGCGCCGCATCGGTCGCTTCCGGGATCAGCTCCTCGGCGGCCGTGCCGCTGCGGCGTGAGCCCATCGCGCCACGGCGGCGGGCCAGCGCTTCCTGATAGTAGGCGCGCTCGGAGCGGTTCGGGAAACGATAGAAGACGTGGCTTTCGATCTTGGTCGTCTCGACCAGGCCCGAATTCCACACCGGGTTCACGGCCATCGTGTGATAGTGCGTCGCGCCTTGCGTGATCGGACGGGTGTAGCCCGACAGCACCGCCGTCGCCACACGTTGCGCCCGATCCCAGGCGCGGCCACGCGGACGATGGTTCAACGACCCATCGCAGGTGAACGTGAATTGGCAGCCCGTCGAACGGTGCGAGCCCTGATAAACGACGCCGCAAACCGAGTTCGGATAGTGACCCGAGCGGACGCGGTTCATGATGACTTCCGCCACCGCGATCTGGCCGCGCTGCGTCTCACCGCGCGCTTCGTAGTAAACAGCCTGGCTCAGGCAATCCTGCTGACGGCGGTCGATCTGCGGTTCCGCCGGAACGGTCCGCTGGGCCGGGGGTTGGGTATTGGTTGTCGGGCCGCGCAAGACCGCCTGCACCATCATGGCGCGCGCATCCGGGCTTTCGAACAGCGTGGCTTGGCCGCGCGCACGCAGGCCGTCGTTCGTGCGGAATGAAGTCAGTTCAACCCGGGCATTGGTTTCGGTCGCCAACAGCTCTTGTTCAAACTGCGCGGCGAACGCAGTCGAAGTGGCGGCCCATTCGGCGCCGTCCCGTTGCTCAGCGGCGCGGTGAGAGATCACAGGCATGGCGACTGCAGCAGCCGCCAAGCACATGATCGTCGCTGCGCCCTGGCGCACGGCCAGAGGGTTCCGTTCGATCTCTACCATTACCTGGGTCCGAATCTCGCCCGCAAGAATAGTCAGTCGACGCCAGAACAACGATAAATGC
>JAEUMT010000037.1 GCA_016791365.1 Hyphomonadaceae bacterium | reverse complement strand
CTGGTTCGCCGCTTGACCCGCGTGCACGCGGCTCAAATGCGCTCATCAAGCAAGGCGCCACACTGATCGAAGACGCGAGGGACGTGATCGCGGCGCTGGGCGAAAGCGCCCCGCCGCTGAGGCCGCTCTCAGCAGGACCATTGTTCGCCAACATCGACGCGACGCCGTTGCCGGCAGGGTTTCCAAAGAAAGTCGCGGCGCTGCTCTCGCCCACGCCGATCCACGTCATCGATCTCGCCCGACTGGTGGAGGCGCCGGCCGGGGCGGTAGCCGCTGCGCTTACGGAACTTGAGTTGGAAGGCCGCGCCGCGTCGCTGCCCGGCGGCTACGCCGCGTCTTCAGGTGCGGCCTTCTCGAGTTGAAGACCGCGCCCGTCCGCGAGCGCCGAGACATGGGCGCGCATCAGCAACGACGCGGTCTGCAGGAGCCCTGCGCCTTGCGCCATCGCGGCCAACTGCGCGGCGATGTCGGCCAGGTAGTCGGCCACGTCTTGCCGCTCGGGCGGCGTTTCGCTTGATTTCGTCATCGCTTCATCCGATGCAACTATTACGTGTTATTACCATCCTTAGGTTGAGGAAGCCAGATTTCTGAACCGTCCGCTAACTGATGGAACCACAAGGGAAAATTAGGTCGCCTCTCGCATAAGTACCGCCTCGAACCCATTTGGGCGCGTTGACAGAGTGGGGCCCGGCCCCCAGTTTCCGGCCCGTTTTTCCGCGAAAGCCCCCGTCCAGAATGAACGTCGTCGTCGTCGAGTCCCCGGCTAAGGCCAAGACAATCAACAAGTATTTGGGCAAGGACTATACGGTCCTGGCCTCGTACGGCCACATCCGCGACTTGCCCGCCAAAGACGGCTCGGTGAAGCCGGACGACGATTTCGCCATGGCCTGGGAGATCGATCCGAAGTCCTCCAAGCACGTCAAAGCCATCGCCGACGCGATGAAGGACGCCGATCACCTCATCCTCGCAACCGACCCTGATCGCGAAGGCGAGGCCATTTCCTGGCACGTCCTGGAGGCCCTCAATCAAAAGAAGGCGCTGAAAGGCAAGACCGTCAAACGCGTCACCTTCAACGCCATCACCAAACCCGCTGTGCAGGCCGCCATGGCCGCTCCGCGCGACATCGATATGGAGCTGGTGGACGCATATCTGGCCCGCCGCGCCCTCGATTATCTCGTCGGCTTCACGCTCTCACCGGTGCTCTGGCGCAAGCTCCCCGGCTCACGCTCAGCCGGGCGCGTTCAATCCGTGGCGCTGCGCATCATCGTCGACCGCGAAGTCGAGATCGAGCGCTTCAAGCCGCAGGAATACTGGTCCGTCGACGCCACGCTCCAGAGCCCGCGCAACGAAAGCTTCACCGCCCGCCTCTCGGCTTTCGAAGGTAAGAAGCTAAAGCGCCTCGACATCGAGAACCAGGCGATGGCGCACGCCGCGCGCGACGCCGTGAAGAACGGCCGCTTCACCGTCAGCGCCGTCGAAGCCAAGCCAACGCGCCGCAATCCGCCGCCGCCGTTCACGACCTCGACGCTGCAACAGGAAGCCGCCCGCAAGCTCGGCTTCAACGCCTCGCGCACGATGCAAACCGCGCAACGTCTCTACGAAGCCGGCCACATCACCTACATGCGGACCGACGGCGTCAGCATGGACGAAGGCGCAATCAAAGAATTGCGCACCGCCATCGGCGGCCAATTCGGCAACAATTACGTCCCCGCCGAACCTCGGAAATACGTGTCGAAGATCAAGAACGCGCAAGAGGCGCACGAAGCGATCCGCCCGACCGATCCGACCAACACGCCGCAAACACTGCACCTCGATGGCGATCAAGCGCGTCTCTACGATCTCGTTTGGAAGCGCGCCGTCGCGTCGCAAATGGAAGCGGCCTCGATCGAACGCACCAGCGTCGATTTCACCGAGCCGACCGGCAAAGTCGAACTCCGCGCCACCGGCCAAGTCATTCTCTTCGACGGCTTCCTGAAACTCTATCAGGAAGGCCGCGACGACGAGGAAGACGAAGAAAACCGCCGTCTGCCGCAACTGAAGCAAGGCGAGAGCGTCAAGGTCGAAGACGTGAAGGCCGATCAGCACTTCACCGAACCGCCGCCGCGCTATTCGGAAGCCAGCCTCGTCAAGAAGCTCGAAGAACTCGGCATCGGCCGTCCGTCCACCTACGCCGCCATTCTCGAAAAGCTGCGCGAACGCAGCTACGTGCGCATGGACAAGAACCGCTTCATCCCGGATGACCGCGGCCGTCTCGTCATCGCCTTTCTCGAGAACTTTTTCAGCAAGTATGTCGAGTACGACTTCACCGCCGATCTCGAAGGCCAGCTCGACCAGGTCTCCGCCGGCGAGCTTTCCTGGAAGAAGCTGATGCGCGACTTCTGGAAGGACTTTAACGGCGCCATCACCGACATCGGCGATCTGCGCATCACCCAAGTGCTCGACACGTTGAACGAAGTGCTGGGCCCCCACATCTTCCCGCCGCGTGAAGACGGCAAGGACGCGCGCCTCTGCCCGCTCTGCAATGTCGGCCAGCTCTCACTGCGCCTCGGCAAGTATGGCGCGTTCGTCGGCTGCTCGAACTATAACGGCGAACCGCCGTGCAAGTTCACGCGGCCCTTGGCTGGCGGCGATGAAGCCGAGCAGGCTATCCCGTCAGACGGCCTGCCCGTCGGCGACGGCCCCAACGGCCCGATCCTGCTGAAGAGCGGCCGCTTTGGCGCGTACTTTGAAACGCCGAACCCGAGCGATCCTGACAAGCCGAAACGCGCCAGCGTGCCGAAAGGCCAGGCGCCGACCGACGTCACGCTCGAAACCGCGATCAAATTGCTCTCGCTGCCGCGCGAAGTCGGCATGCATCCGAGCGAGAACGAATTGATCGTCGCCAATATCGGCCGCTTCGGTCCGTACATCAAAATGGGCAATCTCTACGTGAACCTGCCCGGCGCCGACGACGTGCACGAGATTCAAATGAACCGCGCCGTCGCTTTGATCGAAGAAAAGAAAGCCGGCGGCGCCAAAGGCCGCTTCGGCCGCGCGCCCGCGCCGCCGATCAAGGAACTCGGTGAAAGTCCGGTGACAGGCAAGCCGATCCGCGTCCTCAACGGCCGCTACGGTCCCTACATCACCGACGGCGAAACCAACGCCAACACACCCAAAGACAAGAAGCCCGAAGACATCAATGTCGACGAAGCGCTCTCTCTCCTAGCCGCCCGCGCCGAAGCCGGCGGCGGCAAAAAGAAAAAGAAAGCGCCCGCAAAGAAGGCCGCCGCTCCGAAGAAGGAAGCCGCGCCGAAGAAGGCAGCAGCAAAGAAGCCCGCCGCCAAGAAAGCGCCGGCAAAGAAAGCCGCGAAAAAGGCCTGACCTCAGATCCGTCCCTTCTCCCGCACGGGCGGGAGAAGGTGGTCGCGAAGCGACCGGATGAGGGTGAGTCCCAAAGCGAGGCTCACCCCGGAACCACTCCCCCTCACCCGCTCGAACAAGTTCGAGCGACCTCTCCCCCTCGCGGGGTAGAGGTGACACATTGTACCTATGGCGAAGAATCGACCACCAGCCCCAGAACCCCTCACCCGCGAACGCGTGCTTGAGGCGATCCGCAAAGCCGGCGGCAAGGCGCAGAAGCGCGACATCGCGCACGAACTCGGCATCGGCGCGGACCAGAAGAAAGAGCTGCGCCACATCCTGCGCGAGTTGGAAGAATCCGGCGCGCTCGGCCGCACCGGCCGCAAGAGCTACGCCGACGCGCAAGCGCTCCCCGAATCCGGCGTCATGGACATCGTCGATCGCGATCCCGACGGCGAACTGCTCGCGCGCATGCGCGGCACGGAAGGCTATTTCGGTCCCGTCATCCGCTTGGCGCCTGGCGAAGCGCGGCGCATGAAAGGCGAAGCCGCCATTGGCATCGGCGACCGCGTGCTCGCCAAGATCGTCCGCGACGACGACGGCGAAGTCATCGCCAAGGTCGTCAAGCGCCTCGGCCAGAGCGCCCACCGTATCCTCGGCGTCTATCGCGCCAACAAGTCCGATCGCAACCGCGACTTCGGCGGCGGCCGCGTCGAACCCGCCGACCGCAAAGCCCGCCACGACCTCATCATCGAAGCCAACAATGTCGGCGACGCCAAGGACGGCGACCTCGTCTTCGCCGAACTGCGCGTTTCGACCCGCGATCGCGCGCACGGGCCCAAATTCGGAATCATCAAGGAAGTCATTGGCCGCGAGAGCGATCCGCGCGCCGCATCGATCCTCGCCATGCACACGCACGGCATCCGCGAAGGCTTTTCGCCCGACGAAGAAGCGCAAGCCAACGCCGCGCAGAAACCAACCCTCAAAGGCCGCACCGACCTCCGCGACGTGCCGCTCATCACCATCGACCCCGAAGACGCGCGCGACCACGACGACGCCGTCCATGCCGCGCCCGACACCGACGAGAAAAACAAAGGCGGCTGGCGCGTATGGGTCGCGATCGCCGATGTCTCCGCTTACGTCACGGCCGGCTCCGCCCTCGATCGCGGCGCCTGGCGGCGCGGCAATTCCACCTACTTCCCCGACCGCGTCGCGCCGATGTTGCCGGAATCGCTCTCCGCCGACCTCTGCTCGCTGCGCGAGCACGAAGAGCGGGCGTGCCTCGCCGTCGAGATGATCTTTGACCGCGAAGGCCGCAAGATCCGGCACAAGTTCGTCCGCGGCCTCATGCGCTCCGCCGCCAAGCTTTCCTACGAACACGCGCAAGCAGCGATCGATGGCAAACCCAACGACAAAACCGGGCCGCTTCTGGAGCCCATCCTAAAACCGCTCTGGGCCGCCTATGCCTGCGTCTGGGAAGCGCGCACCAAGCGCCAACCGCTCGAGATCGACGCGCCCGAGCACAAGATCATCTTCAAAGACGGCAAAGTCGCCGGCGTCAAACGCCGCGAACGCTTCGACGCCCACAAGCTCATCGAAGAATTCATGATCCAGGCCAATGTCTGCGCCGCCGAAACGCTGGAGCAGAAAACGCGCCCGCAAATCTATCGCGTTCATGATCGCCCCAGCGACACCAAGATCGCCGCGCTCACCGATTTTCTGCCGACAGTCGATATGTCCTGGGCCAAAGGCCAGAGCATCACCTCAGGCCGCTTCAACCGCATCCTGCATCTGGCCGAGCAATCACCGAACAAGGACATCATCAACGAAGTCATCCTGCGCACGCAGTCACAAGCCGTCTATACGCCCGAAAACATCGGCCATTTCGGCCTCAACCTGCGCGCCTATTCGCACTTCACCTCGCCGATCCGCCGCTACGCCGACGTCACCATCCACCGCGCCCTCATCCGCGCGCTCAAACTGGGCGATGACGGCGCCACCGACGCCGATGAACAGCGCTACGACGAAACCGCACAGCACATCAGCGAAACCGAGCGCCAGTCCATGGCCGCCGAGCGCGACGCCACCGCGCGCTACATCTCCGCCTTCCTCTCCGACCGCATCGGCGCCAATTTTGAAGGCCGCGTCACCGGCGTCACCCGCTTCGGCCTCTTCGTGCGCCTGGACGAAACCCAAGCCGACGGCCTCGTGCCAATTTCCACCCTCGGCAACGAACGCTACATCCACGACGAAGCCGCCCACGCGCTCCTCGGCGAAAACTCCGGCGAACGCTATCAACTCGGCATGCGCGTCGAAGTGCGCCTGGAAGAAGCCACACCCATCAGCGGCGGCCTCGTCTTCTCACTCATAAGCGACGCGATGCCGGCCATCCCCGGCTGGCGCAAATCACGCGTCAGCAGCCAGGGTTTCAGACGCGACAGCGGCGCCAAGCGCGATCGCGACCGCGGCGGAAAGAACCAGCGCAAGAAACGGCGCTAATCCAAGTTGAGTTTGCGCTCGAAACCTCTCGATTTTTCGCGCGACGCTGCTAGCGTCGCAATCGGAGGCGGGCATGGCGGATGTTTTTATTTCGTACAAAAGAGAGGACCGCGGCGCGATCGAGCAGCTGACGCGCGCGTTGCGGGGTCTGAAACTAGACGTCTGGTTTGATGCAAGCCTTAGTGCGGGCGAGACTTTTTCCGAGGAAATCAATCGGGAAGCGCGCGCCGCGAAATCGATCGTCGTTTGCTGGTCGCCGGCCGCGCGCGAATCCCGGTGGGTTCTCGCGGAGGCGCTCATCGGGTTCGAGGGTGACAAGCTGGCCGCAACCTTGGTCAATGCCCCCGAGCCGTTTGTCGCGCCAGCGCCGTTCAACATTGTCCATGTGGAAGATATCCGCGCCTGGTTGGCAAAACCCGATAATGCGGATCAGGCTTGGCGCAGCCTCGTGCGTCGCATCGGAAAGCTCTGCGGCCGGCCTGAGTTGGAGTCAGGCGCGGCCTTGGACGCGCCTCCGCCAGTACCGCGCGTAACCGACGTCTTCGCCGAGGCCAAACCCACATATACGTTCATTGATCGCTCGACCAAACCAGAGTTCAGACGGATCCAGCGCGAACTGCTCGCCGGCGGGAAAATTATCCGGCTGCATGGCCCCTCCAAGTCCGGAAAAACCGAACTCTGCCGGCAAATCTTCAAAGAGGCATCGCCCATCCTCCTCTATGGCAGTCAGATAAAGTCCGTCGAAGCGTATTGGGGCGCCATCGCCACACAGCTGGGCGTGTCCGTCACGGACGCACCTTTTGCATGCGCACGTGAGGGCCGGGCGCTCATCATCGATAACTTCCACGATGTGGACCGCAAACTGCAAGGGCCGATCATCAAGAGCTTTCGTCCGTTCATGGATGAGAAAGGCACCGTCGTGCTAATCTCCGTTCCGGACGTCGCCGAGGTGTTTCTTGAAGTGAAGCGCGGCCAGGCGGCGCCTGACCCTGTCATCGGCGAATTGCTTGCGCGCAGTCTGCCGGAAGAAGCGCCGAGATGGACCGAAGCCGAGATACGGCGGATCGCGGATATCGGCTTCCGCACCTTGAAATGAAAGTCACAGACGGGACCTTGAACGTCCTCACGCGCTTTGCATTTCGCAATCCCCTGCTCATGCAAAAGCACTGTTCTGAACTTTGCTTCAATCTCGGTATCGACGAGGCGCTGCCAGCGGAACGCCAACCGCCGATCACTGAACAAAACCTCCGGGACACCTTCCAACGCGTTGCGTCGATTGATGGGGCGATCTTTCACCGGATCGCGACCAAAGGCACAAAGAGCTATCTCGCCACAACAGGCAAGAAACTAACGCTTCGCGAGTTGGTGTTGCTGGCGGTCAGCCGTACAAATGTAAACGTCAAGATCGGCGCCGCACGCATCGCAATCAACATCTCTCAAATGCTGGATTCCAGTTCGCCGAGAGTCACCGCCGCCGAAGTCCGCAGGACCGTTACGGAGCTGATCTCAGAGATGCGCGCGCTCGGGCAGGCCGGCCTCGTCCTTGATGCCGCCAACTTCCTCTACATCGCGCACCCCTTCTTCAAATCGTACTTGGTTTGGGTATTGGCGCCGCACTGCGGCGCGCAATTGCCCGACCTCGAGCGTTACGTCGAACCGCAAGACGCCGAACAACACGAACCCGAAGACCTCGTCGAATTTTAGGGCCCGCCGGCAATAAACCCGATAGCGCATACGCCCGCCTCAATTCGACATAACTCAATGCTGCTATTGGAACGTCGCGTCCGCCTTCGCGTTGGTCTGGCGAAGGATTGAGATTATGCGCACGCTTATTATCGCCGCAATTTCGCTCGCTTGCGCCCCGGTCGCTTGGGCGCAGGAGGTCGTCGCGCCGCCCGAGACGCCTGCGCCAACTGCGGCCGCGCCAATCGATCAGCGCGCCGCATGGTGCGATGATTACGCAACGTGGCTCGTCGCGATGACGACCGTCGCGCAGGATCAGCGGGCCGCGCCCGACGACGTGCGCGAGAGCCAGCATCTCGAAGTCGAACTCAATTCCTGCAAGATCGACCCGCAACAATATGAGCGCGAGACCCGCGCCGAAGCGCATCGCGCGGTCGAAGTCGCTCAAGGCTGAGCACTAGCGCCGCCGGGAATGCTCATGCATGCTCCCGAAGCGGGGTGCGTGCATGAGTGACGTTTCAGATAAGCCACTCGGTTTCTGGTCCTGCTGGTCGCTCACCGTCGGCTGCATGATCGGTTCGGGCATCTTCATGTTGCCCACACTCCTCGCGCCGTACGGCCTTCTTAGCTTCGGCGGCTGGATTATCGCCGGCGGCGGCTCCATTGCCCTTGCGCTCGTCTTCGGGCGCCTCGCGGCCCGCACGCGCTGCAACGGCGGCCCATATGCCTATTCACGTGAAGCCTTCGGCGACCTCACGGGCTTTCTCATGGCGTGGGCCTATTGGATTTCCTTCCTGCTCGGCGTACCCGTCGTCGCCATCGCTTTTGTCGGCTATCTCGGCGTGTTCATTCCCGCGCTCAACGGCAACGCCGTCGCCCAAGCGCTGAGCGCCCTCGGCCTCATTTCAATCTTCACCTTCATCAACATTCGCGGCCTCAAGGAAATGAGCGCCGCGCAAATCACGCTGACGATCCTCAAGATCGTCCCGCTCCTCGCCATCATCGGCGTCGCCTTCGTCGCCGGTGAACCCGCTAATCTCCCGGCCTTCAACCCATCCGGCCAGCCCGTCTTTGCCGCGCTCGCCGCTGTCGCGCTCATTGCGCTCTGGCCCTTCACCGGCTTTGAGGTGGTTACACTGCCCGCCACCAACGTCAAAGACTGTGAGCGCACCATACCGCGCGCGCTTTTCGTCGGCATGATCACCGTCGTCATTATTTATCTCAGCGCCACGGCCGCCGTGATGTTGCTGGTGCCGTCACACCAGCTCGCGCAATCCACAGCGCCGTTCGCCGACGCCGCGCGCGCCCTCGGCGCCTGGGGTCCGAACTTCATCGCCGCCGGCGCGCTTGTCGCGACCGCCGGCACATTGAACGGCCTTATCTTCACCTGTGGTCAAATGCCGATGGCCGTCGCGATCGATAAGCTCGCGCCAAGCTGGCTCGCCGTCACCAACAAGAGCGGCGTCCCCCAAAACGCGCTCATTTTGTCCGCCGCGCTTTCGGCGATCTTGTTGGTGGCGAATTACTCGCGCGGACTTATCGGCGCATTCACCTTCATGCTGATGATGGCGACAGCGCTCGGGCTCATCTACTACGTCGTCGTGTCGGTGGCCGAGCTTCGCCACTCATCGCGTTCGGCGCTGGGGTGGGCGGCGATCGCCATCATCGGCATCGTCTATTCGCTCTTCGCCGCCTTCGGCTCCGGCCTGGAGGTTCTGTTCTGGGGCGTCGCCGCAATGCTCACCGGCGTGCCGCTCTACTATCTCTTCCGTCCGCGCCCGGGCGTGACCGCAGCCTCTAGTCCGCCTTCTTGAACGGCGTGTGGTCGGCAAGGATTTCCGCTTCCTCGACGACAGCTGGCGTCTCCTGCCGCAAATAATGGCGCACCGCAGTGCGCAAGCCTTCGTGCGCGATCCAATGGGCGCTGAACGTCTGCACGGGCACATATCCGCGCGCCAGCTTGTGCTCGCCCTGCGCGCCAGCTTCCACGCGCGGCAGCTTCAACTCAATCGCCAACTCAATCGCCTGATAATAGCAAAGCTCGAAATGCAGGAACGGCACGTCCGCGATGCGTCCCCAATAGCGCCCATAAAGCGCATCGCCGCCAATGAGGTTGAGCGCCGACGCAACTGGCTGGCCGTCGATCTCCTCGGCCACAAACAACACACACGCATCCGCCATGCGTTGCCCAAGCAGCTCGAAGAACGCGCGGTTCAGATACGGCGAACCCCATTTGCGCGATCCAGTATCCATGTAGCAGCGAAAGAAGAAGTCCCAATCCCGCGCCGTGATCTCGCTCCCGCGCAGCCGGCGAATGCGCAGCCCTTCATGCGCGCGCTGGCGCTCTCGGCGAATGTTCTTGCGCTTCTGCGATGAGAGATCGGCAAGGAAATCCGCGAACGTCGCGTAGCCGCCGTTGAACCAGTGATATTGAAGCCCGACGCGCGTCTGATACCCAAGCGGCGCCAGCCGGCGCACCAGGTCTTCATCCGCGAACGTCGCGTGCACCGACGACGCGCCGGCGCGTTGCGCAAGTCCGATCGCGCCCTGCGCCAATGCGCTTTGCACCGCCGCATCGCGCGACAAAATCCGCCGCCCCGGCGCCGGCGTGAAGGGCACGGCGCATTGCAGCTTCGGATAATAGCGCCCGCCCGCACGCTGCAGCGCATCCGCCCAGGCGTGATCGAACACATACTCGCCGTACGAATGATCCTTGGCGTAGAGCGGCATCACCCCCACCGCCGCACCGCTCGCATCGCGCGCCATCAAATGCGCTGGCTGCCATCCCTTCGGCGGCGCCGCGCATCCGCTCTCTTCAAGCGAACGCAGAAAATCCCAGGACAAAAAAGGATCGTACGGCTGGTCCGGCGGATTCGCCAATGCGTCCCACGCACCGCGCTCGATATTGGCGAGATCGCCAAGCACCGAAATCGTAAGCGCGTCGGTTCCGTCCATCCGCTCAGTCTATCTCGAAAATCCCATCGACTTCGACCGCGAAGTTCAGCGGCAGATTGGCCATGCCGACAGCCGAGCGCGCATGCTTCCCGGCGTCACCGAACACCGACACCATGAGATCGGAGCAACCATTCATCACTTGCGGGATTGGATCAAAATCCGGCGTCACGTTCACAAAGCCGTTGAGCTTCACCACGCGCTTCACCCGATCGAGATCGCCGCCGCACGCCGCCTTCACCTGCGCCAAGAGATTGAGCCCGCAGAGCCGCGCCGCCGCCTGCCCCTGCTCAACTTCAATCGCGTCGCCAAGCTTGCCCTTGATGCCGCCCGAAGCATCGACCGAAACTTGCCCCGATGTGTAAACGAGATTGCCGACAACCTGGAACGGCACATAAGAGGCCACCGGCGCCGGCGGCGTCGGCAGCGTGATGCCCAGTTCCTCCAACCGCGCTTCAATCCGACCCGTCATCACCCGCTCCCTCGAAATGGCGCATGGTTCTAACCTGCGAACGCGTCGGCGCGCCAGAGTTTCTAGAGCGCGCGCAATTCCATGAACGGTCGCATCCCCAGGATCGCGAGCAACATCACGAACGGATTGCACAGCGTCAGCTCGGCCGCATAACGCTGACCGGCAACCGCATTGAGCTCCAGCGGCTGGCTCTTCATCCAGTCCATCCGCGTGCGGATCGCGTGTTGCCCCGGCGCGATCTGAATCTCAACCGACTTGCCGTTGCCGACCACAGCCACCTTCTGCTCGTCCACGAGAATGGCCGCGTCGCGCAGCATGGCGTTGTAAGCGGACTTGCGTGTGATCGTGAGCGTCGCGTTGGTCATCTCAATCCCCATTCTTACAGCGACTCTACCATGAGAGCGCCTGTCTAGTCGTCCTCTTCATCGATCTCTTCCGGCTCGTCGTCGCGATGCACCTTGAGACCCCGGCCTGTCAGCACCGCATCGCGCCCGAACTTCTGCCGCGCCTTCGCAATCGCCGCCTCCGCCGCCGCGCGCTTCGGCGTCTCGGTGTCGAGCATGTCGCCCTTATCGGCGCGCGCCGCGTCACTGAAATCCGATAACCCGATGCCGATCAGCCGATACTTCGTCCGCCCGTTTGCTTCCGCCTGCAGCAATTCGCGCGCCGCCGCGAAAATCCGCGCCGCGAGCAATGTCGGCTCCGGCAATTGGCGCCGCCGCGTGATGATCTTGAACTTCGTGTCCTTGAGCTTCAGCGTCAGCGTAAGTCCGGCGCTCTCGCTCGCGCGGCACCGCGCCGCCACCTTCTCGCACAGCGGCCACAAAATATCCTCGAGCGCCTCGATCTCGGACACATCCTCAAAGAACGTCGTCTCCGAGGAAATGCTCTTGCGCTCCCCGTGCGGATCGACCTTGCGCGGATCGTCCGCCATCGACAGCGCGAACAGATGCGCGCCCCAATCGCCATAGAGCGCCCGCATCCGCTGCGGCCCCGCATGACGAATGTCGCCAATCTTCCTCAGCCCGTTGCGCTCCAGCGCCGTCGCGCCCGCCGGCCCCACACCAGGCAGCGTGCCAACCGAACGCGACTCCAAGAACACAAGCGCCTCACCCCGTCCGATCACCGCAAAACCGCGCGGCTTATCAAGATCGCTCGCCGTCTTCGCCAGGAATTTGTTGAACGAGAGCCCGATCGAAACCGTCAGATTGCGCTCTTCCCAAATCCTGTTCTGCAGCTTGATCAAAGACTGCGCCGGCGCCCCGCCATGCAGCGCTTCGGTGCCGGTCAAATCCATGAACGCCTCATCGATCGAGAGCGGCTGCACCTGCGGCGTCAGCGCCTCCATCATCCGCCGGATGATCCGCCCCTCATCGACATATTTGCGCATCTCCCCATGCACGACCTTCGCCTGCGGACACAACTGCAGCGCCTTGAACATCGGCATGGCGCTCCGCACCCCATACGCCCGCGCCACATAGCAGCACGTCGAAACCACGCCCCTCTTGCCGCCCCCCACAATCACCGGAAACGGCTGCAAACTAGGATCATCGCGCTTCTCGATCGACGCATAAAACGCGTCACAATCCAAATGCGCGATCGAAAGCTCACCTAGCTCTGCATGCTCCAGCACCCGCTCTTCGCCACAATGCGAGCAGCGCGGTGTGGATGTTTCATTCGCGCACGAGCGGCAAACGATCACGTTCCCCCTCTCCCGTGCGGAGAGGGGGTTAGGGGGTGAGGGGCGTAAAGCTGCCGCGGTGTTTCAAAGCGCTCACCAGCGCGCCCAGTCGATCGCCCCTCACCCCGCTGCTTCGCAGCGACCCTCTCCGCAAGGGAGAGGGTAAGTTCGAGCACACTCACGCCATCTGCTCCGAAGCCCCACCATCCGCATCAAACAACCACGCCGCCCCGCGCACGCCGGAGCTATCCCCGTGCTTGTTCTTCACGATCTTCGCGCCGACATAATCCGAGAACACATGCGCGATCAGCTTGCCGCGCACGCTCGGGTACAAGCTCTCGATGTTCGAGACCCCGCCGCCGAACACGATCACATCCGGATCCAGAATATCGATCACCACCGCCAACGCGCGCGCAATCCGATCCGCCAACAGATCCAGCAACACCCGCGCCCGCGGATCGCCCGCCAGCGCTTTCTCATTCGCCTCACCCGCGCTCATCCCGGCCCAGCGCTTGAAGCCGGTGCCGGAAAGCCATTGCTCCAAACACCCAACCCGTCCGCACCAATCGCGCGGCTGCACTTCATCGGGGCGCGCCCACGGCAACGGCGTGTGCCCCCATTCGCCGCCAATCCCGCTCGCGCCTTCAATCACTTTGCGCTCAACCACAACGCCGCCGCCGCAGCCCGTACCGATGATGACGCCAAACACCACTCGCGCGCCCGCCGCCGCGCCGTCCACCGCTTCCGACAGCGCAAAGCAATTCGCGTCATTCTCCACCCGCACCGGCCGCTCCAACACCGCTTTCAAATCCTCGAAGAAAGGCTTTCCGTTCAGCCAAACCGAGTTCGAATTGCGCACCAACCCCGTCAGCGGCGACAGCGACCCCGGCATCGCGACGCCCACCGTGTCGGCACGGGCGCCCGTTTGCTGCTCGATTCGCGCCGTCAGATCGGCAACGGCACGAACCGCGGCCTGGTAATCCCCAGGATTTGGGACTCGCTCCCGCGCGCGGATTTCTCCCGTTGAATCAAGCAGCGCCGCCTCGATTTTGGTGCCGCCGAAATCCACCCCAAGGCGCATGCTTCAATCCTTAAGCCGATCTTAACGAGATAGGCCAAATTGCTGATGTTGCGATGGGTTGTTAAGGCCCCTCCGCTATAAAGCGGTAACAAGACGTCCAAAACGGGCGCGGGGGTCGCGGAAGCGAAGCGGGTTCATGGCCAAGACCGTTCTCATCGTCGAAGACAGCGAACTCAATATGAGGCTGTTCAACGACCTCCTCGAGGCCTTCGGCTACAAGACCGTCAAGTCACGCGACGGCCGCCAGGCCATTCCGCTCGCACGCGAACACAAGCCTGATCTCATCATCATGGATATCCAGCTGCCGGAAATTTCCGGTCTGGAGCTCACCGATCGTCTCAAGAAGGACGAAACGATGAAGCACATCCCCATCGTCGCCGTCACCGCTTTCGCCATGCGTGGCGATGAGCAGAAAATCATGGCCGCGGGGTGCGACGCGTACCTCTCCAAGCCGATTTCCGTGACGACGTTCTTAGAGACAATCCGCAAGTTCATCGGCTGAGGAGCACCGCTTGAGCGCGCGCATCCTCGTCGTCGATGATCTGGAACCCAACCGCCGCCTCCTAGAGGCGCTGCTCACGGCTGACTACTACGAAGTGATGATGGCGGCGCGCGGCGAAGAAGGCGTGCAGCTCGCCAAGCGCGAAAAGCCTGATCTCATCCTGATGGACGTAATGATGCCCGGCGGCATCGACGGCTACGAAGCCTGCCGGCGCCTGAAATCCATGCCGGAAACGCGCCACATCCCTGTCGTCATCCTCACAACGCTCGACGATCGCGACAACCGCGTGCGCGGCCTCCAATCCGGCGCCGAGGAATTCCTGACCAAGCCGATCGACGACGTGCAGCTCATGGCGCGCGTCAAAAGCTTGCTGACGCTGAAAGTGGTCACCGACGAATTGCGCGCCCGCGAAGCCAGCAGCCGCCGCCTTGGCCTCATCAATGACGAAACCCGCCCTGACGCCGTCGATCAACACCGCGTCTTCGCCGGCAACGTCCTCGTCGTTGACGACAACCCGACCCAGATCAAGCGCATCCAAACCGCGCTCGGCGTCGAGCACCGCGTATCGCTCATCGGCGAAGACGCCAGCGGCCCGCCCGATCTCGCCGTCGTCTCCATCCACGCCAAGAGCTTCGACGGCTTCCGCGTCATCGCCCGCATGCGCTCCGGCGAAGCGACCCGCCACCTGCCCATCCTCGCCATCGTCGATCCCGACGACCGCAAACGCGCCATCCGCGCGCTCGAACTCGGCGCGCACGACATCATCATGCGCCCGATCGACGAAGAAGAGATCATCGCCCGCGCGCGCACGCTCATGCGCCGCAAGCGCTACATGGATGCGCTGCGCGACCGCCTCGATCAAAGCCTCGAACTCGCGATCACCGATCAGCTCACCGGTCTCTACAATCGCCGCTTCCTCGATACGCAGCTTGAGCCGCTCGTCCACCGCGCCCAATGCGGCGGCGATCCTGTCTCGGTAATGACCATCGACATCGACCATTTCAAACGCTGCAATGACACGTTCGGCCACGATGTCGGCGACGCCGTCCTCCGCGAATTCGCGGCGCGGCTCGCCTCCAACACGCGGCCGTCCGACTACGCCTGCCGCCAAGGCGGCGAGGAATTCATCGTCGTCATGCCGCGCACCACCGGCGACATCGCCTGCCTCGCCGCCGAGCGCCTGCGGCGCGCCATCGCCGGCTCGGCCTTCATCATCCCCGGGCTCGGCCAACCGCTTGATGTCACCATCTCTATCGGCGTCGCCTCGACGGAAGGCGCGGATGACACGACAGAAACGCTTCTAAAGCGCGCCGACGAAGCCCTCTACGAAGCCAAACGCGGCGGCCGCAATCGCGTCATCGGCAAAGCCGCGCGCGACGCCGCCTAATAATATGGACCGCCGGCGTCCCGCCGGCCAAGGCCGCTGCATGCCGGCGAGACGCCACCAGCTACGCCTTCATCTATCGGCGCCGTACGGAATAGTCAGAACGAATTCGGCCACGCCTGTGCCGAATGCAGCAATGCGGCGACTTCAACCGCATCGGCACGCACGCGATACGCGATAATAAAACGTGTGCGCGGCACGCTGAGTTCTCGCGTCTCCGCCACGCGCCCAACGCGGCCAAGCTCTGGGAAACGAGCCAAGCGCCGTAACGCCACTCTCACGCGCAATTCTGCCGCAACAGCGGCCCGCGCATTGCGCCCCGCGATCCAAGCGATCTGATGTTTCATCTCGGCGAGAAAGCGCGGACTGAGCCGCACCAGAAACACGCGGCGCTCAGCCACGCCCGGCTTGAAGCTCGGCCATGAACGCGTCCATCTCGCGCTCGTAGGCTTCGAGCGTCATGCCCTCGCCTGCATCGAGTTGAGCAAGCCCGGCCTCGATCTCGGCCCGGTCCCTGGCGTCGGCGTCCAGCCGCGCCTGCACGGCGGCGGCGGCGATGGCTTCAGGCGTCTCGCCCTCGCGGGCGGCCAATTCCGCCAACCGCTCGGCGTCACCCTCGGGTAATTTCACTGAAATTACGGACATGCCGCACCGTAGCACGTTTGGGCATACCGCACCTAGCGTCTAGCACGCCTTCGCCTAGCCAGCCCGCGCGCCTATGTTATACGGCGTACCGGAGCACCTCATGACTTACGCCGAGGCCGAGGCTTACGAACGCCAGGGCCAGATCAGGATTCACGACCCGAAAGTCGCCTTCCCAGGCATGGCTGCCGCGGGAAAGCTCGCGGCCGAATGTCTCGACATGCTCGTGCCCGAAGCCAAGGAAGGCGTCACCACGGGACGCCTCGATGATCTCGCGCGCCAGTTCGTGTTCGATCACGGCGCTCTGCCTGCGTGCGTGAACTATCGCGGCTATCGCCACACCATCTGCACCTCGCTCAATCACACCGTCTGCCACGGCATCCCCGGCGACCGCGTCCTCAAGGACGGCGACATCGTCAATATCGACGTCACCGTGGTCGTCGACGGATGGCACGGCGACACCAGCCGCATGTACGCCATCGGCCCAAACGTGCCCCGCAAAGCCCAGCGCCTGATGGACGTCACCTACGAAGCGATGATGCGCGGCATCAACACGATCAAGCCGGGCGCAACACTCGGCGATCTCGGACACGCCATCCAATCCTTCGCCGAAGCCGAGCGCACGTCTGTCGTCCGCGAATTCTGCGGCCACGGCCTCGGCCGCATCTTCCACGATGCGCCAAACGTCCTCCACTTCGGCAAATCAGGCCAAGGCGACGTGCTGAAAGCTGGCATGATCTTCACCGTCGAGCCGATGCTCAACGCTGGCGCGCCATCGGTAAAAGTGCTGAACGACGGCTGGACAGCCGTCACCAAGGACAAGTCGCTCTCGGCCCAATACGAACACTCGGTCGGCGTCACGGAAGATGGCGTCGTGATCTTCACCAAATCGCCTGCGGGGCTGGACGAGCCTCACAAGCTGAACGCAACACCATAAGGATCGCGCATGGCGGGGCGCGGGGGCAAAACCGGCGAGCCAAAGCCAGCGAACGCGCGCGTCGAAGACGGCGAACTCTTTCCATTCAAGACCGATGCGCTCGGCGCGATCGCGCCGCTGAAAATCATCAGCCCGCGCGGCAAGGCCGATAAACCGCACTACCACGATCACCGCGCCCGCCTGCGCGAACGCTTCGAAGCCGCCGGCCCCACGGCGCTCTCCGACTATGAGTTGCTCGAACTTTTCCTTTTCCGCACCATCCCGCGCCAGGACACCAAGCCGCTCGCCAAAGCGCTGCTGACCAAATTCGGCACCCTTGCCGCCGTTCTGGCCGCGCCTGTTCAACGCATCGCCGAAGTCAAAGGCGCCGGCCCCTCTGTCGCCGCCGATCTCAAAACCGCGCAAGCCCTCTTCGAACGCGCCAGCAAAGGCGAATTCAAGCAGCGCACCGTCATCAGCTCATGGTCGCAGCTGGTGAATTACTGCCGCCTCGCCATGGCGCACGCGCCGCGCGAACAATTCCGCGTGCTCTTCCTCGACGTGAAGAACCAGCTCATCGCCGATGAAGTCATGAACGAAGGCACGGTCGATCACGCCCCTGTCTATCCGCGCGAGATCGCCCGCCGCGCGCTCGAACATTCCGCCGCCGCCGTGATCCTCGTGCACAATCACCCCAGCGGCGATCCCAAACCCAGCGCCGCCGACATCGCCATCACCAAGGACATCGTCGACGCCGTCGCCACGATCAGCGTCAAAGTGCACGATCATCTCATCATCGGCCGCGAACGCGTCGAAAGTTTCAAGAGTCTCGGCCTGCTATGAAAATCCGCTTTCTCGAAGCGCGCGACCGCCAAGCCTGGGTCGCCATGCGCGCCGCGTTGTGGCCCGACGTCGATCCCGATTTGCTCGGTCACCAGACCATCATGCACTTCTCCGGCGCGAAGGTCGCCGAAGCGGTGTTCGTCGCCGAGGCCACGGACGGCGAAACCTGCGGCTTTCTCGAACTCAGCCTGCGCCCCTACGCCGAAGGCTGCGCCACGTCGCCCGTGCCCTACATCGAAGCCTGGTACGTTTCACCAGGCGCGCGCCACAAAGGCGCCGGCCGCGCCCTTATGTCCGCCGCGGAGCATTGGGCGCTCATCCGCAACTTCACCGAAATCGCCTCCGACACGCACATCGACAATTCGCAGGCCCAAGCCGCGCACACCGCGATCGGCTACGAGGAAGTTGAACGTGTCGTGACCTTCCGTAAAACGCTTCGCGTTTGACCTGACGTTCCCCGCCCGCCACAACAGCGGCCAACAAGCGGGAGGGTGCATGACAGAGGCGAGCGCAACGCCGGCATTTCAGGGCTACGGCACCAAGGCGTACCGCGCCTATGTGCTTTTCGTTCTGGTCATCATCTACACCTTCAACTTCATCGACCGCCTGCTGATCTCGATCGTTCAGGAAGCAATCAAGGAAGATTTCGGCGTCACCAATTTCCAGCTCGGCCTGCTCGGCGGCCCGGTGTTCGCAATTCTCTACACATTGCTCGGCGTGCCGATCGCACGTCTCGCTGAACGCGCCAATCGCATCACCATCGTCTCGATCGGCGCGGCGGTGTGGAGCTTCATGACCGCCGCCTGCGGCATGGCCGCCAATTTCATGCAGCTTGCCCTTTGCCGGCTCGGCGTCGGCATCGGCGAAGCCGCATGCGTGCCGCCGTCGCAATCGGCCATCGCCGACTATTTCCCGGCGGATCGGCGCGCGTCCGCGCTCGCGATCTTCTCGCTCGGCATCCCGTTCGGCACCGCGCTCGCCGCCATCGGCGGCGGCTGGCTTGTCGCCAATTTCGACTGGCGCACCGCGTTCTTGCTGCTCGGCCTTCCCGGAATCGCCGCCGCGCTCTTGTTGAAGTTCACCGTCAAGGAACCGCCACGCAGCGGCGGCCAGTTGAAGCCGCCGACATTCGGAGAAACGCTGAAATCGCTCAGCACGAAGGCCTCATTTTGGCATATCGCGTTCGGCGGCGCGCTGATGAGCTTTGTCGGCTACGGCAGCTCGCAATTCCTCGTCTCGCACATGGTGCGCAACTACGATCTCGCGCCGACGCTGCCCGAAGAGATCGCCAACGCATCTTATGCGCTCGGCGCGATCGGCGGCATCGCCACCGGTCTTGGCACGTTCCTCGGCGGCTTCTTGTCCGATCGCCTCGCGCCAAAACACCCGCGTGTCCATTCGTGGCTGCCGGCGCTCGGCATGGCTATCGCCATCCCGCTTTACATCGCCTCGTTCGTGCAGACCCAATTCATCTGGGCGTTCGCCTTCCTGATGCTCGCGCCGATTTTCCACTACATGTACCTCGGTCCGATGTACGCCGTGACAATGGGCGTCACCACGCCGCTCCAGCGCGCAACCGCCGTCGCCATTCTCGTCCTGATCGTGAACCTGATCGGCTACGGACTCGGCCCGCCAACGGTCGGCGCGCTGAACGACCTGTTCGCGTCCAGCATTCTCACGGACATCAGCTCCGGCGCGCTCACCATGGCGGCGTGCGCCCCCCGCACCATGGACGCCGCCAACGCCGCCGCCTGCGCCTCGGCGCAAGGGCTCGGGCTCAAATACGCCCTCGGCTGCACCATCCTGGTTCTGGCCTGGGCCTCACTGCACTTCGTGCTCGCCGGCCGCACCATGGTGAAGGATCGCGTGAGCTAAACAGACTCCCTCTCCCCTCCGGGGAGAGGGTCGGGGTGAGGGGGCCATGCGCCGCTACAAACCATCGCTCGACTCCCACGCAACAGCGATGCGCAAAGAGCCCTCACGCGCCGAACGCGCGCTCTGGAAGCTGCTCCGAAACCGAAGCTTCGAAGGCTTCAAGTTCCGCCGCCAACATCAGATCGACGCCTACATCGCCGATTTCGCTTGCATCAGCGCCAAGCTCGTCATCGAGGTCGATGGCCCGTCGCACGACCTTCCCGATCAAGCCGCGCACGATCACACACGAACCGCACGCCTCACCGGCCTCGGATGGCGCATGCTCCGCTCAAAAACGGCGATGTCCTCGCCGACGAAAGCGCCACGATTGCCGCTATTTGCAGCGCGCTTCACGAAGCCCCCTCACCCTAACCCTCTCCCCCGCTTTTGCGAGGGAGAGGGAATACGCTAAGACCCCCCCATGATTCCGCGTTATGCACGCCCCGAAATGGTGGCGATTTGGGAGCCTGAGAGCCGTTACGGCATCTGGCTTGAGATCGAAACGCTCGCCATGGAGGCGATGGCTGAACTCGGCACGATCCCGAAATCCGCCGCCGACGAATATCGCAAAAAGGGCAAGTTCGACGTCGCCCGCATCGATGAGATCGAGCGCGAGGTCAAACACGACGTCATCGCCTTCCTCACCAGCGTCGCCGAACACGTTGGCCCAGAGTCGCGCTTCGCCCACCAGGGCATGACATCCAGCGACGTCCTCGACACCTGCCTCGCCGTACAAATGGCGCGCGCGTCCGATCTTCTGATCGCCGGCTGCGAGCGCGTCATGACGGCGCTGAAGAAGCGCGCCATCGAACACAAGCTCACGCCCACCATCGGCCGCAGCCACGGCATCCACGCCGAACCCACCACCTTCGGCCTCAAGCTCGCCGGCCACTACGCCGAGTTCGCGCGCAACCTCGATCGCCTCAAAGCCGCGCGCAAAGAGATCGCCACCTGCGCCATCTCCGGCGCCGTCGGCACCTTCGCGCAGATCGACCCGCGCGTGGAAGAGTACGTCGCCAAAAAGCTGAACCTCGAGGTTGAGCCTGTCTCAACGCAAGTCATCCCGCGCGACCGCCACGCCGCCTTCTTCGCAGCCCTCAGCGTCGTCGCCTCCGGCATCGAACGCCTCGCCACCGAAGTGCGCCACCTGCAGCGCACCGAAGTGCTCGAAGCCGAGGAATTCTTCGAGCCCGGCCAGAAGGGCTCCTCGGCGATGCCGCACAAGCGCAACCCGGTGCTCACCGAAAATCTCTGCGGCCTTGCCCGTCTCGTCCGCAGCGCCGTGACGCCCGCGATGGAAAACGTCGCCCTCTGGCACGAGCGCGACATCTCCCACTCCTCGGTCGAACGCGGCATCGGCCCGGACGCGACCATCCATCTCGATTTCGCGCTCCACCGCATGGCGATGGTGATCGAAAAGCTTGTCGTTTATCCGGAAAACATGGCGCGCAACCTCGCGCTGCTCGGCGGCCTGCACAATTCGCAACGCGTCATGCTGGCGCTCACCCAAGCTGGCGTCACTCGCGAAGACGCCTATCGCCTCGTGCAAAAGAGCGCGATGCAAGTCTGGCAAAGCCCGCCGCCACGCGCCGAAACGGCGCTGATCGACAAGCTCAAAGCCGATCCGGACGTCACCTCAAAGCTCGACGCCCAAACCCTCGAAGGCTGCTTCGACGACGCGCACCACTTTGCCCGCGTCGAAATCATCTTCAAGCGCGTGTTCGGCTAGCCCGCGCGGCGACTCTGCTCGACCTTGCGCGTCACCATCTCAGCGAGCACCCGCATGTCTTCCATTGAACGCTGCATGCGATCAGCTGAGCGGCGCAGGTGTTCGACGGCGCGGGTATCATGCCCGCGCGCGCGTTCCGCCAGTTGCTGGTAGCGATCCTGTTCGATCACAAAGCGCGACGCCGCCTGCTGCAGCTCAACCAATTCCGGACACGCGACCAATGCGGCCTGCCGCAAGTCACGCACCGATGGCCAGTTCGCCAACGTCATGTCCATCGCCAACGCGCGCGACGGTCCGCGCAGGTCGGATGCTTCCACAAAACCGGAGACGACGCCGATGACCACCGACGCTTCGACGCCGGTAATCCCATTCGGCTCGCGCCCAAACGCTTCGAAATCGGGCCACGTCTCGCCGGCCTGCGCCATCGCATCGCCGTAAGACCGCACCGCGCCGCGCAGCACCGCGCGCCCCTCCGGCGTGCACACATCGGCCGGCGGATTGCCGGCGGCGAACCGTTCAAGCACTTCGGCCGCCTGCGCCGCGGGCATCTCAACCGGCGCGGGCGCACACGCGCACAACGCCGCCGCAAGGGCAAAACCCAAACCACGCTTCATCGCAAACTTCCCACGACCCGGTCCGCGAGTATCCGGGGCCGTCGTGTGCGAAACGTTCACCGGCGAAGTTAAAAGCCGTTAGCCATCTTTCCGGTCACACGGTTGCCCCCGCCGCCGAATCCCTGCGAACCGGAGCCAACCAGGAGGCACGCATGGCCAGCGACAATGATTTCATCACCGACGACGAGTGGGACGAAGAGGTCATGGTCGAAGTCCGCAAGTTCGGCCTCGAGCACGCAATGCTGGCGCACCTGCACAAGCGCGAAGGCGCCGCGGATCTGAACGCCGTCTTCAAGGACGCCGACCGTATCGTCAATTACGTGCTGGGCGAAATGAACCCTTAGCGCTAGCCTTCCGCGCGGGGAGGATCACATGAGCGAAGCAACCAAAACGCCGTGGCACCTATGGGCCGTCGGCATCGTCGGCCTCTTGTGGAACGGCTTCGGCGCGTTCGACTTTCTCAGCACGCAATTGCGCGGCGAAGCCTATCTGCGTGACCTCAACATGAGCGAGGCCGCGATCGCCTATTATGCCGCGATGCCATGGTGGGCGCTCGCGATCTGGGCGGTCGGCACATTGGGCGCGCTGATCGGCACGATCCTTCTGCTCCTGCGCAGCAAATGGGCGTTCCACGTATTCGTCGCGTCTTTCGCGGGTTTTCTGCTGAGCCTCGTCTATTCGTACGTCCTATCGCCACCGCCGGACATGGGCGTCGACAACATGTGGATCATGCAGATCGTCATCGCCGCCGCGTGCGTCTTCTTCATCTGGTACGCGTGGACGATGACCAAGCGCGGCGTGCTGCGCTGAGTGCGGACTAGGTTTGAGCACTCGGACGAGCGATACCGCTCAGTCCTAGCCCCCAATCCCTAGTCCCCAATCTCTAGTCCCTAGTCCCTAGTTGCCCGCCAGCACCGAAGCGCGCGCTTCGGCTAGGCACTCATCCATCTTGGCGCGGATCTGGTGGTCCGAGAGCTGGACAGCGTGCTGATCCAGATCGGCGCGAACCTTCCGGAACAGGTCCTCGATGCCGGCTTCCTCTAGGTCAGCCACCACGACCGACTTGGCGTAATCGGCTGCCGCATCGCCTTCCAGTCCCATCAGGCCGGCCGCCCACAGACCCAAAAGCTTCGCCCGGCGCGCCTGCGCCTTGAACTCAAGCTCTTGTTCTAATTGAAATTTTGTCTCTTGGCCGCGCTTGCGGTCGTCAAACTGGCTCATGGGCCTTCTGGTCTCCTCTACCCGTCCATTGAATAGGCATGCGCTTGGTCGCAATCAACCGCAGACGGGCGCCAGTTCTACGGTAGCAGCCGATTGTTACCCCCGCCCCGGCGCCCTAAGTTCTTGTTCACTTGTGTTGCGGCGATTCCGCGAGCGCTTTGAGCCATTTAGCGCCGGACGCCGCCCCTCAAGGAGGGAGCACTTCTATGTCGCGTCGCAAGAAGATTTACGAAGGCAAGGCCAAGATCCTGTTCGAGGGTCCCGAGCCGGGCACGATCATCCAATACTTCAAGGACGACGCCACCGCGTTTAACGCGCAGAAGAAAGCGATCCTCGAAGGCAAGGGCGTGATCAACAACCAGATCAGCGGGTTCATCATGACGAACCTGAACGCGATCGGCGTGCCCACGCACTACATCAAGACGATGAACATGCGCGAACAGCTGGTTCGCGAAGTCGAGATCATCCCGCTCGAAGTCGTGTGCCGCAACGTGGCTGCAGGCTCATTGTCGACGCGTCTCGGCATCGAGGAAGGCACGCCGCTGCCGCGCTCGATCATCGAGTTCTATTACAAGAAGGATGAGCTCAACGACCCGATGGTCGCGGAAGAGCACATCACCGCGTTCAATTGGGCATCGACCCAAGAGATCGACGACATCATGGCGCTGACGCTCCGCATCAACGACTACCTGTTTGGTATGTTCGGCGCGGTCGGCATCAAGCTGGTCGATTTCAAACTCGAATTCGGCCGCCTCTATGAAGGCGACATGGTTCGCACCGTCGTTGCTGACGAAATCAGCCCCGACAGCGCCCGCCTCTGGGACGTTCAAACCAACGAGAAGATGGACAAAGACCGCTTCCGCCGCGACCTCGGCAACGTCACCGAAGCCTACGTCGAAGTCGCGCGCCGCCTCGGCATCGTGAAGCAAGCCAGCGCCGGCGGCGAGAGCGTGCATTGAATTTTCTGCTCGCCCTCGATGGGCGAGCTGTCATGGCGCGCAAGCGGCATGACTGAGTGGGTGACTCCTCGCTTCTGAGCCGCCACCCACTCCGGCGCTTCGCGCCACCTCGCCCATCAAGGGCGAGGAGAGGGATTGAGGGGGAACGTAATGAAGGCGATCGTCACCGTGGGTCTTAAGCCCGGCGTTCTCGACGTTCAGGGCAAAGCCGTCGCTGGCGCGCTGAAGGACCTCGGCTTCGGCGGCGTCGCTGACGCGCGCGTCGGCAAGCGCATCGAGATCACCCTCGACGGCAACCTCGACCCCGCCACCGCCGAAGCGCAAGTGCGCGAAATGTGCGAAAAGCTCCTCGCCAACACCGTCATCGAAAGCTACCGCGTCGAAATCGCGACTTCGTGAGCGCGAAGAATCTTCAGCGCTTCGCAATTGATGTGTTGTCGTTTCCAATTCTAGTGGCAGCAGGGCTTATTCCGGTTGCCGCGTGGCTCCTTCTTGCGATTGGCGGCATGGCGGCAGTCTCAGTGCTGGCCTATTCTATCAATCGAGAATGGCTCGTCGCGGGCCTGATGGTCGGCATCGTCTGGGTGATTTTCTGGTATATCTCCTTTGATCATCTCGTGAAGCCGCTGATCAACCGCCTCCAGAATGGCGTTGAAAACTTCGCAGATCGTTTGAAGAACTCTGGCCCATAGTTCTCGCTACGATCGCCGTTCAGCGCCCTTAGTCCCGCGCTTGTGCTGCCCTAACGCCAGCCTCTAGGCTTCCCCAAAACACAGAGGAAGCGCCAATGCTCAGCGCGGGCGACGACTATCCGATCCACCAAACGCCGGAGCCCGTGGCGTTCGCCGGCAGCGACCGTAACTTCTACGATCGCTATTTCTTCAACGGCTATAGCGCTGACGGCTCGATCTTCTTCGCCGCCGCGCTTGGCGTCTATCCGCACCTCGATGTCATCGACGCGGCGTTCTGCCTCCTCATCGACGGCAAACAGCACAATGTCCGCGCCTCGCGCCGCCTCGGCGGCGAGCGCATGAATCTCAGCGTCGGCCCGATCGAGGTTCGCGTCATCGAACCCCTGCGCAAGCTCGTCGTCCGCGTGAGCGACAATGACGGCGGCGTGCGCGCCGACCTCATCTTCGACGCGCGCCACACGCCGATCGAAGAGCCACGCTTCACCCGCCGCATCGGCACGCGCATGTTCATGGACTACACGCGCATGACGCAAAACGGCGTCTGGAGCGGCGATCTCAGCCTCAAAGGCGAGAGCATCGACATCGCCGGCGCCTTCGGCACGCGCGATCGCTCTTGGGGCATTCGCCCCGTCGGCGCACCCGACTCTCAGCCCGCGCCCGCATCGCCGCAATTCTTCTGGCTCTGGGCCCCGTTCAATTTCGAGACACACGCCGTCTTCTGTCACACCAATGACGACGAGGCCGGCAAAGCCTGGAACCGGCGCGCCGTGGTCGATCATCTCGGCAAAGCGCGCACCGAGTTCGAAAGCCCGCACTTCGAGCTCACCTACGGTGCCGGCACACGCCGCCTGCAAAGCGCGCGCATCGCACTCTCCAGTGAAGCCTCGCTCGACATCGAACCCACAGGTCCGAAATTCTACATGAGCGGCCTCGGCTACACGCACCCAACCTGGGGCCATGGCCGCGACCACGGCGCCTTCGAAACCACCTACGACGCGATCGATCTCGCCAGCATCGACGACACCGCCCCCGGCCAACTCCACATCCAAGCTCTCGCCCGCGCAACCTTGCGCACCACGAGCGGCGAACACCAGGGCCGCGGCGTCCTCGAACAATTCCTCATCGGCCCGCACGCGCCGAGCGGTTTCAAATCCATCCTCGACGGCGCGTCATGAGCTTTCCCTCGCACCCGGATCGCTTCACGACAGGCTGGCTCGAACGCGTACTCGGCGCGCCGGCCGGCTCACTCATCGCTTTCAGCGCAAAGCCGGTCGGCACCGGCCAAATGAGCCTGAGCTTTCGCGTCACGCTCAATTGGAAGAACAACGAAGGCCCCGCCTCTCTCATCGCCAAGTGCCCTTCGCTTGACGCCGGCACCCGCGCCATCGCAGCGGCGCTTCGCGCCTATGCGTTGGAACTCGGCTGGTATCGCGAACTCGCGCCGCAAATCAGCGTTGCCTGCCCCGCCTGCCTCCACCTCGAAAGCAACGACGACGAAACCGATTTCGTCCTGCTGCTGCAAGACCTCGCGCCGGCGCAACAAGGCGACCAGCTCGCCGGCGCCAGCATCGCGCAGATCGAAGCCGCGCTCACCCAAGCCGCCAACCTTCACGCGCCATACTGGGGCGATACACGGCTTTCACAAATCGGTTGGCTACAACCCTCGCCCAACACGACAGCTTTGATCCGGCAAATGGCGCCTGCCGTCTATACCCAGTTCAGAAGCCGCTACACCGAGCGCTTCGCACCTGAAATCCTGGACCTCTGCGACGCCTTCGTCGCCCGCATCGGCGCCTATTTCGATTTGAAACCCGCATCGCTCACCGTTCAGCACCGCGACTTTCGCATCGACAACATCCTCTTCGCGCCAGACAACGGCCAAGCCTACGTCGTCGATTGGCAGACTCTGGGCCCAGGCCCCGGCGCAGCCGATGTCGCCTACCTCATCGGAACCAGCATCGCCGACGCCAATGTCCGCGCACGCGAAGAAGAACGCCTGGTCAGCCTCTATGCCGACGCGCTGCGCGCACGCGGCGCCGCCGCCGACGCCGAACAAATCTGGCGCGAGTATCGTCTCTACGCTTTCTCAGGCGTGCTGATGGCGATCATCGCCTCCACCAACGTCGAGCGCACCGAACGCGGCGACGAAATGTTCGCCGTCATGGCCGAGCGGCCGGCCCGCCAGGCATTGCACCTGGAAAGCCTTTCGCTGCTCTAAGCGCGAAACGCCTAGTGCTTCGCCTGATCGCCCGGATCGCGCGGCCCGTTCATGGACACGACGGCGATCAGGACCACCGAGACAACCCCGACCGCCACTGAAAGCAGCTCTATCGGCATCATGCCCAGGATATGGGAGGCGCCCCGCGTTTACGCTAGGGCGCCTCAACACCTGCGTACGTTTAGTTGCCCGGCGCCGCTTCGCTGGCGAGCGGACGCTGCATCAGTTCCGCGATCGACAAGCCAACCTCATTGTGCCCGCCAAACGCCGTACCGGTCTGGTTGCCCGCCACGCGCTCGGCGTAGTGCGTGTACGCCTCGGCCGGCAGCGGCACGTAGCCGACGCGCGGCGCCAGCGTCGCGGCGTTCGCCAGGAAGTAAGTCACGAAACGGCGCACCTGCGGCCGGCGCATCGCCTCCGCATTCACATAGATGAACATCGGCCGCGACAGTGGATATGCGCCCGAAGCAATCGTCTCCGGCGATGGCGCAACGCCATTCACCGCCAGCGCCTTCACGCGTTCACGGTTCTGCTCGTAATACGCGTAACCGAAATACCCCATCGCGCCCGGATTGCCGGCGACGCCTTGGACGATGACATTGTCGTCCTCGCTGGGCGTGTAATCGGTGCGCGAAGCGCCGCCGTCACCGTTCACCGCCTCCGTGAAATAGTCGAAGGTTCCCGAGGCGGTGCCCGGGCCGAACAACTGCAGCGCCACGGCCGGGCCGCGCGGGTTCACCTGCCGCCACTGCGTGACAGTGCGTTCAGCCGCGGGCGCCCACGCGCGGCCCAGTTCAGCCATCGTGATGTTGGTCAACGGATTGCTCGGATGGACGACAACACTGATGCCGTCGAATGCAATCGGGATTTCGATGAACTGAATGCTGGCGCTCGAGCAGGCCGCGATCTCCTCGGCCGAGATCGGACGCGACGCGTTCGAGATTTGCGTCTCGCCACGGCAGAACTTGCCGAAGCCGCCGCCAGTGCCGCTTTCGCCGACGGTCACGCGCGCCGCGCCGGTTTGCGTTGTGGTGAAGCCTTCAGCCGCCGCTTCCGCCAGCGGGAAAACCGTGGACGAGCCGTCGATCGCGATGTGCTCCGACGTCGTGCCGGTCGGCGCCTGCGTGCCGCCGTCGCCGCACGCCGCGAGCGCCAACGCCGCCACCGCGGCGCAGGCGCCGCGCAACATTGCCGAACTCATCATCTCATCACCTCGCTGAAAAACCCGCGCGCCTTCTGACACCGCTCGATGACAGTCCTGTTGCGCTCAATCACCGCCGCCATCGCCGCCACCGCCATCATCGGCGCCCTCGCTTTCAGCGCGGTCGCCGCGATCGGCCCTGGCTTGCGCCAAGAGCGGCTTATTCATCTGATAAAGCAGCCACGTCAGCAGCGCCGTAATGAGGATGCTTCCAATCGCTGCTGCAATGATCCAGGCCGGCATGCGCGCTCATACCACCGAACCCGGCGCCCCGCGCAACCGGCGCATGGGCAGGGCGCGGCGCCCGGTCGCAGAAAAGCCCCCACGCCGCGCCCCTCCTTACGGTTCCAACCCTTTAATTCCGCCGCGACGCAGCTTATTGAAAGGCCCATGAAATCCGCAGTGATCGTGTTCCCCGGGTCCAATTGCGACCGTGACGCCGCGCGCGCCCTGGAGCGCCTCACCGGCAAGCCCGCAACGATGGTCTGGCACAAAGACACAGCGCTGCCCGAAGGCCTCGACCTCGTCGTTCTTCCGGGCGGCTTCTCCTACGGCGACTATCTCCGCTCCGGCGCGATGGCCGCGAAAAGCCCCGTCGTCCGCGCCGTCATCGACCACGCCGAACGCGGCGGCCTCGTCCTCGGCATCTGCAACGGCTTTCAAGTGCTCACCGAAACGCGCCTGCTGCCCGGCGCGCTCGCCCGCAACGCCGGCTTGAAGTTCGTCTGCAAGGACGTGCCGCTCGCGATCGAGAACGCCAACACCACCTTCACACGCGCCTATCGCGAACAGCGCGAAACCGAAATCCCCGTCGCGCACGGCGACGGCCGCTTCGTTGCTGACGAGGAAACGCTCGCCCGCATCGAAGGCGATGGCCGCGTCGTCTTCCGCTACATCGACAATCCCAACGGGTCAGCCCGCAACATCGCCGGCCTCATCAACGACCGCGGCAATGTCATGGGCATGATGCCCCACCCCGAGCGCGCGTCCGATCCGATCCTCGGCCGCACCGGCGGCGCGGCTGTCTTCCAAAGCCTTCTGGAAGCGGCATGACCGCCAAGAAGCCAGCAACCGCCACCGGCTTCGACGCCGAAGTCGATTCCGCGCGCAAGCGTCTGGAATCGGCGCTCAACGAAGAAACCGGCTTCGACGATCTCGCCGCGCTACAAGCGCTGGCGCCCATCCTCGAAGAAAAAATCTCTTCGCGCCGCCTGGCGTTCACCCTCGGCGACGAGGACGACGACGAAACCCAAATCATCGTTCTTCACGTGCAGACTGACGAAGAACTCGGCTTCATCTTCGCCGAGGACGGCGAATACGTCTTCGAGTCCAACCTCGAAGCCTATTTCGACGATTTCGTTGATGACGATCCCGAGCGCTTCGTCGAACGCCTCTACGAAACCCTGCGCGCCGATCTGCCGAAGTACGAAGTCGAAAACAAAAGCTGACGCGCCCTCCCAGATAGAAAGAAGGCCCTCCGCGTGAGCGAAGGGCCTTCTTGGTTTAAGCGGCGGCGGCTATGGGCGGGGGAGTGCGCGCCGCCGCTCTCAGCTCACACCTCAATCCGGATCCCGGCTGGCGGAGGTGCGAGCTGAACCATTGGCGCTGATCGACGCGCCGTTGCGATCGGCCGAAGCCGAACCAGATGCATCGCCGTCAACTGAGGCATTTGGCGCGGCGTTACGTGCGCGATTGGCCGTGTTGCGCGCCGCGTTGCGCGCGCGATTGACAGTGCCGCGGCCGGCGTTCGTCACGCGGCTCGTCGCTTGGCTGGGATCGACGCTCGCGTCCGCCGAGCCGTTGGCCGATCCATTGCCTTCAGCTGCGAGCGGGCCGACATTGAGCGCGCCACCGGCTGCGCCCGAACCACCAAGCTGCACATCGCGCGCTTGCGTCGCTTGGTCTTCGGCTTGACGCGCCGCGCGGCGCGCTTGACGCGCGGCTTGACGTGCTTCGCGTTCAGCGCGCTGCGATGCGCGATCCACAATACCTGTGTCCGCACCAACATTGCCTGAACCCGTCACCGAACCGGTGACCGATCCGGTCGTGTTGCCAACCGCGCCGCCGACATTACCGCCGAGGCCGCCCCCGCCGATCAATTGCGCCGAAGCGGGCGCGATCGTCAGCATCGCGGCGAGCGCTGTCGAAGCGATCAAGATTTTGGTGTTCATTGCGTAGTCTCCTCAAAAGACGTCGCCCATTCGCGGGGCTTCGAGAGGAGAACGAACGGCCTATGCCGTTTCTTCCAAAAAAGAGTCAGGGACCTGAAATTAGCCCGTAGCCATAAATATCATCACGTCCGCGTGCGCCGAGATCACGGGCATCGCTCCGCACCGCGCTAATGGCGCTCTGCGCCGCGGATGCGCCAGGCGCTGTTAAACGCGCCGCAATCCGCGCCGCGACAATCGGCGCCGCATAGGACGTTCCGCGCGCGCGTCCCTGCACGCCAATCGCGGCAAAATCCACCTGCGCGCCACGTCCCGCTTCAACCAACACGCGGTCACGCGCATCGACGCCCGTCACGCCGACCACGCCATCATACGACGCCGGAAACAGCGGCGCGGCAGCCGGCCCGTCATTGCCAACCGCCGCCACGATCACAAACCCGCGCGCCACCATGCGCGCGACAACCGCTTCCACAACACGATTGCGCGGCCCCACCAAACTCACATTGATCACCGCGACATCCTCCGCCGCGAGCCAAGCTAACGCGCGCGCCAACGCCGAAGCGGCGCCGCCCGTCGGCGCGCCGCCGTAAATGTCGGCTGCATAGATGCGCGCGCCCGGCGCCGCGCCACTTATCAGCCCCGCTATCGTCGTCCCGTGCGGACCCGCAACCGGCTGTTCGGTTGCAAACGCACGCTGCTCCGCGACACGAACCGAAGCATTCACGCCGCTATCGACCAGGCCAATGCGCGGCCCATTGCCCGCGCCACTCTGCGCGAAGCCGGAAATCGTCAGCGCAACGCCAGACTCCAGATGCAGGTGATCAAAATCGTAAACGCCCTGCGGATCCGCCTCCCGCAGCCGCCGCAGTGCGCGCCGCGTCGATATGCCCGCCGGCGCCCGCAACGTCACCATCGCCGTCCCGACATCGATCGCATCGCTGCGCACGACCTCAAAGCCTTGCGCCCGCGCCGTCGCCAACGCCGCCTCACTCATGCCGAGCGCCAGGATCTGGCTTCGGACAATCGGCATGCCCCCCGGATCGGCTTCCAGCTCACGCCGATGCTCACGCAGCAGGTCGCGCACCTGCGTCCGCCGCAAGTCCTGTAGCGGCCGCTCCACCTGATTGCCGATTTGGCCCGCCTGGGTCACCACATCGCCAACGCCGGGAACTTGCGGCACAGGCAAAGGCAATTGCGCCTTCACGGCGGACGGCGCCGCGAGCGCGAAGATCAGGAACAAGAGGGCGAATACCCGTATCATGCGTCCCTAACGTTTGACCGGCCCATGTTCATCCCTTCACTATTCGCACATCCCGGCGGAAGAAACCGCCAGCCTCAGCCGTTTGACCAGTAGAGATGATGAGCGCCGCCGAGCAAACCCGCTCAGACATCGTCGCAATGCTGCCGCGCCTGCGGCGGTTTGCGCGGGCGCTTACCGGCAGCTTGGCGGACGCGGACGACATCGTTCAAATCGCGGTGGAGCGCGCACTCATGCGCATGGATCAATACCAACAAGGCACGCGGCTGGAATCCTGGCTGTTCAGCATCACGCGCAACGCCTGGATTGACGAAGCCCGCTCGCGCACGCGCCGCGGCAAGGTCTTCGCGCCTGTCGAAGCCGGCGAGCACGTCGGCCATGGCGGCGAAGCTGAGGTCCACGCCAAACTCGAAGCCGATGATGTATGGACGGCGATGCGCAAACTTCCCGAGGAGCAGCGCGAAGCCGTGGCCCTCGTCTGTGTCGAAGGCCTCGCTTACCGCGAAGCGGCGGAAGCGCTGGACATTCCAATCGGCACCCTTACCAGCCGCCTCGCACGCGGCCGTGAAGCGCTGCAAATCATGTTGGGAGGCGCCAAATGAGCGTCGACGATGAAAAACTGATGGCGTTCGCCGACGGCGAACTCACCGGCGCCGACCTCGCCGAAGTCGAAGCCGCACTCGCGGACGACGCCTCGCTTCGCGAAAAGCTCGAAGCCCATCGCGAAATGCGCGCGCGCTTGTCGTCCGCGTTCGACGGCGCCCTCACTGAATCCGTGCCGCAACGCTTGCGGCACGCAGCGCAAACCCCGCACCAAGCCGAAGTCGTCGACTTCGCCTCGCGTCGCGCCGCCAAATGGTCGTTCCGCGAGTACGGCGCCATGGCCGCTAGCATCGCGCTTGGCCTCGTCGTCGGCATCGGATTTCTGCAACCGGCCGCGCCGCTCGTTTCGACGGCGGACACGGGCCTCGAAGCGCGAGGCGCTTTGTCGCGCGCACTCGATACGCAGCTCGCATCCGACGACGCCGGCGCGGTGCGTATCGGCGTCAGCTTCCGCAATCACGATGGCGCCTACTGCCGCACGTTTGATCTTACAGAAGGCGGCGCCTCGGGCGTCGCGTGCCGCTCCCAAAGTAACTGGAGCATCCCGCTCATTGCCAACACCGCCGCCGGCGGTGAAATCCGCCAGGCCGACGCATCGGCCGGGATATTGAATGCCGTTGATGAAATGATCGCCGGCGATCCGCTCGACTCGGAAGCCGAACGTGCGGCGCGCGACGCCGGTTGGCGCTAACGACTACATTTTTCAGGGCGAGGACAGATCGCAATCTATCCGGCAGAGGCGCGCGCAGGCGTAAGCTCGCCGCTCATGCCTATCGACCAATCCCCGTTCATTCAGCCGCTCGCGCAATTTCGCGCGAGTGCATTTGCGTGGGCGGGTTGGTTGCTCGAACTGGTTCTCCGCTTCGGCCCGTTCTCGCGCAGCCGCCGGATGCGCCGCTTCGTGTTTCATCTCGAACGGCGCGTCGAGGCGTTCTGCTTTGTCCTGGCATGGCATTGCGTCCAGCCTGGCAGAGCGCAAAGCGTCGCGCCGGCGCGGCCCGGCTTTCGGCTTGTGCGAAGCTCAATCAGGCTCTTCCTGAAAGGCGGCGGCGTGCGCGCCAAAGGCGCCGATATCGGCATGCGCGTACGGCGTTTGCTCGACGTCCTGGCCGATCCCGACCGGTGCGTCGCGCGCTTCTGTAAGAAAATCCGCCGCGGTCTTCGCAAGTTCAACCTTGTGCCCACCGCGCCGCCCGCGCACGCACTAGCTCAATCGCCGCCGCTCCAGCGCGCGCCCGCCGATTCCTCCTAAACCTTGCCGCACAGCTTCATCACACCTCACTGCCTTGCGGGCCCGCAAGGCAGGCGTCTGCGCATGCCCAAAACAAAAGGCCCTCCGCGTTTCCGCGAAGGGCCAAGGCTATGGAGTTTGTTAGGCTGGATTATTCGACCGTGAAGTGACCGGTCTCGGCGCGGGCGCCGGCTTCTTCTTCACGCATCGCCGCCATCACACGTTGCATGCGTGGGTCGGAAAGCGCCGCGTTGATGCGCACCAGCGCTTCAACGCTTTCCGACGAAGCGCCGAACATGCGGCCGAACGCTTCGAACGGGCTTTCGACCGTCGGGTAGTAGCGCAGTTGAACGCGCGCATCTTCTTCGATGCCGGCCAGCGCGCGGGCGCGCGCCACCGCAACCGAGAAGCCGCCGAGATGATCGACCAGCCCGCGCTCGAGCGCCTGCTGGCCCGTCCACACCCGGCCTTGCGCAACGGCGCGCACTTGCTCCGGCGTCATGCTGCGCCCCTCGGCGACGAGGCCGAGGAATTCAGTGTAGGCGCGATCGATGAAGCCGGCGAAGGCGGCGCGTTCGGCAGGGCTAAAGCCGCGCTCGCTCGTGAACATCTCAACCAGCGGCGAACCCACCGTGATCGTCTCGGTGTTCGAGGAGAGATAATGGTCCATCGCCCCGCCAATGATCAGCTTGCCGCCAACGACACCGATCGAGCCGGTGATCGTCGAAGGCGACGCAATGATCTCGTCAGCGAAGGCGGAGACATAATAACCGCCCGAGGCCGCCACATCGCCCATCGAAACCACGATGTGCTTGCCGCGCTCCTTGGCCGTCCGCAGCGCCGCCAGGATCTGATCCGACGCAACGACCGAGCCGCCGGGACTCGAAACCCGGAACACGATGGCCGCCACGTCTTCGTCTTCCGACGCATCGAGCAGCGCTTGCGCGATGACATCGCTGTTCATCGCGGATTCGCCGCCGAACACGTCATGGCTTTCCGGACCGGAGATGATCGCGCCTTCGCCCTGAACCACGGCGATGACACGGCCGCCAGAATGAACAGGCGCGTGGTAGTCCTCGAAATCGACAATCTCGGCGTTCTCCGCGCGCGCCAGCGCGGCGCGCTCGGCTTCTTCGGGGCGGCCAATCTGGTCGATCAATGTCAGCTCACGCGCACGCGCCGCCGTGAACGGCGTCGCCTCAACAGCCGCCCGCGTCGCTTCCGGGGTGATACCGCGATCGGTTGCGATGTTGGCGATCATGTTGCCGTAAATGCCGTTCATCAGGCTCGTTATCTCTTCACGATGCGCCGGCGTGAACGTGCGCTGGGTCAGCGTGTTGGGATACGTCTTGTAGTCCTCGCGCTGCTCAAACTGCGCTTGCATGTGATAGCGCTGCAGCGTTTCACCGAAGAACGTCACTTCCGCCGAAAGACCCATCGGCTGAAACTCGCTGGTCTCCTGCAACCAGACTTCATCGGAGTCCGCGATCGCCATGTAGCCCGGCATGCCCATACGGACGCCGTCATTTTGCAAGTGCGCGACCACGAACTTGCCCGAGGCGCGGAACGCCGCCAGCGCCGCGCGGAGCTCTTCGGCTTGCGCCGCCTGCATGCCGCCCGTGTTGGCCCGAATGTAAATGCCCTCAACCGCATCATCGGTGCGGGCGCCCTCGATCTTGTTGAGAACGTCAAGCAACGCATCGCTCGTGCCGCTCAGGGAGGCGAACGGATTGGCCGGCCGCTGATCCGTCAGCGACTCGCGCAGATCGAGCGCCAGAACCATATGCGACGGCTGGGCCGGCTGGCCGCCAAACGAGGCCGCCAGCATGCTGAAAAGCAGGATCGGCCCGATAAACAGGAAAAGGACCAAACCCGTCAGCACACCCGCCACGGTGATCAAGAATTGCTTCACGATTGAAGACTCCACCCCGGCCCACTGCCGGTCCTTATCGATAAATGATATGGAGCGCTGCCGGAGGCAAGCGGTATTTTATCGAAAAATGATAAACCCGCAGGGCCGGACCGCCCGCAAGCCGGTCCAAACCTTTCTGCCGACGACTATTTTCCCGAACCGCGACCTGGCGCATGATCGCCAGCGGAGGGGTGCGCTCCCAATGGCTACGTTCCGCGGCAGGCCCGCTTTCGCGACCGATGACTGGATGTTCGAGCAGCAGCTCCGGGCAGAGGTCGAGGCTGAGGGCTGGCGCAGCCTGCGCGAGAAGCTGGCAGCGCCCCAAGCCCTACCGCCGCCCGCGCCGGCGGCTGCCGCGATCCCAGCCGATTTCGTCGACCATCACCGCGCCGGCAGCACCATCCTCAAAGCCCTGGTCCGGTTCATGTTGGCCGGTTTCGCCGGCTATTTAGCCTATTTGGCCGCTGTGGATTCCCGCCTCGGCGAGTTCGAAATCTGGCTCGCCGTAGGCTCCAGCTTCGTCGTCGCGCTGGCCCTTTCCATGTTCGGCGCGGCCCGCGAATTCGTCCATATGGCCGCTGAGACCATGCGCTGGATGCTGCTTATCGGGGTTGGCCTCGGGGCGACGTATTTCGCCTTCAACTGGCCGGGCTAAGCGCGTTGCGCCATCCGTAGAACCGTGTAAAAGGCCCGCCTCGCGCAAGCGTCGGAGTATAGCTCAGCCTGGTAGAGCACCACGTTCGGGACGTGGGGGTCGTAAGTTCGAATCTTGCTACTCCGACCATTCCTCGCATCGCGAGGAATGGTCGTCCTCCGAAGCCTCGGCGTAGGAGGACTGGCTTAAAGCGCAGCCTTCGCCTCAACAAACGCCGCCACCGCCCGCTCGACTTCCGCGCGCGTATGCGCCGCCGACATTTGCGTCCGGATCCGCGCCTTGCCCTTCGGCACCACCGGATACGAAAACGCGATCACATAGACGCCGCGCTTCAAAAGCTCCTCGGCCAGCGCCACCGCGGGCTTGGCGTCATACAACATCACAGGAATGATCGGGTGCTCTCCCGGAAGCAGATCAAAGCCCGCCGCTTCGAGCCCACCGCGAAAGAGCTCCATGTTGGCCTTCAACTGCTTCCGGAGATCATCGCCCTTCGCCGCAAGCTCCACAGCCTTGCGCGCCCCGGCCGCGATCGGCGGCGGCACGGTGTTCGAGAAGAGGTACGGCCGCGAACGCTGACGCAGCAGCTCAACGATCGCCCGCTTGCCGCTGGTAAACCCACCGCTCGCACCGCCAAGCGCCTTGCCGAGCGTGCTCGTCAGAACATCGATGCGATCAATGCAGTTGCGATACTCAGCTGTGCCCCGCCCGCCCGGGCCGACAATGCCGGTGGAGTGCGAGTCATCAACATGGACCAGCGCATTGTAACGCTCGGCTAGATCGCAGAGCTGATCGAGCGAAGCGATGACGCCATCCATCGAGAAGACGCCGTCCGTCGAGATCAGCTTAAAGCGCGCGCCGGCGGCGTCAGCCGCTTTCAGCTGCACTTCGAGATCGTTCATGTCGTTGTTCTTGTAGCGGTAGCGCTGCGCCTTGCAGAGCCGCACACCATCGATGATTGAGGCGTGGTTCAATTCGTCCGAGATGATCGCGTCTTCGGCGCCGAGCAACACTTCGAAGAGGCCACCGTTCGCATCGAAGCATGACGGGTAGAGGATCGTGTCCTCCATCTGCAGCCACCGGGAGAGATCGTCTTCCAGCTGCTTGTGCACCGTCTGCGTACCGCAGATGAAGCGCACCGAGGCCATGCCATAGCCCCATTGCTCCAAGCCCTCGTGCGCGGCGGTCTTGATCCGCGCGTCTTGCGCCAGGCCGAGATAGTTGTTGGCGCACATATTGATGACGGACTTGCCGCCGTTGACTCCAATCTCCGCGCCCTGCGGCGTCGCGATCACGCGCTCTTCCTTGTAGAAACCCGCCTCGCGAATGCCGGCGATCTCTTTTTCAACGTGCTTCTGAAATTCGCCATACATCTTAGCCTCTCAACGTCGAAAGTTGGAGCGCGCGCCTCCGAGCGCGCATGCGGGCTTGGAAGCCCGCGCCTACTCCCAGTTCAGAACGATCTTGCCCGACTTGCCTTCCAGCATCGTCTCAAAGCCCTCTTCGAACTTCTGATACGGCAGCCGGTGCGTGATGATCGGCGAGAGGTCGAGGCCAGACTGGATGAGCGTCGTCATCTTGTACCAGGTCTCGAAAATCTCGCGGCCATAGATGCCTTTGATCGTCAGCATGTTGAAGACGACCTTGTTCCAGTCGATCTTCATGTCGCCGGACGGAATGCCGAGCATCGAAATCTTGGCGCCGTGGCTCATGTTGTCGATCATGTCTGAGAGCGCATTTGGCGCGCCCGACATTTCGAGGCCGACGTCAAAGCCTTCGGTCATGCCGAGTTCTTTTTGCACATCGCCCAGCGTTTCCTTGGTGACATTCACGGTGCGCGTGGCGCCAACTTTCTTCGCCAACGCCAGGCGATAATCGTTGATGTCGGTGATCACGACATGCCGCGCGCCCACGTGCTTGGCGATTGCCGCGGCCATCGCGCCAATCGGGCCCGCGCCGGTGATCAGCACATCTTCACCGACCATGTCCCATTGCAGCGCCGTGTGCGTCGCATTGCCGAATGGATCGAAGATCGAGGCGACATCGAGATCGATGCCGTCATGGTGGTGCCAGACATTGGCGTTCGGGATGACGATGTATTCGGCAAAGCAGCCGGGGCGGTTCACACCGACGCCGCTGGTGTACGGGCAGAGGTGACGGCGGCCGGCCATGCAATTGCGGCAGCGGCCGCAGACGATGTGGCCTTCGCCCGAGACGATCATCCCGGGCTTGTAGTCGTTGACGTTGTCGCCGACCTCGACGATCTCGCCGACAAACTCGTGGCCGACGACCATCGGCACCGGGATCGTCTTCTGCGCCCACTCATCCCACTTATAGATGTGGATGTCGGTGCCGCAGATCGCGGTGCGCTTCACGCGGATCTTCACATCGTTCGGGCCAGCCTCTGGCTCCGGCACGTCTTCAAGCCAAAGCCCACGTTTGGCCTCGCGTTTGACCAGCGCTTTCAACGGCCTCTCCTTCGATGCGGTAGCGCGCGATCTTAACCGCGCTTCAAATCCAAGTGTTTGGAAATCAGTCCATTATCTCCTACCTAGCAGAACGACAATCGCCTAACGTCAAGCACCCTTCATGCTTTCAGTCCTCGACCTCTTCCGTATCGGCATCGGCCCCTCAAGCTCGCACACGCTCGGGCCGATCCGCATTGGCAAGCGCTTCCTGGAAGACCTTAAGAGCGCTGTGGAATTGGACGCGGTCGCCAAGGTGGCCGTCGAGCTACAGGGCTCGCTGGCGCTGACCGGCAAAGGCCACGCGACGCCAAAAGCCGTGGTGCTGGGGCTGTTTGGCCTCGACCCAGAAACGCTCGATCCCGATGTCGCGGAGGCGACGGTGGAGCGCGTGGCGGTTGAGAAGCGCGTGGCGCTGCTGAGATCGCACGAGATCGCGTTCGATCCGGAAAGCGACATCGTCTTCGCCTATCACATCATCCCGGAGCTGCACCCGAACGGCATGAAGCTCAGCGCCTTCGGCGAAGGCGGCCTGCTGCTGTTCGAACAGACCTATTACTCAACCGGCGGCGGCTTCATCGCGACGGAGAAGCAACTCCGGACGCCCGCGCCGAAGGACCTGATCACCACTGGCCGCAAGGTGCCGTTCCCATTCGGCTCTGCGGCTGAGCTGCTTGAGCACTGCGCGCGCGAGGGCAAATCGATCGAGGAGATCATCTACGCCAACGAAGATGCGATGCGTCCGCGCGAAGAGACCGACGCGCGCCTCGATCGCGTGGCGCAGGTGATGTCCGCGTGCATCGACCGCGGGCTGCATAAGGAAGGCATTCTTCCGGGTGCGCTGCAGGTGACGCGCCGCGCGCCGGCGATCTGGAAAAAGCTGAAGGATCAGCCGGGCGCGAACGAACCGGAGCGGCTGTTCGATTGGCTCAACGTTTATGCGATGGCGGTGAACGAGGAGAACGCTGCAGGCGGACAAGTCGTGACGGCGCCGACCAACGGCGCAGCCGGCATCCTGCCGTCGATCCTTCGGCACTATTGCCTGAACAGCGAAAACCCGGTCCGCGATGCGCGCCGCTTTCTGGTGACGGCCGGCGGCATCGGTCTGCTCTATAAACAGCGTGCCTCGATCTCGGGCGCTGAGATGGGATGCCAGGGCGAAGTTGGCGTCGCCTGCTCGATGGCGGCGGCGGGTTTGTCGGCCGTTTGGGGCGGCTCGCCTCAGCAGGTCGCGAACGCGGCCGAGATCGGGATGGAGCACAATCTGGGTCTGACCTGCGATCCCGTCGGGGGCCTTGTTCAGATCCCCTGCATCGAGCGGAACGCCGTCGGCTCGGTGAAGGCGGTCAATGGCGCGCGGCTTTCGCTTCACTCGGATACCCCAAGCAAAGTCTCCCTGGACCAGGTCATCGAGACCATGCGCCAGACCGGGGTGGATATGTCGTCCAAGTATAAGGAAACCAGCCAGGGCGGCCTCGCGGTCAACGTGGTGGAGTGCTGAAAGCCACCTCGCCCTTGATGGGCGAGGTGGCCGCGTAAGCGGCCGGAGTGGGTGGCGGCGCGGGCCGGAGGAATCACCCACTCAGTCATCGCGCTGGCGCGCGCTGACAGCTCGCCCATCAAGGGCGAGCAGGGTTTACCCCCCCTGATGCGTCAGCCGGGCGCTGTTGCATCCGGATGCGGGCGCCTCTAAGTACGCGCTTCGCCGGTTTTGGGGTGTCGCCAAGCGGTAAGGCAGCGGTTTTTGGTACCGCCATTCCTAGGTTCGAATCCTAGCACCCCAGCCATCCTACGCTCGCGAAGCGAGGGTAGGATG
>JAEUMT010000065.1 GCA_016791365.1 Hyphomonadaceae bacterium | reverse complement strand
CCTCCCCCGCTTGCGGGGGAGGAAAATGAAACACGACGACATCATCGCGCCATTCAGCCTCGACAACGCGCCCGTGCGCGGCCGCATCGCGCGCCTCGCCGAGGGCGCGCTCGATCCGATCCTGCACCGGCACGACTATCCGCGCCCTGTTGCGTTGTTGCTCGGCGAAGCGCTTGCCCTCGCCGCGCTCATTGGCTCGCTGCTGAAAACGGACGGCCGGCTTGTCATCCAAGCTCAAGGCGAAGGTCCCGTGCCGCTGCTCGTCGCCGAACACCTCGACGGCGGCGTTCGCGGCTATGCGCGGCTTGCCGAAGGCGCGGCTGAACAGCTTGCCGGCGCACACCGCATGCCGCCCGCCGAATTGCTGGGCGCGGGCAGCCTCATCCTCACGCTCGACCTCGGTGAGCACACGACGCCATTCCAAGGCGTGGTCACGCTCGAAGGCGCAACTTTGGCGGAATGCGCCGAGAACTATTTCCGCGTCAGCGAGCAAACCGACACCGGCATCCGCCTCGCCGTTGGCGAAATCGTCAACGGCGAAAACCCCTCGCAATGGCGCGCCGGCGGCATACTGATGCAACGTCTCGCCAGCGACCAGGCGCGCGGCGAAACCGAAGAAGATTGGCGCCGCGCCTCGATCCTCTTCAACACGCTCACCGATGAAGAACTGATTGACCCTGCATTGCCCGCCGACCGCGTGCTCTATCGGCTGTTCCATGAGGAAGGCGTACGCATGGGCGACATCGTGCAGCTGGACGATCGCTGCACCTGCAGCGAAGAGCGGCTGACCAAGGTGATGAAGACATTTCCGAAAGGCGAGATCGCCGATCTCATCGAGCCGGACGGCAAACTCCACGCCCGCTGCCAATTCTGCGCGCGTGAATACATGATCGATCCCGCGAATGTCGGAGCAGCTTGACTCCTCCTCGCCCTCGATGGGCGAGGTGGCCGCGTAGCGGCCGGAGTGGGTGGCAGCACAGGCCTGAGGAGCCACCCACTCAGTCATCGCGCTTACGCGCGCTGACAGCTCGCCCATCAAGGGCGAGCAGAGAACCTAAGCAGCGTCCATATCCAGCGCATAGCCGGCGCTGCGGACGGTACGGATCGGATCACTCTCAGTGCCGACCATCAGCGCTTTGCGCAAACGGCCGATATGCACGTCCACTGTCCGCGCCTCGACGTACACGTCAGAGCCCCAAACCGCGTCCAACAATTGTTCGCGGCTGAACACGCGGCCCGGGTGCTGCATCAAATGATCGAGAATGCGAAATTCCGTCGGCCCCAGATGCACGTCACGCTCGCCGCGCTTCACGCGATGTGAAACGCGATCCATCGTGATGTCGCCAATGACGATCTTATCGTCAGCCAAACCCGGACGAATGCGGCGCATCACGGCGCGCAAGCGCGCCAGCAATTCGTTCATCGAGAACGGCTTGGTGAGATAATCGTCGGCGCCGACATCAAGCCCGCGAATGCGGTCGCTCTCTTCGGTGCGCGCCGTCAGCATCACGATCGGCGTGTTGCGCGTGTCCTGGCGCGCGCGCAGACGGCGGCAAACCTCAATACCCGGCGCCTTCGGCAGCATCCAGTCCAGCACCACCAGGTCCGGCGCGCTCTCATCGGCCACCACCAACGCTTCCTCACCATCGTTGGCGACGGAGACGCGATAGCCTTCCTTCTCAAGATTGTACTTGAGCAAGTCCGCCAAGGCCGCTTCGTCTTCGACGACCAGCACGTGTGTTGCCTTGGCCATGAGATGCTTGCCTTATTCCGCCGCGTCGGCCCGCGGCCGCTGCGTCGTGATATCCTCGCCCGTGACGAGGAAGTGAATGTACTCGGCGATGTTGGTGCCGTGGTCGCCGACGCGCTCAAGGTTTTTGGCGATAAAGAGCAAGTGCGCGCACGAAGAGATCATGCGCGGGTCCTCGATCATGTAGGTCAGCAACTCACGAAAGAGCGAGTTGTAGTGCGCGTCGATGTTGTCGTCGGCGTTCCAGACATTGATCGCCGCCTGCACATCCTTGTTGGCGTAAGCGTCGAGCACCTGCTTCAAGTGCGCGCTGGCGATCTTGCCCATGCGCTCAACCGAACGCGTCAGCTGGATCGGCTCGTCCTGGTTCAGGATGAGCGCGCGCTTGGCGATGTTCTTGGCGAGATCGCCAACGCGTTCAAGCTCGCCGGCGATGCGCCAGGCGGTGAGCACCACGCGCAGATCGCTCGCCATCGGCTGACGAAGCGCAAACAATTTGATCGCACGCTTTTCGATCTCACGCTGCGCGGCGTCGATCTTGGGATCGCGCTGAATGACAACCTGCGCGAGCTCGGTGTCACGGCGGGCGACGGCGGCCAGCGCATCATTGATGGCGGTCTCGGCGAGACCGCCCATGCGCGCCACTTCCTGGGTGATCGCGTCAAGCTCTTCGGAAAACGCTTTAACTGTATGCTCAGCCATGGTCGCCTTCTCGCCGCGCCGGTGCGGCGTGATCGCCTCGAGCGTTAGCCGAAGCGGCCGGTGATGTAGTCCTGCGTGCGGGTGTCACGAGGATTGGTGAAGATTTCCTCGGTTGCGCCGGTTTCTACCAGCTTGCCCAGGTGGAAGAACGCGGTTTTCTGCGACACGCGCGCTGCTTGCGCCATCGAGTGCGTGACAATGACGATGCAATAATTTTCGCGCATCTCATCGATCAGTTCTTCGATCTTGGCGGTCGCGATCGGATCGAGAGCCGAACACGGCTCGTCCATCAGAATGATATCAGGATTCACCGCCACCGTGCGGGCGATGACCAGACGCTGCTGCTGACCGCCGGAAAGGCCGGTGCCAGGCTGCGCGAGGCGATCCTTCACCTCTTCCCAAAGACCAGCGCGGCGCAGCGATTTCTCTACAATGCCATCCATGTCGGCCTTGCTCTTGGCCATGCCGTGGATGCGGGGGCCGTAGGCGACGTTGTCGTAGATCGACTTGGGAAACGGGTTCGGCTTTTGGAAGACCATGCCGACGCGCGTGCGCAGCACGACCGGATCGACGTTCTTGCCGTAAGCGTCCTTGCCTTCGATCTGCAGCGTGCCAGAAACTTTGCAGCCATCGATCGTATCGTTCATGCGGTTGAAGCAGCGCAGGAACGTGGTCTTGCCGCAGCCCGACGGCCCGATGAAAGCCGTCACGGCGCGATCAGGAATGTCCATCGAGACATCGAAGAGCGCCTGCTTGTCGCCGTAGAAGACATTGACGTCGCGGGCCGAGATCTTGGTCGGCGCGCCGCTCAGCGCACCGGCGGCGGCGCGAACGGTCGGGGCGATCATGGCGGGGCCGTTGCTCATGGAACGCTCGGAGCCCACGGAAGAAAATTCCATACTATTTGACCCCTTAGCCCAGCCGCCAGGCGCGGAGACTCAGCCCCGGCCCAATCCAGGCCGTATGTAGGGGCGTTACGTGACACTGATGTGAAATGGCCCCCGCGTTTCATCAGGCCTCCTCCGCCAATTCCACATAGGCCGCGAACGCGGAGCCGCGTCCGGGTTGGCTTTCCACCAGGAAGCCGCCGCGGTGCCGGTTCACGATATGCTTTACGATGGCAAGGCCAAGGCCGGTGCCGCCGCGCTCGGCGCCCATCTCACGCTCAACCCGGAAAAAGCGCTCGCCCAGGCGCGGCAGGAAGCGCTTGGAGATGCCGGGGCCGGAGTCTTCGACACGCACATAGGCGTAGGACCGGTTCGCGGCCGCGGCAGGCGTCAGCAACGCCACGCGGCTGGCCTCTTCCCAACGCCGCCCCGCAAGCGCGGAAACCTCTTCGCGATCGCCCGACGCCGCGACCTCGACCCGGACGGCGCCGCCGTCCGGCGTGTATTTCACGGCATTGTCGATGAGGTTCTGAACGATCTGGGCAAGTTGAAAACGCTCTCCCACGACAGGCACCGGTTCAGCCGGCATCTTCAAGTCGAGCGTAACATTGCGCTCCTTCAGCAAGGGCAACAGCGAGTCCACGACTTCGCGCGCGACCGAGGCCAGGTCCGCCCGATCCGAAGGCGGCACGTGTTCATCAAGCTCGATGCGCGAGAGCGAGAGCAAGTCATCAAGCAGACGCCGCATGCGATCCGCCTGGACCTGCATCATGCCAAGAAAGCGGTCGCGGTCAGCGCCGTTGTCGCGCGCCGGACCCATCAGCGTTTCGATCAGCAACGTCAACGACGCGAGCGGCGTCCGGAGCTCATGGCTTGCGTTGGCAAGAAAATCAGCCCGCATGCGTTCCGTGCTGATTTTCGCGGTTTGATCATGAAAAACCAGCATTGCGGCGCGATCGGCGCCCCACGTCACGGGCGCCACATAGCAGCGCGTATGGCGGTCAACTTGCGCGGGCATTTGATATTCGACCGCGCGCGTTTCGCCGTCGCGAACGGCCCCCTGCACCGCTTCAAGCACATCAGGGTGACGCAAGATGGAGGTCAGAAACTGCCCGCGCGCTTCGAAGTGCATCTGGCGGCGCGCCGCGGCGTTAGAGCTCACGATGCGTCCTTCCGCATCAATAAGCAGCGCCGGATCAGGCAACGCTTCCAGCAACGGCGCGAGTTCGCCAAGACCAACAAGTTCAGCACGACTGTCACTGGTCGAGGAAATCACGAAGCGCTCGCCTTCGCGCATCGCCCAGTAGCCGGCCGCGGCGGCGAGAACCATCAACACCGCCGCGCCAAGATTGGTCGAGAACGCCAAGATCGCCGCAAGCACCGCCAACGCGGCCGCGGCCCAGGCCGCCGCCGGCAGGCGGTCCAGCCGCAGGCGCTGCGGCGAAAGGCGGTTCATGGCCATCGCCCCGGCTTAGGACCCGCGCCCGGAGTCGCGCAAGCAAACCTGTCGGCGTGCGGCGCGCTCAAACGTCATCAAACTGGCTGCGCGCGATGCCAGTCGTGACGGGCGCCATTGGTCGACAAAACCAGGCCCTTCGTCGTGCCGCGCAGTGCGACGCATCCAAATCTGGGGGCGCCGGCATCTGAAGGTTGACGGGAGAGGTGGCCATAGCGGTCGTCGCGCCAATTCCTTATCGTTTTTCAATACAGTTTTATTGACTTTCGAGAGGACGATCGCTAAAGCCGGTGCCGTGAGGGGAAAATGAAATACGGAGTTCGACTGTTGGTCGGCGCAGGGTTGATGGCCCTGGCCGGATCGTGCGCAGGACGCAATCTCCCGCCGGAGCCGGACTCATACGTCGCCGCCGACGCGATTGGCGCCGAGCGCGCAGCCGATCTCGCCGCTTCCCCTGCGGCAACATGGCTTGATGACCTCAACTCGACAGAAATGTCGTCGCTGACGCGCGAAGCGCTCGCGGGCAGCCCCGAACTTCAAATCGTCGAAGCACGCTACCGCGCCGCCCGCTGGCGCGCGCGCGGCGCGTTCGGCGGCAATTTGCTTCCAAGTCTTGGCGTCGGTGTCGACGGCACGCGCACCGAGACACCGACCGGCACGGAAGAACGCATCCGCACTGAGTTCATGACCTCAAGCGTCGTTGCGAATTGGGAAATCGATCTTTGGGGCCGCCTCACCGCGCGCACGCTCGCGTCGGATCTCAGCGCCGACGCCGCCGAAGAAGATCTGAACGACGCGCGCCTCTCCGTCGCCGGTCAATCCGCAAGCGCGTGGGTTGATCTTATTGAAGCACAACAATTGCTCGCCCTCGCGCAGGAAGATCTGCAAACGCGCGAACGCGCGCTCGACCTCACCCAACGCCGCTACGACGCGGGCATCGCAACGTCGCTCGCCCTACGCACAGCGCGCAGCCAGGTCGCGTCAGCGCGCGGCTTCCAAGCGCAAGCGCAGGACGCACTGCTGGTGTCGTCGCGGCGCTTGCAGGAAATCATGGGCCGCTATCCCGATGGTGCGCTGCGCGCCGAAGGCGATCTCCCGCACTTGGGACTGCTTGCCGCAAGCGGCGCGCCGGCCGATCTGCTTGAGCGCCGTCCCGACGTGCTCGCATCCGAAAATCGCATGCGCGCCGCCGGCTTTCGCATCCACGAAGCGCGCGCGGCGATGCTGCCGCGCCTGACCTTGCGTGCGAGCGCCGGCAACACCGGCCAGGGCATCACCGACATCGACGACAGCGTGAACATGGTGTCCAACCTCGTCGCCGGTCTAACGATGCCGATCTTCAGTGGCGGCGCCCTGATCTCGGAATCGCGCGCCACCGTCGCCGACCGCCGCGCGGCGGCGGCGGACTATGTGCGTGTTTCGATCGCCGCGTGGCGCGAAGTCGAAGGCACGATCAGCGCCGACCAATCCCTGCAAGTGCGCGAGGAGCAATTCGCCATCGCCGCCAACGAGGCGCGCGAGGCCCAGGAACTTGCCGAACGCGAGTACGGCCGTGGCGTCGCGACATTGTTCGAACTGATCGACGCCTACACACGCCGCATCGACGCCGAGCGCGGCCTCATCACCGCGCGATCGGCGCGCGTCTCTAACCGTATCGCCTACCACGTCGCCCTCGGCGGCGGCGCCCGCACTGGCGGGATCGATGAAGACCGGGAAATCACGCCATGAACAAGATGGACCTCACCATGATGACGCAAACAGCGCCTGACGAGGACAAGCCCAAGAGTTTCTTGGGGCGCGTCAAGCAGATCGCTATCTTCGCGGCGCCTCTCGTCGTCATCATTGGCGGCGGGCTCCTGCTCGCGGTGATGATCGCAACGGGCCCGAAGGCGAAGGAAAAGGGCGAACCGCCACACGCGCCAGCGGTGCAATTCGCTGTCGCGCACGCACGCCCGACAACCGTGTCCGTCAACGTGCAAGGCGAAGCGCGTCCGCGCACGGAAGCGACTCTGGCCGCGCAGGTCGCCGGCCGCGTCGTATGGGCAAGCCCAAAATTTGCCGAAGGCGGCTCGTTCACCGAAGGCGAAGTCATGGCGCGCATCGACGCCGCCGACTATCAGCTCGCGGTCGTCCGCGCCCGCGCTCAAGTCGCGCAAGCGCAGGAAGCTCTGACGCGTGAAGAAGCGGAAGGCGAATTGGCGCGCCAGGATTGGCAGGCGCTCGGTCGCGGCGAAGCGCCGCCGCTGGCGGTGCGTGAACCGCAATTGGCGCAAGCGCGCGCGCAACTGGCGTCAGCGGAAGCGGGGCTGCGCTCGGCCGAACTTGATCTCAACCGCGCTTCGATCCGCGCCCCGTTCACGGGCCGCGTCCGCGAACGCCGCGCCAATGTCGGCGATTATGTCGGCCCCGGCTCACCGGTCGCGGTGATGTTTGCGACGGAGACGATGGAGATTCGCGTTCCGTTGACGGATGCGGATTTGGCTTCCATGCGCCTGCCGGTCGGCTTCAACGCATCAACCGCCAATCCCGGACCAGCGGCGCACGTCACCAGCGTGACCGGCGGGCGTATCCTGACCTGGGAAGGGCGCCTCGTGCGCACCGAAGCCTCGGTCGACGCGCGCACGCGCCTCGTTTACGGCGTGGTCGAAGTGCGCGATCCGTTTGGCGCCCGCCATGCGGCGCCGCTCGCGCCAGGCATGTTCGTCCAGACCCGCCTTGAGGGCTCCAACCGCGAAACCCTGGTGGCTGCGCCGCGCAGCGCGCTGAAGCGCAACGAATTCGTCTATGTCGTCACCGCGAACAACACGATCGAAGTGCGCCGCGTGCGCGCAGCGCAAACGACCGCCGACGAAGTGCTCTTCCGCGAAGGCGTTGCCGATGGCGACCGCGTCGTCGTTTCGGTTCTCACCTCGCCGCGTGAAGGCATGGAAGTAACTCCCATCGACCGTGACGGTGGCGCTGTCACCGCGCCGGCCGCCGCGGAACAACCTGCACAACAAGACCTCGACATTCGTCGCTAACGAAACTCGGCCTCGCGCTGGCGCGGGGATTGAAGGACTGATCCTATGCTGAAGGGCCTCGTCGCCTGGTGGGCGCGCAACCCCGTTGCCGGCAATCTGCTGATGATCTTCTGCGTCATCGCGGGTGTCTTCTCCTTCAACAAGATGGAGAAGGAATTCTGGCCGCCGGGAAAGGACAATAGCGTTTACGTGCAGGCCTCATGGCCAGGCGCGAGCCCCGAGGACATGGAAAGCCAGATCGTTGTTCGCATCGAGGAAGCGACAGCGGGGCTTGACGGAGTCGACTGGGTGCGTTCGCGCTCGGGCGAAGGCTTCGGTTGGGTCAGCATTCAATCCGAGTCAGGCGCCGATATCGACGCCATGACCCAGGAAGTGCGCTCGCGCGTGGAATCGATCTCCGGCCTTCCCGCCGGCATGGATCCGATCCGCGTGACCAGGCAGGTCGGCCGCAATCCGTCCTTCATCATCGGTCTGCACGGCAACGTCGACGAGCGCACGCTGCGCGACACGGCCGAACGGCTGCGCGACCAGGTTTCATTGCTGCCTGGCGGCGCCAATACCGACGTGTGGGGCGCGCGTCCGCCCGAAGTTTCAATCGAGGTCTCGGAAGCTTCGCTACAGGCGTTCGGGCTGACATTCGATGACGTTGCGCGCGCGGTGCGTTCAAGCTCGGTCAATGCGGGCGCGGGCGCTGTGCGCACGGCGGACGGCAACTTCCAACTGCAAGCGCGCAATCTCGCCGATACCGAACTCGACTTCGAGAACATCATCATCCGGCAAACGCCGGATGGCGGCATCGTGCGTGTGGGCGACGTCGGCACGGTAAGTGACGGCTTCGTCGACACCAATCTCTACTCACGCATGAACGGCGAGCCGGCGATGCTGGTGGCGCTCCAGACCGCCGACCAGTTCAACATCTGGGACACCAAGACGGCGCTTGACGAATTGCTTACGCAGTTCCGCACGACATTGCCGCAAGGCTTGCAGCTCACGATGGTGAACGACGAGTCCGAAGGCTACAACGAATTGCTGGGCCTGCTCTTCCAGAACGCGGCGCAGGGTTTCTTCCTCATCTTCTTCCTGCTGCTGCTGACGCTGCACCCGAAAGTGGCGTTCTGGTCGACGCTCGGCGTCATGACCGCGTTTGCCGGCTCGTTCTTTATCCTTCCGTATCTGAACATCTCGCTCAACTTCATGAGCGTCTTCGGCTTCCTGCTCGTGCTCGGCATCATGGTCGACGACGCCATCATCGTCGGCGAGGCCGTCTATGAGCGCGCGGAAAAGGGCCACCACGGCGCCGATTCCGCGATCCTCGCCACGCAGATGGTGCTGAAGCCACTGGTCGCTTCGGTGTTCGTGACCATGATCGCCTTCAGCCCGATGATGCTGTTCTCGGGCGAGGTCCGCCAGTTCACCAGCGCGATCTCGATGGTCGTGATCTCGACGCTGATCTTCTCACTGATCGAGAGCTTGATCATTCTCCCCGCGCACTTGGCGCATGTCACCAAGCCCAACCCAACCGGCAACGGCCTGATGGACCGCTTGATGCGGCTCCAACAAAAGTGCGCACACTCTGTGCTGTGGGTGGCCAACAACCTGCACGCGCCTCTCGTTCGCCAGGCGGTGAAGCTGCGCTATCTGACGTGGGCGATTTTCCTCGTCATCATGATCCTTGGCGTCGGCCTGATGATTTCCGGCCGTGTGAAGCAAACCTTCATGCCGGAAGTCGAAGGCGACTTCATGGTCGCGAACATCACGCTGCCGCAGACGACCCCGTTCTCGCGCATGGAGCAGGTCAGCGCCCAACTCGACGCCGCTCGCCGCGCACTCGAAGAGGAAACGGCGGAGCATGCCTATGTCGATCCGCTCACCAGCGAGAATTCGCGCGGCGTCGTGCGCTCGTGGAGCCAATTCATCGACGAGAACACCATCCAGGCCTATGTCGGCCTGACGCCGCCCGAGACGCGCCCGGAAATGCGTTCGCGCCGCATCACCGAGCGCCTCGAACAATTGCTCGGCGAAGTGCCGGACGCCGACCAGGTGAGCTTCTCGCTCTCGGGCTCCGGCTCGCCGTCGATCGATCTCGCTCTGATCAGCGACAACAAGGAAGACCTTGAGATCGCGGTCGAGGAACTGAAGGCCCGTCTGCTGCAGTTCGAGGGCGTCACCAGCGTTCGTGACAGCCAGGACGCCGCCAATGAAGAATTGCGCTTCACGCTGCTGCCGGGCGCCGAACAACTCGGCATCACGCTGGTCGACGTGACGCGCCAGGTGCGCCAGGCCTATTTCGGCGAAGAAGCCCAGCGCCTGCCGCGCGACGGCGACGACGTGCGTGTCTATATCCGCTACCCACGCGACGATCGCCGTACGTTGGAAAGCCTTGGCTCCTTCCGCGTTCGCACGGCCGATGGCCGCGAAGTGCCTCTCGCGAACGTGGCGACTTGGGAATTCGCGCCCGGCGTGACCGGTCTCGACCGCCGTCAACGTCAAAGCTCGATCCTGGTGACCGCCGATCTCGTCAACGCCGAAGGGCGCCAGGAGATCATGCGCACGCTCGATGAAGAATACTGGCCGAACTTCGAGGCCCGGTTCACGACCGTATCGCGGCGCGCTATCGGCGAAGCCGAAGGCGAACAGGAATTCATGCAGGAATTCCTGATGCTGATGTCGCTGGCATTCGCCGCGATCTACTTCCTGCTGGCGGTGACGTTCCGCTCGTACGCGCAGCCGCTGATGATCCTCTGCGTCATCCCCTTCTCGATCGTCGGGGCGCTTTTGGGCCACCTGATGTTTGGGATCAGCTTCGCGCTCTTCTCATGGCTCGGCATGATCGCGGCCATCGGCGTCGTCGTGAACGACAACGTCGTGCTCGTCGATCGCTGCAACCAGATCCGCGGATATTTCGCGCTTCGCCTGAAAGGCTCCGGCCAGGCTTTGCCGGAAGAAGGCGGATGGGAGCCTCATGAGATCGTCCTGCCCAACGGTCAGGTGGTCGAGTATGTCGGCATCGCGCCCGACCTGGAGCCGCACGAGGAGATGATCATCGAAGGCGCGCAGTCCGGCTTTCAGCGCGGCCCGATCGAACTCAAGACGCCGACTGAAATGAAGGACGGCCCGGAATACCGCGAACGGGCGCAAGAGCTGGTTGAGATGGGCTTCCAGGTCATGCGCGTGAAGGCCGAGGTTGGCATCACAGAGGCCTCGGTCTCGCGCTTCCGCCAGATCTTCCTGACGTCAGTGACCGAATTTGTCGGCACCTCGCCAATGATCCTGGAGAATGCCGCCATCGTTCAATTCTTGAAACCGATGGTCATCAGCTTGGCGTTCGGCGTCCTGATCTGTATGCCGGCGACCTTGATCCTGACGCCCGTTTTCTACATGATCGGGCTCGATATCAAACGCTTCTTTGGCGGGCTTTTTGGCTTCTATGGGCGCCTCTATGGCGGTCGCCGAAAACTCGCTGCTGCGGAATAAACGACCAAACATTTCGGAGGTTCTTAAATGATGATGTTGACCCGTCGCGCGATTGGCGCGTCGTCAGTCGCGCTGCTTGCCGGCTGCGCAACTGGAACTGCCACGACGCAAGAAGCGACATCGCCGCCACGTGATCCCGCAGCCATCGGCGCCTGGGGCGTCGACCTCACGGCGCGCGACCTCAACGTCAAGCCAGGCGACGATTTTTTCCGTTATGCAAACGGCACATGGCTCACGAACACACAGATCCCCGCCGATCGTACGCGCTGGGGCACGTTCGACATCCTGCGTGAAAAGGCCGACAACGATGCGCGTGTCATCATCGAGGAAGTCGCGCTCGCCGGCGGTGCGCCAGGCACGAACCAGCAGAAGATCGCCGACTTCTACAATTCGTTCTTGAACCAGCAGGCGATCGACGCCGCCGGCCTCACGCCGCTGCAATCGGAACTCGCCGCGATCCAAGCGCTTCGCACGCACGAAGAAACGATCCGTTTCATCGCGCAGCCTGGCGTCGCGGTGAATTCACCGATCGCTATCTTCGTCGGTCTTGATGACCGCAATCCGAACCGCTACATCTGCAACATGCTGCACGCGGGCCTCGGCCTGCCGGAGCGTGAATATTATCGCCGCACCGATGGCGAATTCCCGAACATTCGCCGCGAATACGAAGCGCACATCACGCGTCTGCTCACGCTCGCGGGCCAAAGCAATGCCGGCGCTCAAGCACGCCGCATCGTCGCTCTGGAAACGCAAATCGCCGAGCGTCACTGGCCGATCGCCGATCGCCGCGACCGTGATCGCACCTACAATCTAAAGACTCGCGCGGAAATTCGCGCCCTCGCGCCGAACTTCCCGTGGGACGCCTCATTCGAAGCGGCCGGCCTCGGCGGCGTGCAGGAAGTCGTCATTTCCGAACTTTCGGCGATGGGTCCGCTCGCCAATCTGTTCATGGCGACGCCGGTTTCCACCTGGAAGTCCTACCTCACCTACCACCTCGTCCGTAACAACGCGCCAGTGCTGCCGAGCAACGTCGACGCGGAAGTGTTCGCCTTCTACGGCACCACGCTGTCTGGTCAGCCGCAGCAGCGCGAACGCTGGAAGCGCGCCGTGCAGGCGGTCAACGGCGCCATGGGTGAAGCCATCGGCCAGATCTACGTGCAGCGCCACTTCCCACCGGCCGCGAAGCAACAGATGACCGACCTCGTCGAGAATCTGCGCACCGCCTACGGCCAGCGTATCGACGCGCTGAGCTGGATGTCGGCGGAGACGAAAGTCGCCGCCCGCGAAAAGCTCGCGACCTTCCGTCCCAAGATCGGCTATCCGGATCGCTGGCGTGACTATTCGGGTCTCGAAGTTCGCGCCAACGACGCATTCGGCAACGCCAAGCGCCAGGGCATCTTCGACTGGAACTTCGACCTCGCCCGTCTCGCCCGCCCGACCGATAAGGACGAGTGGTTCATGACGCCGCAAACGGTGAACGCCTATTACAATCCGACGTTCAACGAGATCGTCTTCCCGGCCGCGATCCTGCAAGCGCCGTTCTTCGATGCGAACGCTGACCCAGCCGTGAACTATGGCGCCATCGGCGGCGTCATCGGCCACGAAATGGGCCACGGCTTCGACGATCAAGGTGCGAAGTCAGACGCACAGGGCGTGCTGCGCGATTGGTGGAACGCCAACGACGTCGCCGCCTTCACGCAAGTGACGGATCGCCTGGTCGCGCAGTACGACGCGTTCACGCCGCTCGAGGGCATCAACGTCAATGGCCGCCTCACGCTCGGCGAAAACATTGGCGACAATGGCGGCCTGCAAGTCTCGCGTCACGCCTATCAGCTTTCGCTCAACGGCCAGCCGGCGCCGACGATCGACGGCATCACCGGCGATCAGCGCTTCTTCCTGGGCTGGGCGCAAGCCTGGCGTGCGCTCATCCGCGACGCGGCGCTGCGCAATCAAATCCTGACCGACCCGCACTCACCGTCCGTCTATCGCTGCAACGGCACCGTGCGGAACATGGACAGCTGGTACGCCGCGTTCAACGTCCAGCCGGGCGATGCGCTCTATCTCGCGCCAGCCGATCGCGTCACGATCTGGTAAGCGCACGACAGAGCTGATCTGATCGAGGGGGAGCCTATGGGCTCCCCCTTTTTCATGGCCGGTTTGCGATCAAGGCGCAGATAACATCGGCTGACGGCCTGCAACGGACTTGTCGCGGCGCCTCGGCGCCCGGATGATCCGCCGCAATCGGAGGGTCCTCATGTTGAACTTCAGCCGCCGCGCCTTCGGCGTTTCCACACTCGCGCTCGCGGCAGGTTGCGCGACCAATTCCGGCGGCGACAGCAGCAGCGGCGCAAGCAGCAGCGGCAGTGCCGCCATCGGCGAGTTCGGCCTGGATCTCACCGCGGGCGACACGAGCGTGCGCCCCGGCGATGATTTCTTCCGCTATGCCAACGACCGCTGGCTCGACACGACCGACATCCCGAGCGATCAACGCAGCTGGGGCACGTTTGTCATTCTCGGCGAGAAGGCCAGCCGCGATCAGCGCGCCATTATCGAAGAAGTCGCGCTCGCCGGCGGCGCGCCGGGTTCGGTCCAGCAGAAGATCGCCGCGAGCTACAACGCATATCTCAACACTGACGCAATCAACGCTCGCGGCCTCGCGCCGCTACAGCCGGACCTCGCGAGCATCGCCGCTCTGCAAACGCACGAAGACGTCATCCGTCTGATGGCGCGCAACGACATCCCGACCAATGGGCCGATCGTCGCCTTCGCCGGCCTCGATGCGCGCAACCCGCAGCGTTACATCGTCAGCTTTACGCACGCAGGGCTTGGTTTGCCAGAGCGCGAATACTACCGGCGCGCCGATGGCGAAGCCAATCGCGCCGCGTATGTCGCCTATATTGAACGCGTCTTGACGCTTGGCGGACAAGCGAACGGCGCCGCTAAAGCACGCGCGATCATGGCGCTTGAGACGCAGATCGCGGAACTCCATTGGCCGGTCGCCGATCGCCGCCAGCGTGACCGCACCTACAATCTCAAAACCCGCGCCGAGTTGCGCGCCATTGCGCCAAACTTCCCGTGGGACGCGGGGCTTGAAGCCGCGGGCATGGGGCAAGCGACGGAAGTCGTCGTGCGTGAACTCAGCGCCATGGCCCCGCTCGCGCAACTCTTCCTCGCAACACCCGTCGCGACCTGGCGCGACTATCTCACCTACAATCTCATCAGCGGCAGCGCCGATGTGCTGCCGAGCGCGATCGACGACGCGAACTTCGATTTTTACGGTCGAACGCTGAACGGCCAGCCGGAGCAACAAGAACGCTGGAAGCGTGCGGTCGACACCATCGACAACGTGATGGGCGAAGCGGTCGGCCAGCTCTATGTGCAGCGCCACTTCCCGCCGCAAGCCAAGGCGCAAATGCTTGAACTGGTCGAGAACCTGCGCCGCGCCTACGCCCAGCGCATCGATCAATCACCGTGGATGACAGCTGAAACCAAAGTCGTCGCGCAACAAAAACTCGCGGCCTTCGTGCCGCGCATCGGCTACCCGGACCGCTGGCGCGACTTCACCGGGCTCGAGGCCAGCGCTGATGACGCTTACGGCAATTTCAAGCGAGCCAACAAATTCAACGGCGATTGGGCCACGGCGCGCCTCTGGCGTCCCGTCGATCGCGGCGAATGGAATATGACCCCGCAAACCGTGAATGCGTCGTACAATTCCGTACTCAACGTCATCACCTTCCCCGCCGCGATCTTGCAACCGCCGTTCTTCGACCCAAACGCCGACGCCGCCGTGAATTACGGCGCCATTGGCGGCGTCATCGGCCACGAAATGGGCCACGGCTTCGATGACCAGGGCGCGAAATCCGACGCCCAAGGCATACTGCGCGATTGGTGGAGCCCGCAGGACGTCGCCGCATTCTCGGAAGTCACCGGACGCCTGGCCGCGCAGTATGACGGCTTTGAAGCGCTGCCCGGCCTGAACGTGAACGGGCGCCTCACGCTCGGCGAGAACATTGGCGACAATGGCGGATTGCAAGTCGCGCTGCGCGCCTATGAGCTTTCACTTGGCGCACGCGAAGCGCCAGTGCGCGCCGGCCTCACCGGCAAACAACGCTTTTTCCTTGGCTGGGCGCAGGCGTGGCGTTCGAAATATCGCGAGGAAGCGCTGCGCAACATGGTGATGACCAACCCGCATTCGCCGCCGCAATTCCGCGTCAACGGCGTCGTGCACAACATGGACACCTGGTACGAGGCATTTAACGTGCAGCCGGATGCGGCGCTTTACCTGCCGCCGGCGGATCGCGTCACGATTTGGTAGGACGCGCCTAGGCGTACTTCGCGTTCATGTGGTCCCAGCTTGCCTGGGTCAAATCATGAAGCACGGCTTCATCGATCTCCGCGAGCTTGTTGATGTAGAGGCAAGACTTGCCAGTCTTGTGCTTGCCCAACTTCTTCAAGAGCGGCCCGCAGCTTTTAAAGTCGCCTATCACGTAAAGAACGAGATTAGCCTTGCGCGGCGAAAACCCGATGCGCGGCCACAGGCCCGACGGCGTCTTCCACTCGCCATAACCAATGATTGACGGCCCCCACATCACCGGCTTCTCGCCCGTTACGGCGCGCATCATTTTATCGACTGCCTTCGCGTCCTTACGGCGCGTGTCGTCCTCAACAGCTGCAATGAACGCGGCGACAGAAGCTTTTGTGCGCTGGGTTTTCGGTTCGGCCATCTATCGTCCTGTCATGCTATTGAGCGCGTTGCAGACCGCGGCAGGCGCGTTGCCTTGGCTGCAAGCCATGTTTCCCATCGAAAATAAAAAGCGGCGGCGCGACCATATCGAGGCGCACAGGCGCCAGGATCTTGCGCGCCTGGCCGTGCGTCGCCTCCTCCATCACCCAAGAGCCCTGCTCGTGATCGACGCTGTCATTAGTCCAGACCGCGACCACGCACTTCGCCTCAGCGAGTTGCTTAGCAATTTCGGCGCGCCACGACGTAGAAGGCTGAATACCCTCGTCCCACCAAACATCGAGACCAGCGGCGCGCAGATGCTCCACGAGCGGGCGCACACGATCCGCATCCGATTTTTTGTAGGAAATGAAGACGTCAGCCATGTGGTTCGCTCCGCGACGAGCGCTTCTAACCGAGCTGACGGCGCCGGGAACCTGAAAAGCTGGTTAGACGCTCAGGCCTAAGCTGCCGCGCTGGTGCGCAACAATCCAGCGACGCTCAAGTCTTCATCGATCTCAGGCCAGTGAATGCCGTGCCCGGCAGCGGCGACCTCCCAATGCGCGCGCTGCGACGCGCTGGCAGCAACGAGCCGTGGAAACCAAACAAGCGGCGCGGAAATCATGCGGCCGTCACGGAGACGCACTTCGAGCGCGTGATCCGTGACACGCACGTCCGCGACCCGATCGTCTAGCTCAGCCGAAATGGACACGCGGGGGCTCAGCACCTTCGTTGGAGAAGAAGTAGAAGCGGTAGCCGTTCCAACGGAGGATTGTAGGCATCGCCTCAAAGCCCCTTCAAGATCTCATCCGTCATCTTCTTTGCGTCGCCAAAGAGCATCATCGTGTTGTCACGGAAGAAGAGCTCGTTCTCGACGCCCGCATAGCCTGAGCCCATGCCGCGCTTGATGAAGAGCACGGTCTTGGCCTTCTCCACGTCCAGAATGGGCATGCCGTAGATCGGGCTTTTCGGATCGGTCTTCGCGCTTGGGTTGGTCACGTCGTTGGCGCCGATGACGTAAGCGACATCGGCTTGGCTGAACTCGCTATTGATGTCCTCAAGCTCGAACACTTCATCATAGGGCACGTTCGCTTCGGCGAGCAGCACGTTCATGTGCCCCGGCATACGACCGGCGACGGGGTGGATGGCGTACTTCACCTCGACGCCTTCCTTCTTCAACATGTCAGCCAATTCGCGCACGCTGTGCTGCGCCTGCGCAACGGCCATGCCGTACCCCGGCACGATGATCACCTTGCTGGCGTTCTTCATGATGAAAGCCGCATCGTCGGCGCTGCCCTGCTTCACCGGCCGCGTTTCAACTTGACCTGCGCCCGCGCCGCCATCGGCCGTGCCGAAGCCGCCAAGGATGACGCTGATGAAGCTGCGGTTCATCGCTTTGCACATGATGTAGCTGAGGATCGCGCCGGACGAACCAACAAGCGCGCCGGTGATGATCAGCGCGACATTCTCAAGCGTGAAGCCAAGCGCCGCGGCCGCCCATCCTGAGTACGAATTCAGCATCGAGACGACGACCGGCATGTCGGCGCCGCCGATCGGGATGATCAGCAGCACGCCGATCAGGAACGAAAGCCCGGCAATCGCCCAGAAATGCCACTCAACAGTGCCGTGCGACTGCGCCATCATCACGATCAGCAAACCGATCAGCGCCGCGATGCCGATATTGATCGCGTGACGCGCCGGCAGCATGATCGGCGCGCCCGACATATTGCCGTTCAGCTTCGCGAACGCGATCACTGAGCCTGTGAACGTAATGGCGCCAATCGCGGTGCCGAGCGAAAGCTCGATCAGCGACTGCATGTGGATCGGCGTACGCACGAGGTACGCGCCGACGCCGGGCTCGGCGATGTGGAAACTCTCCGGCGCATAAAACGCCGCCGCTGCAACCGCGACCGCCGCCAAACCGACGAGCGAGTGAAACGCGGCCACAAGCTGCGGCATCGCCGTCATCTTGATCGAACGCGCGATATACGCGCCGATGCCGCCGCCGATCGCGATCGCCCCGACAATGACGATCCAGGTCGTGGTGTCAGGACCAATCAGCCACAACGTCGTCACGATGGCGATCGCCATCCCGAACATGCCGAAATTGTTGCCCTGACGGCTCGTCTCCGGGCTCGACAATCCGCGCAGCGCCAAAATGAAAAGCACGCCGGAGACGAGATACAGCAATGCCGCAAGATCAGCGTTCATGTCAGCCCCTAGGTGGCCCGAACTGGCGATAGCGCGACCAGCCGGAGAAAATGGTCACCGCAGGCGCGGCGAAGAAGACGAGAGCCGCAAGCCACGCCGGCCAGCTCCAAATTTCAGTCGCCCCCAGAAAGGCGAGCACGTTGCCGACAATCGGCACGAAAGCGAGCACGGCGCCCACTATGGTGGAAGGCAGCGCCGGCCAATCAAAGCTCCGCTGCACCCATTCGATAACGACGAACACTTGCAGGAAGCAAAGCCCCACCCACGCCAGCGCGATCAGGCAACCAAGCCCCGCGCAACCGCGCATCTGGATTTGAAACCGGCGCATATCCTCGCGGGCGCGCGTGCGGTCGAAAGTGTGCGGGGTGACTGTCGGCTCTTCACTCAGATTGGCGAGCGCGCGTTGCGCGGCTTGGCGCAATTCATCGTCGCTGACCTCGCCCTCTTCGCCCGCTTCAAGCACTTCCGCTTCAAACGCCTCGACTGTCGCCTGCATCGCCGCGATCGCGCGCGGCGCGGCGGCGCCGCCAGCACGCCAGCCATCGACAAAGCGGCGCATGAACGCCTCGGCGGAGAGACGCCCGTCGAGGTAAGCTTCGATCAGTGCGCGCCAATCACTCGGCGACATGGCGCCGTCCGACTCCCCTTCTCCCTTGCGGAGAAGGGGTTGGGGGATGAGGGGCGTTCAAGCGATCAGGCGCCGGGGCGGTTGAACGCCCCTCACCCCGCCGCTTCGCGGCGACCCTCTCCGCAAGGGAGAGGGCGAGAACTGCCGCGCACGTCACTTCTTCTCTTTCTTCTTGTACATCGCCAGCATGCGCTGGGTCACAAGGAAGCCGCCGAAGATGTTCACCGCCGCGAGGCCCGCCGCCAGGCCGCCCGCGCCCTTGGCGATCCAGCCGCCATCCGTCATCGCGCTCGCGCCGGCGGCGATGAGCGCACCGACGATGATCACGGATGAGATGGCGTTGGTGACGGCCATGAGCGGCGTATGGAGCGCCGGGGTGACGGACCACACAACGTAATAGCCTACGAAAATCGCCAGCACGAAGATGGCGAGATAGAATACGAACGGATCAACCGCTTCCATGTGGCCCCTCGGATACGGACTCGTCGCGAGGGACTAAGAGGCGGATTTTGCGCCGGGTCAACCTATAGTCGTCGCCAGGAACGCGTCATGACCGGAAACGAAACGGAGGGAGTGATTGAGTGGCGCGCATCGCCCGGATGGGCATTGCAATGGCTATCGTTGCTAGTGCTCGTCGCCCTGCCGTTTCTCGCACTAGGCGCCTGGCTCGCGGCGGCGGAAATCGCCAGTGCGCCGGTCGGCACGTCGCAGGCCTACCTCTTTTCCCTCGGCGCTCTCGCGACGCTGGTTTTGGGCGCGCTGACGCTGGCGGTCATGAGCGGAGTTCTTACCTATGTTCGCCTGCTGTTCGATCGCGCACCGATCCTGCGCGCTGACCGCTACGGACTACAGGTGCGCATGTTCAAACCGATCCGAGCTATCGCCTGGCAGGACATCGATACGATCGAGATTGAACGCACCAGGCGCATCGGACGCCGCGACCATCTCGTGCGCCAAATCCTCGTGCGGCCGCATGACGCAAACGCCCCCGAACTAACAATCAAGCCGCAGATGGCTGACGTCACACTCGAAGACGGACACGCGCAGCTGAGCGCGTTACATGCACGCTTTCGTTAGCCGCCGAAACGAGCGCGACACTCATTCGCGGCCGCGGCGCGCGCACGGGCCGGTTGCTCCAGCCAATAGCCCTTCGCCGCACTGGCGGCGTAACGCCCGGTCATGCCCTCAACGCCCTCTTCGCGGTTGAGCGCCTCGAGGATGCGCCCCAGCGCCGGCGCCCACTCGCCGGTCGCGCCTTGAGGATACGTCAAGACATCGAGATTGCCGTGCGCGGCGATCGCCCCCGCACAATAGCTGAGGTCCTGCGCGGAGCTTCCGCTCTGCGCTTGCGCTGGCGCGACAGACAACATTGCGGCGGCGAACGCCGCGACCACCATGTTGCGGGCAAAACCGGCCATGCGCGTCTCCTTCATACCTTTACTCGGTACTGTAGGTCGCGTCCGCGCGGATGACGAGGCCAACGCCATCCGTTTCGTGAGTTTCAGCAGCGCGTTCACCGCGATGGTTGCGATAAACTAATGTGTGCCCACGCGCGCCGACGAGCAAATCTTCCGGTGTGAACGTGAGTTGCGGCGCGCGCTCAAGCGCCTTCTCGAAATAGAGACGCAGTAAATCCTTGCCGTGGATCACGCCGTCCGGAGAAAAACCGAGCGCGGCGATATAAGGCGACGAAAACTCGATATCATCGGCATAGAGCGCGCAAATCGCGTCAAGATCGCGCTTGTTCCATGCTTCGTAATAGCGCTTGGCGAATTCGACGTCGTTCATGCGGCGGTCTTCGGAGCAAAGTGCGGATGCACAAGCGCACCGCCCTTACTCAACATAGCGCCCTTGATGATTTCGTCATCCCAGGCGGGCGCGAAGGCCTTGCTGCCCTTGTCGGTCAGCAGCGGCAGCAGCGCGAGAAAGTTCTTGGCGTAGAGCGAAGAGGAATCCGAAGCGAGGCGCGCGGGCAGGTTGGTGAAGCCCATGATCTTCACGCCGTTCGCGTCGACCAATTGATCCGGCTTCGAGAGCGGACAATTGCCGCCCTGCGCAACCGCAAGGTCGATAATCACCGAGCCCGGGCGCATCGACCTGGCTTGCGCTTCGGTCACCAGCACCGGCGCCGCACGGCCAGGGATCAGCGCCGTGGTGATGACGATATCCTGCTTGGCGATGTGCTCTGTCACGAGCGCCGCCTGCTTGGCTTGATACTCAGCGCTCATCGGCTTGGCGTAGCCGGCAGTCGTCTCCGCTTGCTTGAACTCTTCGTCTTCCACGGCAACGAACTTGCCGCCAAGTGAAGCGACCTGTTCTTTCGTGGCCGGCCGGACATCCGTGGCGCTCACAACAGCGCCCAAGCGGCGCGCCGTCGCAATGGCTTGCAGGCCCGCAACGCCAACGCCCATGATGAAAACCTTGGCGGCGGCGATCGTGCCGGCGGCCGTCATCATCATTGGAAACGCGCGCCCAAACAGCGCCGACGCCTCGATCACCGCGCGATAGCCCGCCAGGTTCGCTTGCGAACTCAGCGCGTCCATCGATTGCGCGCGGCTGATGCGTGGAATGAACTCCATCGCCAGCGCATCAACTTTTGCTTTTGCCAAGGCATCGATCGTCGCCTTATCGCCGTAAGGCTCCAGCAACGACACGAAGCCAGACCCCACCTTGATCTTCCCGATCTCCGCATCGGACGGGCGGCGCACTTTGACGACGAGGTCAGCCGCGCCGATGCCGCCGTCAGCGAGTATCTCGGCGCCAGCGGCTTTGAATTGTTCATCGGGGAAACTCGCGCTCGCCCCGGCGCCGGTCTCTACCGTCACCGTGTGGCCGAGCCCCACGATCTTCTTGACTGTCTCCGGCGTGGCGGCGACCCGGGTCTCCCCAGGCGCTGTTTCCTTGAGGACGGAGATTTTCAACGATCAGCCCGCTGTCAGCGCGGGAACGATGAGGCCGCCGAGCGTCAACAACACCCAGAGCGCCACCTGCATCGCCCAGTAAACGCCGGACAACTTGAACGAAGCGCCAATCGCCACGCCAATCAGCACGAAGGCGACGAAGCCCGCCCACCAGCCAGCGCCGATAGCAAACGCCAGGGTCAGCAGAGCGACAACTTGCGCAAGCAAACCGCAGGTCCACACCGTCGCCGACATGAAGCCGTGGAAGGTGGCCTTCTGGTCCGTGATGTCCATGTTTCCGTGAGCGCCACTTTGCGCCATGCCGCGATCTCCTGTTCGGTGAGCGGGGTGTAAACCGCGCCGCGTACTCGAACAAGCGGACCTCGCGCCGCGCCCTACCAGTTGACGTCGGCGGCCAGAACGGTTCGGGACGGCGTCGAAACGGTCACGTTTGGCCGGCGGGCCGTCAGGAATGTCACCGTCTCACCCTCGAACCGGGCCGCCGTCAGGGTCCCCGAGGCGTAGGCGCCGGTATCCACAGCGACCCGGCGGGCGTCGGCGAAGGGCTGGTCCACCGGCGTATGGCCATGAACAACCCGATGCGTGAACGGCCGCTTGGAGTCGGTAAAATTGCCTCGGCTCCAATAGAGCGCCTCGTCCGTCTGGTCGGCCAGCGCGCGGGTGTCATCGACCCCGGCGTGCACGAACGCATAGTCGCCAAGTTCAACATAGCGTTCCAGCGCGTTCAGAAATTCGAGATGCGGCGCCGGCATGCGCCGGCGAAGCTCATCCGCAGCCTGCTGCCAACTCTCCTTCGAGCCGTCGAACGGCGGCGGACGCACGCCGTAGGACATCAAGGTCTCGGCCCCGCCCTGCAGCATCCAACCCCGTTGAGCGGTCGGGTTTTCGAGAAAGGCCATCAGCGACTGCTCGTGATTGCCACGCAGATAGCGACACTCGCAATGACGCGGCCGGCCCGACGCCAGCAACCCAATAACGCCGGCGCTGTCATGGCCGCGATCTATGTAGTCACCCAGAAAAATCGCGATCGGCGGGCCGGCAAGCCGTGTGTCCTCGACGGACCGTTTTTCCAGCAATGCAAGCATGTCGGCCAGGAGGTCCGAACGGCCGTGAATGTCGCCAACGGCGTAGCCAACCCGTCCTTCGAGAAATCTCGCAACAGGCGATTTTGACCGTTGGAAGAGACGCATCACGCTCACGCGGGGATCACATCACCGGGTCTTAGCGCCCGCAACAGAGTTCCCGTTTTGCGCTCTCAGGGTGCAAAGCAGCCTTAATCGCGCACGCCGATTTCGTACAATTCGAGCATTGCTAACCATGCCGGCGAACGCGGGAAAATTGTCGCGGTTGTGGGGTGAACGTTGGCCCCGCCTTTGCTTCCAAATGCCGATAGCGTAGGAACGCGGCGAGGACTGAGTTTCATGACATCGCCAATCTGGCACACCCGGCGGGGCTTCCTGCGTAGCTTTGTTTTGACTGCCGGCGCGGGCGCGCTTGGCGCTTGCGCCACCATGGCGCCGTCGACCCAAGAGATGATCGAACCCGTCGAGTACAAGCTCGGCGCCGGCGACCAGATTCGCATTACGGTTTTCAACGAACCGGACCTCACCGGCCCGTTCACGGTTGGTGCGCAAGGCAACATCGCCTACCCGCTCGTCGGCACGATCCGCGCGGGCGGCCTTACCGTCGCGGAATTCACGACGGCGCTACAAACCGCGCTCAGCACCTATGTTCGCAGCCCCAGCGTGGCGGTCGAAGTCACCAACTACCGGCCGTTCTTCATCCTGGGTGAAGTGACCCGTCCCGGCACCTACCCCTACTCGGCCAGCTTGACCGTTCCGAACGCTGTCGCAACGGCAGGCGGATTCACCTATCGCGCGAACCAGTCCCGGGTTTTCATCCGTCACGCGAATGAGAGCGTGGAGCGCGCCTACCCGCTCACGGTCGCCACCCCGGTTCTGCCTGGCGACACCGTGCGGATCGGCGAACGCCTGTTCTAAAGCTGAACGCCGGCGCGAACGCAGCGCGCCTTTTTCAACACGTTCTCGCGGCGCGAAGCATGCATGGCCTCACGCTGAGGACGACATTGGCTTTGCCACGATGCTAAGCTTAGTGCCGTCTTCCGTTGCAAACTCGGGCGCCAAGAAGTGGGCTGCGCGTGAACCATATGAACATGGTCAATAAAGAGCCGGCCGTAGATCCGACGCGTAAGGAAGCGCCGCGCGGCCTCGCCGACATGATCGGCCTCACGGCGGCGAAGAACATGTTCCGCCGTCGGATGTGGCTCATCACGATCAGCGCGACGGTCGCCGCCGTGCTGACGTTTGCGATCATCATGCTGCAGCCGCGGACCTATACCGCGACCGCGATGCTGATGATGAACCAGCCCGCGGTCACAGCCGGCGCACAACAAATTTCACCCATCGACGCTGAAGTCGCGCTGCTGCGCTCACCGGCGCTGATGGGCGAATTGGCTTCGGCCCTCGGCATGCAAAACGGCCGCGAGACGCCCGGCCTCACCGAAGATTTGGCGCGCGCCATCACGGTTGAGCCGCAGGCGACGGGCATCATCGAAATCCAAGCGCGCTCCTCGACGGCGCAGCGCGCTCAGCTGATCGCCAACACCTACGCCGACGTTTACCTCGCCAGCCAACTCAACATGAGCGCCAGCGACGCCATGAGTGAGAACTCGTGGCTGTCGCGCCGCTTGGCTGAACTCCGCGAAGACGTTCAAACCAAAGAGGACGCTCTTAACGCCTATCGCCTCGAAGCGGGCATCGCCTCGCCGGACGATCCGGCCGCCGTTGAGCCGCAAGGCGAGAACATCGCGGGCCAGCTGGCCGCCGCACAGGGCGAACTTGCCGAGCGCGAAGCGCGCCTGCGTCAGTTCACGGATCTGCGCTCTTCCGGCGCGTCGATTGATGCGGTGGCGAATGTCGCCAATTCCGCCGCGATCAACTCGCTGCGCGAGCGCGAAGCCGACATTAACCGCCGCCAGCAAGATCTCGAAAACCGCTACCTGCCGACACACCCGGCCGTGCAAGCCGTTCAGCAGGAACGCCGCGATCTGGACTCGCAAATTCAGCGGGAAGTGCAACGCATCCAAGGCAATATGGAAGGCGACGTGTCGCGCGCCCGTTCGCGCGTCCAGGCGCTGCAACAGGCCCGCCGCGCCAGCGCGCCGGCGGCGACGCCCGCCGCTAACAATGCCTCCGCGCAACAACGCGCCCGCGATCTTGAAGAACAAGCGCGCGAGGCGCGCGCGCTCTATGAAACCTTCCTGCAGCGCTACCAGAACTCAGCCGATCAGTCACAGCTGAGCGCGCCGACTGCGCGCCTGTTGTCGGGGGCCGCGCTCCCGGGCCAACCGTCATCCCCTCAACTGCGCTTTGCGCTGCTGATGATGTTGGCGGCCGGATTGCTGGTCGGCGTCATCGCCGGCCTCATTGCCGAGCTGTTCGACCAATCAGTGAAGAACGCCGACGATCTCGAAGCGAAGGTGGGCGTGCCGGCGATCTCCTCGATCCCGACGATCTCGAAGCGCATGATGCGCCAGATGCCGCCGGCCGAACGTCATCCGTCGGGCTATCTTGTCGGGCGCCCGATGTCCGCGTTCACGGAATCGCTGCGCGTCCTGCGCACGGTGATCGTCTATTCAAAGCTCGATCTCTCTTCCAAGGTCGTCGCGGTCACATCGGCGCTCCCTGACGAAGGCAAGACCACAATCTCGATGTGCCTCGCGCGCGTCGCCGCGATGTCGGGTCAAAAGGTCTGCGTCGTCGATTGCGATCTGCGCAAGCAATCGATCAACGACGTCATCGACATCGAAACCGATGTCGGCATTCTGCAGGTGCTTGCCGGCGAGGCGCCGTGGCGCTCGGCCATCGTACGCGACCCGAATTCGGAAGCGCACGTCCTGCCGATCGCGGCCTCGGGCTTCACCCCGCGCGACGTTTTCGGCTCAGACGCCATGGGCACGCTGATCGAGGATCTGCGCGCCCACTACGACCTCGTGATCCTGGATTGCGCGCCGATCCTGGCTGTTGCGGAAACCCGCATCGTTGTCGGCCGCGCCGATACAACCGTTTTGATCGCGCGCGCCGGGCGAACACACATCGGCGCCATGCGCGCGGCCGTGGCGCAAACCGAAGCCGCCGGCGGCAACATCCTGGGCATTGCGCTGAACTACGTCCTGCCGCGTTGGCAATCGTACACGGACTCACTCTATTTCAACGAGTCGAAGTCCTATTACAGCATTTCGTAAGTTACTGGTTTGAGCGCCGGCGGACGACGATTCCGCTGGTGCTCTGACCAGGCTCGGCGCGCTTGAAGCTTGGCTTCCAAAGATCTTCGCTGCGATCGAACAATGAGCGCAGCGCGTCCCAGAAAATCAGCACGTCCGTCGTGAGCGCCCACGACATCGCATAAATCTTGTACTGGCTGGGATCATCGCTGCCGCCAATGATGGTGCTGGTATCGATGACGCCGGGGCGCGCGCTCAGATAATAGCGGCGCGCGGACCGCATTGGCTCAAGCTGCCCGCGAGCGAGCGGCGCAGGCCCAACCAAAGCCATCTCGCCGCGGATAACGTTCAAGAGCTGCGGCAAGCGCTCAAATGCGCGACGCCATTTTCCGCGACGCGCCGCCTTTCCACTCGCATCATTCGCGACGGGCGCTTCATCCGCGGCGCCTTCGCGCGACGGGCGCGAGATTTGAAGCGAATAGCAATTGAAGGCGCGCCCGCCATAGCCGATGCGCTCTTGCGAAACGAACGCCGAGGCGCCGTTGCGCACCTTCGCAACGCCGGCGGAAACCAGCATCAAAGGCGCCCAGACCGGCGCCGTCAGAATTGTCAGCGTGAGTTCAATCGCGCGCTTCGTCCAACCGCCCAACATCGAGTCGTACGAGACGATCGGAGAACTCGCGAGATCGCGGCGAAGTCCCGCTTCGAAGGTTGTCGTCGTGTCTTCCGCATTCTGCGGACCCGGCTGGTCCGACGACCCGCTGGGCAACTGGATGAGCATGGTTTTTCCTGACTAGTCGCTCCCCGGATTAAGAGCCTCCCGCGAGAAACTGCAACTCCCCTACGCGCGCTCTTGGTTATTTTTCCCCGTTTAGTTGGAATCGCCACCGGTCGCGCGTTGCCAGCGAAAAGACGGGCCCGCCCAACCGCATTGTGGATAACTTCGCCGCCGCGACTAACAATTGCCCTCGAATTCGCCCGAGTTTTGGCTATAGGCTGTGGATAGCTGAGGGGAACGGGTTTTGACCGCGCTGCGTTGGGCGGAGACCCGCGAGGAGTGCTGATTGACGTCACCGCTGACAGGCGACCGTTCCCGGTATCAAGAACCGGGTACGCGGACAGCGACGCTGCGTTCGCGCAGGCCGCCGTCAAAGTCGCTCGCGCTCGGACGTCTGCGCCGCGGATTTCAGCGCCAGTGGCCGCTGTTTTTGATCATCAGTTTCATCGTGACTGGCGCTGGAGTCGGCTACGATCTCAGCGGGCAGGTGCCGATCCTTAGCGCGCTAGTCTTCTGGGCGCCCCTCGGCATCGCCGCCGGCCTGGTTGTCACATTCGTTCGCGAGCTCAGCCGCAACACCGTCACGTCGCTTTCCAGTTTCGGCAAGACACGCGGCTACGCCATTCTGGGCGCCGCGCCGGAGCTTACGCCGCGAGCGCTGCGCCAGCTCCCGCCGGACAAGCGCACGCCGCTCGATTGCCTCGCCTTCCAGCCCTCGTCCGCGTTCGCCACCGCCTTTCGCGACCTCCAGAGCGCGATCTCAACCGACGGCGTCGTCGCCTTCGCCGGCGCCATCCCCAACGAGGGCGCGACGACCACGGCGCTTTGCACGGCTATCGCCGCCTCTCAGCAGGGCCGCAGCGTTGTCGTCATTGATTGCGACCTACGCCGCCGCTCGCTGACACGCACGCTTGGCTTCGATCCGGACGAAGGCCTCGCCGACGCCTGCGAAGAACCGAGCCAATGGCAAAACTTCGTCGGCGAGGAAGATGAAATCGGCCTGCACTTCATTCCCGCGTCGCGACATCGCAACGCCTGGCGCGACGTGCCGCCGCAAGGCTTCAAGGAACTGATCCTGCGCCTGCGCCAGCACTACGAACTGATCGTGCTCGACTGCCCGCCCCTGCTTGTCGGCGCCGAAGGCGCGGCCATCGCCGCCGCGGCTGATCGCTGCGTGCTGGTGACCGCCTGGGACCGTACGCCCATCACCGCCGTGCGCCGCGCCATGGGCGTACTGCAACGCCGGCCGCGCGCCGAGACGGCGGTTTACGTCAATCGCGTCCCACCGGAATATCGCTTTGGTCGTTTGCGGGGGGAGTAATCCCGCCGCGCGCCGCCAGCATGCTGTCAGGCGCCAGCGCCCCACCAATCGCGATCGCGAGTTGTGGAAAGACCGGCGCCAAATTGCCTCTGAACTCACGCGCATGCGCCCAATCCGGCGTGGCCGGACGCGGGACGACCCGCGGGCGCGTGGACTCCATTTTTCGGCGAATGAGATCTTGAATGAGCGGCGTCGACGCGCCGCCTCCGACCGCGATCGCCTGCACCTCGGAGCGCCCGCGGGCACGCGCGTCGTCACGGACGATCGCCAGAGCGTGATCGTAGGCCTGCTGCAGACTTTTCTGAAACTCCCGAAAGTCCTCGTCCTTCTCGACGTCACGCAATGAGAGCGCGATGCTGCGCCCTTGATTGCGCAACGTCGCGCGGCCGTCGGCCATGATCGCTTCCTTGATGTCCGCCATCTGCCGCATCAGCACCGACCACAACTCAGCGCGCTCATCCGCGCGCCTGGCCCATCTGGCGCTCTCAAGCACACGATTGGCGATGACGCGGTCGAGGAAGTCGCCCGCCTGTTTCAGCGTCACGCGCGCTTCCGGGAGCTCAAGCGTGCGCGCGCCGATCCGGGCAAGCGCCGCGATATCCGTGGTGCCCGCGCCCATATCGACAACGATCAGATGCGAGCCTGAGCCTTCAAGCCCGGCAGACGTGTAGGCGGCGGCGGCCGTCGCCTCGAACACCAGCCCCATCTCAAGCGCTTCGGCGTTCGCCATTGCCTTCGGCAACGCATCGCTGATTGTCCGCAGCGACAGCCCATCCGGCGATAGTAACCGCTTGCCAACGCTGGCGCGAAACGCCTCGGCTTCGGCGAACAGGCGCACCACGACATTGTGCATCCCGGCGCTATCGCCGCTGCGCCACGCCGGCGCGGCATAACGGCGACGCAAGACGCCGCCTTGCGCCAAGACCGGATCCGCCAGCAGCGCCCGGTCAATCGTCGCCAGCAGGTACGCCAGATACAGCACGATCAGATCCCGCATCTGAAAGATGCGGTGCGGATCAATGGTCGCCGGCGCATTTGTGTTCAGCGCGCGCTCAAGATCGCTGACGCTCAGAAGCGTCTTGAACGACCTCAGCGCCGCGCGCTTCGCATCAGCCTGAGCATCGGCTTCATTCAGAGCCGCACAGCCGAACAGCACCCGGTCTTCATCGACGAAGATCGCGCTATCGAGCAAAAACGTATTTTGACCCTCGGCGCTCAACATCAGCGGACGAATGGTGGCGGGGTCAAAATGCGTCCACGCCCCGGTGGGCGCGACGGCGGCCTTTGAAAAGGCCGTGCCGAAATCGATACAGAGCGTCCAATCGCTCATGTCCGCTTCTTGCGCTCCACCGGCGCGACGCGCGGCTTGGCCAAGACCTCACCTCCCCGCGTTACGCCGCGCGCCTGAATACGGACCGTCTTCGGCGTTTTCGCGACCGCCGCGTTCAGGTCGTGCTCACCGGCATTGAAGGTGACGCGCTCGTCCAATTCGCCGGTGCGCGAAAGCCCGCGCTTGCGGGCCGCCCGCGAAAGCGATTGACCAAGGCGCTCCCGCGCATCCTTGCGGGCCGCTTTGCTGGCAGCGGTCTCGGATTCATCGAAATCGGCCAGCGCCTGCGCGAGCGCGGCGTCAGCCTCGCTCCAAGCCGCCTCGGCCAGGGCGTCGGTCAGCGAAACGCGCTGCGCCGCGCGTTTCCGCGCGGCGCTTTTTTTCGCGGTCCCTGCCTTGGGACGTTTAGACTTTGCTTCCCCCGCGGGCATGCCCGTGCTCACTGCTTGGGACGCCCGCGTCGGCTGCTTACAGACGCAGCGTCAGGCCAAGCGTCGCCTGATTGACCTCGTAATCGCGGTACGCCGGGGAATCAACTTCGTCGTGCTCGTAGCGGAAGCGCACGGCGGCGTTGCGGTTGAGCATGTAGTCAGCGCCCAATTCCCACTCGTTGTATTCGTCCTCACGGACGATGGTCTCGTAGTCGCGATTGCCGAAGCGCACGGCGCCGGTCAGGATGACGTTACGGAGCAGTTCGTGGTCGACGCGAAGGCCATATTCCTCAGTGACATAAGGCTCACCAGAGAAGGCGCCGATCTGATCGTCCGCGTCGCGGCGCGCGCTCAGTGTGACAGTCGTCAGCTGAGTGGCGTACCACTCGACATTGCCGGCGATCGCAACGCCGTCGAACGTGCCGGCGACGCCGGCGTAGTCACGCTCAAACTGGCCGACTTGCACCTCGCCACGCATCAGGTCGGTGTTCAGCGAAACCCCGACCATGTAGGCTTGGCCGTCCGAGTTGAATTGCGGTGAGTTGTCGTAGTCGCGTTCATCGACAACGGCGGAGAGCAGAAGGCCGATACGAGGGCTGAGTTCAGCCTCGATGCGGCCGCGGATGGCGCTCTCTTCGTTGTCGCGGAACGACTGCAGGCCGTCGTAGTCGTAATCGCTGCTGGTGGCGTCGAGGCTCGCGGTGAACCGCGCGAAGCGATGCGAGATGCCGATGCCGGTATCCATGCGGTCGTACTCAACCGGCGCGCCGATGAACGGTGAGTCCGGGTCCGTGCGCGGCGAAACTTCGTGCGACGAGCGGGCCGAGCCGCGGATCGCCGTGTTCTCGCCGATGTCGAAGCGGCCGGTGGCGCGCACATAGTGCGTATCGGCGTCTTCGCTCGAGAAATCCTCATGGCTGCGGAAGGTGGCGCCGGCGTCGAACGCGACAGCGTGGCGCGACCAATCGGACGACAACGCCACATTCGGCGTGACACCGTAAATGATATCGTCGACATCGCTCGGCGCACCATCCGGCGCGGCGAACAAATTGTCCGTGCTGGTCACGGCAAGATCGAGCGAGGCGTTCAGATTGAACACGCCGAGACGACGGCCCAGAGCATCATACTCCGGACGATCGCGGTCGCGCACCGACACGCTTTCTTGGCGCGCGGCGCCTTGGGTTTGTTGGGTCTGAGCAGCCGCGTGGACGGGCGCCAGAATGATGAGCGACGCCGCAAAGAGCGAAGCGAATGGATTAATACGCAAGGTTTCCCCCAAGCCGTCAGGCACACCTGGAAATCCAGATGATAAGAGTGAACGGCAAAGGATTTGGCGCGACTGGCCCAGATCGCAACGGATTGCGCCAGCAGCGGGAATTTGCGCCTCCGACTGATTAACGCGCTGGTTATGGGCGGTCATTTTCGGCTCCATTGTCACCGGCGGGAGCGGTGATTTTGGAGCGCAGAGTGCCGAACCATGGTTAACCGAACGCAACCGGCGCGGGAGAACGAGACGCTTGTAAAGTCTGCGAATTTCAGAGGCGTCGCGTCTTAGGCCGCCGAGGCGGCATTTTCCGGCTTCTTGTTGTACGCGCGGTACACCATCTCCGACGGCGGCCCCACCAGGAATTTCTCCGCGCCGTCGCTGAGCGCACGCGCATAAACCTCCATCGCGCCATCGAAGGCTTCGATGGTTTGATCGATGTCGGAATCCTTATGAGCATAGGAAACCACGATCGACGGGGCGATGACGCCACGCTTGATCAGTTCCTGCAGCAGCACGCAGCGATAGGCTTGGCTCGGCTTCTTGCCCGGGTCCGTCGTGCCGAACACCGCATTCGACGGCATGCCCATGACAGTGATGTGTTCATGCACGCCGCGGTTGCGCGCCGCCTGCTCGATGCCCGTCATCAGACGCTTACCGGCGCGGACCATGTGCTCGATCACCGGCTCATTTTTATAGACGTCCATCGTCGCCATCATCGCCGCGAGGCCGTGGGTTTCGCCGCCGTGGGTGGTGGACATGAGGAACACGCGGGGTTTGTCCCACTGCTCCAGATCGCCCAGGCGCATGAACTCGCGCTTGCCGACGAGCGCTGACACCGAAAAGCCGTTGGCGATGGCTTTGCCCCAGGTCGAGAGGTCCGGGTCGATGTCATACATGTGCTGCGCGCCGTAATTGTGCAGGCGGAAGCCGGAAATCATCTCGTCCAGAATGAAGAGCGCGCCGTCCTCGTGGGCGAGGCGCTTCAGTTCGTGCAGGAAGCTGTCCTTCGGATCGGCGCCGCGCGTCGGCTCGAGGATAAAGCCGGCGATCTGTTTCGGGTGCTTCGCCAGCAGCGCTTTGACGCTGTCGATGTCGTTGTATTTGAACTTCACCGTCAGATCGGTAACCGCCTGCGGCACGCCGCCATTGATCGGCGTGGTGCCGATGAACCAATCATCGACCGCAAAGAACGGGTGGTCGCCGCAGATCGCGATAATGTCACGCCCAGTATAGGCGCGCGCGATTTTCACCGCGCCCGAGGTGGCGTCCGAACCGTCCTTCGAGAACTTCACCATCTCGGCGTTCGGGATCATCGACAGAAACTTCTCCGCCGCCGCGACTTCGATCGCTGCCGGACGCGTGAAGTTCACGCCGTTTTCCAGCTCCGCGCGCACAGCCGCGAGCACCGGCTCGTAAGCGTGGCCGAGCGTGACGGCGCGGTTACCCATGCCGTACTCGATGTATTCGTTGCCGTCGGCGTCCCACGCACGGCAGCCCTTGCCGCGCACGATATGCCCCGGCGCCAGCTGCGGATACTGGTCATCGCCCTTCGCATACGTATGCGCGCCACCAGGAATAAGCCGCTGGCCCTTCGCGCGCAGCACGTTGGATTTCTCAAAGCCGGCGTGAGCCATCGTCGTCGTCCTATTTCAAAAGCAATTTGCGCGCGAAAAACGCTTCCGCATAACGCTCGCGGCACTCAACGCCCCGCAAGCGCGCGAGCCCACGGAACGTCTCGTCATCGAACCAGGCTTTCGAGCGCTGCGTGCCGAAGTGCTTGTGCAAAAGCTCAATCTTGCGCGCGAGCACCTCTTCGCTCAGCGGTACATAGATGTTCGGCTGCCCGAGATCACCATCCCACTTCGGAATTTCGTATTCGAGGATCAGGTGATCGCGAAACGTGTTCCAGGCCAGTTCGCAGACCATGCGATGATCTTGGTGCGCATCGTAACGCTGATGGCAGAGCACGACGTCCGGCTTCTCGAGCCGTTTCAGCCCTTCCACCCAATCCTTCACCGCCGTGCGTTCGGCTGGAAAGTAGCCATCACGAAACTCACCGAGATGAATGTCAGCGCGCTTGGCGCCAGCGAGAAATTCCATAGCGCTCGCGCGCGCTTCGTCAGCACGTTCGCCTGGCGCCGAAAGCGCGCACCAATCGATCGACACTTCCGCTCCTGAAGCGATCCACGACAGGATCGCGCCGCCCGCGCCAATCTCAATGTCATCCGAATGCGCGCCGAGCGCCAATACGCGCAGCGTCTTGCCCGGCCGTGCGAGGTCGAGCGCCAGCATCTTAGGCTTTCGGCTTCTTGCCGTTGCCGTTGACCTTCCAGGGCATCTCGCCCTTCTCCATCATCTCTTCCAGCACTTGGCGGTCACGCAGCGTGTCCATCGAGCGCCAGAAGCCGGTGTGGCGATAGGCCATCAGCTTGTTCTCGGCAATCAGCCGCGCGAACGGCTCGACCACAAGTTCTTCGCCGTCGCTCATGTAGTCGAAGATCTCTGGCTTCAGCAGGAAGAAGCCGCCATTGATCCAGATCTCCGAGCGATCCGACGTAATGAACGCGTTGACCTTGCCGTCTTCGGCGATGTCGGCGAGGTGGTAGGTCACCGGCGGGTGCACGGCGAGGAAACAAGCGATCTTGTCGGACTTTTTGAACTTCTCGATCATGTCGTCGAGGTTCACGTCAGAGAGGCCGTCGCTGTAGTTGGCGCAGAACATCTCTTCGTTCTTAACGTGATCGCGCACAGCCCAGAGACGGCTGCCGATGTTGCGCCAGACGCCCGTATCGATCATCGCCACGCGCCAATCTTCTTCGCGCGGGCCAAGCAGTTCGACTTTCGAGCCTTCGACGATCACATCGCCGTAGGTCTGGGTCTTATAGTTAAGGAAAAACTCCTTAACCGTGTTGGCCTTGTAGCCGAGGCAGAGCACGAAATCCTTGTGCCCGTATTGGCTGTAGTAATTCATCACATGCCAAAGGATCGGCTGATGGCCGATCGGGATCAT
>JAEUMT010000031.1 GCA_016791365.1 Hyphomonadaceae bacterium | reverse complement strand
AGGCGGCACGGCAAGCCCCGCCGGGAGCAAGACCGAATAGGGACACACGAAGCGCAAGCTTCACGCGCGTCCGCGCGTCGTGTCCGGGTTGGTCGCGAGAACCATGCGGCGACGTATGGTCCAGAGGAATGGTCGTCACCTCGCAAGAGGAACAGAACCCGGCTTATAGGCCGACTGGCATTTTTATTTCACGCGACCGCGCGATCGCGAACTTTCAGAAGCGATAGAGCAAGGGAGATGACCAGCAGTGTGGTCATTCCCAAGTTGATCCATGCGCCCATCGTCGGCGACGCCGATCCGGCCGCGAACTCCCTGGCGATACGGAACGTGTCGGCGCCGGTGCGGCCGACCTGTTCGACAACAAGCATCAAGATCGCAGCCGGTAGTCCAGCGCGATAGCGAATGAGGATGAGCCACACAAAAAGGCAGAGCGCGAACAACGCCACGCCCCATGCCGCCGCGGAATCGATAACGGTCGCCGCTGCTTCCTGGCTGAATGTGCTGAGAGGAACGCCGTCGACGGTTTGCAGTATTTCGCTGACGTCGACGATCGGGTTCAGGCCGCTGAAGTTGAAGCCCATAAGTGTTTTCGCGAGCAGCACCGGCGCGAGGAGCCAAACCGCTACCCGCGATCCTTGATAGGCATTGTCCAGCGCTCTTGGAAAGAGGCGAGAAAGCATGTTGGCTCCTTGAGCGCTAGCTTAACGCGCGACGCGTCAGGCTCACTTCGACATTCGCGATTTCGCGGGCGGCGGCGAGCGTGGCGGTGAAAAGCAAGTTGAGCTGGCCATGGGCCTCCGCGACCGGCGCCGCGAACACGGCTTCGCCGCAGACATCGCCGTTGGCGTCGCGCAGGCAGACGGCGATGTTTGGCGTTGCTTTCGGCGCCGCGAGGCGGGTCATGAAGTTGGCGCTGATTTCGGCGCTGCGGCGGGCGTCGTCGAGATCGGCGCCGATGTCGGTGAGGGCGAATTCTTCGCGTTCGTTATTGCCGATCGGTTCGGATGCGATGAATTCGGCCGCGGCGAGCGCGCGCGTGAGTTGGTGGTAGCGCGGCGCCTCCTTGGCGGCGACGCTGCGTTGGCGGAACGCGCGCAAGAGATCGCGCCAGCGGCGCGCATCGCCGGCCATGTAGTTTGAAAGCTCGCCCACATCGGTCGTGCGCGTGAACACCTGCCCGGCTAGCGTGTCGAAGAAGCCGAGCACAGCCGAGACGCCGGTCTTCGCTGCGTTGGCCGGTTCGTCGGCCAGGATGGTGTGACCGCCGATGAGGATTTGCTCAGCGGCGATGCGCTGCTCGGCGATTTCGAGCCAGGTACGGTAGATTTCCTCCGGCTTGGCGCCTTTGGCGCGCGGCGACGGCGCGACGATGGCCGCCTGCGATGGCGTCGCCGAGCCGCCGCTGAGCGGTATTAGTCCTGAACCGCCAAAGCTGGTCATGCGCACGTCCTGTTCATTTCGGGTGAGAACTATCTGATTCTGCCTCATAGGCGCGGGTGAATCGTGGTCAAATGCAGTTATGTCCCATGCGCCTGTTCTGCTTGCCGAAGCGATGGAAGCGCTCGCGCTGACGGACGGGGGCGTTTACGTCGACGCGACCTTCGGCGGGGGCGGCTATTCCCGCGAAATGCTGGCGCGCGCCAAATGCCGCGTGATCGCCTTCGACCGTGACCCGGACGCCATAGCGCGGGGGGCCGAGCTTTCAGAGTCAGCCAAAGGTAAATTCACGCTTCATCAAGGCCGGTTTGGCGATCTAGCCGCGGATGAATTGGTGGACGGCGTCGTCTTCGATCTCGGCGTGTCGTCGTTCCAACTCGATGAAGCCGAGCGCGGTTTCTCGTTCCAGCAGGATGCGGACTTGGACATGCGGATGGAAAAGGAAGGCCTGAGCGCCGCTGACGCCGTGAACCGGCTCAGCGAAGGCGCGCTCGCCGATCTGATCTATCGCTATGGCGAAGATGACGACAGCCGACGCATCGCGCGCGCGATCGTGCAGGCGCGCGCCGCCGCCCCGATCACGCGGACGCTGCCATTTGCAAAATTGGTCGAGGATGCCGTGGGTGGGCGCAAAGGCGCGCGGACGCATCCGGCGACGAAGACGTTTCAGGCGCTGCGCATGCTGGTGAACGATGAACTGGGTGAGCTCGCGCGGGGCTTGTCCGCGGCGGAGCGCGCGCTGAAGCCGGGCGGGCGGCTCGCGGTCGTTTCGTTCCATTCGCTTGAAGACCGGATGGTGAAGCACTTCATTACCGAGCGCGCGGATGCGCAGGGGCGCGGCTCGCGTTACGCGCCGGATCTGCCGCCGGAGCGTGCGCCAAGTTTTGCGATCGATCGCAAGCGCGCGACGGTCTCCAGCGACGCCGAGACAGCCGCCAATCCGCGCGCGCGCTCGGCCAGTTTGCGCTGGGCGACGCGGACGGACGCGCCGGCCTGGGACGAACTCGATGCGCCTGAGCTTGCGCCGCGCGCGGAGGCGGAATGGCAAAAATTACGCTGAAACGTTGGATGCAAATCGCGGCGGCGATGTTGATCGTGGTGCTCGCGATCGGGCTTTACCGCGCCAAAAGCGATGCGGCGAAAACCGAGACGGACGTGCGCCGTTTGAACGACGACATCGCTGAACGCGAAGCGCGCTTGCGTGAGTTGCGCGCTGCTATCGCTGAACAAGAGAGCCCCGCGCGGATCGAGCGTTTGAACGACGAGCGCCTGGGGCACGTCGTTGGCGGTGAGAGCGCCGCGCTTCCCGAGGGTGAAATCGCAAGCCGCTTGCCCGCGCTGGAAGCGCAGAAGGAACGCGAGTGAAGCCGCTTGGGCCCCATTCAACTTTTGCGCGCGACCGCAACTTGCCGCAGTCGCCGCTTGAGGCTGCGCCAGCGCGCGCGCGTGTGCGGTTTCTGGCGATAGGAATTTTCGCCGTGTTGCTGCTGCTTGCCGGGCGCGCCGTGCAATTGGCATTCTCTGGCGATCCGTTGGCGGTTGCGCGCAATGCCGGTTTGTCGGCGCCGTTATCGCGCGCGGATATTGTCGACCGCAATGGCGTGTTGTTGGCCACCACCGTGCGAGCCTGGGCGCTCACGGCGGAGCCGGGGCGGGTACGTAACGTGGTCGAGACCGCGGACACCTTGATGCAGCATTTTCCGGACCTTGAGCGCGAGCCGTTGATGCGTCGCTTGGGCAACACTGATCAGACGACCGTGTTTTTGAGTCGCGGATTGAGTGAGCAGCAACGCGATCGGGCTGAGGCGTTGCGCTTGCCCGGCATTGGCACGCAGGTAGAGCATCACCGCGATTACCCGCAAGGTTCGCTTGCGGCGCATGTCATCGGCTTCACCGGCATTGATCTCAATCCGCAAGGCGGTGTTGAGTTGGGGCTGGACGAACAAATTCGTGCAGCGGGCGAAGAGGGCCGCCCGATCCGGCTCTCGCTCGATGTACGTATGCAGTATGCGTTGGAAACCGAACTCGATGCCGCGGCGCGGGCGCTGCACGCGACTGGAGGATCGGCGATCTTGCTGGACGGCCGTACCGGTGAGACGTTGGCGCTGGCGTCGTGGCCGTCATTTGATCCCAATCGCATAGGCCGCTCGTCGGAAGACGGCCGTCGCGACCGTGTCGCGGGCGATCTCCATGAATTGGGCTCAACGATAAAGCCATTCACAGTAGCGATCGCTTTGCAGGAAGGGCTGACGACGTCGAGCGAGTTGTTTGATGTCAGCCGTCCGCTCGAACTCGACAACACGCTGATTGAGGACCACGAGCCGATCACGGGATACGCGACGTTGCGCGATATCCTGGCGCGATCGTCGAACATCGGCGCCGCGCGGCTGGCGTTGCGCATCGGCGGCGCCCGTCAGCGCGCGTATTTCGAAAGGCTTGGACTGACGTCGCCGACATCGCTGCAACTCGGCCGCCGTCAGGCGCCGATCGCCCCTCGTGCGCAAACGCGCCGTGACGTGGCGGGGCTTGGCTTTGGCTATGGCCTCGCGACGACACAGGCGACGCTCGCCGGCGCTTACACCGTGTTCGCCAACAATGGCGCGCGGGTCACGCCGACCATCCTGGCGCTCGCGCCTGATGCCGAGGTTGCGCGCACAGAGATATTCACACCGGCAGTGACGCGGCAGGTAATGGCTTATTTGCGCGCCGTGGTCACAGAGGGCACCGGGCGCGCCGCTGACGTGCGCGGGCTCGTCGTCGCCGGCAAGACCGGAACGGCCGAGAAGCTGAGTGGTGCGCAAGGCTATGACGAAAGCCGCAATTTTTCCTCTTTCGCAGGCGTATTTCCGGCCAACGATCCGCGCTATGTGATTGTCGTGGCGCTTGATGATACAGGCGCGGGCGAAGCAGGCGGCTTGGTTGCCGCGCCGGTGGTGGCGCGGACGCTCCGGCGCATCGCTCCCATGCTCGGTTTGCGTGTGGAGCCTGCCGCGCCCGCACGCTAGGGAGAGACAATGAAGCTCTGTGATCTCTTTACAGACGGCGTTCCCGCGGACGCCGCCGCGATCGAGATTACGGGTCTCACAGCGGATTCACGCAAAGTGAAGCCGGGCTTTCTGTTCGCGGCGCTGAAAGGCGTTGCCGCGCACGGGCGCGATTTCGTCGCGCAGGCAAAGGCCAATGGTGCGGTCGCCGTGTTGTCGGCAGGCGATCTTGGCGCCGATCCCGGCCTTGCGCATGTTAGCGCGGTTGAGCCGCGTATCGCTTTTGCGCTCGCTGCCTCCAAGTTCTATCCACGGCGTCCCGGGACGATCGTCGCCGTCACCGGCACCAACGGCAAGAGCTCCACCGTCGACTTTCTCCGCCAAGTTTGGACGCATGCAGGCAAACGCGCCGCAAGCTTGGGCACGCTTGGCGCCATCGGCCCGAATGGCGTCATCGATCTTGGTCACACAACCCCTGATCCCGCGTCTGTACACGCGACGCTGACGACGCTTGCGGAGCAGGGTGTCACGCATGCGGCGATGGAAGCTTCAAGTCACGGTCTTGAACAGCATCGCATTGATGGCGTGACCTTTGCGGCCGGCGCCTTCACCAATCTCACTCAAGATCATCTCGACTATCACGAGGACATGGCGAGCTATCGCAATGCGAAGCTGAAACTCTGGAACTTGGTTCGGGTCGGCGGTCCGGCGGTGATCAATGCGGATGCCGCCGATTGCGATCCGTTTGAGCGTGCGGCGAAGCAACGTGGGCTGGATATTGTTCTTTGCGGCTGGCGCGCGCCACGAGACCGCGCGCTGAAGATCGTCGAAATCCTGCCGCGCCCGAATGCGCAGACGATGGTGCTGTTGTGGAATGGCAAAGAGCACAAAGTTGAGCTGCCGCTGATCGGGGAGTTTCAAGCGCTGAATGCAGTGTGCGCGGCGACGCTTGCGCTCGCGACGGGCGAAACGCCGGAAGCGGTGTTTGAAGGGATGGCGAAGCTCAAGCCGGTGAAGGGCCGCATGGAGCATGTCGGCCAAAGCAAGAACGGCGGACACGTGTTCGTCGACTATGCGCACACGCCGGATGGCCTTGATGTGTTGCTGCGCGCGGCGCGCCCGCATGCGCCGGGGCGCATCATTGCTGTGTTTGGTTGCGGTGGCGATCGCGACAACGATAAGCGGCCAAAGATGGGCGCGATCGCGGCGCGACAAGCCGACGTGGTGATCGTCACCGACGACAACCCGCGTAGCGAAGAACCTGCTGCGATCCGTGCGCAGATTTTGAAGGCGGCGCCGAACGCCGTCGAGATTGGCGATCGCGCCAAGGCGATACAAGAAGCCGTGGCGATGCTGAAAGCCGGTGACGCGCTGATGATCGCGGGCAAGGGCCATGAGACGGGGCAGATCATCAAGGGCGTTACGCACCCGTTTTCGGATCAGGACGTCGCGCGCGCTGCGCTGGGGAGCCAAGTATGAGTGAACTTTGGACCGCCGAAGAGGCGCAAGCCGCAACCGGCGGGCGTTTGCTCAATGCCGAGGCGTGGTCGGTAAATGGTGTTTCCATCGATACGCGCACACTTGAGCCGGGCGATCTTTTTGTCGCTCTGAAAGACGTTCGTGACGGTCATGATTTCCTCGCGCAGGCGTTTGTTTCAGGCGCGAGCGCCGCTTTGATCTCCGATGCGCGCAAGGTTGAAGGTTTGGGTGCGGCGCTGGCCGTGCCGGATGTTCTGGAAGGTTTGCGCAAGCTTGGTGAAGCCGCGCGCGATCGTTGCGCCGCCAGGCGCGTGGCTGTGACGGGCTCGGTTGGCAAAACCTCGACCAAAGAAGCCCTCGCAATGTGTTTGGCGGCGAGCGGGCGGACGCATCGCTCCATCAAGAGCTACAACAATCATTGGGGCGTGCCGCTCACCCTCTCGCGCATGCCGCGCGAGAGCCGGTTCGCCGTGTTCGAAATCGGCATGAACCATCGCGGCGAGATCTTGCCGCTGACACAATTGGTGAAGCCACACGCCGCGCTCGTGACGACGATCGCGCCGGCGCATGTTGAAAATCTGGGCTCGCTCGAAAACGTTGCGGACGAGAAGGGCGATATTTACGCGGGGCTTGAGCCCGGTGGCGCCGCGATTGTGCCGAATGAAGCGCCGCATTCCGACCGCCTGGTCGCCGCCGCCGAACGCAACGGCGCTAATCTCATCCGCTTTGGGCGCGATGCTGTCTGCGAAGCGCGCCTGCTGCGCTGGGAGATGGATGCGACTGGCTCGAACGCGGAAGCCGAAATCCTTGGTCGCGTTATTAGATATCGCGTCGGTGTCGAAGGTGCGCATTGGGCGCTGAACTCTGTCGCGGCGCTTGCGGCCGCCGACGTCGTCGGCGCTGATCTCGAGGCCGCAGCGCACGCTTTAGAGCATTTGCGCGCGGTCGATGGGCGTGGTGTGGCGCAGCAAGTGCAAGCGCCGTTCGGTGCGTTCATGCTTGTAGATGATTCCTACAACGCCAATCCCGCCTCCATGGCGGCGGCGATCGCTACGCTTGCCGCGCGTCAGCCGGGCGAGGGCGGGCGCCGCATCGTCGCGCTTGGGGATATGTTGGAGTTGGGTCCCGACGAGCGCGCATACCATGCCGGTCTCGCACAACCCCTCGAACAGGCCGGCATCGATCTTGTGTTTGCGGCCGGTCCGCGCATGGCGGCGCTCATGGAGACGCTTCCCGCATCGCGTCGCGGCGGCTATGCCGAAAGCTCTGACGCGCTGATTCCGATCATTGCAGGTTCGCTTCGATCGGGTGACATCGTGTTGGTGAAGGGTTCGAACGGTTCGAAGATGAGCCGCGTGGTCGCTGCGATGCAGCGCCTCAATGGGGACAAGAATGCTTGAGCTTCTAGCGCAGTACAGCGACAGCTCGCAGTTCTTCAACCTGTTCAACTACATCACGTTCCGAACGGGCGGGGCGATGTTCACCGGTATGATCATCGCGTTCGCGATCGGCGCGCCGTTCATCAGCTGGCTTCGCAAGAAGCAAGGTAAAGGTCAGCCCATCCGCGAGGATGGTCCGGCTGGGCATTTGCTTACGAAAAAGGGCACGCCGACGATGGGTGGGCTCATCATTCTTATTAGTCTCGGCATTTCGTCGTTGCTGTGGGCCGATCTCGAAAATCCTTATGTGTGGTCGGTGCTGATCGTCACTCTAGGCTTTGGCGCGATCGGCTTTGTCGACGATTTCGCGAAGGTGACGAAGCAGCACCATGGCGGGTTGTCCGCGAAGCTGCGCTTGTTGTTCGAATTCAGCATTGCGGCGGTCGCCGCGGTCGCGATGCTGGTTGCGGAATGGGTTGCGACGACGCCGGGCCAGACGCACGACGTGATGGGCTTTTGGAATGCGTTATGGGCTGGCGAGCCGCTGACAGCTGTTGCGCTGCCCTTCATCCAAGGTTGGGGCGTGCAATTGCTCGCCTTTTACGCGCTGTTCGCGATGATCGTGATCGTCGGGTTCGGCAACGCCGTGAACTTGACCGATGGCCTCGATGGCTTGGCGATTGTGCCGGTGATGATCGCCGCGGGCACGTTCGGCGTGATTTGCTATCTCGTCGGCCGCGTCGACTATTCGGAATATCTCGGCATTCCGCACGTCGCTGGCGTTGGCGAGTTGGCGACCATTCTTGGTGCGCTGCTTGGCGCCTCGCTCGGTTTCCTTTGGTACAACGCGCCGCCCGCCCGCGTATTCATGGGCGACACCGGCTCGTTGGCGCTTGGCGGATTGCTCGGCGCGGTCGCGGTTGCGACCAAGCACGAGATCGTGCTCGCCATTGTTGGCGGTCTGTTCGTGCTCGAAACGCTTTCGGTGATGTTGCAGGTCGCGGTGTTCAAGCGCACCGGCAAGCGCTTGTTCCTGATGGCGCCGATCCACCACCACTTTGAAAAGCTGGGCTGGCAGGAGCCGACAATCGTGATCCGTTTCTGGATTATCGCGTTCATTTTCGCGCTCGCCGGCCTCGCTACATTGAAGCTGCGTTAAGAGTTGCGTTAACGGCGCGAAGCGGCGCACACCCGCACGCTCACGACGGTTGGAGGCGATCGGATGATTCCGATCACGGAATTTAAAGGCCGCGATGTCGCGGTGTTCGGCTTAGCGCGGACGGGTCTTGCGGCGGCGCGCGCACTCGCCGCGGGCGGCGCCCGCGTGCATGCGTGGGACGACAATGATGTCACCCGTGCGAAAGCTGAAGCGGCCGGCGTGCCCGTTTCCGACATCAACAGCCGTGACTGGCGCACCTTCGCTGCGCTCGTGCTTTCGCCCGGCGTGCCGATCACGTTCCCGGAACCGCACCGCGTCGTGACGCTCGCGGAAGCGACAGGCGTCCCTATCGTCAGTGACATCGAATTGTTTGCACGCGCTGTGAACGCGTTGCCGGCGACGCAGCGGCCGAAAGTGATTGGCGTTACCGGCACGAACGGCAAGTCGACGACCTCCGCATTGATCGCGCACATCTTGAATGAAGCGGGCAAGGACGTGCGCCTTGGCGGCAATATCGGCGATGCGATCCTCGAACAACCGCCGCTTCACGCGGGCGCGTATTACGTGATCGAGCTCAGTTCGTTTCAGTTGGACCTGACATCGAGCCTGCGCCTGGATGTGGCCGTGTGGTTGAACACTACGCCGGATCATCTTGATCGGCATGGCGACATGGCGGCGTACGTCGCCGCAAAGAAGCGCATCTTCTTGAACCAGGGCGCCGCCGATTGGGCGGTGATCGGCGTCGACGATTCTTATTGCGCGATGATCTGCACAGAGCTGACGCGTGGCGCGGCTCAGCACGTTGCGCCGATTTCTTCCGGGCAAGTGTTGGGGCGCGGCGTCAGCGCGCTCAATGGCAAAGTGATCGATAGTTTATCGGGGCGCGCCGATACCGTCGCCGACCTTTCAGCCGCGCCTGCGTTGCAGGGCAAGCACAACGCCCAGAACGCCGCCGCCGCTTTTGCCGCTACAAGCGCGCTCGGCGTTGATCCGCGCGTTATCGCGCAAGCGATGACGACATTCGCCGGTCTGCCGCATCGCCTAGAGCGCGCCGGCACGATCGACGGCGTGCGGTTTGTGAACGACAGCAAGGCGACAAACGCAAATGCGGCCGCGCAGGCGCTCGCGGTTTTTCCGCGCGTCTATTGGATCGCGGGCGGCGTGGCCAAAGAGGGCGGCATCGAAGATCTCGCGGAGTTTTACCCGCGCATTGCCAAGGCGTACTTGATCGGTCAATCGGCCGGCGATTTTTCCGACACGCTGCGCGGCAAGGTTGCCGTGGCGATGTCGGGCAATATGGAAGCCGCTGTGAAGCAGGCGTTCGCGGACGCCAAGGCGTCGGGTGAACCGCATCCGGTGGTGTTGCTATCGCCGGCGTGCGCTTCGTTCGATCAGTTCAAGAGCTATGAAGATCGCGGCGAACAGTTCAAAAAGTTCGTCGCGGCGTTGAGTGATGGCTCGGGCAAGCGCAACGGAGGCGCGGCGTGAGCGCCGCCATCGCCGAACGCTTCGGCGCGGCAATGGAACGGGTGCGGACCTATGACCGCCCGCTGCTCATCATAGCGGCGATCCTCTTTACGCTTGGCATTTTGTTTTCCATGTCGGCCAGCCCCGCTGCGACCGCGCGCATTCGCATCGAGGAAGCGTTTTACTTCGCCGGCCGCCAAGCCGCGTACGCGGCGTTGGGCGCTTTGGTGATGATGTCCGCCGCGTCGCTTGATCCGCGCCAATTGCGGCGCGGCGCCACGATCACGGCGGCGATCTTCTTGCCGCTCTGCTTGCTGGCCTCGTTCTTTGGGCCGGAGATCAAGGGCGCGCAGCGTTGGTTCGAGTTTGGCCTGATGTCGTTGCAGCCGTCCGAGATATTGAAGCCGGCGCTCATCATCGTTTGGGCGTGGATGCTCGGCGAGAGCATGAAGCAACCTGGTTTCCCCGGACGCACGGTAGCGATCGGCGCGTATTTGCTGACCGCGGCTGTGCTGCTCTCGCAACCGGATATCGGGCAAACCGCGCTGCTCGGGATTTGTCTGGCGCCAATGCTGATCCTGTCGGGCGTTGCGCTGCGTTATGTGCTGGGCGGCGGCGTGCTCGCGGCATTGAGCGCATGGGCGATCTACACTTTCTATCCGCACGCGCGAGAACGCGTGGACAACTTTCTCAATCCGGAAGGTGATGCCGCGTATCAGGTGAACCGCGCGCTGGACGCGATCGCAGCCGGCGGCGTCTTTGGTCGTGGGCCGGGCGAGGGCGTTATCAAGACGCGACTACCCGATGCGCATGCGGATTTCGTGTTCGCTGTCGCCGCCGAGGAGTTTGGCCTCATCGCGTCAATCGGCCTCATCGTTGTTTTTGGCGCGTTGGCGTTTCGCGGGCTCTCGCGTGCGAGCAGATTAAATGAGCCGTTCGAGCAACTTGCGGCCGCGGGGCTGGTGACGTTGCTGGTCGCGCAAGCGTGCATCCACATTGCCGTGAACTTGAGTTTGCTGCCTGCGAAGGGCATGACGCTGCCGTTCATTTCGTTCGGCGGCTCTTCCATGATCGGCTCTGCGCTCGCTTTGGGGTGCTGTCTTTCCCTTCTCCGTGATCGCCCGGGCGCATATCTCTATCCGGGACCCAGACGCGACTAGGAACAATGGCAAAAAAGATCGTCGTCATCGCAGCAGGTGGAACGGGCGGGCATTTGTTTCCCGCCGCCGCATTCGCGGAGGAAATGTTCCGCCGTGACTGGCGCGTGTTTCTGATGACGGACGCGCGCGGACGCCGCTACGCTGAAGGCTTTCCAGCCGAGCGCGTAGAAGATGTTTCAGCTTCGTCGATATCCGCCAATCCGTTCACGGCTATTCCCGCCGGTTTGAAGATTCTCAAAGGCATCAACGAAGCGAAGGCGCGGTTCAAAGAAGCTCCGCCTTCTTTGGTGGCGGGCTTCGGCGGCTATCCTTCGTTTCCGGCTTTGATGGCCGCGCGCGCGCACAAAGTGCCAATCCTCATTCACGAACAGAACTCGGTGCTCGGGCGCGTGAACCGCGCGATGGCCGGAAGCGCGGCGATCATTGCCTGTGGGTTCGAACGCTTGGACCGGCTGCCGGAAAGCGCCTCAAGCCGCAAGCGCGTGGTTGGCAATCCTGTGCGCTTGCCGATTCTGGCGGTGCGTGAGCGTCCGTATCCGGAAGCGCCGGCCGGCGGTCGGCTCAACATTTTGATCATTGGCGGCAGCCAGGGCGCGCGCGTGTTCGGCGAAGTCATCCCGTCGGCGATTTCGCTGTTGCCGCCGGCGCTGCGCTCGCGGCTCGATGTCGTGCATCAGGTACGCGAGGAGCAGGTCGAGGCAGCGAAGGCCAGCTATCAGGTTGCGAACGTGAACGCGGAAGTCGCGCCGTTCTTTAAGGACATGGGCCAGCGCTTGGGTGCGGCGCATCTGGTGATCTCGCGCGCCGGCGCTTCGTCGGTGACGGAACTTCAGGTCGCGGGCCGGCCGGCTATCCTCATTCCGTTTGCCGCCGCGGCGGATGATCACCAAACCGCCAACGCCGAGGGGCTCACCGCCGTGGGCGCGGCCGACGTGTTCACCGAAGCGGAGTTTGAGGCCGGTGCACTCTCGGCGCTGCTGGAACGCCGCTTGGCCGACCCGCACGGGCTGGCGGTTCGCGCCGCCGCCGCCCGCGCCGCGGCCAAGCCCGAAGCGGCAAAAACCTTGGCCGATCTGGCGGAAGGCATCGCGCGCTAACTTTCTCCAGGCTGCTTGCATCCGGGGCCGTCTTTGACGGCGGTAGAGGATCAGGAAGCACCCGAACGGGGAAATGGAGGCCAAGATGGCAGAACTATTTCGTGACTTTTGGTGGCTCATGTTCCCGGTGTTTGGGATGGTGATGGCCGTCTTTGGGCTGGTTCGCGAGAACTCGTATCAGGCGCATGTGATCCGTCAGGCCCGTGAGAACCTGGAGCGCAAGTGATGAACTTCGAAGAGTTGTTTCGCGACTTCTGGTGGCTCCTGTTTCCCATCTTCGGGATGGCGATGGGCTTTACGGGCATGATTTCAAGCGAACGTCGCTCACACGAAGTGATGACGTTGATCAAGTCGTATGTTGATCAAGGAAAGGAGGTGCCGCCGGAATTGTTGCGCATGGCCTCGAGCGATTGGGATCAACAAAATCCGCCGTCGCGCCAGCAATCCAACGGCTGGAACTTCTTTGTTTTCGCAGCGCTCGCCGCGGGGTTCACGACAGGGTGGTGGTTTGTTCGCGCGGAGAGTTGGTCATTTGCGTTCTTGATTGTCGCGGTGACAATGGGCGTGCTTGCGGTCGGGGCTCTCTTTCTTACGATCACGTCGCGCCGTCCCTGACCGACAATGGAGTCCGGAGAAGAAGCGCGGCTGATTGGCCTGGCGCGAGGCGGTGACTTTGCCGCCTTCGGGCGCCTCGTCGATCTGCACCAAGCGGCAGTGCGCGCGTTCTTGCGACGCGTCACCGGCAACTACGCCGACGCCGACGACCTCGCGCAGGAAGCGTTCGCTCGCACCTGGGAAGTGCTTTATCGCTTCGATGGCTCGTCTTCACTCCGCACGTTCATTTGCGGGGTTGCATTCCAATATTGGCGCCGCTCGCGCAGGGCGCAGGGCCGGCGCGAGCGGCGCGAAACCGCCTACGCCGATCTGAGCGACACCCAAACGGACGAAACGCCGGAGCGCGCGGCGCAACGCCTGGCGCTGCGCAAAGCCATGGACCAGTTGCCCGAAGATCAGCGCGCCGCGCTTGCGCTTTGCCTTGGACAGGAATTCACTCACGCCGAGGCGGCGGAAATCTTGGGGTTGCCATTGGGTACGGTGAAATCCCATGTCACCAGAGGCCGGGCGCGATTGCAGGAAGCGCTGGGTGTCGGAGCTGAACGATGAACGACGATTCCGATCTTGCCGGCCTGTTGGGAGAAGCGCCGCGCGCCCCCGATCCCGGGTTCCGCTTTGATGTGCTTGCCCGAACCGCCGAACGCGCCCGCCGTCGCAAGGCGCGCCAGAACGCGTTCCGGACCGTGGTGACGTTCGCGCTCATCGGCCTTGTGTTTCCAATCGCGCATGCTTTGGGCCTTGGCTTGCAGGAGCTGCAGCCGGTGCTGCTGGCCGTGGGGCTGCTTGCGCTCGCTTACGTGCTTGCGCTCGCGACGTTACAGGGTCCGCGCGCGGTTCTCGCCCGGTCCCGGGCCGTATTCCGTATCCGGACCTGATCGAGAAAACCCGCACGCGCACGCCGCAACGCCTTTGATGCGTCTTACTCAGCGACTATAATCAGCGCCGTAAGGGGAGTTCATGATCCGTCGCGCTATTCCATTCGATACCGGTCCAATCCACTTTGTCGGCATCGGCGGTATCGGCATGTCCGGGATCGCTTCGGTCATGAAGAACCTCGGTTATGAAGTGACAGGCTCGGACGCCAAGGAAAGCGCGAACATCGAGCGACTGCGTGAATGCGGGATCACCGTCACTATTGGACATAAGGCGGACAACGCCAACACTGCCGGCGTCGTCGTGATTTCCTCCGCGATCAAGCACGGCAACCCGGAAGTCGATGCGGCGCGCGCGCGTGGCGTGCCAATCGTGCGCCGGGCCGAGATGCTGGCCGAGATCATGCGTTTGAAGTGGACCGTCGCGATCGGCGGCACGCACGGCAAGACGACGACGACGTCGATGATCGCGGCGCTGCTTGATGCGGGCGACAAGGATCCGACAGTCATCAACGGCGGCATCATCAACGCCTACGGCGCCAATTCGCGGATGGGCGAAGGCGAGTGGATGGTGGTCGAGGCGGACGAGAGCGACGGCACGTTCACCCGTCTGCGTGCGACGGCCGTGGTCGTCACCAACATGGACCCCGAACACCTCGATCATTACGGCTCGGTCGAAGCCATGAACGCGGCGTTCCAGACGTTCGTGGAGAACATTCCGTTCTACGGCTTTGCGGTGATGTGCCTCGACCATCCGCAAGTGCAGGCGCTGGCGGCCCAAGTGCGCGACCGCCGCATCATTTCTTACGGCTTCAATCCGCAGGCTGATGTGTGCGCCGTAAACGTGCGCCCATCGCGCGAGGGCTCGACCTTCGATGTTGTGGCGCGCCGCAAAGGCGAGGGGCCGGGTGTTACGATGCACGATCTCTTCTTGCCGGTGGCGGGGCGTCACAACGTACAGAACGCGGTCGCGGCGATTGCAGTGGCGCGTGAGCTGGGCGTTACCGATGCCGGTATTCGCAATGGCTTGAAGAAATTCGCCGGCGTGAAGCGCCGGTTCACGACCACGGGCTACTGGAATGAAGTGCGTATCGTTGACGATTACGCGCACCATCCGGTCGAGATCGCGGCCGTGCTGTCCGCCGCGCGTGAAATGACGGAAGGCCGCGTGCTCGCCGTGGTGCAACCCCACCGCTACACACGTCTGCGGGATCTCTTTCAGGACTTCTCAACCTGCTTCAACGATGCGGATATCGTTGCTGTTGCTGATGTGTACGCTGCCGGCGAAGCGCCGATCGATGGCGTGAGCGCGGACTCGCTGGCGGCCAGCCTAAAGAGTCACGGTCACCGCGACTCTCGCCGCCTCGGCGCCCTCGATGATCTGCCGGCCTTCGTGCGCGCGGAAGCAAAGCCCGGCGATATCGTCGTGTGCCTCGGCGCGGGCGACATCACTGTGTACGCGAATGCGTTGCCCAATAAGCTTGGCGCGGCCGCCGCGTAACGTTTATGCGCCTCCGCACATGTGCTGCGAGTCAGGCAAAGTCCAGGTCCCACCTGTTCGGGCATTCGTCGCGGTGTAAACCCGGCCACGGTCGTCGCCAGGCGGGCAATTTTCTGGAATGCTGACGAGGCAGAGGCGGATTGCATCGCCGGGTTGCGATTGATTGATGGCCGGCACAACGTCGTAGGAAACTTGCGCCCCGCCGTTCGAGTACTGGATCGCGCTGCCGCTGTCGGGAAGGCCCTCCAAACGGGGGCCAATGGCGCCTACGCTGGTATCTGAGCAATCGCCGACATTTGCGGGCATATCGCCGTTCGCTGCGATGGCGGTGGTCTCCGCAGGTGCTTGCGTCGGCGGCTGACAGGCGGCGAAAGCCATGCACGCAGCCAACGCCGCAAACACATAAACACTGCGCTTCATCATGGTTCGTCGCTCCAGAGTGACGGAAAGAGCTAACGCCCGGAATGGAACGCTAGCAAGGCGGAGCGGGCGCGATCTGTTGAGGAAATCGAATTTGTACCCGCTACGAAACGAGACGTGAAGGCAATTGGCATGCGGGGATTGATTTGACCGGCCGCCCCGACTCACGGCGCCAAGGTCCCATGGCCGACACAGCACACCGCAAGCCTGCACCGCTCCGCGCCGCGCTCGTCTATGATTTTGACGGCACGTTGGCGCGCGGCAATCTCCAGGAGCGCAGCTTCATCCCTGACATCGCGGGCATGAAGCACGCTGATTTCTGGATGGAAGTGAAGCGGTTGGCGAAGCTTGAGGATGCCGACGAAATCCTCGTTTACATGCACCTGATGCTGGACCGCGCGCGTGCCGCCGGCCAGCCGGTGACGCGCAAGCAATTGCAGCAAACGGGCTCGGACCCCGATTTTTTCGACGGGCTCGATCATTGGTTCGATCGCATCAATGCGTTCGGCGATGATCTGGGGCTGACGCTCGACCATTACGTCATCTCATCCGGCATTCACGAGATGATCGAGGGCTGCAGGCTTTTCCCGCGTTTCCGCCAAGTGTTTGCGTCGCGCTTTCTCTATGACGCGAAAGGCGAGGCACGCTGGCCGGGCGTCGCGATCAATTACACGACGAAGACGCAGTTTCTCTTCCGCATCAATAAGGGCATCGACAATGTCCACGATACCGAAGCGGTCAACCGGTGGATGCACAATGATGCGCGCGAGCTGCCGTTCGAACGGATGATCTTCATCGGCGACGGCGATACCGATATTCCGTCAATGAAGATGGTGACCAGCCAAGGCGGCTGCGCGATCGCGGTGCTTGATCCGTACCAATGGACCGAGCCGCGCAGCTTGGACAAGATCACGCGCCTCATCGCGGAAGATCGCGTCAGCTACGTCGCGCCGGCTGACTATCAGCCGAAGAGTCAGCTCGATGTTATCGTACAGGGCGCGCTTGGGCGGATCGCGCTGCGCGCCGGGCTTCCGGTCAGCGCCTAGTTTTCCTGTGCGGCTTCCGTATTGGGCGGCGCCCGCTCCACCGCTGTAACCAGCGAAGGGAAGTGATCGTCGCCGCGTACGAGGCGCACGCCCAACGTGTCGCCGACGCAGACGAAGCCTGACGACGACTGCACCGAGAGCGGGCTCGTTATGTCGAAGTCGCGCGTGTTTTCCCGGATGGTCACGATATAGGCGCGCCGGGAATTGATGCGCAGCCGCACCCGGTGGTCATCGACGACGCCGTACCCGCGAACGTCGAAGGTGCGAAAACAATCGCGCGCATCGCTCGCTTCCGTGCTCTCAGTCGATGACGCACACGCGCCCAAACTTAGTGCTGCCAGTACCAGGCAGAGGCGAAGCATTCAGGTCTCCGTGGATTAGCTGCCCTCGACCGGGTTGTCGTCCGGCGCGCGCGTGATTTGTGAAATAGGATAATTACGTTGCGGCGTGCCGCCAATCAATTCCACGCCCAGGCCGTTGCCCGTGCAGATGCGGCCTGTCGACGAACGGATTGCGATCGCTTGTGTCCAGTCCAGGTCGCGGGCGTTCCACGTCGTGGTCAGGATGTAGTCGCGGCTGGCGCCGACGCTGAGTTTGACGTGGTTGTTGTCGACCACGCTGTAGCCGGTGACCTGCTCGCTGCGGAAGCACTCGCTGCCGCCGGCGGTGTCAGTACTCGCTGTTTCGGTGCTGGCGCATGCGGCCAGTGTCCAAAGGCAGAGAATGGAAGCGAAAATCCGTAGCATCAGGTACGGCCTCCTTGGCCTACACTATGGGGCGCTCCGCCGCGCTGCGCGAGCGGGAGCCTGCGTTGACGGGGCTCAAAAGCCTGCGATACCCAATCAACAATGAGTGAACTCGACCTTCCGCAGGTGCGTGGCCAGCTTCTGCGGGGCGAAACGCTGGCGCCATTTACTTGGTTTCGTGTCGGCGGCCCCGCTGACGCGCTTTTCCTTCCGGCCGATCAGGACGATCTCTCCGCGTTTTTGTCTCAATTGAAACCGGACGTGCCGGTGCTGCCGATCGGCGTTGGCTCAAATCTGATCGTCCGCGACGGCGGCGTGCCCGGCGTCGTGATCCGCCTGGCTGGGCGCCAATGGGCGCAGATCGAAACACTGGACGGCGCGCGGGTGAGGGCCGGCGCCGGCGCGCTCGACGCGATGGTGGCGAAGGCCGCCGCGAAGGCGGGGATCGGCAAGCTCGAGTTTTACGCGGGCATCCCGGGCACGATCGGTGGCGCGCTGACGATGAACGCAGGCTGTTATGGCAGCGAGACCAAGGACGTGCTGATCGAAGCGACGGCAATGGACCGTCAAGGCAAGCGCGTCACCCTAAGCAATGGCGACTTCGGTTTCACCTACCGCCACAACGCACTGCCGGATGGGCTGATCTTCCTCGATGCGACCTATCAGGGCGCGCCGGACGATCCAGCCGCCGTAGCTAGCCGCATGGCTGAGATCACGTCGCGCCGCGAAGCTTCGCAGCCGATCCGCGAGAAGACCGGCGGGTCGACCTTCAAGAATCCGATTGGTCCCGACGGTGAGAAGCTTTCGGCTTGGAGGCTGAACGACGAAGCCGGCATGCGCGGCTATCGCCACGGCGGTGCGCAGGTGAGTGAACTGCACGCGAATTTCCTGATCAATACCGGCGACGCCACGGCCGCCGATATTGAGGGCCTGGGTGAGGACGTCCGGGCCGCGGTAAAGGCCAAGCACGGCATAGAACTCGAATGGGAAATCAAGCGGATCGGGCGGGCCTGAGGAGTGCGGACCGCCGGTGTCCGGCCGGCCGTCGTTCCCAACTGCAAAGATGGAAGGGAGTTTCGCGGGTTTGCCGCCTGGATGGCGGCGGTCCTTGGTGGCTTTTCCGGCCGCGCCGCTCTAAACCCCGGCCAATCAAATTTCCCAGGATTCCGCCGAATGCGTTTGAAGCCCAATATCCTTGCCGCGATCGGCAACACGCCGCTCGTGAAGCTCAACCGCGTTGTGCCGCCCGGTGCTGCGGAAGTTTGGGTGAAGTGCGAGTACTTGAACCCGGCCGGCTCAATCAAAGACCGCATGGCTAACTACATCATCGACCAGGCTGAAAAGCAGGGCATCCTGAAGCCCGGAGGCCTCATCGTTGAAAACACCTCCGGCAACACGGGCCAAGGTCTGGCAATGGCGGCGGCGATCAAAGGCTATCGCTGCATCTTCACGATGCCCGACAAGATGTCGAAGGAGAAACAGGATTCGCTAAAGGCTTACGGCGCCGAAGTCATCATCACGCCGACGGACGTTCCGGGTGACTCGCCCGAGCACTACGTTAACGTCGCCAAGAAGATCGCTGAAGACACGCCCGGCGCCTTCTACGTCGATCAGTATCACTCATCCTGGAACATCGACGCGCACTATCATTCGACCGGCAAGGAAATCTTCGAAGATACGGACGGCGGCAAGTTCGACGCCTTCGTCGGCGGCACCGGCACCGGTGGTACGGTTTCGGGCGTCGGCCGCTACCTGAAAGAGCACGCGCCGAACGTGAAGATCATCGGCGCCGACCCGCTGGGTTCGGTGCACTATCATCTCTTCCACACCAAGACGCTGCCGACCGCGCACGTCTATATGGTCGAAGGCATTGGCGAAGACATCGAATGCCGCGCCATGGATTTCTCCGTCGTCGATGACATGCGCCAAGTGAACGACCGCGACAGCTTCGTCATGGCGCGCCGCCTGGTGCGCGAAGAGGGGCTCTTCTGCGGTGGCTCGTCGGGCTCGAACGTCCACGTCGCCATCGAGATCGCCAAGGAGCTTGGCCCGGGTAAAGTCGTGCTCACGGTTTTGCCGGACCACGGCAACCGCTACGTCTCGAAGTTCCTGAACGACGCTTGGATGAAGGAGCACGGCTTCACCGAAACCGAACGTGAACTGGGTTTTGTCGAAGAACTGCTGAAAAACCTGAAGACCAAGCCGATCACCGCCGATGCGGATGCTTCGATCAAATCGGTGGTTAATCTGATGCGCGAGAACGGCGTCAGCCAAATTCCGCTGATCGAGCGCGGCAAGCTCAACGCCATCATCCATGAGAGCGACATCCTCTCGAAGATGCAAAAGCGTGACTTCGATTTGAATGCGCCGGCAAAGACGGTCGCGGCGCCCATTGGCGGTCTCATCTATCCGAAGGCGCGCATCGAAGAGCTTTTCCATATCTTTGCCGCCGACAATGTCGCGGTCGTTGTCGATTCTTCGAATGTCGTCGGCGTCATTTCAAAGATCGACTTGATCGAATATCTCTCGGGCAAAAGGTGACGTCGTCCTGGACGTGCGGAGCACGGCCGGGATCCAGGGATCGTAGAGCGCGGCTTGTCGCTCTGAATCCCGGTCACGCTTCGCGCGCCCAGGATGACGGACTGAGTTTGTTACGCTTACAACCAAGGACCCACGTCCATGCACGACGATAACAAGCGCTTCGGCACACGCTGCATTCATGCCGGTCAGCAGCCGGACCCGAGCACCGGCGCGATCATGACGCCGGTCTATCAGACCTCAACGTTCGTGCAGCAGAGCCCCGGCGTCATCATTGACGACTACGACTACGCGCGCTCGGCCAATCCGACGCGTAAGGCGCTCGAAGCAAATCTCGCCTCACTCGAAGGCGGCCGCCACGGTTTCAACTTCGCCTCGGGTCTCGCCGCGCAGGCGGCGTGCATTCACTTGCTCAGCTCCGGCGATCACGTCGTGCTCTCGGACGACGTCTATGGCGGCACATATCGTCAGTTCGACAAGGTCTTCAAACAATTCGGCATCACCTACACGCGCGCCGATCTGACGGATCTCAAATCGGCGGAAGAGGCGTTCAAGGCCAACACCAAGATGGTTTGGCTGGAAACGCCAACCAATCCGCTGTTGAAGGTCATCGACATTGCCGCCGTCGCGCGTCTCGCAAAGTCAAAAGGCGCGCTCACTATCGTCGATAACACCTTCGCGACGCCGGTGCTTACCAATCCGCTCGCGCTCGGCGCCGACATCGTCAGCCATTCGTGCACCAAATACATCGGCGGCCACTCCGACGTGATCGGCGGCGCGTTGATCTGCCGTGACGATGAACTCGCCAGCCGCCTCCGCTTCACGCAGAACGCCAACGGCGCCATCGCCGCGCCGTGGGACAGCTTCCTTCTGCTGCGCTCGACCAAGACGCTGCACGTCCGCGTGCAACGCCACTGCGAGAACGCGGCGAAGATCGCTGACTTCCTGGCCGGGCAAAAGCAGATCGAGCGCGTCGTTTATCCGGGCCGCACCGATCACCCGCAGCACGACATCGCCAGGAAACAGATGACAGGCGGCTACGGTGGCATGATCACGGCCTACTTCAAAGGCGGGCTCGAACCGGCTCGGAGCTTCCTTGAGCGCGTGAAGCTCTTTTCGCTGGCTGAATCGCTCGGCGGCGTCGAAAGCCTGATCGAGCATCCCGCGATCATGACTCACGCCTCGGTCGATAAGCATTTGCGCGAACAGATCGGCTTGACCGATGGTCTGGTGCGCTTTTCCGTTGGCATCGAAGACGTCGAAGACCTGATCGCCGATATCCAAGAAGCGCTGGGCTAGTTCACAAGCAGGGGGCGGCATGACGGTGAACGCAGAGACGACGGTGACGCGCGGGTTTGCAGGCCATCCCAAGGGGCTGTTTTATCTCGCCTTCACCGAGGCGTGGGAGCGCTTTTCGTATTACGGGATGACGGCCCTCGTCGTCCTCTACATGGTCAATCAGCTGTTGCTGCCCGGTCATGTCGAGAACATCATCGGCTTCCCGGCGTTTCGCGCCACGCTTGAATCGGCGTTCGGCGCGATGTCGACGCAAGCTTTGGCGTCGCTCATCTTCGGCATGTACTCAGGGTTCGTTTACTTCACGCCAGTGATTGGCGGGTTTGTAGCGGACCGATGGATCGGTCAGCGCAACGCCGTTGTTACCGGCGCTGTGCTTATGGCGCTTGGCCATTTCGCGATGGCGTTTGATCAGAGCTTTCTCGTTGCGTTGCTGCTGCTGGTGATTGGCTCGGGCCTGCTCAAAGGCAACATCTCCGCGCAAGTCGGTGCGCTCTATTCGGTGGATGACGAGGCGCGCCGCACGCGCGGGTTTGCGATTTTCAGCATGGCGATCAATGTCGGCGCCATGCTCGGTCCGCTGGTGTGCGGTCTGCTGGCGCAAGTTTATGGTTGGCACGTTGGGTTTGGCGCGGCGGCGGCGTTCTTGCTGCTCGGTTTGCTCATCTATCTTGTCGGCTATCGCCACCTGCCAGCGCGTGTCGAGCGTGAGAAGGGCGAGACGCGAAAGCTGACTGCCGCGGATTGGCGCACGATCGGGATCATTTGCGCCGTGCTGGTGATTTCGACATTCCAGTCGACGGCGTATTTCCAATCGTTCAACACGGCCCTGGTGTGGATCGATGGGCATGTCGATCTCGGTGTCGGAGAATGGCAAATACCGACGCCTTGGTTCAATTCTGTTGACCCCGTCTTCTCAATTCTCGGCGTGCCGGTGTTGTTCGCGATCTGGGCGGCGCTCGCGCGCCGCAACGCGGAGCCGGACGAACTCGGTAAAATTGGCATCGGCGCATGGATGGCGGCGGCGGCCAATCTCATCCTCGTCGCCGCCATTCTCGTCTTCGGCAATGACGGCCTCTCGCCGCTTTGGCCGTTCCTTTATTACGGTGTCCTCGGCCTCGCCTTCATTTGGCACTGGCCCACCGTTCTCGCGCTGGTTTCGCGCGTGGCGCCGGCGCCGGTGAACTCCACCATGATGGGCGTCGCCTTCCTCACCCTGTTCGTGGCGAGCAATGTGATGGGCTGGCTTGGCGGCTTCTACGAGCAGATGGCGCCGGCCGCGTTCTGGGCGATGCACGCGGCGATCGCCGCGGCGGGCGGGGTGGCGGTGCTGATCTTCGGCCGCCGGCTTTCACGCGCTCTAAAGGGCTGAAAGCGCTCTATTGGGGCGCTGACAGCCTAACGTGGTTAAGCGAGGTCAATCTCGCTGAACCAAAATTTACCATAAAAATCAGCAACTAACATCGTCGCCCTCATCATGCCTTAACCCAAAGGCGTTTCATTATGACACTCCCGGAATGAGCGCAGAAAAGGCGTTCAGCTGGGTTGGTGGTTGGTTGGTGAGGCGAACGCATGGCCCGGGTGGCGGTGCTATTGGGGGGCTTGAGCCCCGAGAGGCCTGTAAGCCTCAGTTCCGGCAAGGGCTGCGCTGACGCGCTACGCCGGCTCGGGCACGACGTTATCGAAATTGATCCGCAAAACCCCGGTTGGATCGCCGAGCTGCAGGACGCGCGCGTCGACGCTGTGTTCAATGCGCTGCATGGTGAGTGGGGCGAGGACGGCCGCACGCAAGGCGTGCTCGACTATTTAAAACTTCCTTACACGCACTCGGGCGTGCTCGCCTCGTCGCTGGCGATGGATAAGGACAAATCCAAAGCCGTGTTCGCGCAGGCGGGTCTGCCGCTGGCGAACGGCAAGCTGATGAACCGCCTCGATGCGGCGAAGGCCCATCCGATGCCCGCGCCCTACGTGGTGAAGCCGAACGCGCAGGGCTCCTCTGTCGGCATCTTCATCGTGCGCGAAGGCGCCAACCGTCCGCCTGAACAACTCCTCGATCCGGACTGGACGTTCGGCGAGGAAGTGCTGGTCGAAGAATTCATCGACGGCAAAGAGCTCACCGTTGCGGTCATGCATGATCGCGGCGCGCTCGCGGTCACCGAAATCTTCGTCACCAGCGATGGCGACTGGTATGATTTTGACGCCAAATACGCGAGCGGCGGTTCGCGCCATGTTGTGCCTGCCGCCATTCCGCAATCGATCGCTGATCAGTGCATGCGTGCCGCTGAAGCTGCGCACCATGCGCTTGGCTGCCGGGGCGTTACCCGCAGTGACTTCCGCTACGATCCGAAGACCGATCGCCTGGCGTTGCTCGAAGTGAATACGCAGCCCGGCATGACGCCGACGTCGCTGACGCCCGAACAGGCCGCCTTTGTCGGCCTTTCGTATGACCAGCTCGTCCAGTGGATCCTGGAGGATGCGTCATGGCCGCGGTGAGAGCGCGCCGTCCTGGCGGCGGTGGCAAGAATGGCGGACGTGGCTACGACGAGCCGCCGCCGCGCGGCAAGCGCCGGCGTTCGCAACCTGTGCCGTCCTATGAATCCATGCCGCGCCTCGCGCGCATCAAACTTTCAGGCGGCCTCTCGTCGGACGATGTGCAGGTTAGCGGGAAAAGCCTGGCGATGGCGCTTACCGGCGGTGTCCTGTTTCTGGGCATCGCGGTCGCCGGCGCGGCATGGCTCGGTTCGTCACTATTCGACGCGCGCGAAGCGTTCGCGCGTTCCGCCGATGCGACGGTGGCCAATGTCGGCTTCCAAATCCATGCCATCGATGTCGCGCAACTGCCGGGCTCGCCCGCGATCAGCGAAGCGCGCGAACAAGAAGTGCGCTCTCTTATTGTGCCGGAGGGACGTCATTCGATCCTCGCGCTTGACCCGGAAGAGGTGAAGGCGCGCGTTGAAAGCTTGGATTGGGTTGCGGCGGCGCGCGTTCGCCGGTTGTGGCCGTCGAGCCTGCTCGTGGAAGTCGAGCGCCGTCAGGAATACGCAGTCTGGGAAGACGAGAACCGCCAGCAAGCGGTGATCGACGCCAACGGCGAGCGTCTGCTCACGGAGCGTGTTTCCGATCACCGAAACCTGCTGCGTGTGGTTGGACGCGGCGCCGGCCCCGCCGCGCCGCCGATTTTGGCCGCGCTCGAAGGCATGCCCGATATCCGCGAGCGCACCGCGCAATTGGTACGCATTGGCGATCGCCGCTGGGATATTAAGCTGACGTCCGGCGCCGTGATTGCGCTCCCGGAAGAGGGCGCGATCGAAGCTTTGCAAAACGTGCAACGTCTGCATCAGCAATACGCGTTGTTGGATCGGCCGGTGGAGCGCTTCGACATGCGCGCGCCCGGTCGCCTGGCTGTGCGCGTTCATCCCGCCCTCGAAGGCGGCCCTCTGCTCGTGGGAGGCGCATAATGGTCTCTCAGGCAAAGCGCCGCGGTGAAGAGCTTCATGACGCGGAGCGCGTGGCGCCGGTTGTCGCTTCGCTCGATGTTGGCGTCTCCAAGACAGTTTGCCTCGCATCGCGCCGCGATCCGGTTCTCGACATGCACCCGGAGCGTCCCTTGCGTGTGTTGGGCATTGGTCAGCAGACCGCCCCGGCGATCGCCAGCGGCAAGCCGGCCGATTTTGATGCATGTGCGCGTGCCATTGAAGTTGCGATTCAGGAAACCGCCGCCATGGCTGGCGCGCCGGTCACCCACGTCGTCGCCTCATACTCGGGCCCGGGGCTCAATTCGCGGATCGTGCGTGGCGCCGTGCGTATCAAAGGCGCGGCGATTTCACATCGCGACATCGAGAACGCGATCGACGAAGCGATGAAGGCCGCACCGGCGCCGCAGCGGTCGTTTATCCACGTCGAGCCGTTGCGCTACATGATCGACGACGGCGACGGTATTCCCGATCCGCTCGGCATGGCCGGCAAGATGCTGGCTGTTGAAGCGTGTGTTGTGACCGCGCCGACCGAGGCATTGAATGCGTTGAAAGCCTGCATTCGCCAAGCCGGCGCTGAAGTTGAAGACATTATCGCAGGCCCGCAGGCCGCCGCGCTTTCGGCGCTGACGCCAGAGGAACGCGAAGAGGGCGCGCTGCTGATCGATATCGGCGCGGGCGCCATCGGCATCGCCTGCTACGCGGCCGAGGGGCTCGTTCATTGTGAAACGATTTCGTCCGGCGGTGTGCGTCTGACGCGCGATCTCGCGATGAAATTGCAAACCACTTTCGCCGCCGCCGAGCGCGTGAAGTTGCATTTCGGCGCGCTGAGCAATGCCTGCGATCCTCGTGAGGCTGTACAAGCGCCCAAGCTTGGCATGGACGGCCGCCTTGAAGCGGCGACGACGCTGCGCGGTGTTATTGCCGATACTCTCACCCCGCGCATGGCTGAAATGCTGCTGGCTGTGCGCGATCGTCTGCATCGCGCGGGCTTTGGCGGCGTTGAGGGGCCGCAACGCGCCGTGATCGTCGGCGGCGGCGCGCTGATCCCAGGTGTTCGCGAGTTGGCCGCCGATGTGCTGGGCATGCCAGTGCGCGTTGGCCGGCCGCTCGAGCTTTGTGGCTTCGATCACGGTGAGGCCGGTCCTGCCTACGCCGTGGCGGCGGGTTTGTTGCGCCATCGCCTCGACCATGCTGAGGTTGAGATTGTCGATAGCGACTTCCAACCATCGCTCGCGCACCTCGGCGCTTCGATGCGCAACGTCGTGCACGGCATGTGGAACTGGCTTCGCGAGAACTTCTAGCGCGTCGAAACGATTTCGCAGTCACCGCTGCGGCGCAGCACGTGCACGAGCACGTCATCGCCTGTCCGCGTGAGCTTAATGTCCAGTTCAACGTCCGCGAGCGTCAGATTGCGCAGGACGATCTCGTTGACGAACGATGGCAGCATTGAGCGATGAAAACGGAGACGCTTTTCGCGCGGCTCAAACGATAGCCCGAGACAAGCTTGCAAGACCATCAACGGCGCCGCGGTCGCCCAAGCCTGCGGCGCGCACGCGACCGGATAGAAAACCGGACCTGCCCCGCTCCGGCGTGGAAAGCCGCAGAACAATTCAGGCAGGCGGCGCAAATCCATGTAGCTCGCTGCGTCAAACAGACCGGTGAATATCTGCGCGGCTTCGGCGCGGAAGCCGTAGCGTGACAGTCCGGCGGCGATGATGGCGTTGTCGTGCGGCCAGATAGAACCGTTGTGATAGCTCATCGGGTTGTAGCGCGCTTCGGAGGCCGCGATCGTGCGAATGCCGAAGCCGGAGAATGACGCCATAAGCGTGCGCGCAACCTGCGCTGCGCGCTCCGGCAAGGCGATTCCGGTAAAGAGGGCGTGACCCGCATTTGAGCTGCGCACCCGGCAGGGGCGCTTTGCCCCATCAAGTGCGAGTACATATGTCCCAAGCGCGGCGTCGTAGAAGTGCGTATCGAAACGGCGCCGGAAGGCTTCCGCGCGTATGTCTAGATTTTGCGAGATATCCGATTGGCCGAGCCGGCGCGCCATCAGCGCCGCCGCTCGCCACGCCGCGTACACATAAGCTTGAACTTCAACCAGTGCGATTGGTCCCTCGGCGGGTGAGCCGTCGGCGTGGAAGATTGAGTCATGGCTGTCTTTCCAGCCCTGGTTCGCCAGGCCTTGTTCGGTTTGACGGAAATACTCGACGAAACCATCGCGATCACGGTCGCCATAGTTTTCGATCCAGCGCAGGGCGGCTTGCACGTGCGGCCAGAGTTTCTCCGCGGCGCGAAGATCATCCGTGCGTTCAAGGTACGCGCCGGCGAGCATAACGAAGAGGGGTGTGGAATCGATGCTGCCGTAGTAGCGGCGGAATGGAACTTCTCCCAGTTCAGCCATTTCGCTGCGTCGCAACTCGTGGAGTATCTTGCCGGGCTCGGCATCGGCCGCGGCGTCAATCTGCGTTGCCTGGTTGGCGGCGAGATGGAGAAGCACGCCGCGTGCGATTGATGGATCGAACCACAAGGTCTGCAGCGCGGTGATAATGCCGTCACGGCCAAACACGGTGCTGAACCATGGAATGCCGGCGTACGGATATGGGCCTTCCGGCGTATCGGTGCAGAGCATGTATAGGTCGGCGACGCTGCGTTGGATCGCTTCGCCGAACAATTGGTTCGACGGCTCGATGCTGACGCCGCGGCGTTGTGAAGCGCGTAGCGCGCGGCGTGCGTTTGAGAATGCGCTCAGGAATGCGCGGTGCGGTTCTGCTGTCGGCGGCAGGCCGCTGCAGCAAACTTCGAAGAACACAATCCTGGTTTGCCCCGGATCAACGTCAAAATTGAACTCGGCGTGCGTGGCGCTGAGCGCGGATGGGGCGGGATCAAAGCGGAGGCGGGTCTCGCGCAGTCGATGATCGAGCCCCGTATAGCCCAGCACGACGCTGTCGCCTTCAAGACGTGGCGTCTTGTCTTGCCCACGCATAGCGCGGGTGGCGCCGCGGACTTCAAAGATGTCGGCGAAATCGGCGGCGTACGTCAGCGAGAGTCGTAGCGATTGCGCGTGTTGATCAAAATTCTTGATTGCGATGCGCTCGTAGGCGACGCCTTCCCAGAGTAGTCGCACGCGCCGGATGTGAATTGAATCGTGGCACAATACCAAGGCGCCACGCGCATCGTGCAGGTCCGGGTTCGAGAGATCGCAGATCAATGCGGCGTTGTCGTCGCGCAGGCCGGAGCGCAGCAACATTGGCCGTGCGCCATTTATGGTGAGCGCCAGGTGCGAGAGGTGACGCATGTCGGCGTGGAACAACCCTTCGGGGCTGCCTGGACTGGCGATGATATCGCCGTTCTGATCGTACACGGCGAACGTATCCCCGTGTTTCATCGTGCGCGGACGCTGCTCTTGAAGTGATGCCTTGGCCGGCACCAGAACAGGTCCGGCGTCGGCGTCATTGACGGCCATGCGTGCGTCCGCTGCGATCGTCATGCGGGTTCCCGCGATTTAGAGGGTGATCGATTGCAGGTCTGTAGTCAGCTGAGGCGGCGGCATTGCGGCGCCGGCGCCCGCGCACTTGGAGAATGTGTTGATGTAATCGCGCGCCATACGCTGCACCGTAAAACGTTCATCAAACACGGCGCGAACTTTGGCGCGACTGATTTGCGCGAGCTGATCAACCGCACGCACCGCGTCGTCGACCGTGTCCACAACAAATCCGGTTACGCCGTGATCCATTACTTCGGGAACCGAGCCGCGCCGGAACGCAATCACAGGCGTGCCGCACGCCATCGCTTCGATCATCACCAGGCCAAATGGCTCCTCCCAGTCGATTGGGAACAACAGCGCTGACGCGCCGCCAAGGAACTCGGCCTTCTGCCTGTCTGTGATTTCGCCAATGTACTCAACTTGGGCGTTCGCCTTCACCAGCGGCGCGATCTTCTCTTCCCAATAGAGCTGGTCGACCCGATCGATCTTTGCGGCGATCTTCAACGGCATGCCGGAGCGCACGGCGATTTCGATAGCGCGGTCCGGACGCTTTTCCGGCGAGATGCGGCCCAGAAACGCGAGATAGCCATCGCGGGGCTCCGCGCTAAACGACAGCAAGTCGCGCGGAAGGCCGTGATAGATCGTCTTCACCCAGTTCACAGGCGGCAACGGCAGGCGCTGTGAGTCCGAGATCGAGATCAGCGGCAGCCGGGGAAACGCTTTGTAGAAAGGCGCAAGACCAGGAAGATCCAACCGGCCGTGAAGTGTGGTGAGCGTCTTGTCGGCAAACGCGCGCACCACCGGCGCGTGCATCAAATCAATGTGGAAGTGCAGGACATCGAACTCGTGCGCGCGGCGCGCAACTTCCTCCAGCATGATCATGTGATACGGCAGCGCATCAACCGGACCGGACTGGAGCCTTAGAGCGCGGTCGGCGCACGGCACCAGCTGTGCGGCGGTGATAGAGTCGCCGCTCGCGAAAAGCGTGACGTCGTGCCCTTGATCGACAAGCTCTTCGGTCAGGTAAGACACGACACGTTCGGTGCCGCCATAGAGCGCAGGCGGGCAACTTTCCGCGAGCGGCGCGATTTGAGCGATTTTCATGTATCAGAGCCGCCATCTATCAGTGGAGTTGACGGATCGCCTTGCGCGCCTGCGCAAGTGAAATGTCGTGCCCGCCCATGCGAGGTCTCCAGATGGAGCCAACGCGTGCAGGCGCCTCTTGTTTCGCGCCGACGCGCATGCGGCGCACATCCGCTGCAATTCCACCTAGATCGATCCGTAACGTTTGCGCATAGAAGGAGGGAGTGATGCGCGTCGCGTTTGGTGTGGTGGGTTTGGCTTTGGCGGCGGTGGCGATCGGCGCTTGCGGCGATGAGCATTACAAGGGCGGCGACGCCGTCTCTTGCATGGCTTACCTCACGCTCCAGCGTGTTGCGATTGATCAGGGGCGCAGCATTGGTGACGCCGCTTCAATCGACGCGGCCAACGCCGCGTGGCGGACGCTCGCCGAGCAGAAGTACACAGCCGACGAACTCGCCCAGTACTTTGCCAGCAGCTTTGCCGTGTTTGACGACGTTGAGCCGATCGAGTTGCAGCTCCTGTCTTCCGTTTGCCAGGCGCAGGCGCCGGCGCCATCGGCCTGAGTTCGTGCCTTGCTGCCGCGTCGGTCCAAGCCCATGTCGAATTGCGTCAATTTCCCCAAGCTGACGGTAGGATTGGCCGTCGTGCCGCCGCAAAAGCGCCGCGCCGGTTTCCAACACTTAACGAAAGCTTAAATGCTGCACTGGAGGGTGCAGTACGAGCGTGGGCGAATCGTGAGAATCGGTCGCCCTTGGAGCGGGTAATGAGTCAGTACAGTGCGCCTGTCGTTCACGACCTCAAGCCACGTATCGTGGTCTTTGGCGTCGGCGGTGCTGGCGGAAACGCCGTCAACAACATGATCGACGCCCGCTTGCAGGGTGTGGAGTTCGTTGTCGCTAACACCGACGCGCAAGCGCTGACGCGCGCGCGCACCCCAAACCGCATCCAGCTCGGCCACGCCATCACTGAGGGCCTCGGCGCCGGCGCGCGCCCGGAGGTGGGTCAGGCGGCGGCTCAGGAGAGCCAGCCGGAGATCATCGAGTTCCTCGAAGGCGCGCACATGGTCTTCGTCGCCGCCGGCATGGGCGGTGGAACGGGCACGGGCGCTGCGCCGGTGATCGCGCGTACCGCGCGCGAGCGCGGCATCCTGACGATCGCCGTTGTCACCAAGCCGTTCCACTTCGAAGGTCAGCGCCGCATGCAGCTGGCGGAGCAGGGCGTCCAGGAACTTCGCAAGCATGTCGACACGCTGATTGTCATCCCGAACCAGAACCTCTTCCGCGTCGCCAATGAGCGCACGACCTTTGCCGAGGCCTTCCAACTCGCGGACCAGGTGCTTTATTCGGGCGTCCGCGGCGTCACCGATCTGATGGTGATGCCAGGCCTGATCAATCTCGACTTCGCCGACGTCCGCACGGTGATGGCCGAGATGGGCACCGCGATGATGGGAACAGGCGAAGCGCACGGCCCGAACCGCGCGCTCGACGCCGCGCACGGCGCCATGGCGAACCCGCTGCTTGATATCGTCTCGATGAAGGGCGCCAAAGGCGTTCTGATCAACATCACCGGTGGTTTCGATATGACGCTGTACGAAGTTGATCAGGCTGCAAACGAGATTCGCGCCGAAGTCGACGCCAACGCCAATATCATCCTGGGCTCGACCTTCGACGAAACGCTCGAAGGCCGCATTCGCGTGTCGGTGGTCGCCACCGGCATCGATGACGAAGCGATCATCACGCAGAACACCGTCGTTGAACCAGCGCGCCGCGCAGCCGAGACGATGCCGCGTCGTCCGGTTGTGCCTCCGCGCGCCGAAGCGCCACGCGAACCGCCGCCGCGTCCTGTGCGCGAGCCGGCGTATGATGAGCCGCGCCCGAGCTTCGCCAATGACATCGAGCCTGAACGCCGCGCTCCGCCGGCTGCAAAGCCGGGCGGCGGTGGCGGCTTCTCGATGTTTGGTTGGAAGAAGCCCGAGCCTCGCGACGACGAGCCGCGCGAGTTCAATCTCGATGCGCAGGAGCCCGCGCCGGAGCCGAGCCGCGCGCGCGACGAGGTCGTGCGCGATCCGGCGTTGGACGAAGAGCTGGAAATTCCGGCGTTCCTGCGCCGTCAGATGAACCCCCGCTAGACGAAACCGGGGTGCTAGCCGCCCCAGAGTTTCTTCCGCACTGCGGCCTCGCGCTCCGTGAGCACGCCTGCGCGCGCCAGCACGTCGAAGCGCTCAAGTGCGGCTTTGCGGTGCGCTTCGGCGCCGGGGCCGCCGGCTTGCGCAAGATGGCTTTCAACGATCGCGCAAAAACGCATCCCCTCGATGTCGTCGTCCTGGAAAAGGCGAAAGGCGAGGGAGAGTTCATCTTCCCACGCATCACGCGCGGCGCCGACATCGCCCATCGCCTGCGCGGCTAGACCCAAACGTTCCAGCGCCACCGCGAGCGCATGAACGCTGATGCGATCTTCGGGACTGGCTTCCATGAGTTTGAGCCGGATCATCGCACTTTCGCCGAAAGCGGCGCGAGCTGTGGCCGTTTGCTTGGCTTCAAGCGCGACGTCTCCGTACTTCACCAAGGCTGCGGCCAGCCCCCGTGCATGGCGTGCGTCGTCGGGCGCGCGATCCCGCGCCATGCGGCGGAACTCAACGGCCCGGGCGAAGGAGTCCTGAGCATCCACGCCACCCGCGCGTGAAATCTCTCCGAGCCGATCCCAGCACGCGGAAGCATCCGCGAGCCACGCGGCGTTTGAGTTTTTGTCCGAGGCGAAGCGTTCGGCGCGTGCGCGCGCCTCGTTTGCTGCTTCCCGTGCGACCGCAAGCTCGCTGGCGCGCAACGCATGGTCTGCCTGGTCGAGCAAGGTGTGTACGCAAAAGCGCGCCGGCGCTTCGTCCGCGCGGTTTGGTGCGCACAGACGTTCGGCGAGGGCGCGCGCTTGCTGCATGGATTCCGCGGCGGCGGTGTTGTCGCCCAGCGCTGCGCGCAGCGCAGCCCGAATCCGCCATGTGCCGGCGAGGGCCCAGGTTTCCGCCGGATCGCGCGCGGCGAGCCGTATCCGCACCTGCAGCGCTTTGTCCATTGCGTCGCGCGCGGCGTCGGCCGCGCCGCGCGCATAGTCGGCTTCAGCGGCGAGCGCCCAGGCGTCCGAGAGTACGGCGCGCCAATGCGGCTCTTCTGTTTCCGTGACGGACAGCGCTTCATAACGGCCGATGGCTTCCTTGAAGCGTCGGCGCGCCGAGGCTGGCTGATTGGCGTCGAGTTCCAGGGCGCCGAGGCGCAGTTCCGCATCGGCGATGTCCGCAGCCAGTTCTGGTGTTTCGCTAATTTGGGCCGCCGCCGCGCGCAACAGCGCGAGCGAGCTTTCCGCGCCACTCTTCGCAGGTGCAAAATGGCCTGCGCTTGCGTCGAGTTCGGCGATGCGGCCGCGTGCGCGTGCATACCAGCGCGCGGCGTGCGGATCGGAGATATCCGCCGCAAACGCGCCGTCCTGCAGCTTCATCGTCTGCGCATAGTACGTTCGCGCCGCGTCTAAAGCGCCTTCGCTTCGTTCAAGGTCGCCCAGCATGAAGGCGGCCCGCGATTTGGCGGTGGCGTCCGTGCTTTCGGTCAGGACTTTGGCTGCTTGAGTTTTCGCAGTTGCGAGATCGCCGGCCTCCGCCGCCAATCGCGCCAGCCCCAATCGCGGAGAGGGCTCCAGCGGCGAAAGCTGGACCGCGAGCGCCATCGCTTCAGCGGCCCGTGCGGGGCTGCTCCGCTCCCAGAGCGCGGCCGCGCGCCTCGCGGCCAGCGCGGCCCCCGGTCCGCCGGCTTGCGCGGCTCTCCAGAGCGCCTCCGCGTCCGGCCCTATGGATTTGCTATTTTCTGACATTATTTCAGTGAATTAGCATCAAGTAGTAAACCGTCACAAACCGTAACCCAACGTGTTTTGTCGAGCCGGGAACTCGTTTGATACACGAAGCGTCGGGTCGGGGGGCCCAAAGTCCTGCTGGGGGACGAGAGGTAGCATCTGGTGCGTCGTCAACAGACCATAGCAGGTCCGGCCATGTGCGCGGGCGTCGGTGTTCATTCCGGCTCGCATGTGCGCATGGTGCTTAGCCCGGCGCCAGTGGATACCGGCATCGTGTTCGTCCGTTCCGATGTGCGCGGCGTGCCGTCGAATTCCATCGCCGCCCACGCTGACAGCGTTTCCGAAACGCGCAACTGCACGACCATCCGCAACGCTTCGGGCGTTGAACTCGCCACCATCGAACACCTGATGTCGGCCTGCGCTGGCCTCGGCATCGACAACCTCATCGTTGAGGTGGACGGCCCGGAAGTGCCGATCCTCGACGGTTCATCCGCGCAATTTGTGCAGGTTCTGCTGAACGCTGGCGTGAAGCAGCAACAAGCCGCGCGCCGCGTGATCAAAATCCTTGAGCCGATTGAAGTCCGCATGGGTGCGAAAAGCGCTGCCCTCATGCCGTCTGAGGGCTTTGACGGCCTCGATATGGACGTGACGATCCGTTTCGCCGATCCCGCCATTGGCACGCAGCGCCGTCGCGTTCATCTCACGCCGGAAACGTTCCTGAATGAGATCGCTGATGCGCGCACTTTCGGCTTCCTCGCCGATGTCGAAACGATGCGCGCCGCGGGCCTCGGCCTCGGCGCTTCGATGGCGAACGCCGTCGTGGTTGACTCCGGCCGCGTGGTGAACCCGGAAGGACTTCGCTTCGACGACGAATTTGTGCGCCACAAAATGCTCGACGCGGTGGGTGATCTCTCACTCGCGGGCGCGCCCATTTGTGGCCGCTTTGTGGCGGATCAGCCGGGTCACGCCCTCAATGCCCGCCTCGTGCGCGCGCTTTTGGACACCCCGGAAGCGTGGTGCTGGGAGCACGGCGAAGCCCTGGAAACCACGCGCGAAGCCCAGCCCGCCCTGGCCGCAGCAGCGCGCTGATTTCCTACCCACACGCCACAGCCGCAGGCGCTTTGCGCCGCGCTTGGGTTCCTGTATCAGCGGATCGCTGCCCGCTTCGCGCGGGCGCTGAGCAATAAGAGGCCCGGCAGAATGACACCTCGGAAACTCCAGCTGACTAAGGCGCTCGCGCTTGCCTTGCTCGCCAGTGGTGTTGCTGCGTGCGGCGGCGGGACCCGCCAGCGCGAGGACGTTCAGTACGTCGAAGAGCCGGCGACGCAATTGTACAATCGCGGTGCGGACGCCTTGGATCGCGGCCGCTATCAGGTCGCGCTGGGCATGTTCGAGGAAGTCGAGCGCCAGCACCCGTATTCGTCTTGGGCGCGCCGCGCGATGCTCATGGAAGCCTACACCCATTATCAAGCGCAACAGTACGACGACTCCATCGAAGACGCGCAGCGCTTCATCTCTCTGCACCCGGGCAATGAGAGCGCGCCGTACGCCTATTACCTGATTGCCGTCTGCCACTTTGAGCGCATCATGGATGTCGGCCGTGACCAGGGCACGACAGAACGCGCCCTGGCGGCGCTGAATGATGTCGTCCGTCGCTATCCCGATAGCCCGTACGCGCGCGACTCCCGTCTGAAGCTGGACATGGTCTATGACCAGCTGGCCGGCAAAGAGATGGCGATCGGCCGTTTCTATCTTGAGCGCGATCAGCAGCTCGCGGCGATCAACCGCTTCCGCAATGTGATTGAGAACGAAAACTTCCAACGCACGACGCACGTGCCGGAGGCTCTGCATCGTCTGGTCGAAGCGTATCTCTCGGTCGGCATGACCGAAGAAGCGCAACGCATGGCCTCGATCCTCGGCTACAATTTCCCGGGCAACGATTGGTATCAGCGCACTTACGCGTTGATGACCGAAGAGGGCGTCGCCCCGGTCGCGGTCGAGGAAGCTGAGCGCCGTGGTTGGCTTGGCCGCACGTTCGGCCGGGTGCTGTAACCCCTCGCGAGGGGAGCGTCGTGAGCGACAAGGTTGTCGATAAGCTAACCGAGAAGGAAGCCGCCGCCGAACTCGAACGGCTGGCCGCTGAAATCGCGCGTCACGACAAGCTCTATTACACCAAGGATGCGCCCGAACTCACGGACGCCGAGTACGACAAGCTCCGCAAACGCAACAGCGCCATCGAAACGCGTTTCCCGACGCTGGTGCGCGAGGACAGTCCGTCCACCAATGTCGGCGCGGCGCCCGCCGAGAAGTTCGGCAAGGTTCGCCATGCCGTGCCGATGCTGTCGCTGGACAATGCGTTCGATGCCGAAGACGCGCACGCCTTCGTCGCCAAGGTGCAGCGTTTTCTTAATCTCGATACGCCGCCGGTCATCACCGCCGAACCGAAGATCGACGGGCTCTCCGCATCGCTGCGCTACGAGAACGGCAAGTTCGTGCAAGGCGCAACGCGCGGCGACGGCCGCGAAGGCGAAGACGTCACCGCCAATCTCCGCACCATCGCCGACATTCCGCACACGATTAAGGGCGCTCCGGCCGTGCTTGAAGTGCGCGGCGAGGTTTACATGGAAAAGGCCGCGTTCGCCAAAATGAACGCCGGCCTCGAGAAGGAAGGCAAGCAGATTTACGTCAATCCGCGCAACAGCGCGGCGGGCGCTCTGCGCCAGCTCGATCCGAAAATCACGGCATTACGTCCGCTGCGCTTCTTCGCTCACGGCTGGGGTGAGCTAAGCGAGCCATTGGCCGAAACGCAGTACGACAGCGTGCAGCGCCTGGAGAAGCTCGGCTTCCCGCTCGCGGGCATCACGCGCGCGAGGAACGCCGAAGAATTGCTGGCGATCTACAGCGGCATCCTCGCGGGCCGTGAAAAGCTCGCCTACGAGATCGATGGCGTTGTGTACAAAGTGGACCTGCTCTCACTCCAGCAGCGCTTGGGTTTTGTGTCACGAAGCCCGCGCTGGGCTATCGCGCACAAGTTCGCCGCCGAGCAGCAAACCACGTTGCTTGAGGGCATCGATATTCAGGTCGGCCGCACCGGCGCGCTTACGCCTGTCGGCCGCCTCAAGCCCGTCTTTGTCGGCGGCGTCACCGTCACTAACGTGACGTTGCACAACGCTGACTACATCCGCGGCGTCGGCGCCGATGGCGGCCCGATCCGTGGCGGAAAAGATCTGCGCATTGGCGACACCGTGGTGGTCCAACGCGCAGGCGATGTGATCCCGCAGATCGTCGATGTGTTGCTAGAGAAGCGCGCCAAGGGCGCGCTTAAATATCAATTCCCCGAATGCTGCCCCGTGTGTGACAGCCACGTCGCGCGCGAATTGGAGCCGGGCGAGGAGGGTGTCATTGCCCGCTGCACGGGCGGTCTCAATTGTCCGGCGCAAGCCGTCGAACGGCTCATTCATTTCGTCGCCCGCCGCGCCATGGATATCGACGGGTTGGGTTCAAAGCAGATCGAGGAATTCTATGAACTTGGCTGGGTGAAAGAGCCCGCCGACATCTTCCGCCTAGCCGACCACCGCGACGAACTGATGATTCGTGAAGGCTATGGCGAAAAGAGTGTAACCAATCTGCTCGCCAGCATCGATGCGCGCCGTGAGCCCGAATTTGGCCGCTTCCTTTTCGGCCTCGGCATTCGCGACATCGGAGAGACGACAGCTGGCGTCATTGCGCGCCGCTTTGAAAACTGGGTTGCTTTCGAAGAAGCCGTGAAGGCTGCCGCGAAGGCGCGACCTGGCGAAGCCTATGAAGCGCTCGAACGTGTGCCAGGCGTTGGCGGCGGCGCCCGCGCTGCGCTGATCGCGGCAGCGTCAGAACTATCGTCTTGGGCCGCCGGCGTCTCGCCGGCATCGAAGAGGCAAGCTGAACTATTTTCCGGCGAGGACCCCGGCGATCCAAGTGCGCCGAAGATCAAGGGCGTATCCAGCAAAGCCTGGGACGGTCTCACCGATGCGTTTGGCTCGCTGCACGAGGCAATCGCCGCGATCAAACTGGCAGCCAAGCAAGCGCCTGGCGACGATTACGTCGAACTTGGCCGTATTGACGGCATCGGCCCGGTGGCGGCCGATCATCTCGTCGATTTTTTCGCCGAAAAACACAACACCGACGCGCTGAAGCGTTTGCTGAAAGAAGTAACGCCGAAGGATCAGCCGCGCGCCGCGACTTCGAGCAAAGTCTCCGGCCTCACCGTCGTCTTCACAGGCACACTCGAAAAGATGACGCGCGATGAAGCCAAGGCGCGTGCGATCTCGCTCGGCGCCAAGGTGTCGGGCAGCGTGTCGAAAAAGACTGATCTCGTTGTCGCTGGTCCCGGCGCCGGATCAAAGCTCGCGGAAGCTGAAAAGCACGGGGTCAAAGTTATCGACGAAGACGCTTGGATCGCGCTCAGCAGCTGAGTGGGAGGGCGGCGCGAGGCCGCCCTCCCTTCGTTCAGGCAGCAATTGCATCCTCGACGTTCGACGCAAGGCGCGACGCGTTGGTCTGCAAATACTGATCGAGCGCCGCCGTCAGTTCGGACAAGCTCAGCTTGCCGTCGCCGTCGGTATCGAGACTGGAGAAGGCCGACGTCGTTTCGTCGTCCTCCTCGGCGTCCGTCGCCGACGTGATCTCGCTCAAGCTGATGGCGCCATCGTCATCGCTGTCCGCCGCGGACATGATGCTCGATGCGATATCAGATGACGAGCCGCCACCCGGTGGTGGGCCACCCGGTGGTGGTCCGCCGCGTGGTGGGCCACCCGGAGGCGGACCCATTGCTTCCAACGATGAGGACAATTCGCTTGTCGCAAGCGATCCATCGCCATCGCTATCGAGCGCTGCGAACGCTTCCGCCGCTTTGCTCGATCCAGTCGCGGTGGCTTCCGCCAAGCTCAGCGCACCATCGCCATCGCTGTCGAGATCGCTGATCATGCGCGTCGCGGCATCCGTAGCGCTTGGCTGCTCGCTTTGCATGTTCAGCAATTGCATCAGCATGTCCGACGACATTTGCGCACCGCCAATGGCGGTCGTTGTGGTTTTCGCAGCGGCGCCCGGCATTTGTTGCCCGGCGCCCGGCACGTTCTGCTGTTGCTTCTGCGGTTGAGGGAAAAGCTCCCGAACCGCCCAGGCAGAAGAACTGCCTGATAATCCGGATATTTGCATAGAAGCGGATGTCCTTCGCTAAGCCGCTGAAGGAATGCGCGCGGCGCCGCGCGCTGAGCGAAGCAACGCGCGTGCTGTGCCATACTTTGACACAGCATTTTCTGCTGAATTCGCTGCAAACTTGTGTCAGCGATCTTAACGCGCGTTAGCGGCCCATCGCGATCGCGGTGCCGAGCGTGTCCGCGTATTGCTGAAAGCCGGTGATCTTACCGTCCTTCACGCGGAAGATGTGCGCGAACTGCGCGCGCATCTTCTTACCCGTGGCTTTGCTCGTGCCGCCATAGTGGCCGAGCGAAACGACAGTGTCGCCGCCATCGATCATCTCATCTGAAACGGCGGTGAAGCCGTCCCAATCGGCGCCGATGCGCGCGAACACGCCGGTGAGCACGCCGTTCGGGCCGACGTGCGGGTTGAGATCGGCGTACGGATAGTTCTCCGCTTCATTCCAAACGATGTTCGGCGACATTGTCGCGAGCGCTGCCGGAATGTCGCCTTTGGCGAAGGCGGCGTAGAGAGCTTTGACCGGTTCGATGCTGCTCATGCTGTTGCTCTCCGCGCTTTGCCGCGTATGTCCGTAAGCGCCGCCACGACGGCGACGACGAGATAAATCGCAAGAATGGTTGCGCCGCTCCGGGCGCCCAGAGGGCCTTCCGGCTGCGGCGATAGCATCGCCACGATTTGCAGCGCGACCAGGAAGCCGATGAATCCAATCGCAGGCCAGGCAAAGCGCCCAAGCGTCTTGCGGCTCGCCACCCAAGCCGCGCCACACACCGCGATCAGCCCGATCTCAACCGCTTGCTCAATCACTGGATAGTCCCAGAGCGCAAAGCCGACGCGTTCGCCCCCAGGCCAAAGCGCCAAATCAGGCCGGTGCACCAGGAGATCGAGCAGCCAGTGCGAAAACACCGTGAGTCCAACCGCCACGCTCGCCCAAAGCGGCAAGAACAGCCGCACGAGCAGCGCCGCGCCAACGCTCCACGCCAGAGCCGCCGGTAGTGAATGCGTCCACGGCATGTATTCGAGCACGAGCGTCGAACCGGGCAGGGCGGAATCGACACTTGCGTGCTCGATCCCCGTGATGATGAACGCCGACCAGCCGATGTCCACGAGCTGTGCAGCGGCGGCCAGCGTCCACATCGGCGCCTTCGGCTCGATCGCCTTTGCGGCCATGGCCGCTGCGTAGTGGCCGACGAACATGAGCGTCTCCCGCTAGCGCGCCAACTCATACATGATGTCGATGAAGCCCATCACCGCGCCGCTTAGACCCTGCACGCGCGGATTGTTGCTGTCGATCAGGAAGTACTCGTTCGGCGCGTGTGCGCCATTGCCGTGCCCGAGGCCGAACTGGCCGGCGGGGATGCTGACCGGCGCTGCCGTGAACACCGCGCCCGGCCACGAACCGGCGAGACGCGGGTTAAGCGCTGTGCGCGCGCCCGCTTGCCGGTAAGCGGCGAGTTGCGCTTGCACGATGGCGCTGTCTTCCGCCGTCTCCGTCGGATCGTAGCCGCCGCTGACGTTCACCTGCACATCGGTGAACCCGCGCGCGTCCAAATGTGCGCGTAACTTCGCCTCGCACTCCGCGCGCGTTTGGTTCGGCACCAAGCGCATGTCGAGCTTGGCGACGCCGCGATGGGGGAGAATGGTCATGCCGCCCGGGCCAGTGTAGCCTGCGACCAGGCCTTCGATGTTCACCGTCGGCTGCGAAGCGAGGCGCTCGAGCGCCTGCGCCCATGGCAGATCATCGATGAAACGCGAGACCCCGTTGCGCCGTTTGTAGTCGGCTTCGCTGGTGTTGCGCGCGCCTTGCTGAATAAGCTCGCGCTCGCGCGCCGTCAGCGGCCGCACGTTCTCGAACCAGCCATCGATCGCTGGCGTATTGCCATCTTCGGTGGTCAGCGTGTCGAGCGCGCGCACGAGGCGCCACACCGGCGCGTCGATCATCGCCTTGGTTGAGGAGTGAATGTCGCGTGTCGGGCCGCGACCCCAGCTTTCACCGCTGGCGACCAGCTCGCACTCGATCACACCCTTGGCGCCGAGATTAACGCTGACGCCGCCAGTGGTTGGGTCTTGCCACGCGCTCGGAATAAAAACGCCAAGCGAGCTTTGTAGGCGTGGCAGGACATTCGCGTGCCGCGCAATCTGATGGAAGTGCGGGCTGCCGATCTCTTCTTCGCCTTCGCAAATCAAGACCACATTGACCGGCGGCTGGCGTCCGGCCGCGCGCAGGGCGCGCAGCGCGCCGAGAAACGCAATCTCGGGCCCTTTCTGGTTCACCGCGCCGCGGCCAACGACAATGCGGCCCAGGTCGTTGTCAACCAGGCGCGCTTCCAGCGGCGGCGATGACCACTCGGCCGGATTGAACTGCTTCACATCGTACATGAAATAGACGGCAAGCGTTTTCGGTGCGCCAACATCGAGCGTCGCCCACACGCCGGGCGATCCGTCGGTCGAAACGATCTCCGCGGTTTGGAAGCCGGCTTCGCGCGCGAGGCGCACCATGTAGTCGGCGCCTTCTTGAACGTTCAGCCCTTCCGCCGCGATGGTTGGATTGCGAATCCAATCCTGCAGCAGCGCGACGTTCTCATCCTTCTGCTGATCGACGATGCGGCGCAGCGCGCCACGATTTGGCGTCGCCGCGTCCGCATCTGTGACAGCAAGCAATGGCGCGAGCGCTGCGGCGCCCGCCCACAAACCGCGCCGTGTCGGCTGTGCTACTTGATCGATCTGCGGAATGTCATCGCGGTCCATGGCTTGCCCCTCAAAAGAGGGGAAAGCCTAGAGCGGCTTCGTCGCGCCTTCCAGCCATGTCTTGGCGTCACCATCGAGTTGTGGGCCGATCTTTTCCCACACGCGCGCATGGTAGCCGTTGACCCAGCCGATCTCTTCCTTCGTAAGCAGAGATTTCACGATGAGATCGCGCGCGATTGGCGCCAGGGTCAGCGTTTCGAAGCCGAGCATTGGTCGTTCGCCGCCTTCGACATCAGCTGCCGGCGTGACGACTTGCAGGTTCTCGATGCGAATGCCGTACGCGCCGGTTTTGTAATAGCCGGGCTCGTTGGAGACGATCATGCCTGGCTCCAGCGGCTGCGTGTTCACGAACTTGGCGATCCGATGCGGACCTTCGTGCACACCGAGATAAACGCCGACGCCGTGACCGGTGCCGTGATCATAGTCGAGGCCGGCTTCCCACAAGCTCATCCGGGCCAGCGCATCAAGCTGGTGGCCGGTCGTGCCTTTCGGAAACCGTACGCGTGAGAGGGCGATGTGGCCTTTGAGAACGCGCGTGAAGCGGTCCTTCATCTCTTTCGACGCGCGGCCAATTGCGACCGTGCGGGTGATGTCCGTCGTGCCGTCGAGATATTGCCCGCCGCTGTCGATCAGGAAGAGCGATCCGCGCGCGAGCTTGCGGTTGGTCTTCTTGGTCACCCGATAGTGGACGATCGCGCCGTTGGGCCCTGCGCCCGAAATGGAGTCGAAGGAGAGGTCCTTCAGCGCGCCGGTGTCAGCACGGAATTGCTCCAGCTTTTGGCACGCCTCGATCTCTTGCACCTTGCCGGTCTGACCTTCGGTCGCCAGCCAGTGCAGGAAGCGCGAAACCGGCGCGCCATCGCGTTGATGCGCCTTGTGCGAGCCTTCGATCTCTTTGGCGTTCTTGCACGCACGCGGCAGCACAACCGGGTCTTGGCCGCGCAGGATCTCGGCGCCGGCTTTTTTCAGTTCTTCAAAATACCAGGCGCTCGCTGTCGAGGGGTCGAGCTTGATCTTTTTGCCGCCGAGCGCACGCAACGTGGGCTGTAGTTCTTCGCTCGGCTTGATCGCGACCTCGTTGCCGAGCCATTGGCGCAGCTCGGCTGAAACTTTCTCGTCCGCCAAAAACAGATCCGCCGTGCCATCTTTATGCAGCACGGCTTCGCCGAGCGGCAGCGGTGTGCGCGCAACGTCGCCGCCGCGCACGTTGAAGAGCCACGCGATCGAAGCAGGCGAGGTGATTACCACCGCGTCCGCGCCATCGAGCCCAAGTCCGTCACCCAGGCGATGCCGCTTCGAAGAAGCGTTCTCGCCTGTGTAGGTCTCCTGTTGCGGCACCACCTTCGCCATCGGAATCGGCGGCCGGTCTTCCCAGATTTCGTCGATCGGATTGCGGTCCAGCGGCACGAGCGTCACGCTCGCCGCGTCAGCTGCGCTGCGCAGGCGGTCCAGGTTGTCGGGGCTGTGCAATTTCGGGTCATAGCCGATGCGCTGACCCGGCTTGGCGCGCTCTCGGAGAAATAAGGGCACGCCGCCGTCCACCAGATCGCGATAGGCAAAAAGATCGCCATCGACCTGGGCCCGGACCTGCAGCGTGTAACGTCCGTCCGTAAAAACGGCCGCTTCGTCAGCCATCACCACGGCCGCGCCGGCGGAGCCTGTAAATCCGGTGGTCCAGGCCAAGCGGTCATAGGCCGGCGGCACATATTCGTTCTGCCATTCGTCCTCGTGAGGCACGATGAAGCCGTCCAGGCCGGCGGCCTTTAGCGCTTTTCTCAAGCGGGGCAGGTGCTTACGGCCAAGACTGGGGCCGCCCGGATCGTCGTAGGTCTGGAACACGTCTTGCGTCCTTTGAGGCCCTGGTTCAGGGCAGGTTCAGAGCCGGGAGACTAAGCCTTTGCGCTATGAGGTTTAAGGGGCGGCGGTCGTAAAACCGGCCCAGGCGCGGAGAAACATGGGTTTTTGGGTTCAAAAAGCGGCGGCGGCACTGATCGCCCTCACGCTGATCGCGGGTCCGTCCGCGTCGGCCCAGCCGGACCTGCGCGACTACCTTACCCAGCAATTGGACAACCAGGAGCCCGACAACGCCGAGCGCGGTTTTGCCCATGCGGTCGGCCCGCTTGCGGGTTCGCTAGCGAGCGCGCGCGCCGCGCAGCTTCCGTTGACGCTTAGGGTCGGACAGGAAATCCGTATCGTCGGCGTATGCGACCGCACCTGCGGCGACCTCGATCTGCGCGTGCTGAACCCCCGTGGCGAGATTGTCGCGCAAGACGTGCGCGGCAACGATCATCCTGTTGTCGATCTGCGCGCCGAGATGTTCGGTCAGCACACGATTGAAGTCGGCATGATCGACTGCGACGCGCCGCGCTGTCGCTACGCGGTCAACGTCTATACGCGCTAAGGCTTGCGCCACACCAGCGTCATCCAAGCCTCTTTGGGAATCTGCTTTTCGAGAATGAGTCCGCGATTGGCGTAAGCCTCGCGCACCAGCGGCGCCTGCGTGCGCAATAGCCCCGACAAGATCAAAGTGCCGCCAGGCTCAAGCACGCGCACGAGCTTCGGCGCGAGCCGGATCAGCGGCCGCATCAGAATGTTGGCGAATATGAGATCGAACTGTTTGCCGGCGATGTAACGCGCGCCATCGCCCGCGATCACCTGAACGCGCGGCGCGACCTTGTTCTGATGCGTGTTGATCTCGGCGATCGCCGCCGCGCGGTGATCGATTTCAATCGCCAGCGCATCCGCGCCTTGCTTCGCCGCCGCAATCGCCAGCACGCCGGAGCCCGCGCCCATGTCCAAGACTCTAAGGCGCCGATCGTTGTGCGCACCCTCCCCCCTTGTGGGGGAGGGTAGGGTGGGGAGGCGGTCAGAATTGAACGCGGTGTTTGTGCGCGACAAATGCGCCTCGTTCTGCGCGCCCCCCACCCCCTGCCCCCGCCCCGCGAGGGGGCGGGGGTTCTCGCGTTGACGCAGAAAATGCTCGAGCGCCATCAGGCAGCCCCAGGTCGTACCGTGATGACCGGTGCCAAACGCTTCGCTCGCTTCGATCCAAATCTTGGTGCGGCCGTTGTTCTCGCCCATCAGCGCATGCGCGCCCGCGACCACGAAACGCCCTGCGCGCACCGCAGGCAGACCTTCGAGCGACATCGCCACCCAATCCGCCGCCTTCACCTTCTTGTGCTTTAGATGAAGCTCGGGCGCCGCCGCGCCGATAATCGCCTCGACCGACAGCGCGTCCTGCTTCGTCGGCGCATAGACTTCGATGCGAAACTTGCCCGGCTTTTCCTCAAACCAGCTCACCGCATCGGCAGGTGAGGGATCGTGCCGATCCAATTCATCCGCCGCCGCGCGAATTTGAGCAAAGGTGCCGAGAGCCGTGAGGAGAAGCATGGGGCTGGCTAAAGCGTGCGCTCGCGCTCTGCAAGCGCGTCGCGCTCATTTCGCGCGACGAGCGTTTTACACGAGCCTGTGAGCACACCGGAATGTGAGGCGGCGAACGCGGCGCGCTTGATACACTTTCGCCAAGCATAGGGGGACACCATGATCAGAACGCTTGCCGTCATCGCGCTTGGCCTCAGCACTGCCTCGTCCGCACTTGGGCAAGACATGAACTTCGAGCGGCCGTACTGGCTGGATCGCGCCGTGATCGAAGCTCTGGGGCGCGCGGAGCTGGAAGTACCGGCCGATCGAGCGTCGTTCTCTGTCACCTTCACCGAAGTCGATGGCAATGCGCGCGATGCGATGTTCGCCGCGTCGGACCGCGCGAGACTGGCTGCGGCCGCGATCCGCTCGCGCGGCGGTCAAGGTGTCTCGATTCAATCGAGCGCGGAAATCGAAACGATCCATCAAGAATATCGCAACCGCGACGGCGAGCGTGTGTCGAGCGAACGTGCGGATCAGGTAGAGAACTACGCCGTGAACGTGACGCTCAACGTCGCGATCAACGATATCTCCCGCGCCGTTGCAACACGGGCGGCCGCGGTGGCGGTCGGCCCCGAAAGCATAAGCGATCTGAGTTTTTCTCTTGATGAAAACGCGCCCGCCCGCATGCGCGCCTATCGAGCCGCCGTGCAGGACGCAGCTGCTCGCGCGCGTGTTGCAGCTGAAGCCTCCGGCGCGCCGCTCGGCCGGTTGCTTGTGCTGCAAGAGGGACAGGGCCCATGCCTCGGGCGTTGGTACAGCGCCGCCGCCGGCGACGGCGCGCGCAGCCGCGATAACGTGCAGACGTCGCCATCGGCCATGTTGTCGGTCGGCGAAGAAGCGATCGTCGTTACGGGCTCTCGAGTTCGAGAACTGCGCCTTACGGCCGAGGACATTGAGCGCATGCGCTTGCCCTCCGACATCCCGCCGCTCGGACTCAGCGCGCAAGTGTGTGCGATCTATGCAGTGGGTTAGTGGCTACGAGGTCTTGAGGACAGATAGCGATATCCACCGCCGTGTGAACTTGTATCTGTGTACCGAAGGCCTTGAACGTGAGCATGGGTGGGGCTTGCCGCGCGCAAGATCCGAAGAGTATCGTCGTGCCTTAGCGGGTGACTATCCAGGCCTGGCCGTCGGACGTTAGCGTTCCGTCGGAAGCGAATACGTAACTCACACTCGATCCTCGATAGGACACAAGTCGGCACAAAATGGTTTCGCTGCTTGGCAGCGCGTACCACTTTTCAAACGTGGATCGCCAGTCTCCTTGTTCTGCAGCATCGGCGAGTGCGCGATAACTTTCGGCGTCAGTTGGCGGACTTGTGAGCCTCCAATCTCGTTCGTCGGTGACGCATTGGTCTCGCGCAGAGTCGAAGGACGCGCATGAGCCGGCAACGCTGAAGCAAGCCAGGAGCGCTAAGCGTTGCAACATGCTATGCCTTCACTAAGCCGCGCTCGCGGGGACGACGAAGCTGTCGATCACGCGCTTCTCGCCAGCTTTCTCGAACTGCACCGTGAGCTTGTTGCCTTCAACGCCGCTGATGCGGCCGTAGCCGAACTTTTGGTGGAAGATGCGGTCTCCGCGCTTGAAGGCGGAATCATCGCCGCTTGAGCGCGCGACCAGCCGTGCTTCGCCATCGATTACGGGCGGTTTGCTTTGGAACGCGCCGCGTTCCTGCGCGCGCCGCCAGCCGGGCGACTGATAGCTTGAGGTGAACGGCTCCACCGCCATGTCGCGCACGCCAGGCGCTTGCATGCCGTAGCCGGTCTCGCTCACCGCATCGACGTTCGCCGCCGGCAATTCATCGATGAACCGCGACGGCAGCACCACCTGCCAGCGCCCATAAATCTGCCGGTTCGCCGCGAACGAAATCCGCGCGCTCTCGCGGGCCCGCGTGATGCCGACATACGCAAGCCGGCGCTCTTCTTCCAAACCCTTCTCGCCGCTCTCATCGATCGAGCGCTTGGACGGGAAGACTTCTTCTTCCCAGCCGGGAAGGAAGACGAGCGGAAATTCCAGGCCCTTGGCCGCGTGCAAAGTCGAAAGCTGTACGTTCTCGCCGTCGGTTTCGTTCTCGATATCGAGCACCAGCGCGACGTGTTCGAGGTATGCCTCCAACGTGTCGTACTGGCCCATTGACTGGACCAATTCCTTCAAGTTCTCGAGCCGTGTCTGCGCCTGCGGAGATTTGTCCCGGCGTAGCATCTCGGTGTAGCCGCTTTCATCGAGCACGATTTCGGCCAGCTCCACGTGGCTCATCGTCCGCGATTGCTCGCGCCAACGATCGAGATCGCTCAAGAACGATCGCAACGCCGTGCGCGCCTTCAACGGCAGATCATCCGTCAGCACCATCTCACGCGCCGCGCCGATCAATGTGCGAAAGCGCGTTGCGCCGCCCGGCGCTTCCGGCTGCTCGGTGACAACTTCGCCGGTGTCTGAATCGAAGAGGGGGCCGTTGTCGGTGACGAACCGCACCGGCGGCTTGCCCGCATAGGCGTGGAGCTTCTGAACCGTGCCTTCGCCGACGCCGCGCTTCGGCTGATTGACGATGCGCTCGAACGCCAGATCGTCATCCTCGGAGCGGATTAGCCGCAGATACGCGTGCACATCGCGCACTTCGGCGCGTTCGAAGAAGCGCGGGCCGCCGATGACCTTGTAGGGGATACGCAGCATCAAGAAGCGTTCTTCAAACGCCCGCATCTGCCATGCCGCGCGCACTAGCACCGCCACGTCCGCGTAAGAGCGACTGCTGTGCCGCCAGCCTTCAATGTCGTCCGCGATTAGGCGCGCCTCAGCTTCACCATCCCAAACGCCGCGCACCTTTACGCGGTGACCGAGCTCATCGTCGGTGAACAGCGTCTTGCCCAAGCGGCCGCGATTGTTCGCAATCAGATGCGAAGCGGCCGCGAGGATGTGGCCGGTCGAGCGATAATTTTGCTCCAGCCGCACAACTTCCGCGCCCGGAAAATCGTGCTCGAAGCGCAGGATGTTATCGACCTCGGCGCCGCGCCAGCCATAGATCGACTGATCGTCATCGCCGACGACGCACAAATTCTTCCGCGCCTGCGCCAGCAGACGCAGCCACAAATATTGCGCGACGTTGGTGTCCTGATATTCGTCCACCATCAGGTGGCTGAGTTTCTTGTGATAGCTTTCCAGCACGTCCGGATGGCGCTGGAAGATATCGATCATGTGCATCAGCAGATCGCCGAAGTCGCACGCGTTCAAAATTTTCAGACGCGCCTGGTATATCGCATAGAGTTTCACACCGCCGCCGTCGGCGAATGAGAAGCTTTCATTCTTCGGCACTTTCTCCGGTGTCAGCGCGCGGTTCTTCCAGCCGTCAATGACGCCCGCGAGCTGCCGCCCGGGCCAGCGCTTCTCATCGATGCCTTCCGCATCGATGATCTGCTTGAGCAGGCGAACCTGATCGTCGGTATCCAGGATCGAGAAATTGTTCTTGAGTCCAACCAGCTCCGCGTGTGTGCGCAGCATGCGCGCGCTGATCGAGTGAAACGTGCCGAGCCACGGCAAACCGCCGCCGCCAGGTCCGAGCAACTTCTCAACCCGCTCGCGCATCTCGCGCGCGGCTTTGTTCGTGAACGTCACTGCAAGCACTGACCACGGCTTCGCGCGTCCGGTGGTGAGCAAGTGCGCCAGCCGCGTTGTCAGTACGCGCGTCTTGCCCGTGCCGGCGCCCGCAAGCACCAGCACCGGCCCATCGAGCGCTTCCACCGCCGCGCGTTGGCCCGGATTGAGCGACGCCAGATACGGCGCGGCCGCAGCCGCGCGCACCGAGATCGGCAGAGTCTGTCCGCCTTCGTCACTCATCGATTCGTCCGTCACCGCGTCAGCCTAGCACGAAGGGGGAACATAGTGCTGGAAAGCGCAGCTTTCGAGGCTTTGGCGGAACCCTGAACTGCACCTGCCGTTGTGCCGGTGATGAGGGTTTCACGCCAGCTCCACCGTATTGCCGCCGCGGCGATTTCCTGCGCGACAATCGCCTGTACCGACCCCGCCGAACCCCAGCCCGATCCTCAAGCCGCGGCCCTGGTCGGGGAGGTGGAGGCGTTGCCCGGCAGCCTGCCTCTGCCAAGTGAAACCACGCCGCGCTATGTCGGCCTGTGGGCCACGACCGCCGAGGGCTGCGGCAATCCGGCCTGGAGATTCGAGCCGACGGGCGTTTCCACGCAGGGCGAAGTGTCCTGTGAGTTCCAGAATGTCGCCATGACCGACAGCGGTTACGACATCCAGGCTCAATGCCATGCCGAGGGTGAAACCACGCGGCACAACATCCAGCTTTCGTTTGCGGAATCCGCCCGCGCGATGATGATTTCAGGCGGCCCCTGGCAGCCCGGAACCGCGCTTGTGCATTGCGGCGCACTTCTGGAAGAGTAGCGGGAACTTCGCCTCCTTTTCCCTGTTGTTACAGGCGTAAAGGAAGAGAAGTTGTTCAATAACAGCGAATACCGTTTTGGCGCCTTCGCGGGCGTCATCGCGCTGGTCCTGGTGCTCGCGCTGACGGCCATGGCGTTCACAGCGCTTGAGCCGGATGAACATGTTTCTCAAAGCTGGGAAATTTCGGCGCCGCAACCTTTCGCAGGCGTCATGCCAGGTTTCGCTAATTAAGCGCTTTGCGCGTCTTAGCCGTCGCGCGCTGTCGATGCGGTTGCTAGCCTCGCTGGACTCAATTGCGAGGACACCATGACCGACGTCTTTATTTCGTATGCTCGAGAAGACAGCGCACAAGCTGAGCGAATTTCGCGTGGGCTTGAGGCGATGGGGCTCAGTGTGTTCTGGGACAACGAAATCCCGCCTGGTCAAACCTGGGCCGATTACATCGAAGAAAAACTCAATCACTGCAACGTCGCGGTGGTGCTGTGGAGTCAGCACTCGACGAAGTCGCAATGGGTGCGCGAAGAGGCCCGCATGGGGCGCAGCAAGCTGATCCCCGCAAAACTCGATGTTGCTGATCCGCCTTTTGGTTTCGGCGATGTGCAAGCCGCCGATCTTTCGCACTGGGCCGGCGACTACAATCATCCGGAGTGGGGGCGTTTCGCCAACGCGGTGTTCGCAAAAGCGCGGCCGGCGAGTTCTACGCCGCAGCCCGCCGCAGCCCCGATCCCCCACGTGTCGCCGACGCCGCAACCGCCATCGGGTGGTTGGCAACAGCCGCAATCAAACCAGAGCAGCGGCGCCTGGCAAACGCCACCGCCAGCGCAGCAAGGTTGGACACAACAAAGCGGCGGCGGCGCGCATGCCGCGGCCGAGACGCTTTCTCCGGTTGGCTACATCCAAAAATGTTTGCGCCTCTATGTCGACGGCAAAGGCCGCGCGCGCCGCGCCGAGTATGGCTGGTTCTTCGTGTTCGCGTTTGTGCTTGGCGCGATCGCGTCGGTGCTCGACATCACTGTCGGCGGCACGAACTACATGGGCATGCCGAATTCGCAGATCATCACGCTGATCGTCGGTCTGGCGCTTATCGCGCCGACGATCTCTGCCGCGTCCCGTCGTGCGCATGATTTCGGGCAAAGCGGTTGGCTCGCGGCGCTTATTTGCGTTCCTTACCTCGGTTGGATTGCCGCCTTGGTGTTTATCTTCATTCCTGGTCAACCGGGACCCAACCAGCACGGGCCAAATCCAAAGGGCGTCTGACTCCGGGTTTGAAACCGTCGTAGGGCGCCTGCTACAAAGCGCGCCTGTGAGGAGGGCCAATGGCCGACGTTTTTTTGTCGTATGCGCGTGAAGACAGCATGCGTGCTGAGCAAGTCGCCAAGGGTCTGACAGCTGCGGGTCTCGACGTATTTTGGGACAACGAGATCCCGCCCGGCACCACCTGGGCCGATTACATCGAGCAGAAGCTCACGCAGTGCAAAGCGCTGATTGTACTGTGGAGCGAGCATTCAACGAAGTCGCAGTGGGTGCGCGAAGAGGCGCGCATGGGGCGTGACAAGGGCGTGCTCATTCCTGTGGCGATCGATAGCGCCCTGCCGCCATTCGGGTTCGGCGAAGTGCAAGCCGCCAATCTCGCCAATTGGAATGGTGAGGCCGATCATCCGAATTGGCGCCGCTTCGTCGACGCTGTGCAGAACGCAACCCGCGCCGAGCCGCGTCCGGCGCCCGAACCGGCGCCGTTGCCGCGCATGGCTCAACCGCAGGCAGCGGCGCCGCCACAAGCGCCGCAGCAAGCCTGGAGTGCGCCCTCCCAAGGGGCCGCCACCGCAGCCAGGCAAGGCGGAGTGCCGGTATGGGCGTGGATTGCCGGCGGTGTCGTTGGCGTTCTGGTGCTGATCGGCGTTGTTGGGGTCGCGATGGACTCGCAGCAGCAACAAGCCGTGAGCGTGCCGCCGATTCAGACTGCCCAATCGCCGCAGCAACCGGCCGGCGATGAGAACCCGCAGCAGATCATTGTCGCGCAACTCCAGCAGGCGTCAGGCGCGCTGTCGCAGCAGGGCTATCAGATGGTCGGCCAGCCGTTCAGTGGCGGCCTTCAACCAGGCCAAACCTGGGATGTGCCGGCGCAAATGAGCGCCGGGTACGAGTATCAGATCGTCGGCGTCTGCGACCGCGACTGCTCAGATCTCGATATTCGTCTCTTCGATGGGAATGGCGCCCTGATCGTCGAAGATACGTCAACGACGAGCCAGCCCAATGTCGGCGTGATCCCGACCAGCAGCGGCACGTTCAATGTGCAGGTTCACATGTACGCCTGCACCGTCGCGCCCTGCTATTACGCTGTCGCGCTTTACGCGCGCGCCCGCTAGTTCAGCCGGTTCTCCAACACGAACACGCGCACAGCCGAGGCAAGAGACGCTTCTGGCGTGTTCTTGCCGCGACGTTCATCGATCGACGCGATCAGCACCGGCAGTGTCATCGAACGATCGCGCGCGATCTTCTCAAGCGCGCTCCAAAACTCCTGCTCAAGAGCCAGGGACGTCCGGTGCCCGGCGATGCGCATCGACCGCTTCTGCAGGGCACCTTTAGTTTCCGTATCAGTCATTGTTATCGCCACGTTTATGCCCGTCGAGCTTTCGATCGGCGGTCTCCTTTTCGGCCCTCGACAGATTCCGCTCGGCCTTGCTTCGTCCATGGGTCAAGCGATTGGCGGCGGCTTCGGTTTCCGCTGCCACGCGCGCTTTTTGTTTTCGCGCGCGCTTCAGGTTGACGATTTCGGCCATGGATCACTGATGTAGGCCGCTACCGGTGTTTGGCAAACGGTTTCGCGTGGGTTTGGTTGAGCGACAGGCCGTCGCACGCGCTACGTTAAGGAACAATTGTGTTCCTGTGATCGCAACGCTCAACCCATGTAAGGCTCGCGTCGGCGAAGTGTAATGCTGTCTTCGCTTCACGCGTGCGTGAACGTTGTGTCAGCGTTTGTCGGAACTGCGTGATCACTGAGTTGTCCGTAACCGCGCTTATTCCTTCGTCATGCGCGCCGACAAGTTTTGGCTGGCGTCATTCATCTGCCTCGTCGTCGTCAGCGAGCAGTGTATCGAGGAACATCTTTGTCCGATTGAGAAAATTCCGCGTCACCTGCACGTGCTCAAGGTCGTCGTAAGCAGTGGGCAGCAATCCCGAAGGTGAGAGCTCGTAAATCGTGGCGTTGGGATAGGCGAGAATGATCGGCGAGTGAGTCGCGATGATGAATTGCGATTTCTGCCCCACCAACTCGTGCAGGCGCGCAAGAAAGCCGAGCTGCCTATTCGGCGAAAGCGCCGCTTCCGGTTCGTCGAGGATGTAGAGGCCGCTGCCGTTGAACCTGTTCTCAATCAGCGCGGTAAAGCTCTGGCCATGTGAAAGCTCGTGGAGTGCATGGCCTCCCATGCGCGAGCGATTGCCTTCTGCGTCGATGAAGGTCGAGAAGGTGTAGAAGGACTCTGCGCGCAAGAAGAAGGCGTCTTTGGCACGGCGCGTGGACTTTACGAGCCTCACATGATTGTGCAGCGGCGAATGGGTCGCTTGCGTTGAATACCTATGATCGCGCGAACCGCCTTCGGGGTTTAGGCCGTATGCGGCAGCGATCGCTTCGATCAGCGTGGACTTGCCGCTGCCGTTCTCGCCGACGAAGAACGTGACGTGCGGGTGGAACGCAAGTTTATCCCAACCGCGAACGGCCGGAAGTCCGTATGGATATTCGGCTGTGTCCCAATCTTGGCCGCGCTGCAGCTCCATGGAGTGGAGATAAGTCTCAAACTCGTGGACTGGGCGGGCCATGATCAGCCTGGGCCGATCATCTTCTCCGGCCGCACGATCGCGTCGAAGTCTTCGGCGGTGATGCCGTCCTTGATCGCTTCGTCGCGCAGCGTTGTTCCATTCTTATGCGCGGTCTTCGCGATCTTCGCGGCGCGGTCGTAGCCGTACTTTGGCGCCAGCGCTGTCACCAGCATGAGCGAATTGCCAAGGCCTTTTGCGATGTTGTCCAGACGCGGCTCGATGCCGGCGACGCAATTGTCCGTAAAGCTCACCGCCGCGTCCGCCATCAAGCGCACGCTTTGCAGGAAATTGTACGCCATCACCGGGTTGAACACGTTCAGTTCAAAATGCCCGCTGGCGCCCGCGAATGTGATGGCTGCGTGATTGCCAAATACCTGCGCGCATACCTGCGTCAGCGCCTCACACTGGGTGGGGTTCACTTTGCCCGGCATGATCGACGATCCGGGCTCATTCTCAGGCAGCATCAGTTCGCCCAGGCCGGAGCGGGGGCCTGAGCCCAGGAAGCGGATGTCGTTTGCGATCTTGAACAGCGAAGCCGCCACCGTGTTGATCGCGCCGTGGCTGAACACCATCGCGTCATGCGCGGCCAACGCCTCGAACTTGTTCGGCGCGGACGTGAACTTCATCTGTGTGATTGCCGCGATCTTGTCCGCGACCTTCTCCGCAAATCCAACCGGCGCGTTGAGGCCGGTGCCGACCGCGGTGCCGCCCTGCGCCAGTTGCATCAGCATCGGCATCGATTGCTGGATGCGCGCGACGCCATTCTCAATCTGTGTCGCGTAGCCGGAGAATTCCTGACCCAATGTGATCGGCGTCGCATCCTGCGTGTGCGTGCGGCCGATCTTGATGATGTCCTTCCAGGCCTGCGCTTTGTCATTCAGCGCGTTGCGCAGCTTCTGGAGGGCAGGGATCAGCCGGTGCTCGATCTCTTCGGCGCAGGCAATGTGCATCGCCGTCGGAAACGTATCGTTTGAGCTTTGGCTCATGTTGACGTGATCGTTCGGATGGACCGGCTTCTTCGAACCCATCTCGCCGCCCAGCATCTCGATGGCGCGGTTCGAGATCACTTCGTTGGCGTTCATGTTCGATTGCGTGCCCGAGCCGGTTTGCCAAACCGCCAGCGGAAAGTGCGCGTTGAGCTTGCCCTCGATCACCTCTTGCGCGGCCTTCACCACCGTCTGACCAACTTCCGGCTTCAGCACGCCCAGTTCCATGTTGGCCTCGGCCGCAGCGCGCTTGACGATCCCCAGCGCGCGGACGATCGGCGCTGGCATCTTCTCCTCGCCGATCTTGAAGTTCTGCAGCGAACGTTGCGCCTGCGCGCCCCAATACTTGTCGCTCTCGACCTCGATCGGGCCAAACGTATCGGTCTCGGTGCGGGTTTTCATGGGATGCTCGCTTGAGGAATCTGCTCCCGCAGGGGATATGGGCGCCGATTGTGGCGATCAAGCCCGGAAGGTGTGTGACATGCCATCGCTTGGGGCGTCGGAGTGGACCGGGCGAGGCAAAGTCCGCGCCCGTGAGATCGCCGGCGGCGCCGAAATCGCCATTGACGGCATCACCACCCAAGCGCGCTATTACAAGCCGCTCGTCTATGAGTTCTTCCGCAAGGACTTCCCGATCCGCCCCAAAGGCGGCGAGTTCGAGGTCGAGCTGATCATGGAATATGTCGGCGAAGTCCCGCGTCTCGATCTCGACAATCTCGCCAAAGCGCTACTCGACGCCCTCAAGGGCCACGTTTTCTTCGACGACAGTCAGATCGCCAAGCTGCTTTGCGAACGTCGCGCGGGCGAGCGCGATCGCATCACGGTGCGCGCCGTGCGCCGCGGCGTGCTAGAAGGAAACTGATGCCATTCCGACTCGTCTTTCTCGGCCAGCTGGGCTCCGGCAAGAGCCACGTCGCGCGCGAAGCGGCGCGGCTGACTGGCGGCGTCGTGCTGCCGTTCGCGAAAGACGTGTACCGCCTCACCGAAGCTGTGCTCGGCCGCCCCGTCGATAAGAAAATTCCCGCCGACCGCGCGCTGCTGAAAACCATCGGCACCGATTGGGGCAGGGAAGGCCGCGCCGACGTCGATCCCGAACTGCAAGCCAAGCTCGCAGCGCTCTGGCCCGAACGCCACGGCTACGCTGACATCTGGGTCGACAGCTTCGTGCGCTATAGTGAAGCGCAGCCCGACGCGCACATCTTCAACGACGACACGCGCTTCCCGAACGAGCTTTGCCGCACGGTCGACCTGGGCTTTCTGCCATTCTATGTCGGCGTCTCCGAAGCCACGCGCACCGAGCGCTTAGCATCGCGCGGCGAAGCCGTCGCGCCCGAAGCCTACGCGCACCCCTCTGAGATCATGAACACCGCGCTCAGCACCATCGCACTCGACCAGAACCTCGCGCCCATCGTCTGGAATGACCATACGCCGGCGCCAAGGCGCGACTGGGTCGTGAGCCAAAAGACGTTCTACGGCTGGCTCAAGAGTGGCGACGGCTCAGCGCTCACCGCCTTCGCGCAGCAATCGCCGGCACAGCGCCTCTGCGAGTGGGCCCGCAGCGAGCCGTGGAAGCGCTAATATGGAGCGCGGGCGTCCCCGCCCGCGTCGCCGGCCCGCTCCGCCTTCGACAGGCTCAGGCTGACGCTACTGATAGAGTGGCGCTGATGCTTGCATTGGCGTCACGCTGAGCTTGTCGAAGCGCGGCGCCACGCACTGACCAAACGCGGGCGGGGACGCCCGCGCTCCATATTCAACTCCACTTCATGGGCGGCGCTTGCGCCTTCAGCGCTTCGATCCGCGCGCGCAGTTCATCGATAAAGCCGTGATGCGATCCGGTCCACGTCAGCGGGTCGCCAACCACCGCCGTCGTATTGAACGGCACCAGCAGCTTCGCGTCTTTCGGAAGCGACCGCCCCGCGCCCTGCAGATAAACTGGCGTCACCGTTGCTTCCGGGCAAAACTCCACCAGCCGCGCGACGCCGGTCTTGAACCGCGTCATTTCCTCGGGCTCGCCGCGAGAGCCTTCCGGAAACACCACCAGAATCTCGCCGCGCGCCAGAGCTTCCTTCGCGCCCGCCAGCACATCTTCAGTCCGCGACGCCGCCCCGCGTTTGATCGGAATGATCCCGATCACATTGCGCGAAAACCAGGAGCCGAATCCGCCCTTATCGAAGTGATCCGCCGCCGCCACTGGCCGGACCTTCGCCAGCAGCTTCGAAGGGAAGAGGCACAGCAACACAATCGTATCGACGTGGCTGTTATGGTTCGCCGCGACGATCGCTGGGCCCTTGGTCGGCAGCTTCTCCTTGCCGATGACGTCCAAGCCGAACAGCATCTGCGCGACCGGGCGCACGATGAGCATCAGTCCGTAGCGGCGGATCGTCTGCAGCATCAAAACCGCTCGATCGCGAAATAGGCGAGCAGGTGGAAGTACACAGGCGCCGTGAACGTCAGACTATCCAGCCGATCCAACACCCCGCCATGCCCCGGAATGAGCTTCGAGGTATCCTTCACGCCGATATCGCGCTTCACCGCGCTCATCGTAATGTCGCCGAAGAAGCCGAACATCGGCAGCACGATCCCCATGATCGCCGCATGCACCGGAGAAAGCGGCGTGAAATAGGGCGCTAGCCAGAAGAACACGGCCGCCGTCGTGATCCAGCCGCCAATCGCGCCTTCCCAGGTTTTGTTCGGCGACACTTTCGGCGTGATCTTGGTCTTTCCGAACGCCTTGCCCCAGCAATATTGCGCAACATCGTTGAGCTGCGTGATGAAAATCAGAAAGAACACCAAGCCCGCCGCGCCCGCGGGTGCTTCGCTATCGGGCACGCGCATCAAGAACGCGATGTAGCCGATGTTGTAAACGCAAACGACCGTGCCCCAATGCACGATTCCCACCGTCGCCAGATATCCATCCGTGCGCCCGATCCACGCCATCGCCGCCGCCGCGATCAGGAATACATACACGGGCGTGAACACGAGATAGATCTGATAGCTGTCGTCAAACAAACTGTCGGCGAAGATCAGTCCGTAATTGAGAAACACCGCGAGATACGCCAGCAATACGATCAGCCGGTCTTCTTTGCGCGTCGGCGCCAGCGTCAGGTATTCCTTGAGGGCCAGGAACGAGATGAACGCAAACAGCACCGCCGTCGCCTGCCAGCCCGCGAGCAATGCGCCGCCCACAAGCAGCACGATCACCCACCATGAGCGCATGCGCGGCCCGAGATCGGTCCACTTGCCCGGCTGCAGACGCGGCAAAAAAAGCGCCGCAAGCGTGCCAAGGGTCAAAAGCGCTAATACGCCCGCGAACCCAAACGTCAGCGCGGGATTAACGAGATACACACTCGTCCCGTCGGGAAGGGTAAAGCCCATGCGCTCATCTCGCCGCAACGCGGGGCGCCGTCAATGAGCGGAAAGAAATCGTTTCGAGAACAGATGGCGTCGAGCACGTTTGCGCACGTCGCCTTCGGCTTCATCGCCATGGGCGCTTGGGCGGTCTTCGCCAATCGCGCTCACCCTCTGCCGCAAGCGCTCCTCGCGGGCCTGGTGCAGGGTGCAATCTCGGGCACGCTCACGCTGTTCTTGAAGAAGTTCTTGGAGTGGATGAGCAAGCGCTTGTCACCCGCCCTTCGACAAGCTCAGGGCGACGCTGGAGGAAGCGGCGACGCCGGTGGAAACGCGCCAGTGCAAGAAGTGCGTCGGCCTGAGCCTGTCGAAGGCCAAGCCCGCAGCCTCGCTGCACTGGTATTGCCGCCGCTCGTCACCGCTACGGCAATCGGCACAATCCTCTTCACTGCCCACACACTCGCCGGCACGCCGGAAGTTCTCGCCACAATCGCCGTCCCGTTCACGGTGTCGACGAGCTACGCGATCCTTTACAATCTGCGACTCTGGAGAGCCGCGCATGACCGTTGACCAAAACCGCCGCCCGATCGGCCAGCGCAATCGCTTCTACGCGACCTATCTCACGCGCGTGCTCTCGAACGCCGGCGTTTCGCCGAACCTCATCTCTTTCACCAGCGTCATCTTCGCCGCGCTTGCCGGCGCCTGTCTCTTCGCCAGCGGCATCGCTCAAGGCGGCGGCGACCGGACCATGCTTCTGCTCGGCGGCGCTCTCTTTTGCCAGCTTCGCTTGCTCGCCAACATGCTCGACGGCATGGTCGCCGTGGAAGCGGGGAAGGGCAGCCCCGATGGCCTCATCTGGAATGAACTACCGGACCGTTTCGCCGACATCTTCATTCTCGTCGGCGCAGGCTACGGCGTCGCCGCCACCGGCATGTTTGACGCCACGCTTGGCTGGGCCGCCGCCGTCTTCGCCGTGATGACCGCTTATGTCCGCGAAGTCGGCAAAGCCGCCGGCGCGCCCGCCGATTTCTCCGGCCCTATGGCCAAACCCCATCGCATGTTTTGGCTGACGATCGCCGCGTTGATCTCGATCTTCGACCCGTACATTGGCCCCGCCGCCGCGCGCATTCTGGATTGGGGCTATGTCAACGACAGCGGCAAGGGCGTCTTTATCGCCTTTGCGTTGTGGCTGATCCTGATGGGGGCGATTGCGACAACTTTCGGCCGCGCCGCGCGCGCATTGGCATTCTTACGCAAGGTATGAGGCAACGATGCCGGTCAGTCGCGAAGAAGTCCGCCGCGCCTTTGCCGAAAAGCTCAAGACGTTGAGTTGCCCGCATTGCGGCGCTCGGTTCACGGAATTCACCGCCGCATGGAATGAAGTTTGGAGCGAGGGACGCCGCGACGCTCTGCACGAACTGAAGCTTCAAGAGCGCGACGGGCCGGTTAAGCTCAAATGCGGGAGCTGCGGCGGCCGCTCCATGACCAACGTCTTTCTCACGCCGCCGGCGCCCATCGCAGCTGAGTGAAGGCCATGGCGACGCGCGACATGAAAACGGCGGCGCCTTGGAAGCGCCGCCGCACAATTCATGCCTCTGATCGGAGCGTCATTTCTTTCGAAATGCATCCAGGCTGACAACGGACGAACCATCCGCTGGCGTGGGTGTTGAATCTGGCGCGCTCGATTGCGCCTCACCGCGCGGCGCCGGATGTCCGGCGTCGTCGCCGGACGCCATGCGCGCTTCGTCGTTGTGATGCTGTTCGAACTGCAAGCCGAACTTCACGCTCGGGTCGAAGAAGCGGGTGATCGCCTGCAGCGGAATGGTGATCGGTTGCGGCTGGCCCGAGAATTTCAGGATGACGCGGAACCGGTCCGAATAAACTTCAAGATCCCAGAACTGATGCTCAAGCACGATCGTCATCTCATCGGGATAACGTGCGCGCAGATGCTCAGGGATGATCACGCCCGGCGCATGCGTACGGAACGTGATATAGAAATGATGCTTGCCCGGCAGACCGCGAGGGCTGGCCGCTTCTTGAAGCGCGGCGCGGACCACGCTGCGCAGCGCGTCCTGCATCAAATGTTCGTACCCGATCATGTCGTCGGCCACGCCGCCCCTCCGTTCGCTCCCGGCGAAACCCTTACTGGCTCATTTCGGGCAGTCAATTGTTCATCCACAGAGCGCGAAAACACCAACGTTTCCAACGTCGGCAGGCGAAACGTTTGCGACGAACAACAGTTCGCATCCGCACTGCAAAAATGACGCCGCGAGAGTCCTGTGTTCGCTCACAACGCGAGCGCGTGTGTGAATAACTCTCCAAATATTTGCGCTATAAAGGAAATTCGTCGCGTCGCACGCGTTCCGCGCGCAATTCGCGACAATCATGCGTGCGGCTTGAGGCGCTTGTGGATTTCTGGGGAATAAAATCCCCGGCTTCTGTTGCCGGGCGCCGGGGGGCCCCGCCTAGTGATGCTACTCAGTAGGACTTAGGTTCGGAAAACTCCGCACTGCTTACGCAGCGAGGGCGAATTCCTCAGCGTGGTTGTCATTGGCAACTATGCTGTTTGGCCTGTATCGGGACCACCCGAGCAAAAGCATCAGCCTTCAACGTCCGTCGATCCTATTTCGGCCCCTTCATCAGGTGTCAGAAACCCGAACCCAGAAATCAGAAATGCGCCTTCTGACTACTGATTTCTGGCTTCTAACCCCTGATGGTGGAGCCGCCGGGCATCGCACCCGGGTCCGATCCGCCTATCTCTGCGCGTTTATCGCCATAGTCCGGTTGCCCGGACGAGTCGGAATATAGGGACGGAACGTCGTCGTTGGAAGCGCCTCCTTCAAGCGCTAAGCAAGTCGCATGGGTGATCAGCCAAGCGAAAAGGAGCTACGCGAGGAGGTCAGGGCCTGCGTGTGGCGCCTTGTGAAAGCCGCGTTCCAATCTCCCTCGGAGATTGGGCAATCGGTTTGGGATATCGCCTACGACTCTCCGGCGCTGAGCAAGCTGGAGGCCTTCGGCAGGTCGGAACTTGACCGTGCTCTCAGGAGCCAGCGCGACGAAGAGAAGCAATGGAAGGAGCGCACGGATTGTGACCGGCTGGATGCCGCGTTTGCTGAACTCGATGCAACGGGGATCGCCGCCCGCCAGGATTTTCTCTGCTGTCAGACGTGCGGCGTCGCTGCGATGCCGGAAGAGTTCGAGCGAATGAAGCAGGCGGGACAAGAACCGCGCGGCTATATCTTCTACCACGGCCAGGACACCGAGCGGGGCGTGGAGGGGATGGGCGTCTATCTAAGCTTCGGGCATGTCACGTTTGATGAGGACGAACGCGCCGTCGCCATCGCCCGGGAGGTTGTGGCCGTCCTTCAACGGCATGGACTTAAGCCGGATTGGGACGGCACGTTCGGTCAACGCATTCTTCTGCCGCTCACCTGGCGGCGGCGTTTCTCCAGCGCGCCAGCGTAACGATCCATCTTCAAACTGTAATCGTTGGCGTGTTCCGCAAGACTCGCTTACCACTCCGCGCGCGGAGGGCGGTTCGCAATGACAAAGAAGCTGGCGGCGGAATTTATTGGCACGTTCACGCTCGTGCTCTTTGGTTGCGGCGCCGCCGTGCTGGCGGGTTTTGGCGTCGTAGGGCAGGAAGGCATTGCCTGGGCGTTTGGCCTTTCGATCGTCGCCATGGCGTATGGCATTGGCCCCGTCAGCGGCTGCCATATCAACCCCGCGGTGAGCTTCGGCGTCTGGACCGCTGGCCGCATGAGCACCGCCGAAATGCTCGGCTATTTGGCGGCCCAGTGCTTGGGCGCGATAGTGGGCGCCGGTGTCCTGTTCATTATCGCGTCGGGCAATCCCGACTATTCGATCATCGAAAATGGCCTCGGCCAAAACGGCTACGGCGTGCGTGACGCGGTCACCAACCAAGGCTCGCCGGGCGACTATAGCCTGCTGTCCGGCGCCGTCTTTGAAGTCGTCGCAACGTTCATTTTCGTTGTCGTCATCCTTGGCGTCACGCAACGTAGCGCCGCGCCGCAATTTGCAGGGATCGCCATCGGGCTGACGCTGGTCGTGATCCATATCGTCGGCATCCAAGTCACCGGCGTCTCCGTGAACCCTGCACGTTCGCTCGGACCTGCTGTATGGGTGTTGGGCGACGCGCTGATGCAGCTTTGGTTGTTCATCGCGGCGCCGATGATAGGGGCGGGGCTGGCAGGATGGGCGTTCCGGGTGAGACTACTGACGGCGGAAGAGAGCTAAGCCAGCTCAGCCGCCGCCCGCTCGCGGCGACGATTACGCTGCTTGGCGTCATCGTTTTCGCCTACCTCTACGCGCCAATGCCAGCGCCGAACGTGCCTGCGCCAACGGCGACCGATTGCATCGAGCTGCACCTGTATTCAAATGGCTTTCACAGCGACATCGGCGCGCCCGCTGCGATCTTCCCAGACGATCATCCGTTGCGGCGGCTCTATCCCGACGCACAGAGCTTCCTCATCGGCTGGGGCGACGAGAAGTTCTACTATTCCGACGGCACGGACCTGATGCTCGGCCTCGACGCACTGATCCCGCCAAGCGCGAGCGTCTTTCACATCGCCTACAATGCGGGGCCGTCCAGCGCCTATCTCAGCCCCAATGACGACACCCCAATCGCTGTCAGCCATGAAGGCGCGCAACGCTTCGTCGCCTTCGTTGATCGCTTCCTTGTGCTCGACGCGGCCGGCAATCCCATTCGCATCAGCAATGGCAAAGTCGTCGGCCGTTCATCGTTCCTGCGCTCGCGCGGCTCGTTTCACTTGCTGCAAGTCTGCAACCAATGGATGGCGCGCGCGCTGCGTGCGGCAGGGGTAAATGTCAACGCCCGCGCCGCCTGGCTCGCGGGACCGCTGATCCGGCAAGTGCGGAAGGTGGGGCAGACGTCGTGTCCAGCGACCACGCCTTCGACAGGCTCAGGCTGACGCCGGAGATATGGCTCAGGAGTTTAACTTCGCGTCACGCTGAGCCTGTCGAAGCGCGGCGCGACGCACTCCGGGCGTAGGAAGCGGGCCCGAGTCAGCCCATATTGGCTCTGAAATGAGCGCCCAACCCGCACCCTTGCCAGAAGGCAGCCCGTCCCAAGCCGACGTCGCCTATCTCGGCCTGCTGGACGACATCCTGCACAACGGCGTCGACCGGGGCGATCGCACCGGCACCGGCACGCGCGGCGTCTTCGGCCGCCAGCTCCGCTTCGATCTCAGCGCCGGCTTTCCGCTGCTGACCACGAAGAAGGTGCACCTCAAAAGCATCATCCTCGAACTGCTCTGGTTCCTGCGCGGCGACAGCAACGTGCGTTGGCTGCAAGAGCAGGGCGTCACGATCTGGGATGAATGGGCCAACGAAGAGGGCGAACTCGGCCCCGTCTACGGCAAGCAGTGGCGTTCGTGGGAAACCAAGGACGGCCGCGTCATCGATCAGATCGCCAACGTCGTCGCCGCGATTCGGACCAACCCGAACTCACGCCGCCATATCGTCAGCGCCTGGAATCCCGCCGAAGTGGATCAGATGGCGCTGCCGCCGTGCCACTGCCTCTTCCAGTTCTTCGTTGCCGACGGGAAACTGAGCTGCCAACTCTACCAGCGCAGCGCCGACGTCTTCCTCGGCGTGCCGTTCAACATCGCGAGCTACGCGCTGCTCACGCAAATGATGGCGCAAGTGACGGGCCTTCAGCCCGGCGAGTTCGTCCACACCTTCGGCGACGCGCACCTCTATCACAACCATTTCGACCAAGCGCGCACCCAGCTCGCGCGCACGCCGTACGCGCCGCCGCAAATGCTGATCAACCCCGAGCGCACGGACATCTTCGCGTTCGAGTACAGCGACTTCAAACTCGAACGCTACGCCGCGCACGCCGGCATCAAGGCGCCGATCGCGGTTTAGACGCTAGTTTAGCCGCGCTTGTTCGGCCTCGATCTCACTCAGCAGCGCTTCAGTCTCCGTCTTCAACCGCGCTAGCAGGTTCGCGTGGAGGATCGCCCATTCGCGCTGGCTTCGCAGATAAGCGGCGAACTTTGCGTCACGGCGTGCGAGCGCGATGATTTCCGCGATCGGGCGCTCGTCAAATAACGACACGCCGGACGAGAGACTGTCCACCACGCCAGCGTTTCGGAATTCTCGAAACACCAGGCTCGCTTCGATCGTATCGTCGTAGTGCGAGTAATATTCTTGGATATCGCGCGCCAATTCTCTGTTCTCGATCATGCCCATGTGGCCGGAGCTGATCAGTGAATCATACGCTTGCCGTGATCCAAGGTTGACGCGCACGAGATCGACGTAGCCCATAATGTGGTTGAGCCGATCTGCGGGAATAGGCGGCGCAGCAGGTGCGTCCCAGGACTCCGTGGAAAGCACCAGCCTCTGCGGCAAACGCCGGTGGAACGCCTGATCGTAGATGTAATCCACGGCTGCGATGCGGCCGAGCGCGGAATCGTAGAGCGCATCGTGCAATCTCAGGTGCGATCGGAGGTCTTCGGTAATTTCCGAGAGGTGTCCCGCGACGACGCTGCGATCCGCGCGCGCATCGTTCCAATTGCTCACTTGCGTGCCAAGGAAGACACCAAGCACAACGATCAGAAGATCAATCGCGACCGCAAACCAATTGTGCGAGGTAACGTGCTCTCGCATGCGCCGTAAAATCATGGACGCCTCCCAGCTTTACTGCAGCACCACTGGAATGCGCACTTGCCGCGGCTCGTTGCCTTCGCCAGGCATGTCTTCTTCCAGCACCAATGTCGCCGGCCCCGTTGCGGTGAACGTAAGTTCTGCGTCGTATTCTTTCGGTCCGGGATCGGTCCAGCTGACGCGCGGGTGGGCCGGCGCCATCGCGATCTCGGCGCCGTTCGCATCGATCAAACCCACTGGAAACTGGTTTTCGAAAAACCAATCCGCAGGCGCGACGCCGCTCACCTGCAGTGGGCTCGTGACATGCGCGCCGCTTGCCGGTGTGGTGACTGTCGCCAATTCTGTCGTTGTTTCGACAGCGGACGCTGGAGCTGGCGCTTCCGTCGCTGGCTGAGGCGAGCACGCTCCAAATACAAGCGCCGCACCAAGAAGAACTACAAACCGCATCACATCCCCCTTAAACTCTGTTGCAAAGCTGGAGGCCGAGCCACCGCCGTCAACGTCTGACCCATGTCAGAAATCCGCTCAAGCGTCGTGACAGGCCCAAAGCCGCTGGCGCGCCGCCGTCGGACGGTGTCATACCACAGTGGTATGAAACCGCGCGAACTCATTGGCACAGCCCAAATCCCAGGCGGCGGTGAACTGCGTCTCTACAAGCGCGATGCCGATTTCATCATCGCACTGGGCGGTAATGAGTTGATGTCGAGCCGCTTGAGCGGGTCGGAGGAGGCGCTCGCGCTTCAAACCTGCGATCGTCTGCAAGGCACGGATGCGCCGCATTTGCTCATCGGCGGCTACGGCATGGGCTTCACGCTCCGCGCCGCGCTCGCAAGGCTCGGATCCCAAGCGTGCTTCACCGTCGTTGAACTCGTGCCTGAGATTATCGAGTGGGCGCGCGGGCCGATGGCGGACTTGGCGGCCGGCTGCCTTGACGATCCTCGCGTCGAACTCGTCATGCGCGATGTATCCCGCGCCATTGGCGCCGCCGAACGCAGTTTCGACGCCATCCTGCTCGACGTTGACAACGGCCCGGGCGGCCTCGTGCGCGAGGAGAACAACCACATCTATTCGCTGCTGGGTCTGCAGGAGGCAAAGCGGGCGCTGAAACCGGGCGGCGTGCTGGCAATCTGGTCAGCCGCGCCTGACGAGCGCTTCGCGCGGCGTTTGAAACATGCGGGCTTTCAAGTCGAGGAAGTCATGGTGCGCGCGGGGCGCAACGGCAAAGGCGCGCGGCACGTCATTTGGTTTGCCACGAACAGATGACGCCCTGTGGCGTCGAGGCTAGAAGAGCTTGTGATTCCGAAGCTCACTCTTGTCGTCGCCGTTGCGAAGAACGGCGTCATTGGCCGCGATGGCGATTTGCCGTGGCGCTTGAGCTCCGACATGAAACGGTTCAAAGCGGCGACGATGGGCAAGCCCGTGCTCATGGGCCGCAAGACTTGGGACTCGCTGCCGAAGAAGCCGCTGCCCGGGCGCCCGAATCTCGTCCTCACCCGCGACGCTGATTTCAAAGCCGACGGCGCCTGGGTCTATACCGATCTTCCCGCCATGATCGCCGCCGCGCGCGCCATGGCTGAAGCGGCGGGCGTGGAGGAGGCGTGTGTGATCGGCGGCGCGCAGCTTTACAACGCAGTGCTCCCGCAAGCCGACCGCATCGTCCTCACCGAAGTGAATCTCTCGCCGGAGGGCGACGCCCGCTTTGATCTCGATCTTTCGCAATGGCGTGAAGTCAGCCGTGAACATGTCGAACGCAGCGAGAAGGACGACGCAGATTTCGTGGTGCGAGTCTTGGAGCGCGTCTGAACCCTTCCCCCTTGCGGGGAAGGGCAGGGATGGGGGTACGGGCGGCAGCTCGTCCTCCTAGAACACCGCCGTCACCCCCACCCCCAACCCCGCCCCGCAAGGGGAGCGGGGAGGAGTTTCATTCTTCGCGCGCTGCGCTAACGTCGCTTCATGTCAGACTTTGAAGTCATCGCCACTGGCCTTCAGTTTCCCGAAGGCCCCATCGCCATGCCGGACGGCAGCGTCATCCTGGTCGAGATTCAGCGCAAAACGCTGACGCGCGTCTGGAAGGGCAGGCAGGAAGTCATCGCCAACATCGGCGGCGGCCCCAACGGCGCCGCGATCGGCCCCGATGGCGCCTGCTACATCACCAACAATGGCGGCTTCGAATATCACCAGGTTGGCGCTCTCAACATTCCGGGCAACGCGTCTGTTGACTACACGACCGGCCGCATCGAACGCGTCGATCTCAACACCGGCAAAGTTGAACGCCTCTATGACAAGGTCGAAGGCGGCAAGCTCTCCGGCCCGAACGATCTCGTGTTCGATAAGGCCGGCAATATCTGGTTCACCGACCTCGGCAAGAACTACAAACGCTCGAAGGATCGCGGCGGCCTCTACTATTGCAAGCCCGATGGCTCGCTGATCAAGGAAGCTTCTTATGGTCACGTTGGCTTGAACGGCGTCGGCCTCTCGCCGGACGAGAAGGTCGTCTATGCCGCTGAAACCGAGACCGGAAAACTCTGGGCCTTCGACATCACCGGCGAAGGCGAAGTCGCGCGCAGCCCGCTCGGTGGTCCGGCTGGGCGCTGCGTCGCTGTGCAGCCGATGCATGTGTTCTTCGATAGCCTCGCCGTGCAAGCCAATGGCGATGTTTGTGTCGCCACCATCCTCAATGGCGGCATCACGACGATCACGCCCGCCGGCGCTTCAAAGCACACGGCGTTCCCTGATCCGCTCGTCACCAACATCGCTTTCGGGGGCGCCGACATGCGCGACGCCTACATCACGCTTTCCGGGACGAGCCAGCTCATCAAGACGCGCTGGCCAGAACCGGGCCTTAAACTGAACTTTGCGCCGTACTAGCCACGTTCCCCGGACGCAGTCCCGGCCTTGAGCCGGGATGCGAGCCGGGGCCTAGGGGCCAAACGTCTGTGCGTTTGCTCCTGGATTCCGGCTCAGGGCCGGGAAGCGTGGGAAGCCTGGAGAACAACAATGTCCATCATCGTCCACCACCTCGAAGAATCCCGGTCGCAGCGCATCCTCTGGCTGCTCGAAGAGCTTGGCGCCGAGTACGAAGTGAAGCGCTACGAGCGCAATCCGCAGACGCGCCTCGCGCCGCCCGAGCTGAAGCAAATTCATCCGCTCGGCAAATCGCCGGTGGTCGAAGCCAACGGCAAGGTGCTCGCGGAGTCCGCCGCCATCATTGAATACCTCGCGGAGAACGAAGCCTTCGGCGCGCTCTCCGTGCCGCCAGGCGACGCGGCGCGGTTCGATTATCTCTATTGGCTGCACTTCGCCGAAGGCTCGGCTATGCTGCCGCTGCTGCTCAAGCTCTATGTCGGTTTGCTTGGCGAAAACGGCGCGCCGCTGATGCAAATGCGCGTCGAGCCCGAGATCGACAACCATTTCAGCTTCATCAACGCCCACCTCGAAGGCCGCGACTATTTCGCCGCCGATCGCTTCACCGCCGCCGATATCCAGATGAGTTTCGTGCTCGACGCCGGAAACAATCGCGGCGGCCTTGATCGCTATCCGAACATGGTCCGCGTCAGAAAACTGCAACAAGCCCGTCCGGCCTACCAAAAGGCGTTGGAAAAGGGCGGACCGTATAAGATGGGGAGCTGAGGTTTCCTTCCCCTTTCATGGGGAAGGTGTCGCGCGGAGCGCGACGGATGGGGTGTCAGCGCAGGTCACCCGAAACAGCACCGCGGTTACCCCCACCCCAACCCCTCCCCACAAGGGGGAGGGGCGTCAGTGGCTGGACTTTCCCCGCAACGCACTGAATGTCTCTCCCGAACGGAGAACGCATGCGCGCACGCGATTGTAAGATCGTCGCAACGATGGGACCGGCCAGCGATGCGCCGGAACGTCTGGCGATGTTGATCCAGGCCGGCGTCGATTGCTTCCGGCTGAACTTCAGCCACGGCGCGCGTGAAGATCATGCGCGCCGCATGGATGCGATCCGCGCCGCCGAAGTACAAGCCGGCACGCCCGTCGGTGTGTTCGCCGACCTGCAGGGCCCGAAAATCCGCGTCGGCATGTTCGCGAACGGCGAGATCAAGCTCCGCTTCAACGATAGCGTCACCATCGAAGCCTCGAACGAGCCAGGCGCTGACGGTCTCATCCGCATGCCGCATCCTGAGCTCGTCAACGCGCTCGAAGTGGGCGACATCCTCAAGCTCGACGACGGCAAACTGCAAGTCACCATCACCGAGCGCGGTCGCACGCAGTGCAAAGCCCGCGTTGATTTCGGCGGCACGCTGAAGAACCAAAAGGGCGTCAACGTCCCGACGCGTCGCATTCCGATCAGCGCGTTGACCGCCAAGGATAAGGAAGACCTCGCTTACGCCCTCGAACTCGGCGTCGACTACATCGCGCTTTCGTTCGTGCAACACCCTGAAGACGTGCGCGAGGCGCGCGGCCTCATTGGCGACCGCGCCGGCATTATCGCCAAGATTGAAAAGCCGTCCGCCTTGGCAGAGATTGAAGCCATCGTCGATGTCGCCGACGCCGTGATGGTTGCGCGCGGCGATCTCGGCGTTGAGTTGCCGCCCGAGCAAGTCCCCATCGCGCAGCGCAAGATCATCCGCACGGCGCGCGCCGCCGGCAAACCGGTGATTGTCGCCACACACATGCTCGAAAGCATGGTCGAAGCCGCAACGCCAACGCGCGCCGAAGCGTCCGACGTCGCCACCGCCGTCTATCAGGGCGCCGACGCCGTGATGCTCAGCGCCGAGAGCGCCGTCGGTCGCCATCCGCAAAGCGCCGTCGCCATCATGGACCGCATCATCCGCGCCGTGGAGGACGACGAAGAGTATTGGGCCTCGCTCCCGCGCGACATGACGCCGCCGCAAGCGACCACCGCGGACGCCATCGCGCTCAGCGCCCGTCACATCTCAGATGTCATCGGCTGCAAGACTATCGTCGCCTACACCGCTACTGGCTCGTCCGCCATCCGCGTCGCCCGCGAACGCCCGCGCTCGGGCGTCATCGGCCTCACGCCGTTCATGGGAACCGCCCGCAAACTCGCGCTCGTCTGGGGCGTGCGCTCGATGGTGACCGAGGACGTGAACAACGTCGAAGAAATGGTCGACAAAGCCGACGCCGCCGTCCGCCAACTCGGCGTCGCCGAGGTGGGTGACCGCGTCGCGATTATCGCGGGCATTCCGTTTGGGCGGGCGGGGAAGACGAACACGATACGGGTGTTGAGGCTGGAGTAAGATGCATCGCGTCGATCCGCTGCCGGCCTCGTTTTCGCGCTATCGTGAGCTTTGGGGAGTCGTCGAGTTCGCCGTGTTCGATGACGCGGATGGTGATCCGGACACGATCTTCAAAACGATTTGCTCAGCGGCTCCGATCGATGACCGCGAGGCGCTTCGCGCCATCGGTTTTCGCCTCATCGACGACGCAGCCTTCTACGGCGATTGGTATGATCCCGCGACAGGCGACTTGCTGTTGCTGGGGGAGTACACGTTCGAAGGCGGGCGGAAATTCCGGAACGCGCCGCTGCGAGAACTCGAGGGACTGCAGCAAATGAGCGGCGGCTCTGGTATTCCGGAGGCTGGCGCTGGTGGTCAGTTTGCGTACGCCTTCGCGCATCCGCCTTACACCATGCGTGCCTGCGCCGAAACGCAGCAGGTCTTCGAGAAGATCAAGCACTTCATCCTCCCCACCGGCGTCCAGCATGAGATCCTCGATTGGACGAGCCCCGACTTGCCGAAGGCAAGCGCGTACTTCGAAGCTGGCATGGAATGGTGGGGCATCTTCCTCTTCAGTATCTACGTGCCAGCGCACCGCCGGCTGACGATCATTTGGGCGTCGTCAACCGACTAAGCGCTTTTCTTCTTCTTCAGCCACTTCGGCAGCAGCGCGTCGTACTCAACTTGCGCGTCCGCGTTGAACGCGACGCCTGCCGCGCGCAACTTCGCTTGCAGCGCGCCGCTGCGTATGGCGTCGAACATCTCAGAATTGCCGCCGGTCAGTTCGCCGCCGATGAACACCTGCGGAATGGACGGCGCGCCCGCGCGTGCGCCAACAGCGCGGCGCACGCGTCCGCCCCAATCGTCCTTCTGCATCGTGACTGAGTCGAGATCGATGGAGCGATACGGAATGCTGTGCGCCTTGAAGAGCTTCCGCGTCGCCCAGCAGAATTCGCACCATTCCAGCGCAAACAGCAGCACCGGCTCTTCTGCGATCAGCTTGTCGACAAACGCCGCCGCCTCGGCGTCGGCTGCGATCGGCGCCTGCGCCGCCGCCGGAGCAGGGGCGGGGCGAATGTCGAAGCGGTTCGAAGGCGAGGATTTCGAAATCGCTTCCTCTTCCGCCGTCATGTCGACAGCCACATCGTCGAACAGCGGTGTCGAAAGATAGCGCTCACCGGTATCCGGCAGCATGGCGAGGATTGTCGAGCCTTTCGGCGCCGTCGCCGCGATCTTCAATGCTGCGGCAACGCTCGCGCCGGACGAAATTCCAGCAAAGATGCCTTCCTTCGTCGCCAGCTCATGCGACAGCCGTAGCGCGTCGCCGCCGTTCACCGGTACAATCTCGTCGATCCAGCCAGCTGCCTTGGCGTCCGCCATCAGCTTGGCGATGAAGTCCGGGGACGTGCCTTGGATCGGGTGAGGGCGGAAGCGATCGGTTAGGCCAGTGCCGAGCACCTGCGAATTGTCAGGCTCAGTGACGATGATCTTCGTGTCGGGCCGGCTTGCCTTCAACGCGCGCGCCACGCCCTTTGCGGTGCCGCCCGTGCCATAAGTGCTCACCCAATAATCCAGCCGCTCGCCGTCAAAGTCGCGCAGAATTTCTTGCGCGGTCGTGGCGCTATGCATGTCGGCGTTAGCTTCGTTCTCGAACTGGCGTGTCAAAAACCAGCCGTGCGTCTCGGCGAGTTCCGTGGCCTTGGCCAGCATGCCACTGCCCTTGTCCGCGGCGGGCGTCAGCACGACTTTCGCGCCGAGAAACCGCATCAAACGCCGCCGCTCGATCGAAAAGTTCTCCGCCATGACGATGACGAGCGGATAGCCTTTCTTCGCGCACACCATCGCCAGGCCAATTCCTGTGTTGCCACTTGTCGCCTCAACCACCGTTTGGCCCGGCTTCAGCACTCCGCGCTGCTCGGCGTCTTCGATCACGGCTAGCGCCAGGCGATCCTTCACCGATCCCATCGGATTGAAGGCTTCAACCTTCACGTAGATTGAAATGTCGCGCGGCGCGATGGCGGCCAATTTCACCACTGGCGTGTCGCCAACTGTCTCTAAGATGCTTTCGTATTTCATGGCGTCTATCTAGCGTCGCGCGGTGAAAATCCCGAGTGGCAATAGCGCCAATCAACAGGGCCGTTTCCGCACGAGATGGAGCAATGTGACCACGGCCACAATGGCATGACAACGGAATAATCGGCCCTAACGCGGCGGCCTGTCCGCGTGCGCCGTGACCGCGACGGCGGCTTCCGCCGTTTTCAACTCGTCATAGATCGCGCGCACATCGTGAAGGATTCTCGTCTCGCGCTCGTGCAATTCGCCATCCGCCTGCGCGATCTTCGTCAACATATCGAGCAGCATTTCAAAACCCGACGGCGTCAGGAACTTGGTCGACCATTCTGTCAGTTTCGAGAGTGGCGTGAGCTGATCGGGGGTGCGGCAAAATTCGCGGAACTCACGCGCGTCGAAATTGCCTCCAATGTGGGAAATGGCTTCGCGCTCGGCCGTCTCGACTTCGCGTTCATCGACGACGCCATCCGCCGTCACCATGTGCGCGAGAAATGCCGACAAGAATGAAACGAACACCTCATCCGTCGTGCGCTCCGCCTCGGGAACGTTGCGCGGGCCAATGATCACCTGATGATAGATTTGCGTCAGAATTTCCTCGACGTTCTCCATGTTATCGAGCGCCATCGCCGCCGGCTTTGCAGCGAAAAACCGCTCCATCAGCCGCGCCTCGGAGGTCACATCAACGAGATTGAGCCCCAGCTGGGCCAGGCGCTCTTTGGTCTCCGGATGTGAGTCCGTTGGGTGCGGCGTGTGGGCGCTCAGTGAAAACTCCACCAGCGGCGGGAGCTTATCGGGATCGACGTCGAAATGCAGTTTGTCCTCGAAAGCGGCGGACATATTGCGGCGGAATTTTCCGCGCGAGATGTCGTTCAGCGTGTCCTCGATCTCCCTGTTCCAGATCATCGAGAGAATGCCGCATTTGATGAGCGCATACCCAAGATCGGCTGGAGAGGATGCCGTTGAGCCGATCTGGTCGGCGCGGAGTTCACGCGCGCGGCTCGACTTCGCGGCGTTGCGCGCAAAACAATCGATCATGAAGCGCAGGAACAGCCGCGCGGGCATAAGCAGCGGATTCTTGTCGTAAGTCTTGTGCTCGTCGGCGGCGTGGGCCGCTTCTTCGAGTCCGCGATAGATCGGCGCGAAGTTGCGGCTATAGACCGTATCGGCCCCGGAGAAGTGCGCCAGTTCGTGACCGACGACGGCCTTGACCTCGTCCAGTGAGAGAACCCGCATCAGCGGCAGCGAAAGGTAGAGCGTCTGCCCCCGAAGCAAGTGCCGGGACGTTGGCGTATGCATCGGCGCGGTGGTGGCAAAGAAGTTGGGATCGAGCCCCAGTACGATATTGTCCGGCATGCGTGCGTTCGTCGCTTTCGCGATCTGCTGCACCAGCAGCGCCAGGCGGGGCTGTTCGATCGGCGAAAACGGCACGCCAATGACGCCGCCCACGGCCGGACGGAACATGCGCAGCGTCCGCCACAGTATGCCCAACCCGAGCAGCGTGCCGATCGCCGCGAAACCGAGCAGGATCGTGAGGTGAACCTGGCCCCACCAAAACGCCTCGGCGAAATACGCCGTCGCTGAAATGATCGCGATCTGCGCGATGACGAGGAGCGCGACCAAGACCAATCCGAGAAATGAGAGCCCGGGAAACACAAAGCTCAACAATACCCGATTGGCGCCCGTCAGCGCGCTCGCGATTGAGAAGGCGACGATCAACGCCAAGCCGGCCGCCGCGGTCCCCGCACATGCCAGCAACAGCGTGTAGTGGTTTTGAATGTTGGCGCACACGGGCGAGAGGCTGAAGCTGAAACCTCCAGGCAGACAGAGCCGCGCCACATCGCTCAGCGTCACGCTCTCCGAGGCGGCGGCCGAACTGATAATGTAAAGCGTCACCGCCGCGCCAAGCACGGGAATGAATAGAGCCGCGAAGATGGCGCGAAGTGTTGGCATTCTGCTGTCCCCCCGGCGCCAACGCTAAACACGCAAGCGACGTTGCGGCAACCCCCGGTTAGGGCGCGTCATGAGTTGCCTGCGTGATCGGGATTGGCGCACACTGCCGGCAAACGCGGAGGATGCGATGCAGGTTGAGCGAATACCGGACGATCTCGCCCAAGCGCTTGTTTCTTCGCCGACATACGCGACTGATGCTATTCACGAGGCGTATAGCTGGCTGCGCGCCAACAACCCCCTCGGCGTGGCGGCGGTCGAGGGCTTCGATCCGTTCTGGGTTGTCACAAAACATGCGGACATTCTAGAGATCAGCCGCAACAATGCCCGCTTTCCCTCCGCGGTGCGCAGCACAACGCTGACCAGCCAATCCGGCGAAGCGCGGGCCCGCGCCATCACCGGCACGCCGCACCTTGTGCGCTCGCTGGTGCAGATGGATGAACCCGATCACATGAAATACCGGCTGCTTACGCAAGCCTGGTTCATGCCGGCCAATGTCCGCAAGCGCGAGGAGGATATCCGTACGCTGGCGCGCGAGGCCGCCGATGGTTTCGCCGCGTTGCCGGGCCGGTGTGAGTTCGTCAAGGACGTGGCGATGCACTATCCGCTGCGCGTGGTCATGAACATTCTCGGCGTGCCGGAGGAAGATTTCGGCCGCATGCTGCGTCTGACGCAAGAATTGTTTGGCGCCTCTGATCCTGACACCGAACGCTTCAAGGCAGCGCTTAGTGATGAACAATTCGCCGCGCTTCTCGTTGGCGTCGTTCAGGATTTCACCGATTATTTTGAAAAGATCACAGCCGATCGCCGCGCCAATCCGCGAGACGATCTTGCGACATTGTTAGCCAACGCCGAGATCGACGGCGCGCCGTTGCCGCCGTTCGAGCGCACCGGCTATTACACAATCGTCGCGACGGCTGGCCACGACACGACGTCATCTTCGACCGCGGGCGCCATGTGGGCGCTCGCGTCACAACCCGGACTGTTCCAGAGGGTGAAGGCCGACCCGTCGCTTATTCCAGCCTTGATCGAAGAGGCCATCCGTTGGACGACGCCGGTCAAGACATTCATGCGCTCCGCCGCCGAGGACACGGAGTTGCGCGGGCGCGCCATCAAGAAGGATGATTGGCTGATGCTCTGCTACGCATCGGGCAACCGCGACGAGGATGTGTTTGCGAACGCCGACACGTTCGACATTGATCGCACGCCGAACCGGCAGCTGGCGTTCGGCAACGGCGCGCACCTGTGCCTCGGCCAGCACCTCGCGCGCCTCGAAATGCGCATCCTTTTTGAAGAGCTCTTGCCGCGCATAAAAAGCGTCTGTCTCGACGGCGAGCCGCGCTATAGCGAGAGCTTCTTCGTCAACGGCCTCAAGTCGCTGCCGATCGCTTTCGAACTGGCCTAGAGCCCGCTACGCACGCCGGTGGGGCGCCGGCGGTCCACATCACTTCACCCGTATCGCCGGCGCCGGCTTACTCATCCGCGCCACGTTCGCCCGCGCGGCCGCGGCAATCTCGCGAAACCGCTTCGATACCGGATGCGTCGGCTTCGTCGCTACCAGCGGGGCGCCAGCATCGCAGCTCTCGCGCAGCGCAACGTCAATCGGTATCTCCCCCAGGAACGGTGCGCCAACCTCGGCCGCCACGCGCCGCGCGCCGCCTTCGCCGAAAATGTGCGTACGCTTGCCGTCCGGTGTCTCAAAATACGCCATGTTCTCGACGACGCCGAGCACAGGCGCGTGCGTCTTCTCGAACATCGCAAGTCCGCGCCGCACATCGGCCAGCGCCATCTCTTGTGGCGTCGAGACAATCACCGCGCCCGCCAACGGTACGCGCTGCACCAGGGTCACTTGCACATCGCCCGTGCCAGGCGGCAGGTCGAGCAGCAGAACGTCAAGATCGCCCCACGCAACCTCATCGATCATTTGTCGTACAGCGCTCGTCGCCATGGCGCCGCGCCAGATCATTGGCGAGGCCGGATCGACAAGATAGCCGATCGACATCGTTTTCAACCCGTGCGCCTCAAGTGGTTCGAGGATTTTGTCGTCGCGCATGCGCGGCTTCTTGGCGCCGGTGCCGAGCAGCGTCGGCGCCGAGGGCCCATAAACATCAAGATCGAGTAGCCCTGTCTTCATCCCCAATGAGGCGAATGCACACGCCAGATTGACCGCCACCGTCGATTTGCCAACGCCGCCCTTGGCGCTTGCGACGGCGATGATTTGCTTGACGCCGCCGACGCCGCCAGCCGCCTTCGCCAGCGCGGCGGCCTCCGCCGTGAGCACCGCCGTTACGCTTGTGGCGCCGTCAGTCGCGCGCGCCTCTTTTTCTGCCCGCTCGCGGACCGATACATAGAGTTCCGCCACATCCGCGGGGGCCTCTATCGTAAACGAGATCTTGCCGTCAGCGCGCGCCTCGAGGCCCTTCACGCGCCCGGAGGTGAACAAACCCTTTCCGCTGATTGGGTCTTTTATCGCATCCAGGCGCGCTTTGACGCGTTCCGTGAGGTCCGCCAACTGGTTGTTCATGCTTGATCCCTTAGCACAGGGGCCACATATCGGCGCGCATGGGAGCACGGCAAGCTCCCGTCTCGGCCGCCCGGAAGTGGCGCGCGCGAAACCAGCAGAAGGCGGGGAAACCAATCAATGCCGTGGAATGACCAATCGGGCGGTCCGCCGCGAAGCGGCGGCCAAGGTCCGTGGGGCAGTGGTCCGCGCAAGCCGTGGGGCCAACAGCAACCACCGCGTTCGCCGCAACCGCCCACAGGTCCGGACCTTGATGATCTCTTCCGCCAGTGGCGGGAACGCTTCTTCGGAGGCGGCGGGTCGGGCGGCGGTGGTCCGCGTTCGGGCCGCCGTGGTTTGCAGTGGCCGCTGATCGCCGGTTTGCTCGTGATCGGCTGGCTCGCCACCGGCGTCTATACAGTCGATGAAGGCGAGCAAGCCGTCATCACCCGCGTAGGCAAGTTCAATCGTTCGACGGGCCCGGGCATTCACTTCCACTTGCCGGCGCCGATCGAAGGACGTCAGGTCGTCAATGTCACTGGACAGCGCACCGCCGAAATCGGTTTTGAGTCGCCGCGCGCCAACGTCGCCAACGATAATCCGGAAGAAAGCTTGATGATCACTGGCGACCGCAACATCGCCGAGATCCACTTTCGCGTCGTCTATAACGTCAAAGACGTGCGCGCCTTCGTGTTCAACGTACGCGATCCGGATGAGGCCGTCCGCCAAGTCGCCGAAAGCGCGATGCGCGAAGTGATCGGCCGCCGTCAACTCGAACCCATCATCACCACCGAGCGTGGCGCCGTCGAAGAGGGCGTCGAGGCGCTGATGCAGGCGACACTGGATGAATACCAATCCGGCGTGCAGGTGCTTCAAATACAGCTCCTGCGCGCGGCTGCGCCGTCAGCCGTGATCGAAGCGTTCAACGATGTCGTCAACGCCGGCCAGGACGCCGAGACGCTGATCAACAACGCCAACCGCGACACCTCGCGCATTGTCAACGAAGCGCAAGGCTATCGCGAGCGCGTCGTCCGCGAAGCCACGGGTGAAGCGGAGCGCTTTATCGCCGTGCACAGCGAATATCGCCAGGCGCCGCAAGTGACGCGTGACCGCCTCTACCTCGAAACCATGGAGCGCGTGTATCAGCGCGGCAATTTGGTCATCCTCGATCAACGTGGCGGCGCGGTGCCGTACCTGCCGCTCGATGGCATGATCCGCCGCAACGCCCCAGCCACGGCTCAACCAGGAGCCGGCCAATGACGCGCTCTGTGCCATTTATCGTCGGCGGCGTGCTGCTGCTGTTGATCGTTCTGCTGAACTCGGTCTTCATTGTTCGCCAGGATCACCAGGCGATTGTGCTGCGCTTTGGCGAATACCAGCGCGTCATCAACGCCCCGGGCACCAATCAACCCGGCGTCTATTTGAAGATGCCGTTTGTCGAGAGCGTGGTGGACTACGACCGCCGCAACATTGGCCTGACGCTCGAGGGCCAGCCGATCGTCGCCTCCGATCAGGAGCGCTTGATCGTTGACGCCGTCGTGCGCTGGCAGATCACCGATCCGCGCCGCTTTTATCAGAGCGTGTTCAATGAGGCGGCCGGCATGTCGCGTCTCGAAACCTTCACCGAAGCGGCAATGCGCCGTGTTCTCGGCGGCGCAGGCTCGGACGACATCATTTCAGGGCGCCGTTCGGAATTGATGCAAGCGATCGAGAATGACCTCAATGCCGCCGTCGCCGGTGAACTCGGCGTCCGCGTCGTCGACGTCCGCATTCGCCAAGCCGATCTGCCGCCGGAAACCCAAGAGCGCGTTTACGAGCGTATGCGCTCGGAGCGTCAGCAAGTCGCCGGCCGCATCCGCGCCGAAGGCGAACGCGACGCCGCCATCATCCGCGCGACCGCGCAAGAAGAGTCCGAGCGCACCCGGGGTCAGGGCGAAGCCGAACGCGCCCGTATCTTTGCGCGCGCCTACGGTCGGGATCCGGAATTTGCGGCGTTCTACCGCTCGATGCGCGCCTACGACTACGCGCTCGACGCCGACACCCCAATCGTGATCGCGCCCGATAGCGACTTCTTCCGCTACATGCAGCGCCGAAGGGGCGGCTAAAACGACGGCAGTCGGCAATCGGCAGTCGGCAACGGGGCAGAGCGCGGCTTTTGCCCACGATTTGCGTGCTCCCGACTGCCGACCGCCGATTGCCGACTGCCCAATAGGCCCGTTACCCTCCGACTCATGCGCGCCATTCTTTCCGCCATTGCCATTTTCGCTCTCGCCGCCCCCGCGCTGGCGCAATCGCGCCTTCCGGCGGACGGCTTCGCCGATCTGAACGACCGGCTCTCGCCGGCTGTCGTCAACATCGCGACAAGCCAGCGCGTGGAAGGCGTCGATGACCTGCCGCGCTTTCCACCCGGTTCGCCGATGGAGCGCTTGAACGAAGGTCTGGGCGAGGGCGGCGCACAGATTACATCGCTTGGCTCTGGATTCATCGTTTCTCCGGATGGTGTCGTTGTCACCAACAACCACGTTATTGAATCTGCTGACGCGATCGAAGTCATCCTGCAGAACGGCCGTCGCTACGAAGCGACCGTCGTCGGCCGCGATCCGGCGACCGACATCGCCGTGCTCCGCGTCCACGCCGGCGCGCCGCTGCCATACGTCGAGATGGGCGACAGCGACACCGCCCGCGTTGGCGACATCGTCATGGCGATTGGCAACCCCTTTGGACTCGGCGGCTCGCTTAGCGTTGGCGTTGTCAGCGCCCGCAACCGCAATATCGACGCGGGCCGCTATGACGATTTCATTCAAACCGACGCCGCCATTAATCGCGGTAATTCAGGCGGTCCGCTCTTCAACACTGACGGCGAAGTCATCGGCGTCAACACCGCGATCGTCTCGCCGACAGGCGCCAGTGTCGGCGTCGGCTTCGCCACGCCAACGTCGATCGTGCGCCCGGTCGTTGATCAGATTACCCGTTACGGCGAAATTCGCCGCGGCTGGCTTGGCGTGCGTTTGGCTAATCTCAATCGCGCCGCCGCTGACCGCGCCGGATATGATGGCGAAACCGGCGCCGTCGTGACGCGCATCACGCCCAACGGCCCCGCCGCGCAAGCGGGTCTGCGCCCCGGCGACATTGTCGTTCGTTTCAACGGCCGCGAAATTGCCGATAGCCGCGCGCTGACGCGCATGGTTGGAGAGGCGCAGGTCGGAACTGACGTGCTGGTCGATATCGTTCGCGACGGCCGCCGCATGCAAGTCACCGCGCACATCGAACGTCTTGAAGAAACCGGCGGCGGCGCGCGCGTTGCAGGGGAAGAGGGTGGCGCGGCGCCCCGGCGCGATGGCGGTCCGCGGGGCGGCCGCATCTTCGGCATCGCTCTGTCCGAACTCGACGCGAGCTTGCGCGAAGAATTCCAGATTGAACCTGACGTGCGGGGCCTTGTTGTGCTTTCGGTCGATGTCGGCGCCGAGAATGAGGGCGTGCTGCGCGCCGGCGACGTGATTGAAGCCATTGGTCGCGAACAGACCGACACCATCGCGGCCGCGCGCGCCATTGCCGGTCGCGCCGCTGACGGCGAGCACGCCATCGTCGCGCGGATCAATCGCGACGGCGGCGTAACCTATCGTCGCTTGCAGGCGCGCAGCTAGAGCAACGCGCGAACGTCGTTGAGCGAGGCGACGATGAGCGCCCGCGCGCGCATCTCGTCTGTGGCCGTGAGCAGGTCGGGCACCATCACGGTCATGCATCCGGCCGCGTGCGCCGCTGTCACGCCGGCGTATGAATCTTCCAGCGCCAGCACGTCCTCGGGCGCCGCGCCCAACAGCCGTGACGCCTGCAGGTATGGCTCCGGGTGCGGCTTGCCCTCGGTCACATCTTGGCGTGTCACCACCACGCGAAACCGCGGCGCCAGCGCGTACGCGGTAAAGTGCTTCTCCACCCAAGGCCGTCGCGACGATGTCGCTAGACCGAAGGGCAGGGCGAGCGCGTCGAGTTCATTCATCAACTCAGCCGCGCCCGCCTTCAGCGGCGCCACCCGATCGCCGACATGCGCGCGTGTTAGCCCGATGAAATGCTCCAGCGGGAAATCATCGCCGTAATAGCCTTTGAGCTGCAGATCGTTTGCTTCGCGATGCAAGCCCACCAGCGAAAGAAATTGCGCGTCGGTCATCGTCACGCCCATGTGGTCGCACGCGGCGAAATGCGCTTCCTTCACGAGCGCTTCTGAATCGATCAGCGTGCCATCGAGGTCGAACACGACGGCGCGCGGCTTGCGCGGCAATTTCAATTAGGGCTCCAGATAGTCCGCGCACGCTGGCAGCGGTTGATCCGGCGTATATAGACCGTCGGCGCCACGCGAATAAGTGCGGCGATATGAACACGTCTCGTCCTGCGCCCATACCAGATCGGCTTGCGTCAGTGGCGCAGCGGCAAGCGAATCCGCGTTGCGCGTCACGCGTCCGGGGAAGGAGCCGGCCGCGGTTTCCAGCATGATGCGCGGCGCGCCTTCGGCGACGCCTTCATCCAAACTGATGCGTGTTGCGAACGTGTATTGGTCGTGACAGGCGCCGGCCCGTTGCCTTTCATCATCCTCGCTAAAGCAGGCGCGTATGTCCGCAGTCGCGCCCAGCGGCATCCTCACGACTTCGTTCGCGGCGCCGCCGGCGACGGCATAGAGCACGAGCTGCGTCGCTTGCCCGCCGCCGCCCGAATACATTTGATGCGTTGTCTGCGTGACGCCAAGGAGGACGCTATTGTCGTCGCGTCCGATGCGAACGATCACGGGCCACGCTTCCCAGCTATCGCCGTCCGCGGGCTCGGCGACATGGATCATGCCAACGCTTTCGCCGCCCTTGGTCACGGCGACACCGACGCCGTCGTTCACAGCGCACCAGACGCCATCGCCCGTGCACCAGCGCTCGCTGGTCTGCGATAAGGCCTCCATGCGATTTCCGGCCTGATCCGCGACGGGCAAGGTCACGCCGGGCAGGGAGGGCTCCGCCGTGTTCACGGCTTCCTCCGTGACCGGCGGCGTGCACGCACAGGCGAGCAACGCCGCGGCAATCATCAAGCGCTTCATGATGCGAACTCTCCCCGCCGGTACCCCTGGAAGAACAATGCGGCTTCCAGGTTCATGTAATCGATCTTCGCGTCGGCTTCCGCCGCGACCAGCGGTTTTGCGCGATATGCAATGCCAAGTCCCGCAGCCTTGATCATATCCAGATCATTGGCGCCGTCGCCGATTGCCAGCACGTCTTTGTCGTTGATTTTGAGCATGGCTGCCTCTGCGCGCATTGCGTCCAGCTTGGCCTTGCGCCCCAGGATCGGCTCTTGCACTTCGCCTGTCAGCGCCGCGCCATCGTCCAGCAGGACATTCGCGCGGTTCGCATGGAAGCCCGCCGTATCCGCGACGCGCGAGGTAAAGAACGTGAATCCGCCCGACACGAGCACACAGCGCGCGCCATGCGCCGCCATCGTCTTCACAAAAGTTGCGGCGCCCGGGTTTAGTCGCACGCGCTCGTTGTATGTCTTTTGCAGCGCATCCAGCGCCAAACCTTTCAGCTTGCCGACTCGCTCGCGCAAAGCCGGTTCAAATTCCAGTTCGCCGCGCATTGCCCGCTCGGTGATGGCTGCGATCTCCGCCTTGATGCCGGCGAAATCCGCCAGCTCATCCAGGCATTCTACATTGATGATTGTCGAATCCATGTCGGCGATGAGGAGTTTCTTGCGTCGTCCCTCGACCGGCACGAGCGCCCAATCCACCGGCATTTCGGCGACAGCGGCCGCGGCTTCCTGGCGCAACTCAGAGTCGACGTCTTGATATATCCATTGCGCGCTTTCCCAACCGGAAAGCACATCCGGCGGCGGCAGTTTCCGATTGAGCGCCACGCGACCGAGCATCAGCAGCGCCTCGCGGTAAGCAGGCTTGTTCTCGGGTGAAGCGACAAAGACGAGAGCGTGCGCGGTCATTGCTTGTACCCTCTAGGGCAGGGGCCGCTCATGCGCTACTGCAACGCCGCATGAAGCCTTTGCTCCTCATCATGGGCCCAACCGCGAGCGGCAAGTCCGCCCTGGCATTGGCCGTGGCTGAGCGTATCGGTGGCGAAATCGTCAATGCCGACAGCATGCAAGTCTATCGCGACTTTCGCATTCTCACCGCCCGTCCCTCCCTGGCTGAGGAGGCGCAAGCTCCGCACCACCTTTACGGCCATGTTGACGCCGCCGAACGCTATTCGACGGGCCGCTGGCTTACGGATGCCCTCGCGGCCATCGCGCAAATTCGCCAGCGCGATAAAACGCCAATCCTCGTGGGCGGAACCGGGCTCTACTTTAAGGCGCTGACGCACGGCCTGGCCGAGATGCCCGACATCGATCCCGGGTTGCGCGCCGCGTTGCAAGCTCGTGTCGAAAAGGAAGGCGCGTCGGCGCTGCACGCTGCTCTTTCCCGCCTCGATCCGCAAACCGCGGCGCGCCTCGAACCCAACGATGCGCCGCGCATTATCCGCGCGCTTGAAGTTATCGAGACGACGGGTGAGAGCATCGCCTCGTTCCAAGCTCACACAAGACCTGCTGTCGCGCCTTCCGAATGGCGGGGTCTCGCGCTCACGCCGGATCGAGCCGCGCTTTACGCCGCAATCAACAGGCGCTTCGAGAACATGTTGGAACAGGGCGCCCTCGAAGAAGTGCGCGCTTTCGCGGCCCGCAATCTCGATTCAACCTTGCCTGCGGTGAAGGCCCACGGCGCGCCCGCGCTTGGCGCCTACCTTCGCGGCGAGGTGTCGTTGGAATCTGCCGCCGAAATCGGCCAACGCGATACGCGCCGCTATGCCAAGCGCCAGTTCACCTGGATCGCCAACCAGATGTCGGACTGGCCGCGCATTACCGAGACTGATCTTGCGCAACGTTGCGCCACGGCGCTCCATAGTCTCAGCTAAGGCTGACGCAACGCCCGCGCCAGGGTGCGTTCGTTGAAGTACGTCTGCCGCTCTCGTCTCGCAACGCGCGCCGCTACAGCGTCAAATCGCGCGCGCCAGCCTGGCAGTGCTGTCGCCATCGCGACGCCGACATCATCGGCTGTCCGCATGGCGCCGATCTCGCGTGACAATCCCTCAAACGCGCGGCGTTCGCGCGCAAATCGCTGCGCCGGCAGGCGCTCGACGAGGCGCCCCATGGCGTCCTGCGCCGCCAGCAACACCACGCGCGCCGTCTCGGCATCGGCGCCGTCCGCCGCTGCAACAGCGCGCCGTACATCGTCTGTGGCAGACGTTAGCGTCACGGGCGCCATGCCCCGTGCGCATTCGCCTTCGTCCAGCGCCCGAAGATACGCCATGATGCTGGCTGTGAGTTCCGCTTGCGGCTCGGGACCCTGAAATTCCTCGACAACAACGCCGTGCACGAAGTGCTCAAGCGAAGGATCGCGCGCGCGGCCAAACGTCTCCCGCCGCGTGACGCCCGAGAGGTCAGGGATGTCCAGCGGATTGACGATGCCATCGCCGCGTACTTTGCTCGACCACTCGCTGGTGACATCCGCCGCGCCGGCGCGGTTGGTCAGCTCGGGCAGCATGAAATGCGGATTGCGCCGCCCGCCGCTGTGGCATGCATTGCACGAAAGTCCCGCCCGCGCCGCCGGCCCGCCCAGCATTGCCGGCGACCGGAAAAGCGCCCGCCCGATCTCAACCGCGCGCTCGCGGCTCGCCAGGCACTCGGCAGGTTCTTCCAGAAACGCGCGCGCCCGCGCATCTGGCATCCAGGCTTGCTCGCGCAGCAATATGGTCACAGAAGGGGTGGCGGCGCCCAAAGCGAGCGCCGTCATCAGCGCAAGCAATTTCACTCAGACGCGCCGTCGATCCAGCGTGCAAGCTCCTCACGTTGCGCGCACCCGTACGCGCACAGATCATCAAGCCGGGCCAGTTGCGAGCGCGCACGCTCCAGTTCGCCCATCTGAATATAAAGCTCGCCCAGATATTCGGTCGCCCCCAAATGATTCGGATCGAGTCTCAACGCCTCGCGATAATAACCCAGCGCGTCGTCCAGGCGCCCGAGCTTGCGTGAAGTGAAGCCCAGATAGTTTAGCACATCCGGATGCGGGCCAACCGCCTCGTGTGTGCGCGCCAGGGCGTCGAACGCATCGGCGTAACGCTCCTGGTTGATCATGCCGACGGCTTCGGCGTACGCCGCGCGGCCTTCTTCAACGCTTGGAAAACTCCAACCCGTCGTCGCCGGGTCGGCGGCAGGCGCTGCGGGGGCGTCCAATGCTTGCGTAAGCTGCGTGTGCGCCGCCGTGAGTTGTGCTCGGCGCGCATCGCCGCAGGTTGCATCGCAGGCGGCGATCTTGCCCGTTAGCGCCGTCTGGATAGCGACCGCATCGT